>NZ_JBSKGP010000002.1:0-574243 GCF_054075165.1 Flavobacterium erigeronis | reverse complement strand
CGATATCCGTTATGATGCTGCAATAGAATTAAATAAAGTAGTTCTCTTAATGCATCAGTATAACTCCGTAGTGATTAAAATAGAATCACATACCGATTCCCGCGCAGACGACCAATACAACTTAGAACTCTCTGACCGAAGAGCCAAAGCAACGAGAGATTATCTAATTTCTCAAGGCGTAGCACCAGAACGAATTGAAAGCGCCATTGGTTACGGCGAAACCCAATTAATCAATAACTGCTCAAACGGAGTTCCGTGTACCGAAGCCCAACACCAAATCAATCGCCGAAGCGAATTCATCATCACCAAAATGTAAAAAAGCATCCTAGATAATTCTAGGACGCTTTTTCTTTATCTAAAGTCTTGCAGAAGTCTTGCCTCTTGCCTCTATTTTCTATTCTCTATTCTCTATTCTCTATTCTCTTTAATCTATTCTCTTGCCTCTCACATCTTGTCTCTATTATCTACTGAAGCTTCACACACATCCATTCCCCTTTCATAATCAGCCTATCTTCATCAAAAGCCTCACCCGACTGCTTGATTATTTTTTCGCTTGTGCGAATGTTTTTCACGACAAATTTCACCAGTTTATTAAACTCCACACCACCAAAAAACTCCACATTATCCATACTTACTAAACCAAAAACGCCGTCTGCAATTCCTAAAAGTTTAATTCCGGCACCGCCACACTGCGCCATTGCTTCGATTAAAATAGTTCCAGGCACAAAATTAAAATCTGGAAAACTGCCCTGAAGCCAGGCATCTTTTTCTGTAAATGTCTTTAAACCAATGATTGATTCCGTTGTATAAGAAATAATTTCATCAACAAAGAGAAACGGAGCCCTATGCGGAATTAAATCTTCTATTTTTTTAGTCATGTTTCTGTAATTTGCAACAATGTACGAATCTGACCCGAAATAAGCAACGTTTTAAATTATATCTCTGTTTAAAAATTATTAAGCATTGTCCAATTTTATAAATTCTCTCTTTTAACCGCTTCCTCAATATCTTCTTTAATAAATTCCCAGTATTTGTTTTTAAGACATATAGGATCTAAATCTTCATCTGCAGAACTAAAATCAACAAAATTACTTAAAATAGCTACTTCGTCGTGAGTAAATTCACAGCGTTGTTTATGCAGTGCAATCATATTTGAAATCGTGTAATCTGGCAACAATTCGTGAAGATCCCAAAAATCTTTCTTCCTACCTCCATATAAAACAACATCAAGTTTCATTGCAATAATATCTTCTACGGTCGCCAGTCTTATTCCATTTGTTAAGATAGGCTTATAAATAAACTTGTCATTACTGTAATAAACATCAAGCTTGATAGTATTCTCCTTGTCAGTTCCTATAACAAATGATTTTCCGATTCCGACAATACCTCCAAAACCTGGATCTACGTAACCAAAGTTTTTAAATAGATACTTTTCAATTAATTCAAAATCTACAGATCCATAGTCTTCATCTGTAAAAAGGTCAATATCGATAGACATTCTATGACCTCTATGAAGACTCAGCGCGGTTCCGCCTACCAAACGGAAATCTTTCAATTCTTCAGCCTTCATTAACTGTTGAAGACTCTCTTTAAGCAAATCATTAACTGTCTCCCAATGAATCATTCTTTTTCATTTTAGTATTTCGAACTTCTTTTTCACCCATCATTTTATCCAGCACTGGTCTTATTTTGGAAGCTCCATAAAATCTTACCATTTCTTTTTTCTCGCTAATATTTCCTCTCTCAAAAACCCTCTTAATAACAGCATTAGACTGCTTTGTCCATTCTATTTTATTAATATCTGTATCCCAAAACAAACTTTTTCTTAAATTTTTTACATTAGGATAATAATGCAAAACTGTCTGTTTCTTCTTTTCCTTTTCAATATCAAAATATACCTGCAGAATCATTAGTGTTCCCTCTTCAAGATGAAGAGCATTTTCTATTTTAAGTGCGGTACTGGTAGTTAAATTTCGTCTGCCCTGAATAATAGCGTTGAGTGTCTGCGGATATTCACCAACAGATTGCGCAAATGGGCGTTGTGCCAAATTGCGTTTATCTAATTCACGCTTAAGAACAGCTCCTGGATGGATTCCTTTATATCTTTCAAACTTTTTTTCCATAGTACAAATATAAACAAATTTGTTTATACTCAAATTAAAGATTCGCTAACAATATAACCCCAAAACTTTACAAATCAACGAATTATTAATTACAAAAAAAAAAAAGAGACACCGAAGCATCTCTTTTCAAGTTACCAAACTCTAAAATCACAAGTTTTACTCCTGTAGCAAGACAAAACTTTTAGCATTTGCTTTGATTTTATTTCCTTCAAAATCAATATCAATGATTCCCGCTTTTCTAGGCGAAACCCCACTATTGCTGTAATGCGTGTGCAGGACATATTTCATTTTTCCATTTTTATCATAAAAAACATCTCCGTGCCCAATTCCATTTATTCCAACATCCTTACGACTGATTATCGGACTATCCGCAGCTTTTTCCCAAGGCCCATACGGACTTTTTGCCGTTGCATAGCCAACCGCATAATCGGGATTTCTAAAATCGTTTGCCGAATAAATCATATAATACAAATGGTTGTGTTTCAAAACCGTTGGTCCTTCTGTCACTGGCCAAGGTACATTTTGCGTATTTTCCCAAAGAAGAACTCCAGAAATGCATTCCTTAAGCGTTTCTTCTTTAATTCCAGACAAATCATCTTTTAATTCCGCGACGAAAATTCGGTTACCATTAGTCAAACGCACGTGATAAAGGTATTTTTTGCCATCCTGATCAACAAAAACGAAAGGATCGATCTGTTTGCCCGAATTAAACATTGGAGCCTTAGAATCGTTTTTAAATGGCCCCAACGGACTATCACTACTTGCAATCGCAATATTTTCGTCAGCCGTATAAATAATTTGATATTTTCCATTGAATTTAAAAATCTGAGGCGCCCAAAAGCCTTTCGTTCCAAAAGCATCGCCTTTTTTTAAAGCCAAACCATTTTGCGCTCCGACAGGACCCTTCCATTTTTTTAAATCTGTAGAAGTGTAAACTTGAAATCCTTCTCCGTTAGGAAAATTTCCAGTTGTGGTTCCATACAAATAATACACTCCATTTTCATAAAAAATGGTCGGATCCGCCAACAAGATTGAACTGTCTTTTGAAGCCGTTTTTTTGTCATTTTCTTTCTCTTGCGAACAGCAAACAAAGAAAAACAGCAGACTTATAATGCTAAAATATTTTTTCATTTTAAGTTAATTTTTTAATTGAATTAAAATCATTTTAATTACTAACAATTAAATAGTTAAATTTTCAATATAGATAAAAACTATAGCGATTTTTTTACACCTTTCAGATATTTTTCTCGTAATTACAGCAGAAATTGTTTTACAAATTCGGAAAACTATTTCCGTTTACTTTTTGATAAAAATCTGATTTTGTTTCTTCAAAAATTGACAATCTGCACGCTCCTATTCTTTCATTTTTTTGCGATCCTAAAAAGCAATTTATTTCTACAATTACATTTGCGGATTCACTTTGCGTGAGACGCACTGCGGTGCGCCTCTACATAACCTTCAATAAACAAAAATCTTTGCGGAAACCACTGCAGTACGCCTCGACATTGTCTTTGCGACCTTCATTAAACAAAAAACTTTGCGAATCTTTGCGTAATCCTTAGCGAACTCTGCGGTAAAATTAATCGCTGCGTTAGACGCACTACAGTGCGCCTCTACATCGAAACAGAAAACTTATACAAAGAAACCGTATGATATTTCGCTCCCGGTTTCAAAACAATCGAAGCAAATTTCGGCTGATTTGGAGCATCTGGAAAGTGCTGCGTTTCTAAAGCAAAAGCAGTCCTAAAATCATCCTTAGCACCTGATTTAAAGACATTTTTACTCTGCATAAAATTTCCACTATAAAACTGTAATCCAGGATCTTCTGTGTAAATATCTAAAGCAATACCTGAAACATCACCTTTTATAGTTGCGGCATGAACAAAACCGTCTTTTTTATTAGAATTCAGCACGTAATTATGGTCATAACCTTTACCAAATTTCAGCTGTTCGTCTTTCGTTTCGATTCTTTCTCCAATGGTATGTTTTGATGTAAAATCAAACGGTGTGTTTTTCACCGATTTTAATTCTCCCGTCGGAATCAAACCTTCATCAACTGGAGTGAATTGATCTCCGTAAATCTGCAATTCGTGATTTAAAATCGTTCCGCTTCCTTCTCCATTCAAATTGAAAAAAGCGTGATTCGTCAGGTTTACAATGGTCGTTTTATCTGTTGTCGCTTCATATTCCATTTTTACGGTTTTGTCCTCTGTAAGCGTATACGTCACTTTTACATTCAAGTTTCCAGGAAAACCTTGTTCTCCATCTGGGGAAACGTAAGTAAAAACCAAAGTGTTTTCACCTTTCTTTTCTGCATTCCAAACTACATCTTGAAAGCCTTTTACACCACCATGCAAAGCATTTTTACCATTGTTAAGCGGAATCTGATATTGTTTTCCATCCAACGTAAATTTACCTAATGCAACTCTGTTGCCAACTCTCCCAATTGTAGCTCCAAAGTAAGGTTCAGTCGAGTTTTTAAAGCCTTTTAGACTATTCATTCCGACAACAATATCGGTTTGTTTTCCGTTTTTATCAGCAATCCATAAACCTACTAATCGCCCGCCATAATTGGTAAAAGCAGCTTTTATGCCTTTATTTTCGATCCAATACAAACCAACTTTTTTACCGTCGATTATGGTATCGAAATTTTTGGCTTCTAAAACCGTATTTAACGAATCTGATTTGATTTCAACAGTTTCTTTTGAAATTTCATTTTCTTTTTTGCCGTCTTTACAGCTAAACTGAAAAACTGTCAGCAACAAAACTGCAGCTATTTGGATATTTTTCATTTTTTATGTCATTGTGAGGAACGAAGCAATCCTCTGATTAATTAATTTGAAGGAATTGCCAATCGAGTTCCTTCGCTTACTGGTTCGCCCAAAACTGGAAATCCGTTGGCATCCCAGCTGATTTTCTGCATTCTCGGCGATCTTTTATTTCCGCAGCCCTCTCCCGGATTTGAATTGGCGTGATACAAAATCCAATCTTCTTTTCCGTCAGGCGATTTAAAAAAGGAATTATGGCCTGGAGCATATACTTTGTTTTTTTCTGATTGTTTAAAAATCGGTTCTGGCGCTTTTACCCATGCTTTTGGATCTAATAAATTATCATCGCCATTAAACGATAATAAACCTAAAGCATAGAAATCTGTCCAACATCCACTGGCAGAAAAGACAATAAAGATTTTACCGTTTCTTTCTAAAAACTGAGGCCCTTCATTTACGTTTACCTGCGGCGGATTTACCTCATCATGCAATGCTCCGTGCGTTTCCCAGTCGTGTGTGGGTGCAGAAATCAGAACGCGATCGCCATCAATCTCAAGCGGATTTTTCATTTTGGCAATGTAAATGTTCTGCTGTCCGTTTTTGTCTCCTTCCCAGCCTGCCCAAATCATGTACAATTGCTTTTTGTATTCGAAAACATTTCCGTCAATTGCCCATTTGTCGGTTTTGGCTGCTATTTTTCCTTTAAATTCAAAATTGCCTTTAAACGGATCTGATGATTTATTTTCTAAAACATACATGCGGTGGTTGTTGTTATCGCCATTATCTGCAGCAAAATAGCAATACCATTTTCCGTTGATGATATGAAACTCAGGCGCCCAAATCTCAGCGGAATAATTAGTGTTCTTTGGCGGAGTCCAAATGACTTTGCTTTCTGCATTTTTGATGTCTGAAAGGTCTTTTGTTTTCCATAAAGTCAATTTATTGCCAAGTGTATTGGTGTAGTAATAATAGCCTTTGTAGTACGTGCTGTAAGGATCTGCTCCCGATGGCAAAATCGGATTCGTGAAGGTTTTCTGCTGCGCAAAACTTATGGTTGTGAGTAGCAGAAGGATTAGGTGTTTTTTCATTTTAATATTTTTTGGCTTGATTTTTTTTAACACATAGAGGCATAGCTTTTCTTTGTCTGCAAAAGGCGTTTCACTTGTTTAAAATTAACATAGCGTTGCGACCTACCTTTGCGGTAAGCTTTGTCAAAGTTTAAAACTTTGACAAAGCTGTCAATTGTATAATCGCTAATCTTGCGTACCCAAGGTTGAAACCTTGGGCTATGTTCTCCAAAGCTATGTGTTAGAAACTAGTTTCTTTCTACACTCTTTTTCAAGCTTTAAAAATCTATGTTTCTATGTGTTTAATTTTCTCCCGCAGATTTGGCAGATTTAGCCGATAAAAAAATCTGCATGATTTGCTAAATCTGCGAGAGAAAAAAGATCATTTTTAATTCAAAGCATTTATAACCTCAGTATTAATCTTGTTCACGGCTTTAAAATCCATTTTATCCACTTTTCTGTCGTAAGTCATAAAACCGTTCACTTCGCCTTCAACATCTGTTGTCTGAGTATAGACCGCAGCCGAGAATCCTGTTTTAACGTATTTTCGAAGCATTTCAGCGTACTTTATGTATTCAGCGGTAACTTCGTTCGCATTTTTAAATTTAATGTAACCCCAGTTATCATTTGCTCTCCACAAATGTCCTTCCAACGGAAGACCGATTCCGCCATATTCTCCTAAAACGGTTACTCTTCTGGCGTCATACAAATACATTTCTGGTCCAGGATAATTATGCAGATCTAAAATATCGCCTGTTTGAAAGTGATTTCCACCGCTTGCAGAATTTGTTAATCGGCTTGGATCGTAGTTTTTAGTCCATTCTGTAATTTCAACTGTTTTAAATTGCCCCCAAGCTTCATTAAACGGAACCCAAACCACGATACTTGGATAAGAATACAGATGATCCATAATCTCTTTCCATTCTTTTCTATAAATTTCTTCTGATTTTGGCGAACGCTGCAATTCTGTTCCGTCGAAATACTTTCTATTTTGCCAAATCGGCTGATCGTCTCCGCTTGGCATATCTTGCCAAACCAGAATTCCTAACTGATCGCAATGTGTATACCAGCGCTCTGGCTCTACTTTTACGTGTTTGCGAATCATATTAAAACCTAATTCTTTCGTTTTAACGATATCGTATTTCAAGGCTTCATCAGTTGGAGCCGTGTACAGTCCGTCTGGCCACCAGCCTTGATCTAAAGGCCCGAATTGGAAATAATCTTTGTTGTTCAGCTGCATTCTCATAATCCCGTTTTCATCTCTTTTGGATGAAATTTTACGCATAGCGAAATAACTCTTCACCTCATCAACGATTTTATTTTTGCTGATTAAGCGAATTTTAGTCTGATACAAAAACGGATTCTCTGGCGACCATAATTTTGGCGTGTTCAAAACAATATCATTACTTTCGCCTATAACAGCTTTTTGTTTTGCGATTTCTTTTCCGCTATCCAAAACTGCTATTTCTACCAAATCACCTTTTTCTGCTCCCGAAACAGCTGCTTTTATGCTAATGGTGTTTTGATCGATATTTGGAGTGGTTTGTAATGAAGTAATGTTTTTGACATTTACAGGTTCGATCCAAACCGTCTGCCAAATTCCGGTAACGGGAGTGTACCAAATTCCTTCTGGATTTTTAACTTGTTTTCCTCTTGGCTGAGGCCCATCGTTTGAAGGATCCCAAACTTTTACAACCAATTTCTGATTGCTTCCTTTTTTGATAAATGGTGTAATATCAAACGAAAACGGCGTATATCCGCCAGTATGCGAACCGACTTTTACATCATTGATAAAAACTTCTGTTTTCCAATCGACAGCACCAAAATGCAACAGAATGTTTTTCCCATTCCAAGTCGATTCAATAGAAAAAGAGGTTTCATACCACAGTTCATTTTTAGCACCTACTTCTTTCATTACGCCAGACAAACTCGATTCTGCCGCAAACGGAACCAAAATTTGTCCGTCGTATTTCGATGGCGCTGCTTTTCCAGCTTCTTGAATGCTGTAATTCCACAATCCATTCAGGTTTTTCCATTGGCTTCGCTCCATAATCGGACGCGGATATTCTTGCAGCACTTTTGCAGGATTAATCTCCGAAGCCCATTTCGTTTTTATTTTATCTCCTTGCGGTTTCCATTGCGCATTGGCAATAAAAACAGAAAACAAGGCTACAAAAAGTATATTTTTTCTTTTCATCTTTTTTATTTTTTTTTAAACCATATAAGTCATGTAAGTTTATTTTAGTTTAAACTGCTGCTTGAAACTACGCCAGAGCATATGAGTTTTTTTTCATGCCAATTAAAAAACTTTAATAGGAACTTATATGACTTATATGGTAAAAATATTTGCATTTCTAAGTCAAAATGAATTACCGGGCTCATCTCCACATAAGCCCGATAATTACAGAACTAAACTAACTTAACTAACCAATTCTTTTATTTTTTTGAACCATATAAGTCATATAAGTTCATTTTAATTTAAGCTGCTGCTTGAAACTATGTCAAGAGCATATAAGTTTTTTATTTATCATGCCAATTAAAAAACTTTAATATGAACTTACATGACTTATATGGTTCAAAACTTTTATTTTTTCTCAGTCAAGCCAAATTTCTTAACCAAAGTGTCGTATTCTTTTTTAGAGATTGTAATCATACAGCCGTGGCGTACTTTTTCTGGGAGACTGTATTTGTCCCAATCGGAGAAAAAAGTGTAGCCTGAGGCTTGATACCAAGGTCCGTTTAGGTTATCTGCGATTGATAGACCGTACGAAACTCCTGGATATTGCTCATAATACATGTACCATATTTTATCATCTGGAGAAGGAATCAGCATTGGCGCTTCTCTAAAGTTCGGACTGATAGATTGCTGGGGCAAAGAATAAGGTCCTAAAAGGGATTTTGATTTGGCAATTCGGATGGTTTTTCCAGTTGTCCAATACAGAGTTGGGTAGGTTTCGTCTTTAATCACGGCGTAGTAGGAATCGCCGACTTTACGAATAAAAACATCGATGGTTCCCATATCCCAATCGAATAAGCGTTTTGGTGTTCCTTCGAAAGTTTTTAAATCTTTAGACAAAACATATAATGTTCGCTGACTCGCCCAATAGCGCTCGCCGTCTTCTTTAGTTCCTTCTAAATGCGGCGTATGCCAAGTCATGATGAATTTCCCTGAAGGCGTATCGTAATATAATTTTGGCGCCCCTATTCGCTGTAAAGCGTTTGCATAATCTGGTGTGCTTTTTAAATCTGGCGTATAATCGGCATGTTTTTTCCACGTAATCAAATCATCCGAAATCCAGATATTGATCGCTTTTGCATCATCGCCTGTATTTCCTGCGATATAATATTTCCCGTCGGGACCTTTGCAGATATCAGGATGACCTTTATAGTCTTCAAAAACTCTTTTCCCACTGTTTAGATTTTGCCAATGAAGTCCGTCCAAACTAACCGAATAATATAATCTTCCGTAATCGTTGTGCGTCATGTGCGCAAACAAATAGGCTTCGTTTTTAGCTTTTTCGTTTCCTTTTACCTGCCCCGGCGGATCTGGCTGCTGGGCATTCGCAGAAAAACCAACTAAAATTGTTGCTAGAAAAAATATGTTTTTTAATGTTTTCATAAGCTTGTTTTTTTAATGTGCCAATTATTTAATTAGACAATGAGATAATGTGGTAATTAGTCAATTAGTGCATTCCGAAAATTATCTAATTATTAAATTGGCACATTATCTAATTATCACATTATCTAATTATTTTATCTTTTTCAAACATAGCCCAAGGTTTCAACCTTGGTAAACGTATTGTAAATCACGTTATGTTTACGTTGCGTACCCAAGGTTGAAACCTTGGGCTATGTTTTATATAGCTTGAGAAAAAATCCATTTAATCATTTTATCCCGATACCCATCGGGAGTGGCTAAATAATTTTCTAATTGGCACATTTTCTCATTATCAAATTATCAAATTGCCACATTTTCTAATTACCTCTTCGGATTCGCTTCAGCCGTCATTTTCTTGATCAAATCAGTTTCGGCTTTGATGTATGGCGTTCCGTCTGTATGAAGCACTTCGTGAAACCATAATTTTGGTTCTGAATCGTATTTTTTTGTCCAGCTGTCCCAAGCGTATTTGGTTTGTGTTTTTCCGTCAACAAATCCCCAGTTGATCATACCAACATTGTATTTTCTGGCGATTGGCAAGAATCCTTCAAAAGTGCTTCCGTTTGGTCTTGCCATATATTCTGTGCAGATTAATGGTTTTCCGTAACGCTGTAATTGTTTGATAACTCTTTCAAAATCCTGTGGCTTGTCATAATTATGAAAAGAAACAATATCAGATTGTTCGATCTGCATTTTGTGCATTGGTTTCATTTTAGCTTCATCGCTCCAATCGCCAACCCAAACTCCAGAAGTTAATGGCTGCGACGGATTGCTTTCTCTAGCCCAAGCAAAAACATCTTTTAAAAGTGGCAAAACCAAATCCGCTTTGTTTTTAATTTCCACTTTTTCGTAAGATGGCCCCGTCATATTATCTGGTTCGTTCCAAACATCCCAACCTAAAATACGGTTATCGTCTTTGAATTTTGCTACGGTTTCTTTTACGTATTTCTCCAAACGAGGATATTGTGTTTTATCCTGCAATGCTTTTTGTCCCGGACTCTGCATCCAGCCTGAGTTGTGTGTATGCGGTTTTGGAGCACGTTGTTTTCCTAAAGCAGGAAACGGATCCCAACAAGAATCAAACAATACAAAAAGCGTTTTAATATGGTGTTTATCTGCAATTCCTAAAAAAGTATCCATTCTTTTGTAAAGACCTTCCGCATCTTGCTCATGCAATAAATCGTGCAAATACACACGCATTACATTCATACCCAGATTTTCTGCCCAGCCCAATTCCTGATCGATTCTTTTCTGGTCAAAAGTATCTTCCTGCCACATCTCTAACTGATTTATAGCTGTGCTAGGAGAATAATTTGCCCCTACTAACCAAGGCTGTTCTGCATACCATTTATTGGCCTGATCTTTGGTCCAAATTTCTCTTTTTTCTACAGAAGTAGTTTCGCTTTTCTTTTCTTCGGGATTACTTTTTTTGTTGTTGCAACTAAGCAATGCGAGCCCTGCCAACACAAGTGTCAGATACAATTTTACTTTTCTCATTATAGGTTTATTATTTTAGAACAAATGTTCTTTGGTGATTAAAGGAATCGGAATTTGGTGATTTTCCGATTCCTTAATAAATAGCTTTTAATTTGCTGGGTGTTTTTTTTAAACACATAGAATCATAGTTTTTCTTTGTCTGTAAAAAGGCGTTTCACTTTGCTTTAATTCACATAGTTTAGCTATGTGTGAAAAGCGAGCTTTTTTCTAATCCCTTTAGCAATAAAATCTATGTTTCTATGTGTTTAAATTTTCACACTCTCAGATTATTTAATATCCTGAATTCTGCTCTAGATTTGGATTATTATCTACATCGCTTTGCGGAATTGGCATTCTGTGATTTTTACCAACTGTAAAGTTTTTAAAATCAGAATCACGAAGCGCAATCTTGTCAACAGAAGCTTGAGTGTCTAAATCGCCCCAACGTTTTAAATCTTCCCAACGAACACTTTCGCCACACAATTCTAAAACTCTTTCCATTTTCAGGCGTTCTAAGAATTTATCGTGATCGTTTCCGATTTCAGGATGTGCTGCTGCCAATCCATTCATGTTTACACGAGCTCTCACCATATCTACATATTGGTATGCCGCAGCGGTATTTCCTGTTTCGTTCAGCACTTCTGCGTAACGCAATAAAATATCAGCATAACGAACCAATCTGTAATTTACCTGACTGTAGTAATCTTCGTTATTTCTGTAATAATCACGGCTTCCTTTTCTAAACCAAGCTTCGTCATTGTTCCATTCCCAATTTCTATCGTAGGTTTTGTCTCCGAAATCAGCCAATAGTTGCGGATAATATAAAGTCCATCTTAAACGAATATCCAAATTGCCATCTTTATTTTTTTCTTCTTTAAAGGCATTTACCAGCCACAAACGCGCTTGTCCGTCTGACCATCCAATTCCTCTTGGCGCAAAAAATTGAGAACGGTTGCTAGAAACTGCTGCATTTTGTGCTTCGTCAGTTCCGCCTTTTCTTTGGTCTCCAAATTGAATTTCAAAAACAGATTCTCCGTTATTCTCATTTACATCTGTAAAGTTGTCTCGGTAATTAGAAACTAAAGAATATTTAGCTCCCGCTCCTGTAATTAAATATTCCAAAGCTGTTTTTGCTTCTGGCCATTTACGCTGTTGCATATATGTTTTTGCAAGAAAAGCTTTTGCAGCACCTTTATCTGGCCTTCCTAACTGGTCAGCTGCCCAATCTCTTGGCAAATCTTCAAAAGCTTCGTTCAAATCTTTTTCAACTTGAGCCCAGATTTCAGCTACTTTTTTCTGCTGTGGCAAATCTGCTGGCGTAGACGGATCTAAAACCAACGGAACATCTTCCCAAATCACCGCTGCATAGTAATAATGTAAGGCTCTAAAAAATTTAGCCTGCGCTATAACTTTCTTTTTGTCCTCTTCATTTTGAAAAGTAATATTTGGAACATTGGCTAAAACCTGATTACATCTAAAAATAGCTTTATAAGTATCTCTCCACGTTACGGCATTTCCTTCCCAAAAATTATAATTGATGTAGTTGAATCTTGTCCAATCTGCCAATTCTGTCCACGGGCTCACGCTATAACCTTCATCAGAAGTAAGATCTAAACGGAAATACATCCATCGTGCCCACAATCCATCTTTGTAAAACATGGCATAAATCGAGTTTACACCGGCTTGCGCATCACTTTCCGTTTTCCAATATTGGTCAACTGTTATATCATTTGGGCTGTTCAGATCCAATTCGTTTTCACAAGCTGTAAAAACAAGACCTAAAAAAGCGGCTGTTATTATGATTATTTTTTTCATTACGCTGTTTTTTTAATTAAAAGCTAAATTCTACACCAAAAGAATACGTCTTAAGATTCGGGAAAGAACCATTGTCAACACCTCTTTCAAAAATTCTGTTATCGCCGGTATTGCTAAACTCAGGATCCAAGCCTTTGTATTTAGTAATCGTAATAACATTTTGTGCAGACAAGGTTAATCTTGCTCTTGTAATTCCTGATTTTTCTAAAACACTGCTTGGCAAGTTATATCCAAAACCAATGTATTTTAGTCTAATGAAATTGCCACTTTCTAAGAAACGGTCGCTATCTCCTCTTGAATTTAAAGTAGAACCTTTTGTAACTCTAGGAAAATCGGTATTTGGATTCTCTGGTGTCCAAGGCTGAATCCCTTTTCTATAATTACTATTGTCATCAAAACGATCAACCACACTTCTAAATCCGTTGTAAACTGTAGCACCGTTGGCAGCAATCCAGTTCATAGAAAAATCAAAACCTTTATATTCAGCACCAGCGTTTAAACCCATTTCAAATTCTGGCCACGGACTTCCCACAATTGTTTTGTCTTCGTTTGTAATTTGTCCGTCTCCATTATTGTCTTTAAAACGAATATCTCCAGGAACCGCATTTGGCATAATCACTTTACCTTCAGCATTTTTGTAGTCGTTAATTTCCTGCTGATTTTGAAATAATCCATCTGTTTGCAATACATACCACATTCCAACCGGACTTCCGCTGCGAGTCATGGTGTTTCCAATAATGTTCTCGTTTTGACCGTTTCCTAAAGAAACCAGTTTGTTGTTTACTTTTGTGAAGTTTACAGAGGCATTAAAAGAAAAATCATTGATTTTTTTACTGTAAGCCAATTCCAATTCAAAACCTTTATTTTCTACCGTTGCAGCGTTCGAAATTGGGTTTCCTCCGTCATTTCCAGTAGTCAATAAAATTGGGAAGCCAAATAATACATCTTCTGTACGTGCAATAAAGTAATCTGCAGTAAGACGTAAATCATTATTCAAAACCCCTAAATCCAATCCGATATTCGTTTGTTTTAGTTTTTCCCAACGCAATTGCGAGTTTGATAATTTTACTTGAGCCGCAGAAGGATATAAAGTCTGGTCTTTTCCTAAAACAATTTGTCCGAAATTATTAATAAAGCTTTTAGATTCATATTCTCTAATATTTCCAGACCCCAATTCTCCGTAACTTGCTCTAATTTTTAAATCCTTAATGAATTCTGATTTGAAGAATGATTCATTGCTGATTCTCCATCCCGCAGAAAGAGAAGGGAAATTGCCCCATTTATTGCCATCGCTGAATTTTGACGAACCGTCGCGTCTGATTACTGCATTAAATAAATAACGATTGTCATAATTATACTCTAACCTTCCTAAATAAGACGTTAAAGCCGCTTCGTTGATGAAACCTCCAACAACTGGCGAATCTCCTTGATTTAAAACTTCGTAATATTCTCCTGTTCCAGAATTCATCGGAAGGTTTCTTTTTGTTCCATAAATTTGGTTGTAATTGTCTTCTTGGTACGTCTGCCCCACTAAAACAGTGATGTCATGTTTGCCAAATTCTTTTTTGAAAGTCAGTGTGTTTTCAAATAACATCGTTTCAGATCTTCCTTTGTTTTGATCGGTTTGAGAAGGATCTTGCGGCTGGTTTAAAGTCCAGCTTCCTTTTTTTCTCATGTATTTATACGAATCAAAACTCGTTTCATACCCAAAATTGAAACGGTATTTCAACCAAGGCACAAATTTTAATTCTGACCAGATATTTCCTCTAATTCTGAAGTTTTCATTATTTACATTAGAAAAATCAGCCAATGCCAAAGGGTTTGTTCCAAAAGTATCGGCAACTCCCTGTTTTCCATATCCGTATCCACCTGGATTAGCTGGATCGTAAAGCGGAATCGTTGGCGTCATTCTGTACACATCAATAATTGGATTTCCAGACATTTCATCTGTTTTAGAATTGCTGATCGCTAAGTTTTCTCCAATACTGAAAATTCCTTTTGTACCGCTAGAATTGACACGGAATGAAATTCTGTCAAAATCGGTTCCGATTACAGTTCCTTCGTTTCCAAAATAATTTCCAGACATAAAGAAACTCGAATTCTCACTTCCTCCAGAAAAACTCGCATTATAATCCTGAATCATTCCTGTTTGAAAAACCGCATCTTGCCAGTCTGTATCTACTGCCATATTCAAGTTTTGTCTCGTAAATCCAGCATTGTCGTATGCCATATTGTTGTATTTGGCAAACTCTTCAGTTCCCATTAAGTCATAGCGAGGCATAACGGTAAAACTGCTTTTTGCAGACACTTCAACTTGAAGCGGTCCTTTTTTACCTTTTTTAGTTGTAATGATAATAACTCCATTTGCCGCTCTAGAACCATAGATTGCTGCTGCAGAAGCATCTTTTAAAACTTGAATCGATTCGATATCATTCGGGTTAAAATCTCGATTTGCAGAAGTCACTAAACCGTCTATTACGTATAACGGATTTGTATTTTGAAGATTCTTAAGACCGCGAATCTCAACATTCGCTTCTTGTCCTGGGCGTCCGCCTCCGCGAACTTTAACTCCCGTCACTAAACCTTGAAGTCCGTCTGCTACTGTGGTTACTTGTCTCTTCTGAATTTCGTCAGGTTTAACTAAAGCCACGGCTCCTGTAAGGTCTTTTTTCTGTTGTGATCCATAACCTACAACAACTATTTCCTCCAGTTTCATGGCGTCTTCTGCCATGGTAACATTTACAGCTGTTCGGTTATTAATAGCAACTTCTACTGTTTTATAGCCTTGCGAACTAAAAACTAAGGTCTGGCTCCCACTGGCTGTAATTTTATAGCTCCCGTCAAAATCGGTAACAGCACCATTCTGGGATCCTTTTATTAAAACATTCGCAAAAGGAACTGCCTGTCCATCTGCGGTAGTCACTTTTCCCGTAACGGTTATTTGCTGGGCAAAAGCGGACTGCAGTAATAAACTAAAGAAAACCAAGAGGTAATATCTCTTCGTTAAAAAGTGAGTGAACTTTGTTTTCATTGATTTTTGCATTTTAGATAGTTTTATTTCTTTTTGTGGTTTGGTTAAATGAAATATTGAATTATTTAATCGTCCGGAACGCGGACAAAAAAAGAACTAATATTCTTTAGTTGTAATAAATTGTTCATTTTGTTTCAAAATTAGTAATGGTTGATTTTTTCAAACTTAATTTTATTGATAGTATATTTTTATACTTAAAATTTTATCAATATCTCTTATTTGAAAATTCAAAGTAGACGCTTTTTATTCAAAATAAAATGCTTCATTTGTGTCAATATCTCTCTCAAATGATTCAAATTGTATTAAAAACAGCCCAATTTCATTCAGCTGCAACATTTTGTAGAATATTGAGACGATTTGCAGAAAATTAGATTTTAGCCTAAAAAACACAACTATGCGTAAATTCTTTCTTTTTTTATGTGCCAGCATTTTTTCGATACATTTTTCGAATGCGCAAGACTATTATTTTAAACATTATCAAGTTGAAGAAGGACTTTCTAACAACACCGTTTTGACTTCTATACAGGATAATGACGGTTTTATGTGGTTTGGAACCAAAGATGGACTGAACCGTTTTGATGGCTATCGATTTAAAACATATAGAAATAATGGAGATCCCGTTCATAGTTTAGGGAGCAATTATATACAATCGCTGCACGAACATAATGGCACTATTTGGGTCGGAACCGATAAAGGTTTGTATCATTATGATAAAAAATTGGATCGTTTTACCATTTTGAACGAAGCCATAAACGATCGTATCAACGACATCAATCACGACCAAAAAGACAACATTTGGTTTGTTTCGGGCAACATTTTGTATAAGTATGCACCAAAAAAGAAAGAAACGACCACTTTTAACCCGAACAAATATTTTGTCACCACTTCGATTACCAAAGATTATAAAGGAGAAATTTGGGCTTCTTCATTAAATAAAATCTATCATTATTCTGAAGAAAACTTTTCGTTTGAAAACATTCCGTTAAATCCGCCTTCGGATAAAATTAACTTTAGAATTACGGTAATTTATGCTGTCGATCAGGAAAATATTGTGATTGGAACGCAAGATCACGGCGTGCTCCTATATAATAGGAAAAACAAAACTACGTCTGAACTGCAATTTGGAATAAAAGAGCCTGTTTTTGTGCGCCAGTTTAGAAAAAAAGGAAACGACGAACTTTGGATTGCGAGCGAATCTGGCGTTTATGTTTATAATTTAAAAACTAAAACCGCTGTAAATCTTAAAAAGAATTACAACGATCCCTACGCCATTTCAGACAATGCGGCCTACTCGATTACGATTGACAAAGAAAACGGAATCTGGATTGGAACTTATTTTGGCGGTGTCAATTACCATCAGAAACAATATACACAGTTTAAAAAGTATTTCCCAAAGAACAATCAAAACTCCATTAGCGGAAGCGCAGTCAGAGAAATACATAAAGACGATTACGGCGATTTATGGGTCGGAACAGAAGATGCAGGTTTGAATCGTTTTAATCCGAAAACGCAAAAATTCACTTCTTATAATGTTTCGTATTACAACATTCACGCTTTAATGCCGAGAAAAGACAAAATCTGGGTCGGAACTTTTGAGCATGGCTTGGATGTTTTAGATCGAAATTCGGGTGCGGTTCTCAAACATTATAGCGCCAACGATGGCAGAAGCGGACTGCACAGCAATTTTATTTTTTCTTTTTACGAAATGAAAAATGGCGACCTGATTGTAGTCACCACTTTTGGATTGTATCGTTATAATGAACAGGCGGATAATTTTGAAATACTGAAATTCTTTCCAGAAACGTATCATTACACCAATGTGAGGGAAGACAGCGACGGAAATCTTTGGGCTGGAAGTTACCGCGACGGATTGCTCTTTTATAACCCAAAAACTAAGAAAAAAGAGGTTTTTACGTATGATTATAAAAATCCGAAAGGCATTAGCAATAATACTATAAACGCCATTTTTGAAGATTCGTCACGAAATTTATGGATTGCGACAGAAAACGGTCTAAATCTCGTTGACCGAAAAACGCATACTTTTACCAAATTCACAACCAAAAACGGAATGCCGAGCAATGTTTTCTATTCTATTTTAGAAGACGATGCCAAAAATCTATGGCTGACGACTTCTAAAGGCTTGGTGAAATTTGGCCCCGATCATAAATCGATCAAAATTTTTACCACTGCCAATGGTTTATTGAGCGATCAATTCAATTACAATTCCGCTTTTAAAGATGCAAACGGCGATATGTATTTTGGAAACCTGAACGGAATGATCAGTTTTAATCCGAAGCATTTCAGTAAAAACAAATACACGCCTTTTATTTACATCACCAATCTTCAGATCAACAATAAAGATATTGAGGTAAATAGCCCAGAATCGCCTATTGCGCAGTCTATTTCTTTTTTGGACGAATTGGAATTGAACAACAGCCAGTCGTCTTTTAATCTCGAATTTGCGTCTTTAAATTATACCGCGCCAGAATTGACGGAATATTGGTTTCAGTTGGAAAACGTAAATAGCGATTGGGTTTATTTGGGAAGAAACAACAAAGTTTTCTTTACCGAACTAGCGCCAGGCGATTATGTTTTTAAAGTAAAATCGCTAAATAGCTTTGGGGTTTGGAGCAAAGAAGTAAAACTGAAAATTAGAATTTTGCCGCCTTGGTACGCGAGCACTTATGCTTATCTGCTCTATTTTATATTGATTTGCGCTGGTTTTTATTACATCATCCGTTATTCTCAAAATCTGACTCAGATCAAGAATAACCGCAAAATCAAGCATTTGAATGACGAAAAAGAAAAAGAAATCTATCAGGCTAAAATTGACTTTTTTACCAATGTAGCGCACGAAATTAGAACGCCTCTGACTTTGATTAAAGGGCCGCTGGAAAAGCTTTTGGGAATGAAATACGAATCGGAAGAAGTACCGCAGCATCTTTCGATTATGAAGAAAAATACTTCGCGATTGTTGAAATTGGTGAATGAATTACTTGATTTCAGAAAATCGGAAATTGGCGGATTGAAATTGACTTTCGTCGAAGCGAATATTTCTTCGATGGTTCGAAATTTCCATTTGAGATTCAGCCAGTTAATTGAAGAACGTAAACTGGAATTTGATCTGGAATTGGGCGAAAAAGACATTCACGCTTTTGTGGACAAAGAAGCTTTCAAGAAGATTTTGAGTAATTTGATTAATAATGCGATCAAATATTCGAACAAAAAAGTATCCATTTCTTTATTTAGAGATGAAAAGAAACTGACTTTAATCGTAAAAAATGATGGAAATGTGATTCCGATTCATTTAAAAGACAAAATATTTGAGCCTTTCTTTAGAGTAGACGATAGCAGTACGGCTTCTGGAACTGGAATCGGACTTTCGTTGGCGCATTCACTCGCGCAATTGCATAACGGAAGTTTGAATTTAGTCGAAGATCCGAATTTTAATATTTTCGAATTAATCTTGCCTTTGCATCAAGAAGAAGAATTTATGCTTTACGCCGATGCTGAAAAAGAACAAACCGAAAACGAAAAGCCAAAAGAGCCAGTTGAAATTAAAAACGAAAAAGCACAGATTTTAGTAGTCGAAGACAATGAAGATCTGTTGCAGTTTATTACAACCGAATTGGCGGGAACGTATGCTATTTTAAAAGCAGAAAATGGCGAAGAAGCACTGAAAATCATTCATAACGAAAACATTCAGCTTGTGATTTCGGATGTTACAATGCCAATTATGGACGGAATTGAAATGTGCAAAAAAATCAAAACCAATCTCGAAACGAGCCATATTCCTGTCATTTTATTGACGGCTAAAAACTCTCTAAAATCACAAATCGACGGACTTGAAGTCGGCGCCGATGCTTATGTTGCAAAACCTTTTTCAATGGATTATCTAAAAGTGCAAGCCAATAATCTGATTGAAAACCGAAGACAGATTATGAATTATTATGCGAGTTCGCCTCTTTCGCACATTAAAAGCATTGCGCACAATAAAACAGACGAAAAGTTCTTGAAAAAACTCGACGACGAAATCCTTAAAAACATTACCGATCAAGATTTAAGTGTAGAATCGCTTGCCGAAATCATGAATATGAGCCGTTCGACTTTATATCGAAAAATTAAAGACATTACGAATTTAAGTCCGAACGAATTAATCAATATTGTACGCCTTAAACGTGCTGCAGAATTGCTGTTAAACGAGAACTTTAAAATGTATGAAATCGCAGAAATGGTAGGCTATAAATCGCAAACAAGTTTTGGACGAAATTTTCAGAAACATTTCAATATGTCGCCAACGGATTATATCAATGCAAATCGCTGATGTAATGATAATTAGTGAATTCAAATCATAAAATGACTTGAAGTTGAAAAATAATTTCCCAACGCCCCACATAGTCTGGTTTTATAGCGTTGTAAAAAAGCTGTGCCGTTCCGCAGTAAAACTTTTTACTTTGCCCCAGCTTGAACGTTTTTCCGGCTCCACCTCCCACCGGCACCAGCCATCGCTGATCCGAAGGCGCTAGCCAATCGGCTTCGATTGTGCTATTGGCAGATGCAAACCAGCCTTTCGAAAAATTATAATATCCCATATACTGGACACTAAAAAGATCTACTTTGTTGGCGCCCGTTCCTCCCAATGACCAATAATTCTGCACAACAGCACCACCAGAAATTTTATCTCCAGCATAATATAGTAATAATGATGGCCCTAAACTTACGGTATTCGAACCCAAATTGGCATCTGTACGAGTCGGAATTTGAATTGCTGGCCCTGCACCATAAACAAATTTGCCTTTCTTTTCTACAGGAGTGAAAAATCCGTTAAAAAGAATATTTCCTAAACCAAATGCAGATTCGCCTGCGGGTTCTAATTTTGGGATGTATTGGAGCGGAATAATAGTATATGTCATTAACTTGACATGTTCAGAAACTTTAAATGGCCAAACAGGCTGAATACTATACGATTGCGCCGTTCCGCCCTCGCCTGTGTCTGGGATTAAAACACTTTGCAGAAAAAAACTCCTAAGTCCTTCAACAGGATTTTGACGTTTTTTATTCATTTCTTCTAAAGTCAGTTCTTGATTATCATCAGACTGTGCATTTGCAAAATGAAAGCTAAAAAAGAAAACAAGGCATAAAAAATAATTTCTCATAATGTGGGACTTGAAATAACAATCTCAAATTTACCAAATAAGAAAATCCCGAAGTTGCCAATGATGTTTCAATTTATAATTTGAAACATCATTTTGCTGCATTAGAATCATTTTATTCCTAACAGCTGATACAATTCGTCTTTTTTATTAAGAGCTGCCGAAATAGTTTTTCCGTCAGTCAGTTCTACCATATTTCCGTTTAAGCTTCTGACCGCTTCGAGATTTAGAATAAAAGAACGCTGAACGCGAAAGAATATTGGCAGTTTCAATACTTCTTCCATAGATTTTAAAGTCCCTAGAGTTGTGTACGAAGCGCCATTAATGACAAATTTCAGATAATCGCCCTGCGCTTCTACATACAGAATTTCGTTTAGGAGAATCTTAATTAATTTTCCTTCCGATTTGATAAAAATACGATCCGAATTGATTTGATGGACAGAAGTTGTTTTCTTTAACGAAAGATATTCTTTGGCGCGATTGACCGCCTTGAGAAAACGATCAAAACGAACGGGTTTTAAAAGATAATCTGCCGCTCCGGTTTCAAAACCTTCCAAAGCAAAATTACGGTGAGCAGTTATAAATATAATAACGGGAGCATTGGTAAGCGATTGCGCCAGTTCTAAACCATTAAATTTAGGCATTTCGATGTCGCTGAAAATAATATCAATTTCATTTTCCTGCAAGAATAACAAAGCTTTTGAGGCTTCTCCAAACGAAGCTTTCAATTCCAAAAACGGAATTTCAGCAATAAAAGATTCAATAATATCTCTTGCAATTGGTTCATCGTCAACAACAATGCATTTCAACTTTTCCATTATTATCTTAAAACTATTTTTAAATCGACTTTAAACGTATTT
The DNA here is from genome assembly GCF_054075165.1 of Flavobacterium erigeronis. Classification (NCBI taxonomy): domain Bacteria; kingdom Pseudomonadati; phylum Bacteroidota; class Flavobacteriia; order Flavobacteriales; family Flavobacteriaceae; genus Flavobacterium; species Flavobacterium erigeronis. The sequence goes on along the minus strand of NZ_JBSKGP010000002.1, from coordinate 552,292 downwards.
TCAAGTCTTTTAATTTCTAATTCATATTGATTCGGATATAACAATTCTAGGCGTTTTCGGGCGTTCTCTACTCCTATTCCACCAAAATTCGAATCATTTGTCTTGTCTTCCGAATCGTTTTCCAAACTAAACCAAAATGTATTGTTTTCAATTTTGATATCTAGTTTTATAAAGGCATTTTTGCTTTTTAAACCATATTTAAAAGCATTTTCTATAAAAGTAAAAGTCAAAAGCGGCGCAACAAAAAGTCCTGCGGTTTGCCCTTCCATAATAACTTGAATATCCGTTTCGTCATCATAACGCATTTTTTCTAAAGCGATATAATTTTTAATGAAATCCAATTCTTTCTCCAAACGCACAATTTCGGTATTCGATTCGTAGAGCGTATAACTCATGATATCCGAAAGATTCAAGATTACTTCTGGAGCTAGATTGTCTTTTCGAACCGTCAGTCCATACAGATTATTCAACGTATTAAACAAAAAATGCGGATTTAACTGTGCTTTCAAAAAGTCCTTCTCAATTTGAATGTTCTGAATTTCTAAAGCCGTTTTTTCTCTTTCGATTTGAAATTTCTTGTTATACAGTTTTGTGATTTCGACTAAAATTTTAGCAAAGCAAAAAGGCGAAAGAAGCGAAATGATAATAATCGTCTGTGAAAGCATTCTTTTGGGAGAAACTGCTTCTAGAAACGTCTGTTGCGCACTCATTTTAATAACGCCTTTTAATTCTCCAAAAGTAATTTCGAGACCTAAAGCGTAATAAACCAATGAAATAAAGTACGTTGCAGCCATCCAAACGAAAATCGAAATTGGAAAAACAAGCAGTAACAGGATTATGATTCTGCTCTTACTTCCCGCAAATATCTTTGGCAACAAAAGATAAAACAGCATATAAAATACGATCATGTTGACCAATGCCATTCTTATCGTTAGCAAAACGGCATCAAAATATAGGAGTTTATAACCTATTACATAACTCAAAAAAAGCAGTATTGAAAACGCTGACCACATGAAAACGTGCAGTAAAATTCGATTTCTTCTGGTAAAAAAGTGATCAAAATTCAGCGAAGCGATTTTATCTAAAAAATATCCTGAAGTTGTTGTGGTATTTGGCATTTAGTTGAGTGATAAAGCAGTTTCAAATATAACTTTAATTTGGCAAGTTTTATAGAATTCTGATAACAGCATTGATCAAATTAATGGTGTTATGCCCCAGAATAGAATAAATAAGATTTCCAGAAAACATTCTTAAAACTCCGACGCTAAATGAGGAGATTAAAGTCAGATAAACCATCGTCATGATATCGAATTTTAAATGCAGATCTTGATCTAAAACAGCTCCGTGAGAAACGCCAAATAAAACCGTTACAATTACAAACGCCCAGCCAAATTGTACACCGCGGTAGCTCCATTTTGGTGTAAAAGCCTTATCTAAAAGCCATAAAGAGATTCCTCTAAAAAGGATTTCTTCTGTCAATCCTGGCATAGTGGCTTGAAAAAGAAAGGTTTCTAAATGAAATGGTGCTCCTTTTGGAAATAAAATCAGTTTGAAAATAATATCGAAAAAAGTAAATCCGAAGAAAACCAATAATCCGAATTTTACATTGCTTTTGGAATTGGTTTGAGAAGTAAATCCGATTTTGATTCTTTCTTCTTTAGAAACGGAAAAAATGATAATGAGCCCTAAAAATAAACTCAAAAATTTTCCAATCCAATTGAACTTTAAATCAAGATCAATCAATTGTTTTCCTGAGGCCTGCAAAAACACATCGGCCAAAAAGTATAAAATGAAAAATCCTAAATATTTCAGATTTGTTTTTTCTGATTTGAAATAAGCAGCAACAATTAGCGGAGCAATTAATAAAATCCACAGAAAAGGCGTAAATAGTGACATAATTTTGATTTTAAAGTTTTAATTTGAATCAAAAGTATATCTACAATATATCAATTTAAAGTCCAGTCGGTAGAACTCGTGCTTTTATCTGTGAAAGTGTTGTTTTATCCGATAAGTATAATTAGTTAATGTGGCAATTTGCCAATTAGAAAATTAGATAATGTAATGATTGGTTAACTAAAGAAAGAAAAAATCTTCTAACTTTAATTCAGTGATTCCATCAATCAAAGCTTTCTTTAAGCTAAATAATTAATTCACTGTGACAGTTCTTTTCGGAATTGAGGTGCATTCAGATCCATCTACTTTAACCGTTACTTCAGCTGTAGCTGTGTACTCCCCTGCAGCGGTATAAGTATGGGTAACCGCAGCTCCTGTTCCTGTAGTTCCATCTCCAAAATTCCATTTTACTGAAGTCAACGTTCCTGTCCCAGAATATTCAACGGAATAGTTCATTAATTTTGGATTAGCAGCGTCAGTAGAATTATGCAATTTAATATAAACAGATTCCGCAAAGCAATTTATAATTACCTCGTCATCATGCTTGCTGCAAGAGTAATTTGTGGACAATGCAACTGTAAACATTAAAAACATTCCAATCTTTTTCATAATGAAGAAATTTTAACGATTATAATGTTAAAAGTACATCAAAAAAATCAATTCAACAAAATGATAAAAGAAAATTCTTAGTAACAAATGCACTTACTTAGCATGGAGCTCTAGTAAACTATGACCTTTAAAACTTCAGCATCGGAAACTTTTCCTTAAGCACCAACTGATCCCGCTGCCTTTGGTCAATCACTTCAATTGTACCATTTTTCTCATCATAGCTTATTTCTCCCAGATACTTGATTGTCCCTGGCTCAATTGAAAAAGATATGTCAAGATTTATAAGATCTACAGGGGCAATAAAACCTCTGCTCCCTATAATCTGCAGGACATAAAACCTGTAATCTCCTCTGGGTTTTACAATGCTGAAAAAATAGACCGATTGGCCATCCTGCTCAAAATCGCATTTTTTAGCACTGAATGTCACGCTGTCGTAAATATCAGACAGTACGCCTTTTTTTCGTAAAGAATCCGTAGCCCTCCTTGATTCCTTAAAAGGCAAATGGCATCTTTTCAGAGAAAATACTTTTTTATATTTTTTATTGTTCTGGTTCTTTACCGCAATGGTTCCAACAATCATTCCTTCGATTTCTGGATAGGACAGGGAGATCTTCATAGTTTCCGAAGGTAGCTGTGCAGAACTATGAATGGACTGAATCATAAAAAGCACTACCAAAAAGACTTTTATTTTACTTTTAAATTTCATACGCTGAAGATGTTCCATTAAAAAAAAATCGGCCAAATTATTCTCAACCAGAATCTAACCACCAACCAAATATAGGATAATCTCACAAAAAAATAAAAACAGCCGGGGGTTAGAAAAGAAAAAATTTAAATGACCTTCACGTTCAAAAGACCTTACTCTCGAACCAGACCCTCTTTATCAATAAAAAACTAATTAATTGATTCATTATCTAATTTTCTAATTAACAAATTGGCACATTACCAAGCATATTTCAAAATCAATCTCGCATTAAAAGGTGTTCCAGCGGTAAAATGAATTTCTTCAACAGGGTCTGTTTCGTTTGCCAGTCTAGATTCAGTTAAGAATTGTGTTTCTTTCCATTTTGTATTGAAAATGTTGTCGATGTTTACGCCGATAGAAACTTTCTTAATCTGATAATTCACAGAAAAATCAGTTATGCAATAGCCTTTTGCCACAACAGAATTGTCTTCGTTTGCAGGTCTGTCGCCTAAGAAACGAGTTCTTAAACTACCCGAAAAACCTTTTAAATCTTTTACCGAAAGTCCGCTCATTAAAGTGTTTTTTGGCGCAAGAGGCAGATAGTCTTCACCTTTTGGTTCGTCAATTGCTCTAGCGTGCGTATACGTATAATCGGTATTCCAAAATAGCCAGTTGGTCAATTGGTATCTAAAACCAAAATCAAATCCTTTTCTTTCCGTTTTACCGCTTGGTTCTACAACAGCTTCATCTCCAACGTACACAAATTCCTGCGCTAAATACAAATACCAAACTGCCGAATTGATAATCATTCTTGGAAAGGGTTTCCAATTAATTCCTAAATCTGCTCCATACGTTTCTGGCAGAATTTTTTCTCCCTTTTGAGCCACAACTACGCGCGTATCATTGCTATGAAATCCTTTTCCAAGTTTTAAGAAATATTGCAGTTTATCATTTTGCGTGTACAAAAAGTTCAATTTCGGGCTCACAATCGCTTTTGTCTGCGTTTGATTGGCATAAGTCTCCAGCAATTGATCTTCATATCCAAATTTGAAATAATCCAAACGCAAGCCTGTATTGATAAGCCATTTGCCAGAAGTAAAATCAAAACTAGTATAAGTAAAAAGATTGGTTTGGTTCACATTTCCTAAACTCAAATAGTCTAAAACCGTTTTTCTGTTTAGCGTATGCGATAATTCTACATCTTTATTATTATCATTTCTTAATCCAGCTCCAAGTTTAAAACGCCATTTTTCGTTTAGTTTCTGATCGTATTCTGACTGAAAACCAACAATAGTTCTGTTTTCTTTCTGTTTAATCTGGTCTCCGTTTACAGGATCGTTTAAGAAAAAAGTAAAGTTAGAGTACAGTTCAAAACCATATTTGCTTAAATAAGCACTGCTTTTTATATGCGTGTTTTCATCAATTCTAGCGTCATACTGCAAATTGAAGTTGGTTCTGTCTGTATTTCCGCCTTCATTCGAATCAATAGCTCCGTAATGCGAGATTGTTCCATCATTTACAGCGCGATCTGGAATTTGTCCGCTGGCATCCCATTGGCTCTTAAAATGCGAAACCGATAACGCCAAACGGTCTCCATTGTCCATTTTAGCACTATATTTTCCAAATAAATTAATTCGGTTAAAGTTCTGAGGCGCATCAAAATAACCATCAGTCATCATGTATTCTCCCGCAAAATAAGCCGATTGGTTTTCTTTATTCAATAAATTAAACATGGCAACAGTACGGAAAGTATCAAATTGCCCACCTTCAAAAGAAATAGAGCTGTTTTGCAACGCATTTTTGGTATTAAAACCAACATATCCAGCAGTTGTGAAATCTCCTTTATCTGCAAAATAAGCTCCTTTATCAAAATCAATATTATCAACGGTTTCAGGAATTACAAAATGCAGATCAGAATAACCTTGTCCGTGTGCGTGAGACACCATATTTACTGGCATTCCGTCTACGGTGATATTTATGTCTGTACCGTGGTCGCAGTCAAAACCTCTTAAGAAAATCTGCTCTGCCTTGCCACCGCCCGCGTGCTGACCTATAAAAAGTCCTGGAATTTTTCGCAATAAATCCTGAGAGTTTGAAATGGGCTGAATTTCCAAATCAATTTTAGAAATGGTATTCAAGTACTTTAGATTGTTGCTAATCTTAACTTCTTCTAGTAAAAATGGTTTTTCGTCTATGGAAATTGTCAGAAAATCAAAAGAAGCCAGTTTTATCTTTTGAGCTACAAATCCTTTTTTAGTGATTTCTAAACTGTCATTAACCTGCACTCCTTCTAATGTAAATTTTCCGTCTCCATCGGTATGTGCGTGTGTTTTGGAAGTTAAATCACGAATTAATACTTCTGAGACAGATTTTCCGTCTGCGTCATTAACAATACCATTTACAGATTGCGCTTGAGTAGAAAAAGAAAGAACAAAAAGAATAAGTGCGAATACAGATTTCATTGCTATTTTGATAACCGATTGAATAATTTGAGCGCAAACATAGCATAAAAAAGTATTTTTTCCTGTTAATTTTACAAAATCTTTATTTTTAGCAGATTTACTTCTCTTTCGGATTATAAAGCATAGCAGTGCACAAACAGTTTTTCCTGCCTTTACTTACTAAAATCGGACAATTGATACAGCTTTTACAGTTTTCCCAAAATTGTTCATCTTTAGGCAATTCAGCATACGTAACAGGCTCAAAACCGAGTTTATGATTCATTTTCATAACGGCAAGACCTGTCGTAAGACTAAATATCAAAGCATTTGGATATTTTTCACGGCTAAGTTCAAAAATCTTTCTCTTGATTCTTTTAGCCAGACCTGTATGTCTAAACTCGGGTGCGACAATTAATCCTGAATTCGAAACATAACGGCCGTTTTCCCACGAAGATATAAAAGCAAAACCCGCCCATTTACCGTCTGGTGCAAAAGCAATAACGGCTTCACCTTCTTTCATCTTTTTTGCCAAAAGTTCAGGCGGACGTCCAGAAATTCCTGTTCCGCGAGCTGCTGCAGACAACAGCGTTTCTTTACAGATTTCATTCATATAAAAAACATGTTCGACGCTAGTTTCCTCAATAATAAAATCAGGAGTTTCTGCACTCTTTTCATCAAAAGGAAAAACGACTGTTTCCATTCTAAGCTGAGCTGTTTTCATAGTAAAAGCTAAACTATTTTAGCAATTATCATAATAGTAATAAAAAGAACGGTAGTAAATACCATTAAATTGACAAACCGATCTTTATTTCGTCTTGATTTGTTTGATAAATAGGTCTTACTGATTTCTTTGCTTCTTCTGTTATTCGTTTTCATATTGCTTATACTTTTTATGTTAACCGTAAAAAACAAAAGGCATGCCAGAGCATTTGAGCCATTTATAAACAACTCATTATAAGACAAATAAAAATATCAGATTATAATTGATTTATAAAAGCTTATCAAAATGATAAGATCGTCTATCAGAATGAAAGGAATGAAAACAAAAAAGCTCTAAATCGAAATTTAGAGCTTTCTAATAATTTATATTATGAACCTTAAATTAGTCCCATTGATTGTTTTTAGAAACGGCATATTTGCCAGCTCCAGTAAAAAACAAAGCAAGAGCGCCAAAAAAGTACAGTGCTAATAATTCTAAAGCATAACCTCCGTGTTCGCTAATTGAGAAAATTTCTTTAGAATGCGCCGTTGCAACTGCTACTACACAAGTGATAGCCAAAAGAACCGCAGCAATTCTAGTTCTGAATCCTAATAAAATAGCAATTGGTGCTAGAACTTCTCCAATATAAACCGCATATCCAAATGCGCCCATGTTTTCTACTAAGAACGAAATTCCGTGAATCAGTTTAGAAACACCGTGAAAAAGCATTAATCCGCCAGTGCTGATACGCAATAGCAATAATCCGAGGTCTGTGTTTTTTGAAATCATAAATAATTTTGTTTAGGTTAAAAAAATGAAATACAAATTTGGCTTGTAAGCGGACTAAAATACAAAATTTTCTTATCTAACAACAATATTATTTAAATCAATTCCAAATAACCTTTCTACAGCTATCACAGACAGGTTTTATGCTTAAAATTTTATCGCAATTTTCCCAATGGTTTTTCCAGATTCTAAAAGTTCGTGCGCTTTTTTCAAGTTTTCGGCTGTAAGTCCGTTTAAAGTAGTATTTAAAGTGGTTTTTAGAATACCATCATCCAATAAATCGGCTACAATATTTAGAATATTATGCTGTTCGATCATGTCTTCGGTCTGATACATCGAACGTGTGTACATCAATTCCCAAGAAAAAGAAACACTTTTACTTTTCAGTTTGGTTAATGCAACAGGATCGCTGCTTCCTGTAATAGAAGCAATATGTCCCTGAGGTTTTATCAATTCTACCATAATATCCCAATAGGCATTGGTATCTACAAAATCCAGAATAAAGTCAACATGCTCAAAACCAGCTTCTCGAACTGACGAAATTAGGTCTTTATGATCTACTACAAAATCTGCTCCTTGCGCTTTGCACCAATCAATTGTTTCTGGGCGCGACGCGGTTGCAATTACCGTTAAACCCGCAATTTTCTTGGCCAATTGAATGGCAATCGAACCTACTCCACCAGCTCCGCCAATAATTAAAATTGATTTTCCTTTGTCTTTATCGGCACTAATCCTGATTCTGTCAAATAAAATCTCCCAAGCCGTTAAAGCAGTTAGCGGAATTACAGCTGATTCTTCAATGCTCAATGATTTTGGTTTCCTGCCGACAATTCTTTCATCGATAATCTGATATTCGGCATTGCTCCCTTGTTTGGTAATATCTCCTGCGTAATAAACAGGATCTCCGACTTCAAACAAAGTAACGTCTTGTCCGACAGCCTGCACAATGCCCACAGCGTCCCAACCAATTATTTTTGGCGTTTCTAAAACGGTATCTTTTGCACTATTCTGTCGTATTTTAAAATCGACTGGATTTACCGAAATCGCATCAATTTTAACTAATAAATCGTATGGCCCCGGAATTGGTTTTACGGTTTCAAATTCGATAAAACTTTCTGGGTTCTCTATGGGGAATGAGGTTTTAAATCCTATTGCTTTCATTTCTTTTTTAATTTTTAAATTAAAATTATACTACAAATATAAGCGTAGTTAAAATCTCTTGATTGGTATATATTGAGTGTATATTGGTAGATATTCGGCTTTTTTTGTTTCACGCAGATTTATTTTGATTTGAGCAGATTTTAAATGATAATTTTTTGCCACAAAGGCGCTAAGGCACAAAGTTTTGTTTAATCTCGCAAAGGTGCAGAGGCGCAAAGTTTATTCTCATTTTTGCCATCTTGAACGAGGGACTTCCAAAAGTAGCTCTACAAAGATTGGTGAAGTGCTGGATGGAGTTTCTTGCGGAGATCCCTCGTTCCTCGGGATGACATAAAATGAGAGAAAACCATTAATAGCTTTGTCAAAGTTTAAAACTTTGACAAAGCTTTATATAGACCCAATAGGAAACTTTGCGTTCTTATTACTGCCAAAACTTACACTCAGCAAAAAAAAACTTTGCGTGCTTTGCGTTAAAAAAAACTATTCACAACTACTTAAACGATCCTATAGAAAGCATTAAATTTGCTAAAAACACTTCAAAATGAATATCAGAAAAGCAGAAAAAACAGACGCAGTATATATCGCTCCTATATTATTATTGGCGATGGAAGATATCATCTACAAATTTATTGCGAAGGAAGATTACGCTTGCGCGAAAGATTTTCTGCAATACTTTATTGAGAGGGAAAACAACCAATATTCGTATCAAAACTGTTTTGTGGCGGAGGAAAATAACGAAATTATTGGCGCCGTCAATATTTATAATGGAGGAGACATTGAGAAATTACGAAATCCGATTATTGAGTACGTCAGAAAACATTATAATCCAGAGTTCGATCCAGAGTTTGAAACGCGTGAAGGAGAATATTATATCGATTCATTGGGCGTAAATCCGAAATATCAAGGAAAAGGAATTGGTTCTCAATTATTGCAATTTTTAATTGATAAATACGTTCATAAAAATAAAGAGGTTTTAGGACTATTGGTTGAAGAAGACAATCCGAGTGCTAAAAAACTGTACTTAAAACTTGGTTTTAAAGTAGTTGGAAACAAAACCTTGGTCAAAAAAAACCTCGAACACCTCCAAATAAAAAATTAATTATAGAATGAAAAATATCACAATACTAGAAGCAGGTTTAATTTTAAGAATTGTTTTAGGAATCACAATGTTATCGGCCGTAGCAGACCGATTTGGAGTTTGGGGCGCACCGGGATCTAACGCCGTTGCTTGGGGAAATTGGGAAAATTTTGTAATCTACATACAATCTCTTAATCCATGGGCAAACAAATCCACAGCAGAAATTCTAGGCGGAATTGCCACTTTCTTCGAAGTTTTGCTAAGCTTGTTATTGTTATTTGGTTTTAAAACGCGTCTTGCCGCTATTGGAACTACATTCTTAATGTGCGCTTTTGCATTTGCCATGTCGGTTTCGGTTTCGGTAAAAGCTCCCCTAGACTATTCGGTTTGGACAAGCGCCGCAGCTGCTTTACTGCTTGCTAATATTGGAAAAACCTCTTTTGCGGTTGATAATAGAATATAGGCTTAGTGGCCGGTGTTCAGTTTTTTAGTATTCAGTCGTATGTTCTAACTTTGAGTTCTCGAATCCAAGATAAACTGAACACTAAAAAACTGACCACTGAACACTAAAAATTACTTTTTCATTTCTTTTCGAAAGTAAATTCGTTCTGGAAATTGATCTTCAGCACTTTCTGTCCAGTCAAATTCTTCGTAATCTAATGATCGTAATTTTTCGATCAAGCCAATATCTGCGGGAAAAGCTTTCACCCAAACTAAATCATGTTTTCGCTGAAAAGCAATCTCTTCTGCTCTTTTAATAAGTGCTGTTAAATCTTCTTCATCAAAATAAATAATCTCGCTGAGATTGATTGCTTTTGATGCACCAAGGTTTTCATTTAATATTCTCGATGAATCCAGTTTAAGATACGCTTGTGGAGTTTCACCGAGAAAAGCCATCAAAATTTCAATCGAAAAATCATTCTGAATCCCGAACAATTCTTTTTGAGACAAATGCTTTTCGGCATATTTTTCTCCTAAATCCTTTCCAAATAAATTGGTATAAAACTGAACGGCTTTGTCTTCCATCCAAAAGACATTATCGTTAATGATGACAACAAATTTTGCAATTTTACTCATTTCTTTTCTTTAATAATAAAAAAGCAAAATTGAAGAGATTCGCAATCTAAAAAAAGAGCTATACGGCTTGAATTTTGTGCAAAATGTCCGTTGGTGTTTTAGTATATCTGCTTTTTTCGATATTCTAAAGGCGAAATGCCTTCGGAGTTTTTGAAAAATCTTCCAAAAATAGATTGATCAGAAAAATGAAGCATATCGCTAATCTGATTGATTGACATATTTTTATTCTGCAGTAAAACTTTGGCTTCCAAAATTACCATTTCGTTAATCCAGTCACTTGCCGTTTTACCACTGTTCTTTTTTATGACTTCAGACAAATACTTTCTACTTACATTTAATTGTTCAGCGTAATGCTGTACGTTTCTAAAACTTAGAAAATCTTTAAAAAGAAGTGCTTTAAACTTTACAAACAAAGGATTTTGCGCTTCAGCAATTTCTTTTTCTCTTTGAATCGCATCTATCTCATAAATTAAAATGTAAAGATAACTTCTCAAAATAGCCGACTGATGTTTAGACTGTTTTTCTGATACTTCCTGAATTAAACTAAAAATGCGTTCAAACTTGCTTTCATCTGTTTTGGTAAGCTCAGAGAAGTGGCTAGAACTGTTTTCGAAGAAATCATATTGAGTTAGAAAAAACACATTGGCCTGATTTTCTAGAAAGAATTGCGGTTTAAAAAATAGAATATCGATTAAAATTTTTTCTTCATTTTTAGAAAAACTTCTAATAACCGATGGCCCTAAAGTGATAATGGCTGGAGCTTGAACTACTTTTTTTTCAAGTCCCATATGCATCACTATACTTCCTTTTCGTAGAAACTCAATCGCATAACTTTCTGCACGATACGGTTCGCTTATATAAGGATGCTCACTCGTCTGGATATAGAAATATTCCTTCTGATCGGCATGAGAAAACAAACTCTTATGATGCGTTAAGGAATAAGTCAGGATTTGATTCTTCATTTTTTAATCGTTGTATTTTCAAATATAAACACTTTTTGAGTGTTCAGTGTACAGTTTTTTAGTAGTCAGTAAATACAAACTTTGTCAAAGTTTGAAACTTTGACAAAGCTTCTAGTTCTAGAGTCCAAGATAAACTGTACACTAAAGAACTGACCACTGACCACTAAAAATAATTTTTAAGCTTTTATTAAGCCCCTAATTTTTCCGTGAACAAATTTGTATTCGTAAATTAGCAATTACAAAAACATCTCTTAAATGACAATACTTACCTTTACGCTGATCATGATTCTCGGTGCCTTTTTAGCAGGCTTTATTGGTTCATTATCAGGCTTAGGAGGCGGTATCATTATTATTCCGCTTCTTACTATTCTTCTCGGTGTCGATATTCATTATGCTATTGGAGCCGCTTTGGTCTCTGTTATCGCCACTTCTTCAGGCTCTGCCGCTGCTTATGTAAAAGAAGGAATTACCAACATGCGAATGGGAATTTTCCTCGAAATCGCTACTACTATCGGAGCAGTTTGTGGCGCTTTACTTTCTACGATCGCCCCTACTTCGTTTATTGCTGTTTTATTTGGTTTAACCTTGATTTTTTCGGCTATTAATTCGCTTCGAAAAAAAGAAGAACATATCGTTTTAGAATCGAGTCCGCTGGCTAAAAAATTAAAATTAGAAGGAACATATCCAACGCACGACGGCGAAGTTGTAAAATACGGAACCAAAAATGTAATTGGCGGTTTTAGTATGATGGGCGTTGCCGGAATGATGTCTGGTTTGCTCGGAATTGGTTCTGGTGCTTTTAAAGTTATTGCAATGGATAATATTATGCGAGTTCCGTTTAAAGTTTCGACCACAACCAGCAATTTCATGATGGGTGTTACGGCAATGGCGAGTTCTGTAATCTATATTCAGAAAGGATATATCGAACCTGGGATCTGTATGCCGGTTGTTATTGGCGTTTTGTTCGGAGCAATGGCTGGAGCTAAAATCTTAGTGAGAACGAATCCGAAGAAATTGAGAATATTTTTTGCCTGCCTGATTTTTGTTTTGGCAATTAACATGATTTATAACGGACTAAATGGAAAAATCTAATATGGGACAGGAAGAAAAATTTGGAGAAAAAGATTTTCAAACCATTATCGGAAACTTACTCCGTTATGGCGTTTGGATTTCATTATCAGTAGCCTTTCTTGGCGGAATTGTTTATTTGCTTCATAACGGAAACCAGATTGAAGATTATTCTGTTTTCAAAGAAAACGACCGAAATATATTTGAAGTTATCGCCGCAATTTATAACGGAGCAATTCAAGGGAACGGTGAATCGCTAATTTTTACAGGAATTATATTTTTGTTTTTAACGCCTGTTTTAAGGGTTTTACTTTCGCTTTTCTCGTTTTTATTAGAGAAAGATTATTTGTATGTTGGCATTACTTTAATTGTAATAATGATTATCATTACGAGTATTTCGTTCGGATTCTCGCATTAATAAAGATTGTAGATTTTAGATTTAAGATTGCAGATTTTTGGAATTTGAGATTAACGAATTGCAATTTTCAACACATAGAAACATAGATTTAGATTTCTAAAAGAGTAAATTAAAAAAATCTAGATTTTAACACATAGCTATGTGATTTTAAATAAGTGAAACGCCTTTTTACGCACCAACAATCCTATGATTCTATGTGTTGAAAAATAATTGCATATCAGGTAATTTGAGATTTTTGGAATTTGGAATTTGGAATTTGGAATTTGGAATTTAAAAATTGGAATTTATAAAATTGAAAATTTTATGGAAATAGGAATAGACAGTTTTGCTTCGGCAATGTACGGCGATAACAACACTTTGAGTAGTGTTGATGCCATGGAGCAGTTGTTGCAGCGAATTGAATTTGCAGATCAGGCTGGTCTTGATGTTTTCGGAATTGGTGAACATCATAAAAAAGAATTTTTAGATTCTGCTACGGCTGTCATCTTGAGTGCGGCGGCGGCAAGAACCAAAAATATCCGACTGGCAAGTGCTGTTTCGGTTTTGAGCGCAGCAGACCCTGTTCGCGTATATCAGAGTTTTGCGACTTTAGATTTGATTTCTAAAGGAAGAGCCGAAATTGTAGCGGGACGTGGTTCTGCAATAGAAGCTTATCCTCTTTTTGGATATAATCTTCGAGATTATGATGCGCTTTTCAGCGAAAAATTGGAATTGCTATTACAAATTCGCGACAATGAATTTATAACTTGGGAAGGAAAATTTCGTCCAGCTTTAGACAATCAGCCTGTTTATCCGAGAGCTTTACAGGAAAAAATGCCGATTTGGCTTGGCGTTGGCGGAACACCTGAATCTTTTGTTAGAGCAGGTTCGCTCGGACTTCCGTTAATGGTGGCTGTTATTGGCGGACAAACGCATCGCTTTAAACCTCTAGTCGATTTGTATCGTGAAGCTGGAAAAGCAGCAGGTTTTTCGCCTGACGAATTAAAAGTCGGTTTGCATTCGCCTGGTTATGTGGGCACAACAACAGAAAGCGCCATTGCCGATTATTATCCAGGTTATGCCGAATTATGGACAAAATTAGGATACGAAAGAGGATGGCCTCCTGTCACAAAAGGAAAATTTGACGGCTTAATTGATGATTTAGGCGTTTTAATCGTAGGAAGCCCAGAACGTGCAGCAGATAAAATCCTGCGTCATAGTGAAGCTCTTGGCGGCGTTGATCGATTTACGTTCCAAATGGATAACGCTGGATTGACTCATTCTCAATTAATGAACGCCATAGAATTGATTGGAACAAAATTGATTCCGTTGATTAGAAAAGGATAGCTTTTTAAAGGTTCTAAGATGCTGAGATGCTAAGGTCCTAAGTTTTTTTTGACATAAACACGCAATTTTGTTTTACGCATTTTTAATCGCATAATTTGTCATCCCGAGGAACGAGGGATCTCCACAAGAAACTCCACAATCTAAATCGAAAAATATAAATAAAATGTTTCGATCCTAACGATCTTTTAATTTGGGAATTCACCTAACCGGGATTAAAATCCCGGGCTACAATATAAATCGAGCCGATGGCTCTTTAAAGAATTCCGTTAGTAATGACGAATTTTGTAGCGACGATTTTTAATCCGTTGATGAAAAATTTCCGAATCAGAAATTAGTTCCGTAGAAACGAGGGGTCTCGACAAGAAACTCCACAATCTAAATCGACAATCTTTGCCGAGCTACTCATGGAGATCCCTCGTTCCTCGGGATGACAAAAAAGAGGAAAAAACCTTAGCATCTTAGAAGCTCAGCACCTTAGAACCTCAAAAAAAAAGCACCTGAATTAACAGATGCTTTTTTTTTGTGATTTGTAATTTTTCAACGAAAACAAACCATATTAGAATTTGTAAGAAACACCAACTCTGAAGTTTGTTCCTGGTTCTGCTTGCCAGTAGTAAGCACTTAACCAAGAATAGTATGAACCGCTGTATAAGTATTTGTCTAAAATATTAAATACGTTTGCTGTAACTTTTACTTTACCAATTTCATAAGATAAACCTCCGTCAAGTCTGAAGTAAGAAGGCAATCTTTGAAGTCCTTCGCTCCAAGTATCCGTTTGACGTCCGTCAAGGAAAGTTCCTCCGATAGAAGCTCCGAAACCTTTAATTTTTCCAGACTGCACTGTATAGTTTAACCATGCATTTGCAGTATGTTTAGCGTATCCCGGAACTGTGCTTCCCACAGCAATACTGCTTAATCTTGATTCTGTTACAATAGATTCTGTAAAAGCATAGTTGGCAATTAAATTAAGACCTTCAAAAAGTTTTCCTCTAACATCAAACTCCACACCTTCTGCCCTTTTTTCTCCCAAGATAACTTTATAAATATCATTCGGGCCATTTGTTGGATCGGCAGTAAGCTCATTTTTCTTTATAATTCTGTAAGCGGACAAAGTAGTATTCCATGAGCCGTCAAACCAGTCTTTTTTGATACCAAATTCTATGTTATTACCTGTAAGTGGCTTTATAGGATCTCCATTTTGAGTAATTCCAGATTGAGGTGTAAAGGCTTGATCATATAGTCCATAAACCGCAAAATCATCAGTAATAGAAAAACTTAAACCTGCTCTAGGTGTAATGTGGCTGTCTTCTTGAGGTACATCATAGGCACTAGTCTGGCTAATCCATGTATATCTTGCAGCGAGAGTCAATCTTAATTTATTTTGAAAAAAACCAAGTTCATCCTGCAAATATCCAGCTGCATACTGCGAACCGTAAAGCCCTCCTGCTCTCTGGCTTAAAGGTGTTTCGTGATCAAACTGCGGGAATCCGTTTGAAGGAGTTCCATAATTTGGATTGTAAACATTAAAAGGATTATCAACAGTATCCAAATCATGAGATTGTCCCCAATCTGCCATATAGTCTTTATCTCCCAAATCTACTCCCCCTAATACTTTATGAGAAATAGAACCTGTATTAAATTTTCCGTTCACAAAAATCTGTCCTAAGTACATATTACTTTCTGCATCCCAGATTCCAACATTTCTGATGATTTCACCATAAGCAAGGTTACCTTCTGGAACACCATCAAAATCTCTGTCAGCAGGCCCTGGTCCTACAACTCCAGGCCAAGAGCTGTACCCTTGCTGAATATATTTGAAATAAGAAGTCTGTGCAGTCAATTTCCAGTTATCATCAAACTTATGTTCAAATTGCAAGTAACCGCTATGATCCTGAATATTTGTATCTGGCAACCCAGGCGCTGTCATTGTAAAACTGCGTGGCAGTGTAGCATATCCGCCCGCTTCTGGTCCAAAAACATAGTAAGAACCAACTTCAGTCATATTTGCATATTGGAAATTGTACTCAAATGTCAATTTTGTTTTGTCATCAAACTGATATGAAATTACCGGAGCAATTACATAACGGTCATTGTGCTCAAACGGACGTACAGCACCTTTTTTCTGAGCCGCTCCGTTAAATCTATATAATAATTTTCCTTTTTTATCTAATTTTCCGTCAAGATCTACACTTACTCTGTAGAAATCATAACTTCCTACCAAAGCACTAACCTCTCCTTTTGTAACTCCTGTTGGTTTTTTAGTCACCACATTGTATAATCCGGCTGGGTCACCGCTTGAAAGCATAAAACCTGCTGGTCCTTTTACAAATTCGATATGATCTACAAAACTCATATCTTCTGTTAAAGGTCCCCAGAAAGAAGAAACTACGTTAAATCCGTTTCTAAAAGCCTGAATTTGAGAACCTCTCATTGTAATATTAGTATACAAATCTCCCCAGTGCTCCAAACGTACAGCACCACTCACGTTACGGATAACTCCGTCGCTCATACTTGTAATCTGCTGGTCTTTTAAAGTCTGACCGCTTACAATTTGAATATTCTGTGGAATTTCAAGTACTGGAGTCTGAAGACGCAAAGACATTGATGGTTTGTCTTGTTTGTATTTATTTTTTGTAATTACAACTTCTTGAAGATCTTCTTGACTTTCGTTTAATGAAAAATTCTTTGTCGTAGTTTGTTTTGCTGTTACTACAACCTTATCTTCTAATGGTGCAATACCTACAGCACGAATCACAATTGTATAAGTTCCTGGTTTTACTCTTGTAATTTCATATTGTCCTGAAACTGTTGTTACGTCAGAATATTTTGTTCCTTTAAGTGTTACTGAAATATTCTCAGCAGCAGTATTACCGCTTAACGAAATTTTTCCAGCTACTTTTCCAAAATCCTGCTGAGCCATCATTTGCAATGAACTTAAAAGCAGCATTAAAAAGTAAGCTTTGGTATTAAAAATTATTTTCATTTTGGATTGATTTTATAATTGTTCGGCAAAAGTAAATTCAAA
Source organism: Flavobacterium erigeronis (assembly GCF_054075165.1). NCBI lineage: Bacteria > Pseudomonadati > Bacteroidota > Flavobacteriia > Flavobacteriales > Flavobacteriaceae > Flavobacterium > Flavobacterium erigeronis. Next base: position 535,063 of record NZ_JBSKGP010000002.1, on the reverse strand, counting down.
TATTGGGTTTTCCAAATTATTTTTATTCGTTCTAAATTAATCTAACAATTTGTAATACTTTAACAAAGAAATAAATTTAAAAACCCAGATTTTTTAAGTTATTTCTTTCTAATATTAATCTAGATTAAGTTTAAAACCGAATTCTATTTCTATCTTTATCATTCCAAAAAATAAAAATAAATCCACGTAAAAACACTTTGTATGAAATCAAATACGATAAGAAAGGTTGCCATTGTAGGCTATAACAGAATTCCTTTTGCAAGAGCTAATACCGCTTATTCTAATGTAGGAAACAAAGAAATGATGACTGCAGCACTCAATGGTCTTATTGACAAATACAATTTGAACGGAAAGCTTTTAGGCGAAGTTGCAGGTGGTGCCGTGATAAAACATTCTTATGATATGAATCTTATTAGAGAGTGTGTTCTAAAAACGACTCTAGATCCTGCCACTCCTGCTTGCGATTTACAGCAGGCCTGCGACACGGGAATTGAAAGCGCTCTTTATATTGCCAACAAAATTGCATTAGGACAAATTGATTCTGGTATTGCCGGTGGTGTTGATTCTATCAGTGATATGCCAATTGCGGTAAGCGAAAAATTAAGAAAAACGTTGTTAGAAGCCAGACAGGCTAAATCTTTGGGCGCTAAAATTAAAACGTTTTTGAAACTTCGTCCAAAAGATTTTACTCCATTAGTTCCTAGAAACGAAGAATCTCAAACTGGACTTTCGATGGGCGGACATACCGAAATTACAGCCAAATACTATAAAATACCTCGCGAAGAACAAGATGAATTGGCATTAAAAAGTCATTTGAATATGGCAAAAGCCTACGATGAAGGTTTCTTTGATGATATGATTACTCCTTTTAACGGTCTTGCAAAAGACAATAATCTAAGACCCGATTCTACACTTGAAAAACTGGCTAAACTAAAACCAGCTTTCGATAAAGTAAACGGAACCTTAACCGCAGGAAACTCAACTCCCCTTACCGATGGCGCTTCTTGTGTTCTATTGGCAAGCGAAGAATGGGCTAAAGAACAAGGTCTTCCTGTTTTGGCTTACATTACTTTTGGCGAAATTGCGGCTATAGAATATGTCAAAAATCAGCAGAATCTTTTATTGGCGCCTTTATTTGCGGTTTCTAGAATGTTGGAGAAAGCAGAACTAAATCTTCAGGATTTTGATTTTTATGAAATTCACGAAGCCTTTGCGGCTCAGACTTTAGCCACTTTAAAAATTTGGGAAAGTCCAGAATTGAGTGCAGAAATCGGTTTAAAGAAAGCTTTAGGAGCAATTGACCGAAATAAATTAAATGTAAAAGGAAGCAGTTTAGCGGCTGCGCATCCTTTTGCTGCAACCGGTGGAAGAATTATTGGTGTAATGGCCAAATTGCTCAACGAAAAAGGTTCTGGAAAAGGATTAATTTCGATCTGTGCTGCAGGCGGACAAGGCGTTACGATGATTATTGAGAAGTAATTTTTTAAGGTGCTAAGGTTCTGAGATACTAAGGTGCTAAGGTTTTCTGCTAAAACGCTACTTTTTTGCCACAAAGGCGCTAAGGCACGAAGTTTTTTAAAGTTCCTATGCTGTGTGTTTTTCTGCCACGAATTTCACTAATTGCACTAATTTTATACTGCAAATATATTTCTCGAATTTTTTTTATGAAATTCATTTGCCACAGATTAAATGATTAAATAGGATTTTTCTTTTAGCCTTATAATCAAAAAAACTAAATATATATTCTCATTTTTTGTCATCCTGAGCGGAGTCGAAGGACACGCAAGTAGCTCCGCAATGCATTTCGACAATCTTTGTAGAGTTTCGTCCGTGTGCTTCGACTAAGCTCAGGATGACAAACGTTGTGTTTACCATTCTGAGTGATAAAAATTTGAGAAATTAATCGTCAGCAATTTTAACGCAAAGCATTAATTAGCGAAAATTCGTGAATTCGTGGCAAAAAAACTTCGTGGCTTAAAATCTCAGAAGCTAAAAAAACTTCGCGACTTCGCGACTTTGCGCGATTTAAACCATTCAGGTATTTGCTCTCGTTGCGTAGACGCATTGCAGTGCGTCTCTACAATACAATGTCTATGATAAAAATCTTTGTGTCTTAGCGCCTTCGTGGCAAAAACCTTAGCATCTCAGCATCTTAGAACCTTAGCACCTTCAAAAAAACTAAACCGTAAAATAAGGCGACAAAATATCTTCAAAATTATAAAGTCCTTTTTCTTTTTCTTTTAGGTTTTCGGCAACAAAAATAACCCCGTTTCCAAAAGCTTCTCTCGAAATAGACTCGTGTATTAAACGTACTGTCTGAAAAGGAAAACCAAAAATGACTTCATGTTTTCCGACAATTCCCCCTGCCCTAACCGAATTAATATTTTCTTTGTCAACATCTAGCGCTTCTGCAATTTTTACTGCTGTTCCAGACGTTCCTTGTTTGGTTTTAAAATGTTCTTCATTCACTTCGATATCAACCCACGGCGCAATTTTCTTTAAAAATTTCGCAGCAAATAAAAGATAATTTACACCCAACGTAATATTTGGTGACCAAAACACGGTAGTTTTTTGAGCCAATTTTTTAAGAAATGCCAGCTCTTTATCTTTATAATGTGAAATCGCAGAAATAATTTTCACCTCTTTTTTTGCCGCAGCTTCTCCATACGTATAAATTCCCTGATGAGACGAAAAATCGATAATAACGTCAACAGGATGCTTTTCTAATAATTCTTCTATTGAAGTTTTTGAACTAGAATAGATTAAACCGGGTTCTTCTGACTCCACTCCAAAAAATTCTGGAACCGATCTGTGTTCTAAAACGGTACTTTGTCTTAAAACCCATTCTAAGCAGAATTTTTTATTTTCTAATAATATTGAAGCTACTGATTTTCCAGTCTTTCCGAATCCGATTAATCCTATTTTCATAAGCATGTATTTTTTTATGGGCGAAGCGTGCCCGGTTGAAAATATTGATATTGTAAAGTGGTCAATATCAATCTTAATTTTATTTTTTTGCGACAGTTGTAAAACCGTCTGTCCATAAAAATAGGAAAATCATAACAGAATAGCCAACAAAAACTTTGTTTTATAACAATAAAAACTCTTATTAGTACTACTTTTTCTGTTAATACAAAATTCCGACATGCTATTTTGCATCTAATCATCCTTTTAAATTATTCTGCTGAAAATGTTAAAAAATGACTTTAAAAAAAAGATTTCATCACATACAAGTAAACATATTTTAACTAGATTTATCACCTGATATCCCCAAATTAATATCGTAAATAATGGCTTACAATAACAATGAATTACTTCGTTTTTTAGATGCTCAAAACAAATTGTATTTAACGGCTCTGGACGAAATCAAAAATGGCAAAAAAGAATCTCCTTGGATGTGGTTTATATTTCCACAGATAAAAGGAATGGGTTCAAGCGATACATCCAAATTTTACGAAATCAAAAATGCCGACGAAGCGATTGCTTTTCTTGAACATCCAATTTTAGGAAAACATCTTGTAGAAATTACTTCAGAACTTATTAAAAAAGAAGAAAATGTTTCTGATATTTTCGAAAGTCTTGATGTAGAAAGATTGCAATCTTGCATGACTTTATTTGCAAGCGTACAAAATTCAGAGTCTATTTTTCAGGAAGTTCTTCATAAACATTTTGACGGTTCTTCTGATTTCCATACCCTTCAATTATTATACAATAACCTGTAAAGTGGGCGTAAAACAAGGCTTTGCAATGTTATCAAATTTAAAATTATCGCCTATTTTTTAGGTTTTAAAATTTAGATCGCTACCTTTGCAACACTGTTGCGTTTTAATTTAATAAAAAACGGACAGATAAATCTGGAATGAAAAAAAGAATTATCGCTGTTAATTTTTTAATGTCTTTAATAGTATTGGCCTCAATGCTGTTTCAGACCGTACATTCCTATGAGCATGTTATCAAACAGTTTTCAGAAAAACCTTGTGAACATCATACCAGCGAAAATCAAAAGGAAATAACACATAGCCACGCGACAGATACGCAATGCCATATTTGTCATTTTGCTTTCAGCACTTACATTCCCAGTACTTTTCAAACGGTAGTTTTTCAAAAAACAGAAATAACCATTAAACCGATCTATGTTTTTACACAGTCGGTTTCCACATTCTTCAAAGGCAGTTTATTTGCTTTAAGGGCACCTCCTGCTCTATTCTAGTCACTTGATTATCTCTTTTTAGAAACTCTCGCTTTCAGTGCAAAGAGTAAGAAGCATTTTGTGTTTTCTTATTTCGCTTTCGCGGATAATCAACTGTAGACTTTCCCTTTCATTAGAAAAAAAGAATTTCAGGCATTCATACTGTATGCTCTGAAGTCTGAATTATTATTTTCCGAATATTTAATCCAAATAAAATACCACTATGCTTACAGCTGAAAATCTGACCAAGAAATATGGCGATCATACTGCTTTGAATGCTTTAAATTTAACGATTAAAGAAGGCGAAATCTTCGCGCTTTTAGGTCAAAACGGTGCTGGAAAAACCACTACAATTAATCTTTTTTTAGGTTTTATAGAACCAACCGACGGAACTTTAACAATCAACAATATACCCGTTACACTGAATGCCAAAACAACGAAAGAATTTGTTGCCTACATTCCAGAAACGGTAATGCTTTACCCAAATCTGACTGGATTAGAAAACCTAAAATTTTTCTCTTCTCTGGCAGGTTTTAAATACTCTACAGGAGAACTTACCTATTTTTTAAACAAAGCAGGATTACAGCCTAAAGCACACGATCAGAATTTGGGCGGTTATTCTAAAGGAATGCGCCAGAAGGTCGGAATTGCGATTGCCATTGCTAAAAAAGCAAAAGTGCTTTTGCTCGACGAACCTACAAGCGGTTTAGACCCGAAAGCTTCTAATGAATTTTCTCAGATTCTAAAAGAGCTTTCTGCAGACGGAACGGCGATTTTAATGGCAACTCACGACATTTTCAGAGCGCGTGAAGTGGCTTCTCATATCGGAATTATGAAACAAGGAAACTTGGTAACCGTAATTGAGGCCGAGAAAATTTCGGCAAACGAACTAGAAAATTTGTATTTACAAACGGTTTAAAGGAAACCTAGTTTTTCCATTCCATACCATGAAACATGTTTTTTCCTTACTCTTTTTAGTAAGCAGTTTTTCTTTTCTAAATGCCCAAAACAGCAGCGGAAAAATTATTGATGCAGAAACTAAAGAACCGATTCCGAATGCTTTTATTCAATTATTAAATTCGAATAAAGAAACCACAGCCGATCAAAATGGAGCATTTTCATTGGAAGGTCAGGGAACACTTCAAATTTCTGCTGCGGGTTTTAAAACCATTCAGATAAAATCGAGTTCCAATTTCTTAAATATCGAATTACAAATTGACCGAAACGAACTGCAAACTGTTGAAATTGTTGGGCGCTCCACGCGAAAATACAACAGCGATTATTCGTTTTCGGCAACCAAAACAGCTTCTTTAAACAAAGATATTCCGCAGTCTATTTCAAGCATTACAAAAGAATTAATTGCAGATAAAGGTGCTATATATCTCGCCGATGTTGTCAAAATGGCTAGTGGAGTTATTCCTTCGAGTTTTTACAATCAATATACCATAAGAGGAATTAGTCAAAATGAAGAAGGCCAGATTATTAACGGAATGCGCACTAGACAATATTATTTCCTGCAACCATTAACAAGCAATATCGAGCGCGTTGAAGTTATTAAAGGCCCATCTAGCGCTACGTTTTCTTCTGTTGATCCAGGAGGAAGCATTAATATGGTGACCAAAAAACCTTTGGCAACCGACCGAAAAGAAGTAAGTCTGATGGTGGGAAGTTTTAGTACGATTCGTGGTACTTTGGATTTTACAGGCCCTTTAAACGAATCGAAAACACTTTTATACCGCGTAAACGGAGCGTATCAGGAAGCAAAATCATTTCGTGATCTTGTAAACAATAAGTCTTTTCTAATTTCTCCTTCGTTCAGCTATGTTCCAAATGAGAAAACGGCAATTAACACCGAACTGATTCTGAGCGACATGACAGGAACACTAGATCGCGGACAGCCTATTTTTGGAGCTGTTGCTGGCGTAACCAATTTAAAGCAAACGCCAATTAGCTTAAATTTGGCCGCTTCTGGCGATTATTTTAAATCGAAAGAAATGATTTTCATGACGAATTTAGCGCATAAATTTTCGTCAAAAATTGGTTTCAATGCCTCATATATGAAGCAAACCTGGACAGAAGATCTTCAAGAACATCGCACAACAAACGGTTTTGCGGTAGATATGAACAATCAGCCTGTTACAAGTTTGGCGATGATGCAGTATGTACAGCGCAAACAATATTGGGATATTGACAATTTGAGCGCTTATTTCAACTTTGACTTTAAAACCGGAAAACTCAATCATAAATTATTGACGGGTTACGATTTAAGCAGTTGGAATAAAAATATAGGAGGCGGACAAAACGCTGCGAGAGGCTATTTATTGAATGATGGTACTGTAGCGAGTTCTTTTGTTCCTGCAAATGCATCCAACTATCAGACGATTACGGTAAACGGAGTTGTTTTGCCAAAACCAAATGTCAATTTCTTTGATTTGAATAATCCTTCGTACGCTTTAAGAGATACACAATCTTATGTTTTAAATGTTCGTACAGCGCTTCCTTCTGCCCTAACAACGACCAATGCGGTTTATATTCAGGATGAGATTCAATGGGAAAAGTTTCGTTTTTTATTGGGATTAAGAAGCGAATGGTTTGAGGATATTACAAATTATGAATCTAGTAACGAGTTGACCGTTAAAAAATCGGCTTTATTGCCTAGAATTGGGGTTACTTATTCCATAAACAACGAGATAAACGTCTACTCAACGTATCTAGAAGGCTATCAGCCACAATCGAATACCACTACTTTGATGCCGCAAACGGGAAGTCTGCCTGCTGGAAGTCTATTTAAACCTTTGGAAAGTGATTTAAAGGAATTTGGAATGAAAGCTGTTTTCTTCAACAATAGCGTAAGTTTTAATGCTGCGGTTTACGAAATCAATCAGCGTAATATTTTGATGAATGCGAATGATCCTGTGAATCCCGATTTGCTGGTAACAAGAGGTTCAGAAAGAAGTCGTGGTTTTGAATGTGATTTAGCTGGATATATCACTCCAGATTGGCAAATTAACGTTTCGTACAGCTATATCGATGCTAAAATTACGAATGATGCAGATGCTTCATTAATAGGACAGCGAAAACAAAACACACCAAAAAACAGCGCCAATTTATGGACGCGCTATAACTTTTCTTCAGATTCAGTTCTAGACGATTTCGGAATTGGATTCGGAATGCAGTACCAAAGCAGTAAAGTGCCTTGGTTTACTAGAGATTTTACCCTTCCTGATTTTACCATTTTTGATGCTGCGCTTTATTACAAACCCAATAATAGCGATATACAAATTGCTGTAAATGCAGGAAATCTGCTAAACAAAACCTATTGGTTAGGCGCTCAGAATTATTTGAGATTATTTCCTGGAAGTCCAAGAAATGCGAGCCTTACCGTAACTTATAAATTCTAATTTATATGAAAATATTACACTCAGAACTTTTAATTGCCAGACATTTAAGGCATTCTGTTTTTAAAAACGCCGCTGTTTTTATTATCACGCTTTTTATAGGCATTTTGCTTTTATACGCCACATTTTCGGGTTGGGAAAACTATAAAAGCCAAAACGAAACGAGCGAAAAATACCAGCACGAATCGAGAGAAGACTGGTTGAAAAATCCAGATAAGAATCCGCATAGAATGGCGCATTACGGGAATTTTGCTTTTAGAAAAAGTACTCCGTTAAGTGTTTTTGAATTCGGAATGGAACCTTTTTTTGGAAATGCCATTTTTTTGGAAGCCCACAAGCAAAACACAGCCAATTTCTCCGAAGCAGGCTTTTCTAACAGTATGCTCCGATTTGGTGAAATCAGTATCGCTTTGGTATTGCAGGTTTTACTGCCTTTGTTAATCTTTTTTCTAGGTTTTAATTCGATTGCTTACGAACGTGAAAATGGTACCTTAAAAATACTTTTAACGCAAGGAATTAACTGGAAACAGCTTTTAATTGGAAAAACATTAGGAATTGCAAGTGTTATTATGATGCTTTTTGTTCCTGCTATTGTGATTTTAATTTTCGTTTGGCTGCTGCTTCAAGACTTTTCTATCACGGCAGATCAAACGGTTAAGATGATTTTATTTGTGTTTTTTCATTTGGTTTATCTTCTGTTTTTCTGCGTTATTGCGGTTTTAGTTTCCGCAATTAGCAAAACTTCCAAAAAAGCGCTTATCACGCTTATTGGCATCTGGCTTCTTTTTACGATTATTCTCCCAAGAACTACACAAGCCATTGGAGCTTATATTTACGAAGCGCCTTCTAAAATACAGTTTACTAGTGATATTGAGAAAGATATTTTAAAGCAAGGCGACAGCCATAATCCGAATGATCCGCATTATAAGGCTATAAAAGATTCGCTCCTAAGCGTTTACAAAGTCGATTCTGTACAGAAACTTCCGTTTAATTATTCTGGTTTTATTATGACCGAGGGCGAGAAAATAAGTTCTAGAATTTACAATGAACATTTAGCCGAATTGCTTCAGATTTACAAAAAACAGAATAGTTTTTCTAAAACGGTTTCTTTTTTGAATCCTTACATCGCAATGAAAAATCTATCGATGGGATTGTCGAATACTGATTATGAATCTTATGTGGATTTTCAGCAACAGGCGGAAGATTATCGTTATATGATGGCGCAGAAAATGAACGGCTTGCAAATCAAATACATCAGCAATAAAAAGCCTTCAGCGGGAGATAAACCGTATTCAATCAGCAAGGAACATTGGGCAGATGTTGAAGATTTTCATTATGAACCTAAAAAAATCGGAACAGTGCTGGAAAACGAAATCATTTCGATCATTTCTATTGTTCTATGGATTACACTGCTTTTTGTTTTAATTCGAATTGCAGCACAAAAACTTAAAGCCATTTAATATGTTATCATTAGTATTCAAAAATTTCATTCGATCAAAAGGCACTAAGATTGGTTTGCTTTTCTTACTCTGCATTGGTTTTATCAGCTTATTGATCGGAAAACAGTTTCAGGATAAACAAATCCAAACTATCGAACAAGCAACGGTTTATCAGAAAGAACATATTGCTCGAAATGCGGCATTTCATAAAGACGAAATCGGGCTTTTATTGTATTACATCAAATTTTCTTTAGTCAATAAAACACTGCCTATAAATAGTTTAGCCATCGGACAACGCGATGTTAATCCTTCCATTCAAAATGTAACAATTCGCGGATTAGAAGGTCAGAAATATGATGCTGAACTCAATAATCCGAACAATCTTTTGGCTGGAAACATTGATTTTAGTTTTGTTCTTATTTATCTTTTTCCGCTTCTGATCATTGCTTTCTCCTACAATCTTATTTCTGAAGAAAAAGAAAGTGGCACTTGGAAAATTGTAGCAACGCAAAGCCAGAATACCTTTTTCTACATCTTAAAACTATTCTATGTTAGGATTTTAAGTCTAATCGCATTGCTTACTATCTTGCTTTTTATAGCGGTTTTATTCTTAAATATTCCATTCGATACCTCCTTGTTTGTCTTTTACGGACTTGGTATTTTGTACATTCTGTTTTGGTTTGCCGTTTGTTTCTTTATTGTTTCACTTCAAAAACATTCCAACTTTAATGCTGTCATTTTGCTAACAATATGGTTGTTTCTAATTATTATCGTTCCTGCTGGAATTAATGCTTATATAGTTACGAAATATAAAGTTCCAGAAGCTTTGGAGTTGACTTTGAAACAGCGAAATGCATATCATGAAAAATGGGATACGGACAAAAATGAAACTATGGAGAAGTTTTACAAACATTATCCGCAATTTAGATCATATAAAATTCCGGCAGACAAAGAATTTACTTGGCTTTGGTATTATGCCATGCAGCAAATGGGCGACGACGAATCGGCAGTGCAATCTCGAGAATTAGAAAGCAAATTACAGCAGCGAAACCTTGCCAGTCAAAGCATTGCACAATTTATTCCGACACTGCATACTCAATTGCAACTGAATGAAATTGCTCATGCCGATTTAGGAAATCAGCTTTTATTTTTGAAAGAAACTTCTAAATTTCACGAAAAACTGAGATTGTATTTCTATCCGAAAATATTTGACAATGCTGCTGTAAACGCAGAAAATTGGGGCAAATTTAAAGTCGAAACTTTTAACGATAGCACAAAAATAAGTTTTGCAAAAGCTTTTGTTCCGTTGTTGCTTTTCAATTTGCTTTTGATTGGTTTTGGATGGTTTAATTTTAATCGTAAGACTGTTTAAATTATTTTAAACCATATAAGTGATATAAGTTCATTTTAATTTGGGAGCTGCGAAAGCTTTTTAAAGAAAGTCTTACGACTGCTTAAATTATTTGTAATCGCAAAGGACGTGAAGAAATTTCTCATTGTTTACTTTGAGATTTTTTGTTCTTTGCGGTTATTTTTTCTTACTCTTTATCTAGATTTTTTTCACGCAGATTTAGCAGATTATGGAGATTTTTACTGAAATGAGAAGATTTGCGCAGATTTTTTTAACTGCAACAAAATCTGCTCGATCTCCTAAAATTTCTTTACTCTGCGTTTATTCAAAAATCTGCGTAATTCTTTCAGCAGCAATAAAATACTCAAAATATTTGCGGTTATTTTTTTACTCTTTCTCTAGATTTTTTTCTCACGCAGATTTAGCAGATTTTGGGGATTTTTACTGAGATGAGAAGATTTGCGCAGATTTTTTAACTGCAACAAAATCTGCTTGACTCCTAAAATTTATTTACTCTGCCTTTATTTATTGAGCTTAAAAAAATAAAAAAGATCCACATAATCTGGGAAAATCTGCGTAAATCTTTCAACCGCAACAAAATCCCCAAAATCTGCTAAATCTGCGAGAAAAAAAATTATTCCCAAAGAAAATCACAAAACGTACCCACAAAGCTTTTGCGAACTTTGCGTTTATTTATAGACCTAGCATATCAAAAATCCTTGCGCCCTTTGCGGTAAAAAAACATTTAAAAACACCTAAACCAAACCTTTTCTGAATAATTTTTCGAGAATCATTCAATAATTTTATTTTATTTAGAATTAATTTAAATAAACTTTTATATTTGCCGCTTTCTGAGCAAAACTGAGTATTTTTTAAAATTAACTTTAATATTGCTTTCTCCAAAATTTCGTTTAATGAATAATAATGCCCGTTTCGAATCAGATCTTTTCCATTCCTTTAAGGAAGGCGACGAAACTGCATTTAAGTTTTTTTACGATAAATATTTTAGAAGAATCCAATCTTTCAGCGTCCAATTTATTTATGATCAAGACGAAGCTGAAAACCTCGCTCAAGAAGCCCTACTACACCTCTGGCAAAGTAAAGAAAATGTGGAATCTGTTAACGGAATCCAAGCTTTCTTATTTACGTATGCCAAATCAAAATGCTTGAATTTAATTCGTCACAATAAAGTGAAGGATAAATTCAAAAATGACCTCTTAAACCACAAAGAAAGAGAATTGGATATCGAAGTTTTAAATTCGATCCAGTTTGACACTTTAGAACTAACCGAATTAGAACGTATAATTCAGGAATCTATCAGTGATTTGCCACCAAAAACCAGAGAAGTTTTTATTAAAAAACGCTTTGAGAATAAAAAAAATGCAGAAATCGCAGAAGAATTAGGCGTTTCTTTAAAAGCTGTAGAAGCCCATATGACAAAGGCTTTGAAGATTTTAAAGACGAAATTATCCGATTATTTGTTCTTAATTTTTATCCTTATTTATAATAATTAAGAATAAAGGTAGGGTATTTTAATTCTGAAGTGTACTTATAATGGCGAGAAGTTTTAAAACGCATATATGACATCGGAAATAATAAACAAATACCTTTCTAACGAAGCTTCAGAGCAAGAAGTTCAGGCACTTTTTGACTGGATCGAAGCATCAGAAGAAAACAAGGAGCAATTTATAAAAATGAAGAAGATTTGGGCATTAACCACTCTTACTTCTGATTTATCTATTCAAACTGTTCCGGTAATCCAGATGAAACCAAAAAACAAAATCAGATCGTATTTACAGTACGCTGCGATTTTTTTAGTGTTTCTGGGTTTAGGAACGACTTTTTACTTGTTTAACAGCAGATCTGAAACTCCAAAAGAAATTGTTCTAGAATTAGGCGACGGCCGTATGGAATATTTCTCTGGAAAAACGCAGACTACTTTGTTAAATGACAAAGGAGATTTGGTTGCCAAAAAATTTCCGACTCAAATTATTTACTTTGGTAAAGTTCAGGATGAGAAAGTAATTTATAATACACTTTCGGTTCCGTACGGAAAACGTTTCAAGCTTAAACTTTCAGATGGTACTGTTGTGAGTTTAAATTCGGGAACAACTTTGCGTTATCCAGAGCAATTTGGTTTAAACGGAAACAGAAATGTCTACTTAACCGGTGAAGCATTTTTTGAAGTTGCCAAAGACAAAACCCATCCGTTTATTGTACATGCGAATCAGGCAGACATCGAAGTTCTCGGGACAACTTTTAATGTGAGCGCTTATCCTGAAAACCCTACAGTTAACAGTACATTAATTGAAGGAAGTATCCGAATGTCTGAAGCTATTAATCCTTCTAACGCTATTTTGCTGGAGCCAAATCAAATGGCGACATGGCAAAATAATTCAAAAAAACTGGTTTTAAAAGAAGTCGATCCTGCCTTTTACGCTGCCTGGACAAAAGGCGAACTTGCTTTTAAAGACACCCCATTTTCTACAATCGCTAAAATTATTCAGCGTACCTACGACGTTGAGATTATCAACGAAAATTCTGATTTGGCCAGACAGAATTTTACGGGTACCATTAAAATTAGCGAATCTAGTGTCGAAAACATTTTAGACCTGCTAAAACGCGACACGCCTTTTAATTATTCTATTAAACAAAAAACAATTACAATTACGCCAATTTTCCATAACTAAATAAAACATGACTTTAATGATACCCAATAACTTAAGAAAAACTTTGTTTTTCTTAGCCCTCCTTATATCCGGTTTTAAAGGTTTCTCGCAAAATAAATTAATAACCATACATGTTAAAAATAAACCAATCAGTTCTATCATAAAATCAATTGAAGAACAAAGCGATTTTAGAATTATTTATAACGCAAAAAAAGTAGATACAGAGCAATTAGCCGATTTGGATGTTGATAATGCGGCTTTAGAAACTGTTTTAAAGAAGTTATTAAAAGGCACCAATATTTCGTACTATATTCAGAAAAAGCAAGTTTTGCTTACAGATGCTACTCGTGTTGACAGATCTAATGACGCTGCTCAAGAAACGGAGCGTGTTATAAAAGGAACTGTTTACAGTGCAAAAGATAGACAGCCACTTCCTGGTGCAACTATTCGCATAAGCGGAACCGGAATGGGCGCTATAACGGACGCTAACGGAAAGTTTGCTTATGAATTGAAAGGAAATAATATTAAAGACCAGATTCTTGAAGTTGCTTATTTAGGAATGGAATCGCAATCGCAAACAGCTGGCTATAAAAAAGATTTTGTTTTTTATCTTCAGGAAGTTACAGATGAATTAAATCCTGTAATTATTACTTCTTCTTATGGAACTACAAAGTTGAAAGAAGAAATTGTTGGAAGTATTTCGACCATAACTTCAAAAGATATTCCAGTAAATCAGGCTTCTGAAAGTGTTGATAAAATGTTAGAAGGACAAGTTGCCGGCGTGCTTATCGAAAACACTTCTGGAGTTGGCGGACCTGTAAAAATCAATATTCGTGGGCAAGGTACTTTAAAACCTTTGGGAAATACAATTTTTGGAACTTCGACACAACCGCTTATTATTATTGATGGGGTTATTATGTCTGAAGAAAGTTATATTGACAGTTCTTTTTTTAATGGACAAACTTCATTTTCTGAAGATTTATCAAATCCGCTAGCGCAAATTGCTCCTGAAAATATTGAAACTTTTACAGTTCTTAAAGATGCCGCAGCCGTTGGACTTTATGGTGCAGATGGTGCAAATGGTGTAATCTTAATTACTACCAAAAAAGGAAAAATGGGTAAAGCTAAATTCGGTTTTTCGAATCAGCTGGGCGTTTCGTCTGCTATCAATCAGATCAAATATTTAAACGGAGAGCAGTATACTGAAATGAGAAACGAATATTTAAGAAATACGTCTCCAAACAGCGCCCTGCTTACTTATAGCGGAGTCAATACTGATTGGTTTGATCTTTTAAACAATTCAGGAATATACAATAAATATAATTTTAATGTTTCTGGAGCTGATTCTAAATTTTCATATAGAACCAATATTACCTATTTAGATATTGATGAACCGCAACTTGGCAATTCGACAAAACAATTGAATGCAGGAATAAATCTTGGTTACAGACATTCTAAATGGGATGTGAATTTGTCATTGAACCCAAGTTACATCAAAAAAGATGCGCCTAACACCTATTTCTCTTATGCTTATATTCCGACAATGTCACCTTATAATGCAGACGGATCTTATGCTTTATCTGGTGTGACGGGAATTACTGGTGGAAATCCTTTGGCAGCTATTGCTCAAAATAGAAATATAACAGATACTTACGGTTTATTGGGAAGCATTAATTTAGGCTACGAGCTAAACAAGGCTGTAAAGTTTCAAACCTTGTTCGGAATTGATTATAAAGATAAAGAACAAGACCGCTATTTTTCTGGAGAAAATGAAAGCGGTAGAAACAGTGGTACTTTTATTTTAGATGGACAGACTTATCCTAGTTGGGGACGAAGAGCTATCAATAACCGTAACTCTACCAAATGGAACTGGCAGGGACAAGTATTGTTTGATAAAAAAATTACTGAAAACCATGCCATAGACGGTGTTTTAGGTTTTGAACTAGCTGAAGAAAAAGGAAGGTTTCACTATGCTCAGGCTACAGGATTTGTTAATCCGAATATTGTAAATGCAGTAGCAGATGCAATACAAGATGATAACCTCTTAACAGTAGAAGACGAAACCTTCAAAAAACAAACGTATAGATCTGATATCAGCAATAATTCGAGAGTATCCTTATTTTCTCAAATCAATTACAATTACAAAAAGAGATACTTTGTTTTAGGAAATATTAGACGTGACGAAAGTTCTGTTTTTGGAGATGATACTAATGTCGCTTTAAATAGCGGTGCAGGTTTAGCATGGATTATTTCTAACGAAGATTTCTTAAACAACTCTTCTTGGATTGACTTCTTAAAATTGAAAGTGAGTTATGGCTCAACAGGTAACTCTAGAATTGGGTCTTACCGCTCAAAAGGTTTGTACAATATTGCGCAAAACGGATATAATGGTGATAATTATGCTACTGTAGGCGACGCTCCTAACGGAAATTTAAGCTGGGAGAAAAATACCAAATTTAATGCAGGGGTCGATTTTAATATATTCAATACTATTGAAATGTCTCTAGAATATTACTATGACGATTTATCTGATTTGATCGTTAGCAGAGATATTCCGGTAGAAAATGGTTATAGCTCTTTGGAGTTAAACGCTGCAAGTATGTACAATAAAGGTCTTGAATTTACTACGAGAATAAAGTGGTTTCAAAAAGGAAAATTTAAATGGTCAACCTCTTTTAATATCTCAACAGTAGAAAATAAAGTTACCGATTTAAAAGGATTAGGAAGTGAATATTCTCAGGCTAATATCGCTCTAGCACAAAAAATTGGTTACAGTACAAGTACCATCTGGGGCGTAAACTGGATTGGCGTAGATCCTGCAACTGGTAGAGATCTTATTAGAAAAAATGGTCAAGTTTACGATTCTGCAACATACAGTCAGTTATTTACAAATGCAGACTGGGAGCCAATTGGAAATACACAGCCAAAAGCATTTGGAGGTTTCAGCAACAGATTTTCATTAAATAATAGCATTACTTTATCTATAACAGGAGCTTTTCAATGGGGCGGAGATAAATTGGTTACAGATGATATTATTGGAAAATACAGAATTACTTCTAATAGAAATATGTCTGTTAATGCGTATGATTACTGGAGAAATCCAGGAGATATAGCTACACAGCCTTCTCCAGGTAATAATACTTTAATTCCTAACATGAGCAAATATGTATTTGATGCTACTTATATTAAAATCAGTAATGTCAACTTAAGTTACAATGTACCTGTAAAAAACACTTTTCTGGATAGCTTAACGGTATTTGGAGACGTTTCTAATTTACTGTATTGGTACAAAGAAAAAAGCCCTTCTGGAATGAATGGTATCAGAGAATTTAGCTTTACTTATCCACAAGCCAGAACTATTTCACTTGGCGTTAATACAAAATTTTAAAGAGATGAAATATTTTAAAAATATAAAAGCATTAAAATTTCCATTTGTTTTAGCACTACTGTGCTCTTTGCAAAGCTGTAGTGATTTTTTAGAACAAGAACCAGGAACACAAACCTCTATAAATGAGCAATTAGAAAAGAAAGATGGCGTTTTAACTGCATTAAATGGGATTTACTATGATCTGAGAGCTATTCATATGAGTAATACTTTTGTAGTGTATTCAGACGTTCAAGGCGGTAACCTTAAATTCTCTCCAACTTATTCTGATAATAATGACAGAAACGGAATTATTACAATTCCTGATGACATCAAAGGTTTTTATGCTTTTAATGATCAGGCGCTAGATTCTGATTTGGCTAGCTTTTACAGCAATGGCTATAAGATTATCAATGAGGCAAATTTAATTATCGAATTTGTTGACGCTTTAAAAGATGCTACAGAAGCAGAAAAAAAACAGATAAAAGCCGAAGCCTTAACAACTAGAGCCTATATGCACTTTTTGTTAAGCGAATTTTACAGCCAAAATTACAGCTTTACAGCAGATGCTTCTCATTTAGGAATTGTTTATAATACCAAGTCAATAACAAATGGACTTCAGTACGCTTCTCGAGAAACTGTTGCCAATACTTATAGCTATATCGTAAAAGACCTTACAGAAGCTGTGAGCCTTTATTCTGATAATGTGCTTTTAAATGGACCTGCATATGGTTATTTCAATAAAAACAATACAAAAGCCTTACTATCAAGAGTTTATTTATCTAAAAATGACTGGCAGAAAGCGTACGATACAGCAGATGATGTCATTTCAAGTTCTGGTGTAAACTTGATTGAATCTGCTAATTACATTGCTCAATGGGAACAGCCTGATCTTCCTGTTTCTGAAATTTTAATGGAGTTTACAATATCAAGAGATGAAGAGACTGGCACAGGCACATCTTTAGCAGCATTTTTTGGTTATACCGATCCTAAAACTTTTCAAAAATATGTGGCTTCACAAGATTTGATAGATTTATACGAAGCTTCAGATATTCGTAAACAACTATTTCTGGTGCAACCGCTGACCACACAAGTGAATTTACAGCCTGTACAATTGAATTATTATTTTACTAAAAAATTCCAAGGAAATCCAGGATATGTAGTATTCCGATTAAGCGAACAATATTTAATTCGTGCAGAAGCTGCTTTAAAACTAAACAATACAGCCCAAGCTAAAAAAGATATTAATACCATTAGAGCTAGAGCCAATGCTTCTGCGGTAAAAGATTCAGAAAATCTAGCGGATGCGGTATTTTTAGAAAGAAGAAAAGAGTTGTGTTTTGAAGGCCATTTGTTTTTTGATATCGCTAGAAATCATAAAGATATTTCTCGAAACGATGGCTGTTTATCTACAAGCTGTAGTCTTACCTATCCTTCACCAAAATTTATTCTGCCTATTCCAAAAAGTAATCTTAACCTTAACCATAATCTAAAACAAAATGAATCGTATTAAAATTATAGCCGTATTAAGCATTATTGCTGCATTAATCGCTTCTTGTTCCAAAGACGATTATAGATTAGATACCACAAGTACTGATCCTTTTGTTAGATTCAACTTTTTGGTAGACAACAATGTCCCATTAGAATATCCAGCAAAGAATACCTCTGGGTTGCCTGTAAGTACATTTGA
Source organism: Flavobacterium erigeronis (assembly GCF_054075165.1). Classification (NCBI taxonomy): domain Bacteria; kingdom Pseudomonadati; phylum Bacteroidota; class Flavobacteriia; order Flavobacteriales; family Flavobacteriaceae; genus Flavobacterium; species Flavobacterium erigeronis. Next base: position 516,963 of record NZ_JBSKGP010000002.1, on the reverse strand, counting down.
AAACAAGTCTATCAAAACCTTTAAAGTACCAGTAGCTTTGACTTCAACAGCTTTAAAATCTGCTGTTAAAGTAAAATTTAGTGCCGAAACTTCTGGCGATCCAAACAGTTTTAGTCTAGAACCAGCAACAGAATTAGTATTTGAAGGAAATAAATTGACCGATACTATTTTTGTTTCTTTTGACAAAAGATGGACTGACAAACAAAGTATTTCATTAAAACTCGAAAGTGCATCAGACCCAACAATTCATATTGGGAACTTAAACACAGCGTATCCAAATGATACTTTTACAATTACTTTAGGAGAAATCAGCACCAATTATACTTTTCCAGTAAATCAATTTGTTTTAAAAGGCGAAGTAGGTGAAAAAGTTGATTTTAAAGTAAATTTCCCAAACGGATTTATTCCATCTGAAATAGACAGCAATCCTATTTTCAAATTCCAAAATGGTTTTGAATACTCATTAACCCACGATGATTATGGAGATAACAGAAGTTCGATAAACTATCATTTTACGTTGCTTGAAGACATTCAAAACGACGACGCGCGTTACGAATCAAAAATTACATTAGTTAATACGCCCAATTATATTGCGACTGGTAATATTAGTCTAACGCTTGTAAAACCCATAAAATCTCCTAGAGATGTTCAAGCCTACCCAGCATCAAAATTTACAGATCCGACGAATGCCTTTTATCTGACTTATGGCGAACATTGGTTTAGTAATGCTAGTGGTTGTGCATGGCAGACATTTAATGCTTTAACATTCCCGATCATTGTCTCAAAAGACAATGAAAATGCTATTCTTTACAGCGATAAAGGAACTGCAAATCCGAATGATGATGTATATCACGATGCGTTCAAAATTGGTTTTAACGTTGCCAGCGGAACAAATACTGTCAATTCTTTTGGTTTAAAAAGATGGTTTTCTAACGAAAGCAACTCGGCTGCGATTTCTCCTGGATTTAACATTACTTCAGCTTTAGAATTTTTCCCAGCAAACGGAAACAGCAAAACCGAAGGAACTGTTTTAGTAATTCCGCAAGATTTAACCATCGGAAAAGATAAAGACAACACCTATCAAATTGCAATCTCAGGTGAAGGAACTTATAAAGAAATCAGCAATGGCCTTTTTGAAATTTCATTCGAATTAAAATTAACAAACGACAAACTGTTTGGAGGAACAGTTTCGACACAATACAGAATGTACAATAACAGAACGTATCCAAAACCTGCTGCTTTAAGCATTCCGTGTCCTAAAGAAGTTACGCTTTAACGATAAGTGATCAGTGGTCAGCTGTTAGTGATCAGTAGTGGAACTTAAAAGAGCTTTGTCAAAGTTTAAAACTTTGACAAAGCTTTTGGAGGCTAAAAAAGGTTTCACGTTTCACGTTTCAGGTTAAGTTGAGCAACTTGAAACATGAAACTTGAAACCTTAAACAAACAAAAACAAAAAACAAAATAGAATTGAAAAAACTAATCTTACCCGTCTTATTCCTGCTCGGATTATCGGCTTACAAGGCTTCTGAAGGTCCTTATTATACCGATATCCAAGAACTGAGAAAAGTGTATTCTAGCGGAGACACTTCAAAATGGCCTGCTGCAGAACTGCATGAAAATGTCGATAAATCTAAATTTCAAGATATTGGTGCGCTTCCTGCTGTTCCTTATCCTGCTTATAATCCGTATTCTAAGGAAAAAGAAAGTCTGGGAAAAATTTTGTTTTTTGATCCGCGTTTGTCACGAAGCGGACAAATTGCCTGTGCTTCTTGTCACAATCCAGAATTGGGCTGGACGGATAATTTAACACGTTCCTTTGGACACGACCGCCAGACTGGAAAACGAAATTCGATGACGATTTTAAATTCGGCGTATGCCACTTCTCTATTTTGGGACGGCCGCGCTTCGAGTCTAGAAGATCAAGCGCAATTTCCTGTTCAAGATCCGTTGGAAATGAATGAAAAACTAACGATTGCCGTTGATAAGATTGCTAAAATTAAAGGGTATAATTCATTGTTTACAGCGGCTTTTGGAGATAAAAAAGTGACTTTAGAAAGAATTCAATATGCGATTGCCACTTTCGAAAGATCTATTAACAGTCCGAAAAGTAAATTTGATCAGTTTGTAAGCGGAAAATCTGAAGCTTATACCGATCAGCAGGTAAAAGGAATGCATTTGTTTAGAACCAAAGCGCAATGCATTAATTGCCATAATACGCCGTATTTTAGTAACAATCAGTTTCATAATGATGGCCAGACTTTATTCGGAACCAAAAATGAGGATTTCGGACGCTATAATGTGACCAAAGATGTAAAAGATATTGGCAAATTCAGAACGCCAACACTTCGTGAAGTCGTAAATACCAAACCATGGATGCATCATGGCCACTTCCCTACTTTATTGGATGTTGTCGAATTGTACAATTTAGGAAATCCGTCTCCTGTTCAAAAGAAATATTTAGGTACAGCAAGAGATTCTTTGATTCCTAAATCAGATCCAATGTTGAGAAAACTAGATTTGAGTAAAGAAGAAATGGGCGATTTACTAGCCTTTATTGAAACTTTAAGCACGCCAACACGAAGAATTATGGTTCCAGAAATGCCAAAATAAGTTAGTTGATGATTTGCAAATTGCCCCAAAAATCTGCAAATCGCTAAAGTCCGTTTCTTAATTGAAACGGACTTTTTTTGTTTAGCTATTAATTAAATTTTGATTGATAATTCTAATTGACCTCCCAAACCAATTTCAACAATTTTCTGAAGTGTTGAAAATCGTACTTCTTTTACATTATTTTCTATTTTTGAAATATATGATTTTGTGGTTCCGGTTTTCTCCGCAAGCTGCTCCTGTGTCATACCCTTTTGTAATCTCGCCTCAAGTAAGAGCGCTCCAATTTTAAAGCTTTCATAACCTTTCTCTAGAGTATCACGTTTTTTAGAACCAATTTTTCCGTAATGCTTATCTTTAAATTGATCTAAACTTGTGATATTACTTTCTGCATTATTTTTCATTTTCATATTCTTCTCTAATTTTAAGTGCCTTCAGAATTTCTTTCTTTGGTGTCTTTTGAGTTTTCTTTTGAAAACCATTTGCCAACACTATTAATTTACCCTCTTCAAAAAAGCAAAATATTCGAAATATATCACTTCCATACTGAACCCTTATTTCATATAATCCATCAGTACTTTCAATATGTTTAAGATAAGTTTCCGGAATTTTATCTAGCTCTTCTATAAGCTGTAGAGTCCAGATTATCTTTGCCTTAACTTTCTCACGTTGTTTTAAAAAGAATTCTTCAAAATAGTTTTTAAAAAATATAATTTCTCTTCGTTTCTTCATACAAATATAATTAAGTTTCACTAAAGTGAAACTTTTTTAATTTTAAATCCTGATCATTTTCAATGCAAAAATACAAAAAGAAAGAAAATACGTATAAATAAAATATTTCAAAATTATTAGCACTTAGACAACAGTTAGTTTTTTCATGGAATAAAAAATGATTGCAAAAGAATCTCGATATAATCTAAATCAATAAAAAATTAGTTTATTTGCATAGAACAAAATAGCTATTAAACATCCCTAAATCAATATTTTAAACTAAAAATTTATGGCAACCTTTAAAACCTGGAAAGAAAAACCAACCGAACTTGAAGCCCAAAAAGCAGTTGAAGATTTTTTTGCTTATTTAAAAAAAGGAGAATTAGACAATGCTAAAAACAGCGTTGATCATTTATATGACGATTGGGAAGAATCTATTCATGTAATCTGGCGTGATCATTACCTTATTCACGAAATTGCTGAAGATGAATCTTTTGAAGGAAAAGAATGGTTGAATAACTTAGAATGGCTTGGCAATCTTGACATTCTGGATGATTTTATGTGGGGAGACGAAAACGAAAACGATAAAAGATATTTTGATGTCAGCGTAACTTATATGGGCGAACCTTCTGGATTTGTTGCGCAATTTCAGCTAGAAAAAAATAACGATTATTATGTCGTAAAAAGAGGATTAATCGATATGGCTTAAACCCTTCTTTTTAAAACATTTAAGAATCCGTTTCATTTATCTGAAACGGATTTTTTATTGCTAAATAGATTTTAAAATAGTAATTTACTATACTTTCATTGAAGCATAAAATAGCGAAGCTTTCAAAATATAAACTGGCATTTTTAAATTTGTTTATCACTCTAGAGAAGTTATTTCTTTTATAAAAAATACCATTATGAAAATAGATCAGATTCAAATCAGCACAAAAGATATTCAAAGAACAAAATCATTTTATCAGGAAGTTTTAGGGCTTTTTATTTTAGAAAACGATAAAAATTCTGTAACCATTCAGGCTGGAGAATCTATTCTAAAATTTGTTGAAGATCCGCAGTTTAATTCTATTTATCACTTTGCATTTAATATTCCTGAAAACCAGCTTGAAGAAGCTATTGAGTGGTGCCGAAACAAAGTGGATTTGATTTTAATTGAAGAGGAAAAAGTTATTACGCATTTTGAAAACTGGAATGCACACGCCGTTTATTTTTACGACAACAACGGAAATTTATTAGAATTCATTGCCAGACATGATCTTAATAACGAACAAGTTGGTGAATTTAATTCGGCATCCATTTTAAATATCAGTGAAATTGGAATTGTAAACGAAAATCCGTTTGAACTCGGAAAACAATTAATTGAAGAACACGGACTGCACTTCTTTACTAAAAATGATAACAGCGAGTTTTTCTCTGCCATTGGAGATGATAATGGTTTACTGATTTTAGTTAGGCCAAACCGAAATTGGTATCCTACACAAACTCCTGCAGAAAACAATCCTGTGAAAATATCTTTGGAAAATAACAAAGCTATAATTGAGTTAAAATTTTAATTTGCCAGATCTGCTCAATCTGCGGGAGCTATTTTTTTTCTCGCAGATTGAGCAGATGAAGCAGATTTCATTCTTTATTAAAACTTCATTCTCTGAATTCTAACCGCATTCAAAATTGCTAAAAGCGCCACTCCAACATCCGCAAAAACAGCTTCCCACATCGTCGCAAGCCCGCCTGCGCCAAGGATTAAAACGAAAGCTTTTACGGCAAAAGCTAAAATAATATTCTGCCAGACAATTTTTTTAGTTTGTTTCCCGATATTAATTGCCATTGCAATTTTACTTGGCTTATCGTCCTGAATCACAACATCGGCGGTTTCTATTGCTGCGTCGCTTCCTAAGGCTCCCATTGCGATTCCGACAGTACTTAGCGCGATTACAGGCGCATCGTTTACACCGTCGCCCACAAAGGCAATTGTTTCGTTTTTGGCTCTAATTTCGTTGACTTTATTGACTTTATCTTCTGGAAGCAAATCGCCAAAAGCTTTTGCAATTCCGAGTTTATCAGCCACAAACTGAACCACATTAGATTTATCTCCGCTTAGCATGGTTAATTTTACGCCTAACGATTTGAGTTTAGAAACCGTTTCTTTAGCATCTTCTTTAATTTCATCAGCAATAGTCAGATAACCAGCAAATTTTCCATCAAAAGCAATCGCAATTGTAGTATAAACTATTGATGACGGATCAATATCATAAGAAATACCAAATTTATCCAAAAGCTTAAAATTCCCGACATACAATTCTTTTCCGTTATTAACAGCTTTTAAACCATGTCCAGATATTTCCTCAATATTTTTCAATTCAATAGAAGAATCAATTATTCCAACATGATTGTGAATGGCTGTGGCAACAGGATGCGTGCTTCGGTTTTCTAAAGCATTCACAAGTTTTAGAATTTCGTCTTTGTCAAATTCAGGTTTTATTATGACTTCCTGCACTTTAAAAACACCTTCGGTCATGGTTCCCGTTTTGTCAACCACCACATTTTGGATTGTCGAAATACTATCCAGAAAATTACTGCCTTTAAACAGGATTCCGTTTTTGCTTGCAGCGCCAATTCCCCCAAAATAACCAAGCGGAATACTGATAACCAATGCGCAAGGACAGGAAATAACTAAGAAAACCAAAGCTCGATATAACCAATCGCTAAAAACATAATTGTCGACAAAAAGCATCGGAATCAAACAGATTGCAATTGCTAAATACACTACAATTGGCGTATAAATTTTAGCAAACTTTCTAATAAACAATTCAGCAGGTGCTTTTTTGGTTGTGGCATTCTGTACCAATTCCAGAATTTTAGACAATTTACTGTCATTGTAAGCTGTTGTTACTTTTACTTCGGCAATCGTGTTTCCGTTTATCATTCCCGCAAGAACTGTTTCGCCTTTCTTTTTAGTATCAGGTTTGCTTTCTCCCGTTAAAGCCGCTGTGTTAAACGAAGCAGAATCTGATAATAATTCGCCATCCAAGCCCAGTTTTTCTCCAGCTTTAAGCTGAATAATTGCTCCAATCCTCACCTCTTTGGCTTTGACTTTTATTGCAACATTATTTTCTAAAACATGAACCTCATCTGGGCGCTGATCCAATAAGCTTTTTATGCTTGATTTGGCTCGGTTAACTGCCATTCCTTGAAAGGTTTCTCCAATAGTATAAAACAGCATAACCGCAACTCCTTCGGGATATTCTCCAATGGCAAAAGCACCAATTGTAGCAATACACATTAAGAAAAATTCAGAGAAAACATCGCCTTTTACAATACTTTCATAAGCTTCTCTCAAAACCGGAAGTCCAACCGGAAGATACGCAACAGCATACCAAACGATTCTAACAGATCCTGAAAACCATTCTTGTGGGAAATAATTGTCAAATCCGATTCCGATAATTAGTAAAACAAAAGAGATGATTGATGGCAGAAACAGTTTAAACAAACTTCCTTCTACATGGTGTTCGTGATTATGACCTCCGTGATTGTGGCCGTCATTGTCTGAATGCGCAGGTTCATCGTGAAAACAGCAACAGGAAGGTTTGGATTTATTTTTAGTGCTTTTTACTTCTTTATCTTGATGTATCATTTTTTTGTTTCAAGTTTAATCCCGATAGCTAATCGGGACAGGTTTTAGGTTCTCCGAAACTTTGTTTAAAATAATGTCCTAAATTTAAGCATTTTGTGTTGTTTTTTTGCCACGAAGGCGCTAAGTCACAAAGTTTTTTTTAAAGCTGGGTTGCAAATTGCTCGCAAAGTCGCTAAGACGCAGAGTTTTCTGTTTCACGCTGAGTTTTTTTGCCACGAAGGCACAAAGGCACAAATTTTTTTAAGTTGGACTGTAAATTTCTCGCAAAGTCGCTAAGTCGCAGAGTTTTTGTTCGTTTTTGTCATCCTGACGAAGGAAGGATCTCCGCAAGTAGCTCCGCAAATAAAATCGCCAATCTTTGTAGAGTTTCTTACGTGTCCTTCGACTTCGTTCAGGAAGACAAAAAATGCAAAAAACTTTGCTTCTTAGCGACTTCGTGGCTAAAAAACTTCGCGACTTTCCGACTTTGCGCAATAAAACAAATGCAAAAACTTCGCGCCTTCGCGCCTTCGTGGCAAAAAAAAACTTCGCGTCTTCTCGCCTTTGCAAGCAAATTTGACTCCAGCATAAAACTCGCACCTTAGTAGCTCAGCATCTTAGCACCTTTTAAAAACTAGTGCGCATGCTCTCCTCCGCCTTTCATCGCTGAAAGCAAATAAAAAGCACCTTTCGTAACAATTTTAGCGTCGGTAGAAACATCATTTACAAACTTAATTTCTGTAAAACCCAAATCGGTAGTTCCTGGAATCACTTCTACGGCTTTAAAATGAATTTCCTCTTCATGAGCTTCTTCTTTTTCGCCTTCCTTATGTTCGTGTTTTTCTTCTGCGTGATCTTCTTCCTGAATAAAAACAAAATATTTATCCGCGTTTCTCACTACGGCATCTTTTGGCAAAGCGGGAACTGTTGCATTTGTAATATTAATATTGGCCGAAACATACATTCCCGGAATTAGGCCTTCTGCATCAGCAGGATCGATTTTAGCATGAACGGCAACGGTTTTGCTTTCGTTAGAAAAAGATTTATTGATTCCGAAAATCTTTCCTTTAATTGATTTATTGGACTGATTCGTTAAGACAAAGTCAATTACCTGACCGATCGAAATCGAACCTAAATCTTTTTCGTATACATTCAAATCCAAATGCATCTGGCTGTTGTCTACCACTTCAAAAAGCGAAACTCCTGTATTCGCAAAAGCGCCTTTCGCAATATTAATTTTACCCACATAACCGTTTATCGGCGAAACAATTGGCACAACCGATGTGGTTCCTTTTGTAGAAACATGCAAAGCATCGAGTTTGTTTTTTGCTGCCTGCGCTCGGGCTCTTTCAGCTGCTAATTTGGCTTTTACTTCCTGAAAAACTTTTCTCGGATTTACATTTTCATCACTTAATGTTTTTTGGCGATTGTATTCTAACTGTAAATATTCAACATTAGCAACAGCTGACTGGTAATCTTCCTGCATTTCAATCACTTCCAGATTTTGAATTGTTGCCAAAACTTTTCCTTTATTTACAAAAGTGCCTTCCAAAACATAAATATCTTTTACAGTTCCGCCAATTAAAGTCGAAACCTCAGCCGAATTTTGCGGAGGAACCGTTGTATAACCATTTGCTTTGATGACTTTATTCAGATTTCGATCTTCTACAACTCCTGTTTCAATTCCGACAGTTTTGTACTGAGAAACCGTTAAAGCAACTTCAGTTGTTGATTTTTCTTCTTCGTGTGTTTCTTCGGCTTTCTTTTCGTTGCAACTTACTGCCGAAATAACCGCAAAGCACGCAAAGACAAAACGCAAAGCACGCAGGGAAATTAAACTTTGTCTTTGCGTAACCTTAGCGCTCTTTGCGGTTAAATAACTAGATATATTTTTCATTTTTAGAAATTTTTGATGGTTGGAAATTGAAGTTCGATCGCACTTTGATTGTAGCTGTGAGTGGCTTCCGCAAATTGCTTTTTAATGTCAATCGCTTGATTTAAGAAACTGATATACGACCAATAACTCATATCGCCATTGGCATAACTTTTCTGCGCCGTATCTATAATCTGATCGGCATAATGCAAACCTTCATTTTGGAAATAAGCTAAGTTTTGCTGTTGCTTTTTGAAGTTATTCTGTAATTCTTCTCTTTGAAGATTCAGCATCAGTTTGTTTTTATCTAAAGCCATTTGCGACTGCGAAATACCGATTTCTGCCGCTTTTGCTTTGGTGGTATTTACTCCTCCAAACAACGGAATCTGCAATCCTGCCGTAAAACCCTGAAACAGAGACTCGGTATTGATGGTCTGCGCAAAATACCCTAAACCGACTTTTGGCGTTCGTAGAGCTTTAAAGGTTCCTGCTTCTTTTTGATAAACTGAAATCTGCTGCTGATACAAATCGGTCATTACTGTTTCGGCTTTTGTACTTTGCTGATTTTCTATAAAAGTGTACTGTAAAGCAGTATTTGAGTCAGGAACAATATTTTCATTGGTCTGAATGAAAAATTGCAATTGTTTCTGATAAATTGCCAAATCGTATTCTAATTGCGCTTTCTGTGTTTCTATTTCTTTTACTTTCGCTTTAGCGCTTATCACTTCTATGTTGCCGCTTTCTCCGGTTTTAAAACGTAATTCGGCATTCTTTAAAAATTTGGTGTAAATGGCATTGAGTTCTGAATTAAGTTTCTGAATCGAAACGCCGTATAAATATTGATAATACGCCAAAGTCACGGCTTTTTCAATTTCATAAGCCGACAATGCTTTTCGTTTTTCGGCTAGTTTTGCCAGTTCTTCCTGCAATTGTCTGTTAGCTTTTGTAATATTCCCTAACGGAAAAAACTGCTGCACGGAAACGTTATGATCAAAATCAACGCTATTGAATTGTCCGCCCTGATACTGAACTTGTAAAGGATCGGGCTGAAAAGCGGCTTTTTTGAGTACGGTTTGTTTTTCGATTTCTTTATCGGCAATTTTTAAGTCGATGTTGTTGGATTTGGCTAGTTCAATTGCTTTTTCAAGGCTGATTGGCTGTTGTGCAAATGTTGCTGTTCCTGCTAATAGAAACGTGCTTAACCGCAAAGTTCGCAATCCCGATAGCCATCGGGACGCAAAGTTCGCAAGGTATTTTTTCTGTATTATATATATTGAATTTTTCATTTTTATAATTTTTGTTTCACGCAGATTTTAAAAGATTTAAGCAGATTCCGCTGATTTATTTTTCTCTCGCAGATTTTGCAGATTGAGCAGATTTTTTTTGAGTCTATTTTTAATTAATTTCCTAGATCTGCTTAATCTGCGGGAGACTTTTTTTTGTTTCTCGCAGATTTGCTTTTAAAATAATCTGCCCAATCTGCTTAAATCTTTAATCCCGATAGCTATCGGGAGCGTGAAATTATTTTCTACACACAGTAATAATTATCTAATTATCAAATTTTCTCATTAACTAATTCTACCACGATTAAACCTCTCCAATAGTAAATACAAAATCGGTAATACGATTAACGTCAATAAAGTTGCTGAAATTAATCCGCCGATTACTACCGTCGCTAATGGCTTTTGAACTTCTGCTCCGCCGCTTGTTGATAAAGCCATTGGTAGAAATCCTAAAGAAGCTACGGCAGCGGTCATTAAAACAGGACGCAAACGTGTTTTGGTTCCGATTAAAATTCTCTGGAAGGGATTTGAAATACCTTCTGATTTTAATTGATTGAAATACGAAATCAATACAATTCCGTTGAGGACTGCGATTCCGAATAAGGCGATAAAACCAATTCCGGCAGAAATACTAAAGGGCATTCCTCTCAGCGAAAGCGCAAAAACACCTCCGATAGCCGATAGCGGAATTGCAGTAAAAATCAGTAAAGCCTGTTTTACACTCTTGAAAGTAAAATACAGCAAGACCAAAATCAATCCTAAAGCGATTGGCAAGGCTACAGAAAGTCTTTTTGAAGCTTCTATCAGATTTTCAAATTGTCCACCATACGTTACATAATAACCCGCAGGAAGTTTAAAACTTGTATCAAGTTTAGTCTGAATCTCCTCTACAACACTTTGAATATCTCTTCCGCGGACATTTAAACCAACGGTAATTCTTCGTTTTCCGTCTTCGCGAATGACCTGCACAGGACCTTGTTCGTATTCAACAGAAGCAACCTGAGACAGTGGCACTTGCTGACCACTGGGAAGCGGAATGAATAAATTGCTGACATCGGTTATATCACCTCGATTGTTTTCGTCCATTCTGACTACGACATCAAACCTTTTGCTTTCATCATAAATCTTTCCTGCCACTTCTCCCGCAAAAGAAGAACGGATGATCTGATTGATATCTGAAATATTCAATCCGTAAAGGGCAATTTTATCGTAATCGTATTTGATTGTAATCTGCGGTAACCCCGTTACTTTATCGGCTTTTAAATCGCCAATTCCCTCAATTCCTTTTATTTTCGATATCAATTCTGCCGCTTTTGCATCTAGAATTTCGAGATCATCACCAAAAATCTTAATCGCGATATCAGATCGGCTTCCCGTCATTAATTCGTTAAAACGCATCTGAATAGGCTGAGAAATCTCAATATTAGAGCCAGGAATTACTTCCATTTCTTCTTTCATAGCATTAGCCAGCGCTTCCCAATTGCGATATTTGCCCTTCCATTCTTTTTTGTCTTTTAGAACAATAATCAAATCACCGCTTTCAATCGGCATCGGATCGGTTGGAATCTCACCGCTTCCAATTTTAGAAACAATTGTTTTGATTTCTGGAAATTTATTTTTCAAAATCTTTTCCAGTTTTGTGGTTGTTTCTACCATTTGAGTCAGCGAACTTCCTGTCATAATAGTCACATTTATAGCCAAATCTCCTTCTTCGATTGTCGGAATAAATTCGCCTCCCATATTTTGGAAAACAATAAATGCCAGTGCAAATAATCCAACGGCAATAGAAAGAACCACTTTTTTAAACTCTAAAGCTTTTTTCAATAAAGGAGTATAACGGCTTTCCAGCCAAGCAATCATGCGATCGCTGAAGTTTTCTTTGTGTTCTGTTTTTTTCGAAAGAAACAAAGCGCTCATCATTGGAATATAAGTGAGCGAAAGAATAAAAGCGCCAATAATCGCAAAACCGACTGTCATTGCCATTGGTTTGAACATTTTGCCTTCAGTTCCTATTAGTGCTAAAATAGGAAGATATACGATCAGGATAATAATTTCGCCAAAAGCGGCACTGTTCCTGATTTTAGAAGCCGAATTATAAACCTCAGCGTCCATTTCTTCCTGAGTCAATTCTTTTTTGTTTTTGAATTGCTGCAAATGATGCATTGTGGCTTCAACAATAATGACGGCTCCGTCGACTATGATTCCGAAATCTATGGCACCCAAACTCATCAGGTTTCCGCTTACGCCAAAAGCATTCATTAAAATCACGGCAAACAGCATGGCTAACGGAATTACAGAAGCGACGATTAGTCCTGCACGAAGGTTTCCTAAAAATAAAATTAGAACAAAAATCACAATTAATGCTCCTTCTAATAAATTCTTAGCAACGGTTTTAATAGAATTATCGACCAATTTTCCTCTGTCGATAAAAGCTTCGGCAACCACTCCTTCTGGAAGACTTTTGTTAATTTGTTCCATTTTTTCATGCACGCGATCTACAACAGCACTGGAGTTTTCGCCTTTCAGCATCAAAACCATTCCCGAAACAATTTCACCTTTTCCGTCTTTTGTTGATGCACCGTAGCGCAATGCCACGCCTTCGCGAACTTGCGCCACATTTCGAACCAAAACAGGCGAACCATTTCGGTTTTTTACTACTACATTTTCAAGGTCTTTAACGCCTTTTGCCATTCCGACACCGCGAATAAAGTAGGTATATTGATCTTTTTCAATATAAGCGCCTCCCGTATTTTGATTGTTTTTTTCTAAAGCATCAAAAATTTCGGTAATCGTAACGCCAAGACTATTGAGCATATTTGGATTGACGGCGATTTCAAACTGTTTGAGTTTTCCGCCCCAAGTGCTTACTTCGGCAACACCTTTTATGCCCTGCAATTGCGGAATGATAATCCAATCTTGAATGGTTCGCAGTTCTACTGCGCTGTATTTGTTTTCGTAGCCTTTTTTGGCATACACATCATATTGGTATATTTCTCCCAATCCTGTAGAAATTGGCGCCAATTCAGGAGAATTTACATAATCTGGAATGTTTTCTTCGGCTTGCTTTAAGCGCTGGAAAATCTGCTCGCGTGCCCAGTAAATATCAACATCTTCTTCAAAAACGACAGTAACAACCGAAAGTCCAAATCGGGAAATACTGCGGAGTTCGATAACATCAGGAACTGTCTTTACAGCTCTTTCTAAAGGATACGTAATCAATTGTTCGACCTCTTGACTCGCCAGTGTTGGCGCAGTGGTAATTATCTGCACCTGATTGTTGGTTACATCTGGCAGTGCATCGAGCGGTAATTTTTTAAGCGAATAACTTCCCCATGCAATAAGAACGAGGGTAAATAGTAGTATAACGAATTTGTTCTTTATACTAAACTGAATGATTTTATCTAACATTTGGATCTATAATGACGTGAGAAATGAGACAATTAAATTGTCTGTAAACGTGTGGAAAGTCCACAACTCTCTCGCCCGTATTCCTAATCAGGAACGGGCACAATCATTATGCTATTTGAGGAGGCTGCCAGATACTTCCGTAGAAATTGGAAATAAAAACAGAATTGTAACTTGGTAAAGGAATAGAAATTTGAGTATAGGTTTTTGGAAACTCAAAACTTATTGCAGTCTGATAACTTAAGACTTGCACGCCACAGCAATTGCAGGCGCAAAACGGAGAACATAGATCATTGTCTTTATCGTGTGAATGATTGTCTTCTGAAGCAAACTGAGCTGTTTTATGCATAGCGCTATTCACTTCCAAATCTGCACAAGGCATATTTGAAAGTGCCATCAGGTAAATTGATAATATAATTGCTATCCATTTCACAGCTGTAAAAATACTACTTTATTCTTTTGGCATCACAATTATTATTGAAATGAATAAAAAAAGAAAAAAAGTTCTCTATTTACCCAAACCAACTGATTTGCTTTTTATTACAAACCCACTTTCTTCAAAAAAAATATAAATGTTAAAAAAAAAGAATTAACTTTAACACTATAAACATGATAAATTTATTCCAAATTCTTTTTCAATTTTAAAATTTCCTATACACCTGTAAAATCAAAATAAGCCCGAATTTCCTCAGAATACATTAGTACAGATTTTATTTACGCAGTTTTATTAATTAATTTTATAACAGTATAATAATGAAATGTAATTCACTAATATCAGCCTTATTATTTTTATGCAGCTTGCAAATTTCCGCACAGGTTTACACCGATAAAATTGTGGGCAAAAAAAATGAAGAATTAAAAGACAGTTTAAAAATTGCCAATTATCCCTACGCTTTACCGATCTGGGGAGAAAAAGTGGCTCAAAAAGGATATAAACTCCCCTATTCTGCGGGACTCTCAATAAATTATTTTTGGCAGGATTCTGAAATTGTGATCAACGATTTGCAAGTTGGTTTTAACAATGGACCACTTTATAATCTGGACGAAATTGTTCGTTTCGATAAATCCTCTGTAGAAGCCGGTGCATTAACGATTCGCCCTGATATTTGGCTGCTTCCATTTTTAAACATCTACGGAATTTTTGGAAAAGCGAATACCGCTACAAAAATTAATGCTGGAATCTATATTCCTGATGCAGACAATAACTGGTCGCAGATTGCACATTTTAGCACAAAAGCCAATTTTAATGCTACCACATTTGGTTTCGGAATGACTCCAACAGTCGGTATTGGCGGTGGCTGGCTGGCTTTGGATATGAATATGGCATGGACAGATATTAGTTCACTCGATAAACCCGCTTTTTCTTATGTTTTTGGTCCGCGTTTAGGAAAGACATTTAAATTACATGATCCCGAAAAAAATATTGCTGTTTGGGTTGGAGCATTCAGAGTGCACATTAATGGTGACACAAACGGAAATATTCCGCTTTCTGAAATTTTTGACTTGACAAATGCCCAGACAAAAGTGGATGATGGTTTAGAAAAAGTTTCTGAAAATCAGCAGAAAGTTGATACTTGGTGGGATGGACTTACGCCGACAGAACAAAAAAATCCAGCAAATGTTGTCAAACATAATACTGCCAACAGAGCTTTAGAAAGCGCTGGAAATTTCCTGGCAACTTTAGATGGCGCTTTAAGTACTGCAGGTAATTCTTCTGTACAATATTCTCTTCAGAAAAGGCCGAAAGATATGTGGAATTTCATCATCGGATCTCAATTCCAATATAATAAACACATTATGTTTAGGGTTGAAGCTGGTTTCTTAGGAAGCCGTACGCAAGCTTTAGGAGGCATTCAATATCGTTTTGGACTATAATCTAATGATATGAAAAAAGTTCTATTTGTACTTTTCATGCTGTTTTCGATAAATCAGCTGCAGTCTCAAGTATTGATTTCCTTAATATTTGGAGACAAACTCAATTCGGAGTTTTTGGAATTTGGTCTTGAGGGCGGCGTTAACTTTTCTACCATTTCGAACATGGGTTCTTCTGCGGCCAATCCAGGGTTTAATCTTGGGTTTTATTTTGATATTCGATCAAGAAAAAATCCTGCTTGGATGATTAATACAGGAGTAATTGTAAAATCGCCTATGGGTGCAAAAGGTATTCCTGTTTATTCTTTGAATGATGAAAATCTGGACAATACTTTTGCGGGCGGAAGGGTAAATCGTGAAATTCGGTATTTTAATGTTCCGATATTGATTAAATACCAATTTAAAAACAATATTTATCTTAAAGCGGGGCCTCAGTTTGGTTTGCTTGCCAAAGCTTTTGATGAGTTTAAGAACGAAATAAACGATAACGATGTTATTTACAAAAAGAAAATCCGAGATCAGATTCATGTAATTGATGCCGGAATTGCAGTAGGAACTGGTTATCATTTAAACGTTGGAAACGGCTTAAATCTTACTGTTCAATATTATTATGGGCTTGTAACGGTAATGAAAGGAGATGGTCCAAATAACCAATACAACCGATCGCTGTATGTTACTGCGGGAATTCCTATTGGCAAAGGAAAAGCTGCACAGAAAAGAGCCGAAGAAAAGGCAGAATTTAATAAAGTGATTTTGCCTGAAGATGAGAAATAAACTTTAGCTTATTGGAACACGTATAAAACGGATTTGCTTTGCAAAAACGCGGACAAAAACGGATTTTTTAAATCTTAAAAATTTAAACCGCTCATTAGAAGTCCAGATATAAAAGAATCCGAAGGATTCAAATCTTTATAGCACATAATTCCTACCGAAGATATGTGACTCCGAAGGAGTCATACTCAGACCAAACATAAATTCTATAAACATTTGAATCCTTCGGATTCTTTTGCTTTACACAAATTGCATTTTTAAATAAGCATCAAGGAGTTACTGTATTTTGGACACGGATAAAACGGATTTGCAATGCAAAAACGCGGATAAAAACGGATTTTTTAAATCTTAAAAATTAAAACCGCTCATTCGAAGTCCATATATAAAAGAATCCGAAGGATTCAAATCTTTGTAGCACATAATTCCCACCGAAGATATGTGACTCCGAGGGAGTCATACTCAGACCAAACATAAATTTCTATAAACATTTGAATCCTTCGGATTCTTTTGCTTTACACTAATTGCATTTTTAAATAAGTATACTCAAGGAGTTACTGTATTAATCTCTTTTATAAATTCAAGAATTTCTTCTGTATTTAAAATAAAATCGGGAGCGGTATGTAAAATGGCATTATTGGGCATAAAAGACATTTCTGCAGAAAGCGGATTTTGTACAACTGTAATTCCACCAGCTGCTTTAATGGCTCTTAATCCTACTGTTCCGTCAGAATTGGAACCCGAAAGTAAAATTCCGACCAACTGATTACCGTATATTTCTGCAGCCGACTCAAAAGATACATCTATACTTGGTCTGCTGTAATTTATTTTTTCTGAAGTGTCTAATGACAGAGTTTCGTTTTTTTCGAATAACATATGGTAATTGGAAGGCGCAATGTAGATAAAGCCTGGTATTAGTTTTACTTTGTCTTCTACTTCTTTTACTTGTATCTTAGATTTTAAAGCGATTAAAGCTTCTAAAGTTTGTTCGTCTGAGTGTTTTCTGTGAACCACAATTACAATCGCAAAGGAAAGTGGTTTTTCTACAAAAGGCAAAATTTGCAATAATGCCTGTAGACTTCCTGCTGACCCGCCAATTATAACTGCTTTACAATTTTTTATTCTTTTACTTTCCTCCATATTTTCTCTTTAGCAAACTGTTTATATTTGGTTTGAGATATAGAATATTTTATAGTTTCTTTTGTTCCGAGCGCCAAAAAACCGAGAACAGACAAGCTGTCATCAAATAGATTAACGACTCGTTTCTGCAGATTATTATCAAAATAAATTAAAACATTGCGGCACAAAATGAGGTCAAATTCATTAAACGAAGTGTCTGAAACCAGATTGTGCTGCGAGAAAACCATTTTCTCAGAAAGATTTTCGTTAAACTTTGCAAAGCCGTAGTTGGCAATATAATAATCGGAGAAATCCTGCTGACCGCCTGCATCGCGATAATTATCGGCATAATCTTTTATCATTCGCAACGGAAAAATACCACTTTTGGCCGTTTCTAGCACCGACGCGTTGATGTCTGTTGCATACAATATCGATTTATGCAGCAAACCCTCTTCTTTGAGCATAATCGCCATAGAATATACTTCTTCTCCTGTAGAACATCCTGCATGCCAGATACGGATAAATGGTTTAGTTCCTAACAATGGAAGGATTTCTTTGCGGAGCGTGAGATAAAATGACGGATCGCGAAACATCTCAGTTACGTTAACCGTTATTTCATCAATCATTCTTTTGCAATATTCTGGATCAGTACGGACTTTAGATAGAAACTCATGAAAATGTTTAAATCCATCTAAATAAAAAACGCGGTTTACGCGTCTTTTAAGCGAGGCTCTGGAATAGCTTCCAAAATCAAAACCGTAATATTCGTAAACATCATTTATAAGAGTTTCTAATTCAATATCTTCAATCATAATTCATTTAAATTTCTTCTAAAATCCGAAGTAATTTATCAACATCTACTGGTTTTGAGATGTAGGCATCTGCTCCTGCTTCTATACATTTTTCTCTATCTCCTGACATGGCCTGTGCCGTTACGGCAATTACCAATGTCGATTTTTGTGATGGAATTTCCTTTATAAGCGGAATTGCCTCGTAACCATCCATTTCCGGCATCATCATATCTATTAAAACTGCATCTATAGATGAGTCTTCTTTTAATATTTTTAGAGCTTCTTCGGCGCTTAGACAAGATACACAGTCATACGATTTTGCTTTTAAGGTATTTACCAAAGCAAAAATATTCCTAGAATCATCATCTACTATCAATACGCGTTTTTTTCCCATTTACAGCTTTTTAAAATTAGATTTTATCATACAGCCACACTCTCAACAACGATAATAACTGGTCTACATCTACAGGTTTTGTAATGTAATCTGAGGCTCCTGCCCTAATACATTTTTCCCTGTCGCCAGTCATAGCTTTGGCCGTTACAGCTATCACTGCTAAGTTAAGAAATTTAGGATTACTTCTTATCTTTTCGGCTGTTTCATAACCGTCCATATTTGGCATCATCATATCGAGCAATACCACGTCTGTGTCTGGATTTTCATCTAAAATTTTAATGGCTTCTTTTCCGTCAAAAGCCGTAATTACATTCATTTTAAATGCTTCTAAAGCTTTCGAAAGAGAATATATATTTCGTACATCATCATCTACAATTAATACTTTTTTCTCAAACAGAATATTATTCAGCGAATTCAGCTTTTTGTGATTTTCTTTTTTAGCGTTTCCTTCTTTCTTTTCTTCTACCAAATGAAGGAAAAGTGAAACCTCATCAAGCATTCTTTGGTACGAATGTGCCGTTTTAACGATAATAGAATCGGCGTATTTTCTAATTTTTAATTCTTCTTTTACAGAAAGGCTTTTTCCTGTAAAGACAATTACGGGCAGATTTTCTAATCCTGGGCTTTTCTTTACGCCGTCTAGAATTTCGTAAGCCTGTTTGTCTGGAATTCCCATATCCAAAATCACGCAGTCTACTTCTTCTTTGCCCAAAGCCGATAATCCTTCTGAAACTTCGCTTTTAATTTCAGAATTAATATTATAGTTTTCTAAGAAATAAGCCAATGCTTTTGCATGTTTCGGGTTGTCTTCAATAATTAAAACCTTTTGAGATTCTTTGTTGATGATATGCTCGATACGTGTAAAAACTTCTGGAATCTTGTCAAATGCCACTGGCTTGTCTAAGAAATCTACAGCTCCTTTCAGCAGACTTTCTTGTTTCAATTTGTGCGATGACATGATATGTACCGAAATATGCTTGGTTTGAGAATGATTTTTCAATTCTTCCAAAACCTGCCAACCGCTCTTAATTGGCAACTCAATATCCAGTAAAATTCCGATTGGCTTGTAAATTAAAGCAAAATTTAAAGCATAATCTCCTCTTACCGCGACAACGCCTTTATAGCCTTTTTTCTGTGTAAAAGCCAGCAAAGATTTAGCAAAACTAATATCGTCTTCTACAATCAAGATCACTTTATCGCCTTCTACAATCGAATCTCTATCGTCTTCAATTTCAGCTGGTATAACCTCGCTAATGTATTTTGGCTTGTTATCTGTTTCTTCTGTTACTTCTTCAAAAACTTCTTCTTCCTGTCTAGTATTAACCGAAATTTTATTTAAAGCCATTCCCAAAACTGGAAGACATAACGTAAACGTACTTCCTTCATTTACTTTACTGTGCAATGTAATTTCTCCTCGAAGCAGTTTTGCCAATTCACGGCTAATTGATAATCCTAAACCAGTTCCTCCGTATTTACGTTTCGTTGAACCGTCTGCTTGTTGGAAAGCTTCAAAAATTAAAGGCTGTTTTTCTAACGGAATTCCGATTCCAGTATCTTTTACAATGAAGCAAATCTCTTTGTCATTATCTGAATTTACTTTTATTTCTAGGCTTACTGTTCCTTTTTCAGTAAATTTAATAGCATTCGAAATCAGGTTTTTCAGAATCTGCTCCAAACGCATTTTATCTGTTTTGATAACGATTGGCGCTTCTTTAGCAATGATTTCAAAATTGATGTTTTTCTCTTTTGCAATCAGATAAAATAAATTATGAAGGCTGTCTGTAATTTCTTTTGTCGAAACATCCAAGAATTCCAGATCCATTTTACCCGCTTCAATTTTAGATAAATCCAGAATTTCGTCAATTAATCCTAACAAACTGTTTCCTGAACTCTGAATTACTTTTGCAAATTCAATTTCTTCATTGTTCATCGTTTGGTTGTTATTTTCAGATAGCAAACGGCTCAATAATAAAATCGAGTTCAGTGGCGTTCTCAGCTCGTGCGACATATTCGCCAAAAATTCTGACTTGTAGCGTGTTGTTAATTCTAAAGCTTCTGATTTTTTCTGAATTTCTGTGTTTTTTTCTTCTAATAAAACACTTCTTTCAGACAATTCCTCGTTGGTCTGCTCCAATTCTTCCTGCTGAACGCGAAGTTCTTCTTCTGATGCCTGCAGTTTTTCAGTCTGCGCTTCCAATTCAGCATTTATGGCTTCCAATTCGCTGTGCTGAATCTGTAATTCTTCTGACTGTGATTTGGTTTCTTCCAGAAGTTCTAAAACGCGTTTACGGTTTTGAGTCGCTTTTAAAGCAATTCCGATATTGTTGGCCACTAAGTTTAAAAATTCCAATTGCAGTACAGAAAAACCATAAATACTGGCCAATTCAACCGCTCCTTCAATCTTAAAGTCCATTAGCGGAAGCGCCACTATATGCGTTGGTTTAATTTCTCCCAATGCATAATTGATCTGTATATTATCTGCTGAAAATGATTTCAATTCGAGCATTTTCCCAGAAACGATTGCCTGCCCAATTAAACCTTCGCCTTTTTTAATTCTTTCTCTGCTTTTGCTCGGAATATAGCTGTAACCGCCAGAAATGGCCATTTCTTCTCCATCAACAACATACAAAACTCCAGCGCTGGCATTGGTATATTGGCACAAAAATTCTATGATATCTTTAGATAATTTCTGAATCGTTTTTTCGCCCAGCATTTTATCATTCAGAGTGGCAACACCCGACTGAAGCCATTCTTTTTGCGTCAGCAAGTCGAAAGACGTTTTTAGCGAATCTTTCATTTCATGTATAGAAGCTCCAAGAGCGCCCAAAGTATCGGCTTTTCTATCATCGATCTGTACATCGTAATTTCCTTTGGTAATTTGGGCTGCAATTCCGCCAATTACTTGAAGTCTTTCTGCTATATCTTTGTCTTTTCTTTCTAATTCTTTTTGCAGTAAAGTTCTTTCGTTATAATCTTTTAAAATTCTGATTAAGAAAACAATAGAAATAAGAAAAGCAATAAAAAAGGCCACTACAATTAAAGCCAAACTGTAATTACCGTAACGTTCTGAATTTGAATTGCGTTCTTCTAAAAGTTTCTGTTCTGTGTTTTCAACTTTTTTGATGATCGCTCTCATGTCGTTCATCATATTTCGGCCTTCATTCAAGTCGAAAATGAGGGTTTCTTTGCTTAAGCGTTTTTTTACAATCTGATTGTTTAGATATTTAAAGAAACCGGAACGCTTCTCACGCAATTCGTCTAGTAATTTTCTTTGCGAAGGATTATCAGTCGTCAGTTCGTCCAATTTGTCAAAGTAATTATTTGATCTATTTTCAGCATCCGAAAATCGATCTACAAACTGTTCGTCGCCCGTAAGCAGATACCCTCTCATACTGGTTTGAGCTTCGGTAATAATAGAAGAACCTTCGTTTAGGTTGTAGATTACATCTTGAGTATGATTGACCCAAAAATTACTGCTTAATAGACTTTTAATACTAATAAAAGAAGCAACCGAACTAATTGTAAGTACAAACAGTGAAACTAGCGAGCTGATTAATAAATTTCTTTTAAAATTACCATTCATATATTTCTAAATTATTTTAATTCGTATTTCAAAGGTAGCACAATTATAAAACTTGCGCCCTCGCCTGGTTTACTTTTGGCTGTGATAAGTCCGTTGTGTTTTTCTATAATTTTTTTGGCGATTGCCAGTCCAATTCCTGTTCCTTCATAAGATTGGCGGTCATTTAAACTTTGGAAAATGATAAAAATTCGATCCAGATAAATTTCGTCAAAACCAATTCCGTTGTCTTTCACCACAATTCTGCAAAATTTACCTTCAGGAGAACTCGGACTGTCGATTGCTTTATCTAAAATGATTTCAGAAGTAATTTCGATTACAGCTTTATCATCGCTAGAAAATTTCAGGGCATTTCCAATTAGATTCTGAAAAACCTGACGCATCTGACTCGGAATACTGTCTACGGTTGGAAGTTCGTTGGTTTTTATTGTGGCATTTTTGCGTTCGATCAAATAATCAAAATCTCCCAAGACTTCCTGCAATACCACATTTAAATCGGTTTTTTCAGGTTTTACCTGAGCCGAAAGTCTAGAATAAGCCAGAAGATCGGTAATTAAAGTTTGCATTCTTTCTGCAGATTTTATCGTTCGATCCACATAATCGATAGCTTTGTCGTCTGCTTTTAAGTAAAGGTCTTTTATAATTTTGATAAAGATTTGAATTTTTCTAATCGGCTCATTTAAATCGTGCGATACTACCCAAGAAAACTGCTGTAATTCGTGATTTCTAAGTTCCAGTTCCTCATTTTTCTGAACCAGTTCTTTTGTTCGTTCCGCAATTTTAATTTCAAGGTTGTCCTGCGCTTCTTTTCTAATTTTTATTTCTTTAGAAAGCAGGTCTTTCATCGCTTTCAGTTCGTTTTGCTGCTCGTAAATTTTAATGAAGGTTTTTACTTTGAGTATCAGCAAATCGCTATCTACAGGCTTCGTAATGTATTCAACAGCACCTGTTTCATAACCTTTAAAGATATATTTTTTCTCGGTATTAAGTGCCGAAAGAAAGATAACGGGAATATCTTTTGTGCGTTTGTTTCCAGAAAGAATTTTTACTACCTCAAATCCATCGAGTCCTGGCATTTGAACGTCCATGATGATGAGACAGTAATCTGTTTTTAGGATTTTTTTGAGAGCTTCTTCTCCAGATTCGGCACTATCAACATCGATATTATGCAGCTCTAATGTTTTCTTCAGGGCAATAATATTGGCCCTTATATCGTCTACAATTAATACCATGTCGGATAGCTAAATCGGTTGTAATTCAAAATAATTTGTTTTTTAAATAATCGTAAAAATTTTCCTATTTTTTACACAAATTGCAAAATGAGCTGCAAAAAATTGGCGCGGAAATTCTCAAATGTATAAAAAAAATAACGGGCAGGTTTTTTATTTAAATCGAAAATAGTTACAAAATTCCCATCTTTTGTATTTCAATTGAATGTTCTGGGTGATTGCTAACTTATTAGAAATTTCCTATTATTATTAGTATTGGATAAAACTCATGTATTTTCATACACAATTGCCATTTTGTTTTTAATTGAGGCAAATAAAATATCTTTTAAGACAATCGAAATTTTAGTTAAGAGCTAATTTTAAATAGCATAAAAGCATAAAAAGAAAGAATCATGAAAAAGAAACAGACATTTCCCGAACAAAAACAAAATCTTCCGGGAAACGAACATAAGATGAATCCGGAACCAGAAATTATTCGAGAGAATTATACTGGAAGCGGTAAATTATTAGGAAAAACAGCTTTTATAACTGGAGGGGACAGCGGTATCGGAAGAAGTGTTGCTGTACATTTTGCAAGAGAGGGCGCTAATATTGCCATTGTGTATTTAAAAGAAGATAAAGATGCCCTTGAAACCAAAGCGATGATTGAAAAAGAAGGGCAGCAATGTCTTTTGATAAGCGGAGATTTAAAAGATGAAAAATTTTGTCAAACTGCAGTAAAAAAATGCCATACTACTTTTAAAAGCCTAAATATCCTGGTGAATAATGCTGCCACTCAATTTCCGCAAAAAGAATTGGAAAAGATTACGAGCGCACAGCTTAAAAAGACATTTGAGACTAATATTTACCCTTATTTTTATATTACCAAAGCGGCATTGGCATTTTTAAAAGAAGGCGATGCGATAATCAATACCACTTCTGTAACTGCTTTTCGCGGAAGCGAACATTTAGCCGATTACGCGAGTACCAAAGGAGCGATCGTAAGTTTTACACGTTCGCTTTCTACAATGCTAGCGAAGAAAAAAATCCGCGTTAATGGCGTTGCTCCTGGACCAATTTGGACACCTTTAATCGTAGCAAGCTTTGATAAATTATCTGATTTTGGAAAAGACAATCCGATGGAAAGAGCCGGTCAGCCTTCTGAAGTCGCGCCGGCGTATGTTTTTCTGGCGTGCGAAGACAGCAGTTATATTACTGGGCAATTTATTCATATAAACGGTGGGGAGCTAGTTGGCTGAGTTTTTTAAGCTACTAAGGCGCTGAGAATGCTAAGCTAAAGTTTTTTACTGTGCGCATATTTTAACGCAAAGAGCGCAAAGGTTTTACGCAAAGTACGCTGAGGATTTTTAGTGTTTGCTAGCAAAATTAAGAACGCAAAGCATGTCCGCAAAAATGACCAACCAAACGCCTAACAGTTTACAAAAAAAAAACTTTGCCCTTTGTCTCTTTGCAACTCTGTCACTTAAAAACAAAAAAAATGAACTACATCGACATCATAGGACTTTTTGCGGGAGCTTGTATTACAATATCTACAATTCCGCAAATTATAAAGGTTTGGAAAACCAAGAAAGTAAAAGAAATTTCGCTTCGAATGTTCAGTATTTTAACGTTCGGAATCTCAGTTTGGATTGTTTACGGAATTCTAAAAAAAGATCTTCCAATAATTATTACAAACAGCATTTCTTTGGTCTTAAATTTAATCATGGTTTATTTTATCATTTACTATGAAAAAGAATAAGTTCTAAAAAGAAAAAAAACAGCTCGATCGAAGCTGTTTTTTTGAAAGTGAAGAATATGGTATGCTTACTAGCTAGCTAATTTTTGGTTGTACGGGTCTAATTCCAAATTGTATTTTCGAGATTGCAAGTTTCGCTTTAAAAAATGCACTGGCGCTGCAATTGCGGTTAATTTGATAGGCGATAGTTTTTTGATTTCGTCTAATTGTTTTACTGCAAAGTTTAAAATAGGCTCAAACATTGTAAAATAATTATAACTATGTTGCGCTATCTCTAATTCCAAAACCTCACGAAGAATACTTCTCATTAACAAATAACGAATTGCACCTTGATTTGGGATTCTTTTAAGTTCCTGAAATTTCTCCCCTATTTTATGATTTTCATCTCCTATGTAAATATAATTTCCAGAATTGCTTGTAAATATTTTTTTAACCTGAGAAACAAAATCAATTTCTTTATTTTCGACTGTTGTTGGCATTCCGATTATAGAGAATTGAATTTGCTGATGACTCTGAAAATACAATACGCTATTGATCGTAGAAGAATTGCTCATAATACCCGATTGCTGTTTTTTAAGACAATGAGTAGCTCCATCGGCACCAAAACTATGCAATACATTTCCTTTCTCGCAATACGCAAAAAACACAGGCGAAAATGGATTGGATTCGATGCTTAAACTAACTTCTTGATTAAAAGTCAAGTCAAAATTTAAATACGTCATTTCTTTTTCAAAACGAACTCCAGAAATGCTTCCGTTTGCCCATTTCGATTTAAATATCAATTTGTATTCGTTGGCAGTAATCAATAAGTCACCGCCGAAACTCTCTTTCAGATTAGTAAAAACAGCATCAAAGCTTCCTGTATTTAAGTAAAGTTTTTTCATTATTTCGGTTTGGTTAATAAAGCGGGAATTTGTACAAAACTCACCTTTGATTGTTATCTCAATTTCTTAATCCAAATTTCGTTCATATTGTCAGTCAATTCCTTATACAATTTTGAGGAGATATTTCATTATTCTAAGGTTCAAAGTTGCAGAGAGGCAAAGTGACAAAGTTTTTACTTTGCAAACTTTGCAAAGGTTCAAAAGTTGCAGAGAGAGAAAGCGACAAAGTTTTTCAAGTCAAGTTTTACTTTGTCCCTTTGCAACTTTGTCCCTTTGCGACTTTCAAAAAAAAGCAGCTGCTCCAAATAAATTTGAAACAACTGCTCATCAGCAAAATAAAAATACCAATCTATTTTTATTCTTTTAAGGTGTTAAGATTTTGAGCTTCTACGACAGTAAGAATAGTACTTAGTATCTTAGCAACTCAGAAGCTCAGAAGCTTAGAAGCTTTTTTATGTTAACTCGTTTACGTCTGAATTTTTAGAGTAATTGGCTTTCGGAATGTCTTTAAAAAATTCTGCTTCTTCTAAATCTGCCGTTGGGCCGTATCCTAATAAATGAGTTCCTTTTCCGCCGTCTTTAGTTTCGATAATATATAAAATCGACATATCATCTGGATCACTCATTCCTTCATAGCGATGATGTGCCACAATAAATATGTCTTGTGGTTTATAAGATACTTTACTTTGAGAATCTATCAGGCGGTCATTTTCAAATAAATAATTTACTGTATATCCTTCCTCCTGATATCTTTTTATATTATCGGTTTCGTGTTTAGAATCTTCCCTTTTCATTGCTTTTTATTTTTATCTTTTATTCAAATTTCCGCATAGAAAAATGATAAAATTAACTCTAACGATTTTAATCTTGCCTCATTCAAAATCGCATTTCTGCGGATATTTATTTTTTACTAATTTTAATAAAGCTTAATCTAAAAAAACAAACATTACCGATTTAAAGTAATGAAAAACGACCTGTTAAACAGGAACATAAAAATACCATTTGAATGAGTTACAACAATTATGATTTTTTGGCCAATGGAGGAGAAATGGGTGAACTTATCCGTGTCAAAGATTGGAATAAAACAGCTATGGGACCAGTTGAATCTTGGCCTCAAAGCCTCCGTACTACTTTAGGAATTCTTCTAAACTCTAAATTTCCTATGTTTTTGTTTTGGGGGCCAGATCATATTTGTTTCTACAATGATGCCTATCGTCCTAGTTTAGGAAATAATGGCAAACATCCTTCTATTCTGGGAGAAAAAGGTGCTGACTATTGGCCTGAAATCTGGGATTTTATTAAACCTCTCATAGATCAGGTATTGCAAAAAGGCGATTCGACTTGGCATGAAGATCAATTATTGCCTATTTATAGAAATGGAAAATTGGAAGATGTGTACTGGACATTTAGCAATAGTCCTGTACATGATGAGAATGGAAAAGTAGCTGGAGTTCTCGTAATTTGCAATGAGACAACCCATCAGGTTTTGACGCGTACAAGGCTTGAAGAAAGTGAAAAACGCTTTAAAGACATTGTAAAACAGCTTCCAGTCGGAATTGGAATTCTAAAAGGACCAGATCTGATTGTGGAAATGGCCAATGAAACGTATCTTCATATTATTGACAAGGAGGAAAACGAAATTTTAAACAAACCCATTTTTGATTCAGTTCCAGAAGCAGAGGAAACGGTTTTTCCTTTACTAAAGAAAGTCTATGAAACTGGAATTCCGTATTATACTGACGAATTACCAGTTAATTTAAATCGTTATAACAAGCAAGAATTGGGCTATTTTAATCTCGTTTTTTATCCGTTAAAAGATGAAAATGAAATTATTAACGGCGTTATTGTTGTCTCTTATGAAGTTACTGAAGAAGTAAAAGGAAGGCATCTTCTTAAAGAAAGCGAAAAAGCTTTTCGCGATATTGTAATTGACTCGCCAATTGCAATGGCGATCTTTAGAGGAAAAGATTTTATTATCGAAATGGCCAATAAAGCAATGATGTACAATATCTGGCAAAAGGAAGAAAAAGATTGTATTGGCATTCCTTTATTAGAAGTTTTTCCTGAATTGCAACAGCAAAAATACCCTGAATTACTGCAGGAAGTTTTGGTAAACGGAAAGACAATTCGCGAAAATGAAGCCGTTGCTTATGTTGATATTAATGATAAATTAAAGAAATTCTATCTCGATTACCAATACACTCCACTCTACGAAAAAGACGGACAGGCTTCGGGAATTATGTGTACTGTATATGACGTCACTTCTAAAGTAAAAGCTAGAAAAAAAGTGGAAACTGCAGAAGAGAGAGTTCGATTGGCAGCTGAAATTGGCGAAATTGCGATGTGGGACTTAAATCTTAAAACTAAAAAACTAATCTACAGCGATACTATTCTCGACATTTTTGGCTTTGAGAAAAACAGCAAAATTGTACATCAAGATATTCGAAGCCGCATATTTCCAGAAGATGAACATATTGTTGCTGAAGCTTTTGCTAAAGCGCTTAAAAATGGAATTTATAAATATGAAGCTCGAATTTTAAAAGTAAACAATTCTATTGGCTGGATTAAAGTTCATGGTAAAATCTTTTTTGATGAAAATAAAGAGCCCTCTAAAATGGTCGGCACTTTGATGGATTTTACTACCGAAAAACAAAATCAGCATGTTTTGATGAAAAGCGAAAAAAAATTCAGGCTCCTCGCCGACTCTATGCCGCAGTTGATCTGGACGAGCGATACGCTGGGAAATTTAAATTATTTTAATCAAACGATTTACAATTATTCTGGATTGTCTAAAGAAGAAATTGAGAAAAATGGCTGGCTGCAGATTGTGCATCCTGACGATCGAGAAGAAAATGTCAAACTCTGGATGGAATCGGTTAAAACAGGGCATGATTTTCTTTTTATTCACCGATTTAAGCGTTATGATGGCGAATACAGATGGCAGCTTAGCCGTGCAATTGCCCAAATGGACGAGTCGGGAAAGATTCAGATGTGGGTGGGAACAAGCACGGATATAGAAGAGCAAAAAAACTTTACCAATCAGTTGGAAGAACAAATTATCGAACGTACCACGCAGCTGGAATTGAAAAACCGCGATTTGGTCAATATGAATATTGAATTGCAGTCGTTTGCTTATATTTCAAGCCATGACCTTCAAGAGCCTTTGAGAAAAATCCAAACTTTTGCCAGCCGTTTGGCCGATTTGGATGAACAGAATATTTCGGCAAATGCCAAAGCGTATTTAAATAGAATTGAGTTTTCGGCAAAGAAAATGCAGAATCTCATACAAGATTTATTGACTTATTCTAGAGCCAATTCTGCCGACCGCGTTTTTTCGAGAGTTAAAATAGATGAAGTTGCAGAAGAAGTAATAAGCGATTTTTCGGATCGAATTGAAGAAAAAAATGCTGTTGTAGAATATCACGATTTAGGAGAAGCCATTCTTATACAGTTTCAGTTTAGACAGCTGCTTCATAATTTGGTCGAAAATGCGTTGAAATTTTCTCGTCCAGGCGTTGCTCCAATAGTAAAAATTTCGGTTACTGAAGTGGAAGGGAAATTATTGCCGAATGCTGAATTTAAAGATAAAATCTACCATCATCTTCAAGTTACAGATAATGGAATTGGTTTTGAATTGGAGTACAAAGAAAAAATCTTTGAAGTTTTTCAGCGCTTGAATACGGAAAGCGAATATCGCGGAACGGGAATTGGTCTTGCCATTGTCAAGAAAATCGTAGAAAACCATAAAGGCTTTATAACGGTTTCTAGTGAAAAAGGCAAAGGTTCGGTTTTTAATATTTACATTCCCGATCTATCTGAAATCAGTATCTAAAAACAAAATTAGATTGGTTCGGAATAAATTTTTGCCAGTCAATTTGCATAGCGTGCTCAATTGATTTTATAATGTCATTCATTAAAATGGGTTTCGTAATAAAGCAATTGGCACCTAGCTTACGGCATTTTTCGATAATACCAGGTTCGCTTGAAGTAGAATAAATTACAACGGGAATATCTTTTCTATAGTCTGAATTTCGAAGTTCTTCTAAAACATCAAATCCATTTTTTCCTGGCATATTCAAATCCAAAAAAACGACATAAGGTGTTGCAGGCGGATTAAAAATGGCATTTAAGAAATTTTCGCCTGCAGAAAATGTTTGAAGATTAATATTTTGAGGTATACTTTCTACGGCATCAGCAAAAATACACAAATCATCTTCGTCGTCGTCAGTATAAAAAATAGTAAAATCAATCATCGTCTTTTTGGCTTAGAAATTTATCTTTCAAAGATAGTGCAATTTTTTATGTAACAAAAAGGTACTAGCCCAATTTCTTACAAAACGGTACAAATTGAAATCTCATAATTTCTAAGTTGAATTATATAAGCTAAAAAAGGACAAAAAGAGCCAACTTTACTGGTATCTATTTTAAGGCAAATAAAACATTATTTGTCAAACAATTAAATATAAAAAACTTAAAAATATAGCATTATGGGCGATCATAAAGACCTTACAGATGAATTTGCAGTAGATAAAATAAAAGATCTAGCTGAGCATATTAAAACGTGTATGTTTTGTACCTATAAAGAATACAAAATACAATCTCGACCAATGTCGGTTCAGAAAATTGATGATTTAGGACAGCTTTGGTTTTTATCTGACCGAAACAGCGGTCAGAATGCTGAAATTACTCAGAATCCGATGGTAGAAATCTTCTTTTCAGAACCACATGATAAGTTTTTAACCCTTCACGGAACAGCAAGTATTTCGTATGATAGAAAAACTATTGAAGAATTATATAATCCAGCAGTAAAAATCTGGATGCCAGGAGGTGTTGATGATCCGAATCTGAGTGTAATAAAAGTGGTTCCTGAAGATGGTTACTACTGGAATAACAAAAACGGAAAAATGGTAGCGATTGCTAAAATGACCGCTGCCTTAATAACAGGAAAAACAATGGATGACGGAATTGAAGGAAGTCTGAAATTGTAAATTATTGATTTTTTTTAACCGCAAAGAGCGCAGAGGTTTACGAAAGTTCGCAAAGAATTTCCCTGCTCTCTTTGTGGTTATTTTTTTGCTTTTGCGCATAATTTTGTTTCTTCGCAGATTTAAATACTCAATATTGCGCATAATTTTTGTTTCACGCAGATTTAGCAGATAATGCAGATTTTTATTGCGCTGAAGAGATTTTTGCAGATTTCTAAATATCCAATTGCGCAGGTTTTGTTTCACGCAGATTTAGCAGATGATGCAGATTTTTATTGTGTTGAAGAGATTTTTGCAGATTTTTAATCTGCATAATTTTTAACTGTAATAAAATCTCCTTAATCTGCTAAATCTGCGGGAAAAATTTTCTTTGCTTTGCGTTTATTTCTGCCACAGATTAGAAAGAAAATCTGCGTAAATTTTTCAGCAGCAATAAAAATCCCAAAAATCTGCAATCCCGATAGCTATCGGGAGCGTGAAAAAAATATTCACAAAGCTTAAGGACAACAGCTTTGCGAACTTTTTCAACGCAAAAATTAAGTTTTCAAAATAAAAAAAACCTTAGCGCACTTTGCGTTAAAAAAAAACTCACAGCAAAAAATAAACTAATCAGCCATTCTTTTCAATTCTAAAGCATTCAGAATGCCTGCTTCACTCGCAGTATTATTAAAATAGACAAATCCTTTCTTCAAACGAATTTGACGATGCACATGCTGCAATTCCTCTGTAGAATAACTCGAATGAAATAATCTCGGAATTCCATGAAAACGCATATAAAATAGCGGAAAATCTTTGAAAATAGTTTCAGGAAGATTCGGATAACTCACGCTACAAAACGTAATATTGTTTTCTTTAAATGAATTCCAAACCTCATCATTCCACCAGCTTTCGTGTCGAAACTCTATCACATTTTTAAAATCGTAATTTAAAATTCCAATAATAGCATCCAATTTTTCTCTGCTAAAAGCATAACTTGGCGGAAACTGAAATAAAATCGCGGCGAGTTTGTCCTTCATTCCCTCCTTGCAAACCGCGTAAAATTCATTTAAACGGCTTTCGCAGTCTATCAGTTTTTTGATATGCGTGATTTCTTTCGGCACTTTGACCGAAAACAAAAAAGACTCTGGCGTTTTATTATACCAATTTTGGAAAATGCGAACGGTTGGAAATTTATAAAAACTTCCATTAAACTCGTACGTATCGAAGTGATGGCAATAAAACTCAAACCATTTTTTGGAAGGAAGATTATGAGGATAAAAAACATTCTTCCAAAAACTGTTATAAAAGCTGGAACATCCTATTATGACTTGATTTTTCATTTGTATAATTGTTGGCAGTTAGTGCAGAAAAAACTTCTGCGTTTACGGGCTCCAGTCTGTTTCTTCTCAAACGGAAGATTGCATCTTAAACAGGTCGTTTTGGTATAAGCTTCCCAATGCTTTTTAAGTTCAAACTTTTTCTTCCAGTACAAAAATTCAAAACTATAAATCGAACATTCAGCAATAAGCTGGCTTTTTATGTGAGGCGGAATTTTTTCTACAATCGATTCTGGATGAACATAACAGCGGTACAAAACTTCATTTTTAATAATGTTGCCTACTCCAGAAAAAATATCCTGATCTAAAATTACATCGCAGATCATTTTTTCGGGTTGCTTTTCCATACTTGTCTGAGCTTTCTTCGGATCCCAATTTTCATTCATTACATCAACACTCCAATCGTAATGCGAATTGACATCACCTTCTAGAATTTTGATGGAGCAAGTGTAAAAATTAAGTTCTCCGCTTTTAAAAACCAGACTTAGCCTTGGTTTGGAAGTTTTTCGCTCGTTTATTCGGTAAGTTCCAAACATGAGCATGTGGATTTTTACTGTAAAAGAATCAAAACAGATTAAGAAATGTTTTCCCCAGGTTTTAAAAGCAATAATGGTTTGATTTTCTAGACGAGAAATATCAATAGAAGTATTTCCAGATACAGAAATTATTTTCTGTCCGGTAAACTGCTGCACTTCTTCTTTTAAGATTACTATAGACGGACCTTCGGGCATATACTAAAATTTATAAACTAAAAAGTGCAGTATGAGAACTGCACTTTTATTTCTTTCTTAGGGCTTTATTCAATTTCGGCAGCCTCAAGATTTACTGCACTAACAGCAACTTCTGTAAGTGTTTTATCTGCGCCTTTCTCTTCATCGAGCGTTTGTTCTAATAAAGTAGCGGCTTCTGCAAGACCTAACGTTTCAGCAAATTGTCTCAAAGTACCATAAGTTGCAATTTCGTAGTGCTCAATTTTCTGACTTGCAGCAATAATTCCGGCATCACGCACAACTCCTAATTCGGTTTCTTCCAGCATTCCTTTTGCTTCTTCGATTAAACCCTCCATAGCATCGCATTTTTTTGCTGTTGCTTTTTGACCGATAATTTTAAATACTTCTTCTAAACGAACAATTTGTTCTTCTGTTTCTGTCAAATGATTGTCAATTGCATCTTTCAATTCAACAGAAGAAGCATTTTTAACCATCACAGGCAAGGCTTTTGTCAAGGCTTTTTCTGCCCAGTAAATATCTTTTAATCCGTCTTCAAATAATTCAGTTAAACCTGAAGCGGCATTTGATTTTGGTTTTGTAACTCCTCTTGGTGTGGTTTCTTTTGAAGCAGCTGTTTTAGTTGCTGTACTTTTTGCAGTAGTTGATTTTGCAGTAGTTGTTTTTTTACTATCTGTAGTTTTCATGGTAATAATTTTTTAATGATTAATATGATGATAAAATTACAGCCTCTGCTTTGGAAGGGGTTATAAGATTTCAACTTAAAATTCTATTCTAAGCATCTGTTAATTATACAATTAGACTTTAAAATCTTATAAGCAATTCTTTTAAGTTCCTACTAGCTTTGTTAAGTATTAATCATTAAAAACTAGATGTCATGAATACTATAGATAAAAAAAATAGCTACAACGGAGATTTAAAAAATCATTTCTCAAACGACCGAAATATGAGTAAGGATCTTGATGAAGATATCAAACAACCTGATAACAATGCTAGTGAAATCGCGGAACGAGGCTATATGGTACGAAATGGCTATAATCCGAATAGACCCAACCCTGATCAGGAAGATTTTGTGAGTGATGATGATCTAGATGATCTAAATGACGATTTTCATACCGACAGAGATCTCGAAGACAACAATGATGATATTTATGAGGTCGAACTAGAAGATGAAAATTATACCGAAGAAAACGACGAGTTTGATAATCCATCAGATCTTAAAGAAGACGAATACGACTTTAATGAAACCGAAGATGTCCTAGAAGACATTGATGACGAGGATGAAGATGAAGATGACGATGACGATGATGATTATATCGAAGAGGATATAGATGAAGACGATAATGATTATATTGAAGATGATGTTCAGGAAGATAACGATGACGAAGAATATCCAGAAAATGATCCCCGCCGATTCTAATCTCATTTTAAAGAAAAGAAAAAACCGTCCCGATAAATCGGGACGGTTTTTTGAGTTTAAAATTTAACTACTTAATCTCCAATAATTTTCAGTACTGGAATATCGTCCATACGCGCCAGGCGTTCTGATAATCCCGCTCTGGCTTCGTTGAGTTCTTGTTCGGCTTTGCCTAATTCTTTATACCATTCTTCTTTTCCTTCAGATGAAGCCTCTATTTTTCGAACAATTTCATAAATTTCTCCCTCGGCTTCCATTACCTTCAGCCTTTTATAATAAGTCAAACTTTCTGTCATGTGGGCAAGCGCAATCATAGCCGTCAAAAACGGATGATTATTGGTCACATTCACCTCTTTTATTCTGCCGTGCTCCAATTCTACTTTTAAGGCAAAAGCAAATTCTTCCATATTAAAAGCTTCATGCTTGCTTTTCGGATCCAAATAGGCCTTAATCGCATGGACGTTATTCATTGTAGAAAGATCGACATCTGTGTGCTTTGGATCACTTAAATCTTTAAACACAACATTGGCAATTGCTCGGGCCTCTGCCGTTGTCGGGTCGTTTTTTGGATTTTCGAAATCACGAACCGACCAATCCCAATTTTCAGGATGCACAGGCTTTATGTATTTTTCACAAAAATCTGTCACATCGTTTTTCAAGCTTACCATTGCGTCTTCTCTTTTAATGTAAACATCTTGATAAGCACCGCTTTGTGTTCCCATGACTTGCTGTTTTTTTTTATTTATTAAAACCACAAAAACGACACATTTTAAATAATGTGCCGTTTTAAATTTCTTGTATATCTGCTACTGCTCTTATACTCTTGATCTTCCGCTGATTAAAGAAATAACGAAAAGAACTAAAAATATAAAGAATAAAATTTTAGCGATACTAGCTGCTCCAGCGGCAATTCCACCGAAACCAAATATTCCCGCCACTATGGCTAGAATAATAAAAGTGACTGTCCAACGTAACATAATAATAGTTTTTTAGTTAATAATGATTTTGTTTGTATTCAAACTTTAAAAGCTTTTGGAGAGAAGCTCAACTCTTATATTTAGGCGCATTCTTGCTCAAAATTGACCTCATAATTTTTAATCAGTTCTGAGAATGCGGTTTCTGTTTTTGTAAAATATTTTCTGTTGCTTCGGCTTTTTTTAACCGAATCAAAATATTTCTGGATGGAACCATCTTCATAAGTCGAAATCAATAGCGGATGAACGTAATAATCTTTGCAGACTTTTCTGGTGTTTCCGAGTGCTTCAGCGGTTAAATCAAAAGCTGTTATGATGTTGTTTTTGATTTCTTTTTCATTAGACGTAACTCCAATTTCCATTAAACTTTCAAAGAAAATAATCGAAGCGGCCCAAGTTCTGAAATCTTTCGCGCTGAAATATTCGCCCGAAATAGCATGTAGATATTCATTTACCGCATGACTGTCCAAAACCTTTCTTTCGCCGTTTTTATCGTAATATTTAAAAACTTCATAACCTGGAATCTCTTCACAACGGCTTACCAATTTGATCAATTTCTTGTTTCGAGTGGTAATAGTATGCTGTTTTCCTTTTTTACCAATAAATTCAAACCGAAGCGAATTTCTATTGATATTAATATGGCGTTTTCTTAAAGTCGAAAGTCCGTACGATTTGTTGTCTTTGGCATATTTCTCGTTTCCGATTCGAATATGCGTTTCTTCCATCAATCGAATAACCAAAGCAGTAACTTTTTCCTTTGACCATTCTTTCTGTTCCAAATCAATATCTACTTGTTTCCTGATGAATGGAAGTTTGGCTCCAAATTCGGCGATTTTATAAAACTTGGTTTGGTTTCGGATCAAATTCCATCTCGGATGATAACGATACTGCTTTCTATTTTTAAGATCTGTTCCCACAGCTTGCAAGTGTCCATTTGTAATATCAGTAATACGAACGTTTTCCCAAGCTGGCGGAAGAACTAAACTATTTATGCGTTTAATCTCATGTTTGCTTTTCACATTTCTTCCGTTTTTTTTATAAACGAAATTTTCTCCTTCGCGGCAGCGTACGATTGTCAATTGATGATCGTTAATATATTCTAAGTCTAGTTTTTCTATAACTAGCTGTGGCGCTTTAATTAGCTGATTCATCAAATTTTCTTTTCTCGCCGCATTCATGGTATTTGAATTTTTATCACAGAAATAGTTTTGCTTTTTGTTTTAATTATTTCGCAAAGACTTTATTAGGTCTTTTTTATTCATATAAGATCTTCCTTTTATGCCAACCTTACTGGCTTGTTTCAAAAGTTCTTCTTTTGTCCATTCGTCATAAGGCTTTGCTTTTCCGCCTTTTTCTCCTGCATTGGGTGTATTGGCAATACGCGCCGATTTCTCTTTGCTGTAGCCTTTTTTTACTAATGCTTCATACTGTTCTTCGTTTTTAATTCTTGGATCTGGCATGACTTTTATTTTTAGAATGTTTTGAAAAATCTCATAAGTCAAAGTTCACTAAAAAGTAAGGCGATTCTGTTATAGAATTTTGGTTTGAAATTTCAAATTTGTGGGATGGGAATTGTGAAAGTGATTTTGTAAAATATATTTAAGTTATGGAATGTTTGAAACAAAAAAAATCCCAACTCTTTTGGAGTTGGGATTTCGCTATCTCTTTATTTAATTAATCACATTTAATATTCTTATAGTCCTTTGTTTTATCATCATATTCCATACAAGTCTTTTTTATCAAAACCATTTTGTTATTGACCACTTTATATTCAGCTCTTTCGATGCTTCTGCCGGCGCAACATTGATTGTGCTCGTAGATTCTTTTGGTTTTACTATCAAATTCTAATGAAGTGCCAGTAAAACTGCTCTCAAAGTATTTTCCTGTTTTCGGATTGTATAGAAAATATATTCTAGAAGTATTTGGTCCCGCGTAACTGGATTCGAAAACAGAGAATTCTTCAAATCCATCAAAATTATAATCTCCTACATTGATATTGTATAACCCCCAAAGCTGGCATTGAATGTCAATTTTCTGGATTAATTTATCGGTCTTTTTCTCTATAATCTTAATTCCGCTTACATTTGAGTTTTCCGAAATAACAAGCTTAAAATATTTATCTTTAAAAGAAACTGGCTGTAAAATCTCTCTTTCTTTCGATTCTGAATTATCATTTACATCAAACTCTTTTTCTAAACTGATTTTAAGTTCTTTTCCTGAATTCAAATCTTTCCAGATTCCGTTTAGCTGATTGCTTTTGGCATCATAATTTACAAAAGTCAATTTTGCAGTTTCTTTATCGTTTTTGTCTTTTTCTGTGAATACCAAAGTTTTGCCTGCAAGCTTGGCATTTAAAACGATTGGAGTATCATAATTAGAATAAGCATAAATTGCAGATCCTTGTCCGTCAGAATAAATATCGCTTACAAATTCGATCTGATATTTATCTATGAAACCTTTATAAGTAATTTGGGCTGATAAAAAAGCTGTCGTTAAAAAAACTAGGAGTGTGATTTTTTGTTTCATGAATTAAATATTTCATTTTACTCAATTAATAATACAAACATACATTTCTAATTATTAATAGCATCCAAATCCTATAACAATCCATAAAAATCGTGTAATTTTTTCTTACAGGTTCTCAATAATTTTACATCATAACATTTAAACTATTAAAATCATGAAAAAGTTATTATTAGCCGGACAAGCCATTTTAGGAGCAGGACTTATTATCTTATCTCTTCAATCTTGTAAAAATGAAACCAAACAAGAAGATCCTAAAGAAGTTGCAGAAGATGCAAACGAAGCAAAATTCGATTCTATTGACAGCAAAGAAGATGATTCTGAATTTTTAGTAGATCAAGCTGAAATTAATTTAGCTGAAATCGAAATTGGTAAACTGGCCCAGACTAAAAGTACCAACGCTGAAGTGAAAAAATTTGGTAAAATGCTTGTTGATGAGCACACTAAATCGGCTTCTGAAGTTAGTGCTTTAGCAAAAGCAAAAAACTTTACTCTACCAACTACTCTAACGGAAGAAGGACAAGAGGAATACAATAAATTAAACGAAAAATCGGGTGTAGATTTTGACAAAAAATTTGCTGATATGATGATCGATGGTCACGAAAAAGCGATCAAAAAATTAGAAAAAGCCGCTAAAGATGCTAACGATCAAGAAGTAAGAACTTGGGCTTCTAATAATATTGCAGGTTTAACAGCACATTTGGAACACGCTAAAATGCTGAAACAAAACCTAGACAAAAAGTAAAATAAATTTAATTGGTTATTATTTATTTTTAAAGCAAGATTCTTAGGCTCTAAGATTCTATTGAGTATTTAAGAGCCTCAAATCTTTGCTATAAACCCCTCAAGAGTTGAATTGCTTGAGGGGTTTTGTTTTTTTTAAAAGTTGCAAAGTTGCAGAGTGACAAAGAGGCAAAGTTTTAATAGTTTAGAAACCTTTGTTACTTTGTCGCTTATTTCAACGAAGCCATATCAATCACAAATCGATACTTAACATCTCCTTTTAATAATCTTTCGTAGGCGTCGTTTACATCATTAACACCAATTACTTCTACATCTGATGTAATGTTGTGTTCTGCACAGAAATCCAGCATTTCTTGAGTTTCTGCGATTCCGCCAATTAGTGAACCTGAGAAACTTCTTCTTCCTAAAATCAAACTGAAAGAAGTTACAGGAAGCGGATCCATTGGAGCGCCAACTAAAGTAAGCGTTCCGTCTACTTTAAGTAAGTTTAGGTATGAATCGATATTGTGTTCAGCCGAAACGCAATCTAAAATAAAGTTTAGGCTTCTCGCATGCTGCGCCATTTGAGCTTCATCTGTAGATAAAACAACCTCATCTGCACCTAGACGTTTGGCATCTTCCGTTTTAGATAATGAAGTGGTAAAAACAACCACATGAGCACCCATAGCTTTCGCAATTTTGATTCCCATGTGTCCAAGTCCGCCAATTCCAACGATTCCGACTTTCTGACCAGGACCAACTTTCCAATGTTTTAACGGAGAATAAGTTGTAATTCCGGCACACAATAAAGGAGCAACAGCAGAAAGATCTAATTTATCTGAAATGTGCAGAACGAAGCTTTCATCAACCGTAATGCTTTGCGAGTAACCACCATACGTTTGTCCGCCTAAATGTTTGTCTGGCGAATTGAATGTTTGAATATTTCCTTCGTCGCAGAATTGCTCTAAATCGTTTTTGCAATGCTCGCATTCTCTGCAAGAGTCAACAAGGCAACCAACTCCCGCTAAATCGCCCACTTTAAATCCTTTTACGTGATCCCCTACTTTTGTAACGCGACCTACAATTTCGTGCCCTGGAACAATCGGATAAATAGTACCATGCCATTCATTTCGAGCCGAATGCAGATCTGAGTGACAAATTCCGCAATATAAAATTTCGATTTCAACGTCATGCGCTAAAACTTCTCTTCTTTTAATATCTAAAGTTTTTAATGGTGCTTCGGCAGCTTCTGTACCGAAGGCTTTTACGTTTTTTGTTTCCATTTTTTTATAGTTTGTTATTTTGTTTCAGGTTTCTGGTTTTTGCGAGACGCAGAATTTCACGCTCTCGATAGCTATCGGGATTACAGATTAAAGCTGATTGACACAGATTTTTCTTTTCGAAAGCTTAATTAGATCATAAAAATTTAATTATCAAATAATTACACTCATAAAGTTAAAAAAACTTTGCGTCTTAGGGACTTAGTGGCAAAAAATCTTCGCGACAAAAAACCTTAGCAACTTAGAACCTCAGTAGCTTAGTAGCTAAAAGAATAATACTCTTCGTCGGTCACTTTTTCTAACCAAGTTCCAGAGCCCTTATCAATTTCTGTTACGATTGTGATGTACGAATACGAACTTTCTGGAGTGGCTCCATACCAATGCTCAATACCTGGCAGAATCGTTAAAACCTGGCCTTTTTGCAATAGATTAATTTTTCCGCCTCTTTCTTGATAATAGCCTTCTCCCTGCGTTACAATAATGAGCTGAAGACTTGCATTACTGTGCCAGTTGGTTCTTGAGCAAGGCTCGAAAGAAACGTCTTTGATAGTAGTGTTTTCGGGGTGAATTTCACTAGTTTGTTTTTTATATGACACCTCACCTGTCATATAAGTGTTTGGAACTTTACCTTCTTCTGTTACGGCTGTGAATTGTGTCGACATAATTTCGTTGTTTTTCGGGTTAATAATTTGTTTGAATTTTATTGATACTTATTTCAGTAAAATAACCAACGTATTGAATCTCCTTTCGAATGAGAATTTATTTTAATTAATTCGTTAAAAATGTATATGTTAGGTTGTAATCAAAATTTAAAACTAAACGGTAAAGCTGACATCGCCTTATGAAGTGTTTATTTAGTCATTCGAAAACTGATACAAAGATTCGTTGTTATTTCAGGGCAAATGTAGCACAATACTACAATGCCGAAATAACAATATTCAAACAAAAAATTAAGAAATTGAAACAATTTACATTCGAAGCGATTTCGGAACCGTTCCTGTAAGCCTTTTAAAGTAATTATTAAAATAACTCGGATATTCAAATCCAAGCGAGTAGCCAATGTCTGAAATACTCCAATCGGTGTGCTGCAATAAAGCTTTGGCTTCGTTGATGACTCTTTCGGTAATATGAGCCGTCGTTGGTCTTCCGGTAACTTCTTTTACAGAACGATTTAAATGATTAACATGCACAGAAAGACTTTGCGCGTAATCTTGCGGCGTCTTTAATACTAAAGGCTGATCTTTAGTTTCTATTGGGAATTGCCTTTCTAATAATTCTAAAAACAAAGAAGTAATTCTCGAAGAAGCATTTTTATGTTTAAAGAAATTCTCTGAAGGCTGCATTTTCATTGATTCGTGAATAATCAGATTGACGTAACTGCGCATTAAGTCGTCTTTGAATGCATAATCGGTTTCGTATTCTTCAATCATTTTTTGAAATAAAGAATCGATAAACACCTTTTGTTCAGTATTTAAAGTAAATATTGGAGTTCCGCCTATTTTAAACAAAGGCGATTCGTGAAGTGTTTCTGATCGGTCTTTGGTTTTAAAAAATTCTTCCGTAAAAACGCAGGCATAACCTTCAAATTTTTCCGAAACCGTCTCCCAAGAATACGGAATAATCGGATTGCCAAAAAACAGAATCGTTCCGTCGGTTTCTATTCCGCGGTCAGCGTATTGTATAATGCTTTTGCTGGTATTGATGCAGATTTTATAAAAGTCTCTTCGGCTGTAAACAGGAACTTTACTGAAGTCTCCATTTATAGGATAAACTTTAAAACCCTTCATTTTTAAATCTGAAGTAAAATCGCAATTCTGCATATCGGTCTGATTATTCATTTTGCAAAGTTATGAAAATCAAACAATATTTTTTATTTAAACCATATAAGTCATATAAGATAATTTAAGTTGGTCTAAAATGAACTTATATGACTTATATGGTTTAATATTGCGGCAAACTACTTCACTACAATAGAACTGCTTTTTAAACCTTTCGCGGAAGCGCTTAAAACAACTTCTTTGGCATTTTCTTCTTTCTGAATAATGATTTGAGCGTAACCATTAAAAAGCTTTCTTTTCCAAGATTCTGCGGGCGTAATTACCTGAACAATTCCTGGATCTGTGTTCATTACGTCCCAGTCTTTTATTTTTTGTAATGGAGTTGCTGCGATGTGGATTGTATTTTTTCCTTTTTTTAGAATAGATGCATTCAAAATATATTTTTGAGCATCTTCTTTACTTGGTTCTACTTTATTTCCGTTAACAAAAACGACTGTCTCTACTCCTATCTTTTTATAAAAGAAACTTACAACATTTGAAATCGAATTATTCTTTAAATCAAATTCTCCTTTGTAAACATACGACGGAGCTTGTTTTTTATAATCGCGATCTTTAAAAGCTTCTGTCCATTCGTTTTCAGAATAATTCGGCAATTGCTGAGGCAAAGAAGCATTTGTTTCTTTTTGTTCTTTAAAATTAGTTATAGCAACCAAGCCTATGTCATCAATAAACTGATCACTTTCTAAAGAAGTTGGGTCGCCGTTTCCTACTCCTAAAATTTTTCCTCCTTTTATAGAAAACGTAATTTCATCATTTGCTGTAGGAACATGTAAATTATTCTTATCTGTAACTTCGACCGTTAAAACCGAAACATTTCCTTTCAATACATTTTCTTTATCTAAAGAAAGCTTAATATTTTCTGCTTTTCCAGTTGTTTTCTGAATGTCTGTCAAGACTTTTTTACCGTTTTTATAACCAATAGCTTCCAAAGTTCCTGCTTCATATTTTACTTTCCATTCTAAATGGCTATTTAATTGCATTTTCTTTTTTCCTAAACTCTTTTTGTTTAGAAAAAGTTCTACTTCATCGCAATTAGAATATGCCCAAACATCGATTTCCTGCCCTTCTTTTCCGCTCCAATTCCAATGGGGCAAAAGATGCAGAACAGGTTCTTTTCCCCACCACGATTTCAGATAAAAAACATTGTCTTTCGGGAAACCGCAAACATCCATCATTCCGAAATACGACGTTACAGATGGCCAGCCGTAAGGAGTTGGCTCTCCGCGATAATCAAAACCTGTCCAGATAAACATTCCTGCTAAATAAGGTCTTTCCGCATAAAATTTCCAGCCTTCTTCAATACTATAAAATGTCGGACGCGGTTTTTTATCGTAAGCACTTTGATAATGTTTGGCATCATCTGTAAAATAAATGCCACGAGTTGCAAAAGTCGAACCTTCTTCGGTTCCCATTCCTGGCTGATTCTTGAACTGATTTCTATGCGCATCAATATCTCCGTTTCCTAAATAATTATAGCCCATAATTTCAACTATAGAAGAAATTCCGCTTTTAAATCCGCTGCTGATTCCTACTGTAACAGGCCTTGTCGGATCAATGCT
This sequence comes from Flavobacterium erigeronis, assembly GCF_054075165.1. Lineage (NCBI taxonomy): Bacteria > Pseudomonadati > Bacteroidota > Flavobacteriia > Flavobacteriales > Flavobacteriaceae > Flavobacterium > Flavobacterium erigeronis. Next base: position 473,756 of record NZ_JBSKGP010000002.1, on the reverse strand, counting down.
TTTAGCAAAATCCTGCATGACGTTGGTAATTCTTTCACCAGTAATGCCACCTTCAATCTGCCATTCTTCGTTACCTACCGACCAGCAGAAAATACTCGGATGATTGCGATCGCGTTCCATCATTTGCTGCAAATCATTTAAATGATATTCGTTAATCCCCATTAAACGGGTTTCATCAATAACCAGCATTCCCAATTTGTCGCAAGCTTCTAACAATTCTGGAGTTGGAGGATGATGCGAACAGCGATAGGCATTCGATCCCATTTCTTTCAGTTTTTTAATTCTATAATATTGAAGTTCGTCTGGCAAAGCCGTTCCAATTCCCGCATGATCCTGATGGTTATTAGTTCCTTTTAATTTTACTGGTTTTCCGTTAAGGAAAAAGCCATTTTCTGGATCAAATTTTATAGTTCTAATTCCGAATGAAGTTTTATACTCGTCAATAACCTTTCCTTCACTTTTTATTTCTGTAACTAACTGATATAAATTCGGCGAATCAATATCCCACAAAAGCGGATTTTTGACATTTAATTTTGATGAGTACGAATTTGTTCTATAAAATTCAGGAGCCGAAACATTTTCAGAATTTACTGTTACTTCTTTTCCAGAAGCATCTAAAATGGTTTGTTTTATTTCAACATTTCCTTTAAAACGACCTTTATTTTCCAGTTTTACTTCTGCAGTAATTAAAGCATTATCATTATTGATTTCTGAAGTTATATAAGTTCCGTTTTGAGCTACATGAATAGGATTCGTCTTCTGCAAATAAACATGTCTGTAAATCCCCGCACCTTCATAAAACCAACCTTCTTCCATCGAAGCATCTACGCGAACTACAATCGTGTTTTCGCCTCCATAATTAACGTAAGCTGTTACATCGTATTCAAATCCGTTGTAGCCACTTTCATGCGTTCCTAAATAAAATCCGTTAAAAAAGACTTTTGAATTTCTGAAAACGCCATCGAACTTTAAAGAAATAATACGCCCTAAATCCTCATTCGGAATCGTTATTTTTTTTCTGTACCAGCCGATACTTTTTTCTGGATAGTTCTTTCCTGCTGCTTTAAATCCATGACTGAAACTCGCGCTTTCGCTAAAAGGCTGTTCGACCGCCCAATCGTGCGGCAGATCTAACTTTCTCCAAGCTCGGTCGTCAAAGTCTTTTGCAGCTGGTCCGTCGCCGAATCCAGTTTTGGTTAAATACGAAAAATAGCCTTCTGCATGACCGAAATCTTTTTTGGTATCATATAAATGCCCGAATGAAAACCGCCAGTCTTTATCAATTAAAATAAGTTCTCTTGCCGATTTATTTTGAGCCAATAAATGGAATGAACAAAAGAATAAAAAGCAAAGAAATGTTTTTTGAGTAAGGGCGGTTTTCATAGTAGGATTGTTAGTAAAATCAGATAGCGATAAAAATAAGGCTTTTAGAGAACAAACATTAATAGTATTTTATCAAAATGTGATAACTCATTCATAACAAATGCTTCTAGAAGGGGTTTTAAAATTTAGAATGAATCTAATGGCTTTAGATTTAAAAATGATTTTCTTTTGATGTAATTTTATATTTAAATCATAAAAAAGCAATTACAGTATGAGTACTATTATTAACGAAAATAGACTCCAAACGACTTTTAAAAACCTCGATCATAAGATTAGCAAGCTTAATGATCAGAAGATTACTGCTTTTTTTGAATCTTTAGGATTATTAGAAAGAAAAGATGTTCCGAAAGACTTTTTGAATTGGGAAAACATATTAATCGTTGTTCCAAATCGACATGTGTCTCACGAACTGAAATACTATAAATATACGATTTCGAGAATTTCATTTCTTACGAATCCTTACGCAGATCAGATTCATATTTTTGATCTCAAAGATTGGAAAAATGCATCAGGAACCAAAACGCAGTTTCAGATTAGAGAAATGCTGAAAACTAGTTTTGGAGGTGTAAAGAAAGTTATTAAGGAGTCTTAATGTAAAATCCCAAAACTTAAAATTCCAAATTCCAATTGGGAAGATAGTTTAACCATATAAGCAATATAAGATAATTTAAGTTTGGCTTAAAATGTACTTATATTGCTTATATGGTTTAATTAAATTACTGCAACAAGCTGTTTATCTTATCCTCTAAGGCTTGTCCGTGAATGTTTTTCGCTATTATGATTCCGTTTTTGTCTACTAGGAAATTTAATGGAACAGATTGCAACATATAATCTCCAACGACTGGCGAAGTCCAGTATTTTAAATCGCTTACGTTTGTCCACGGTAATTTTCCTTTTGCGATGGCTCCTGTCCACAATGGCTTTTTGGTATCCATAGAAACGCCGTAGATCGATAATTTATCTGGATAAGCATTGTGCAGTTTTACTAATAACGGCTGTTCTTTTATGCAAGGTCCGCACCAAGAAGCCCAAAAGTCAACTAAAACCAAAGAACCTCTTAAAGAAGAAAGCGCTATTTTTTCTCCTTTTGTGTCTGGAAGATCGATTTCTGGAGCGATGTCGCCAATGTCTGTTCCTACTACTTGTGCATTCGAACTAGTAATTACACAGCATAAAAATGCCGCAATAAGTAAAGTTTTTTTCATTATTAAGTTTATTTAGATTGTGGGACGAATTTCTCGCAAAGTCGCAAAGACGCTAAGTTTTTTTCTTAACCATATAAGTCATATAAGTTCATTTTAGGTAAAACTTAAATAGCTTATATGACTTATATGGTTTAATTCTCTCTGCGACTTTGCGAGATTAATTCTCATAGCAAATATAAAATTTCTTTGTTTTTAATGCTAAATTAATCTTTCACAATCATAAAATTATCACAAAAGCATATCGGGAAATTGTCATATCGGGAAAAGTCGATATATTTGCAGCATGGAAACGATAGAAATTTTTAAAGCACTTTCGAACAAATCCAGATTACAAATGCTGGAATGGTTAAAAGAACCCGAAATTAACTTTCCGGGACAGCTTGAACATGCTGGTTTTGAGCATGGTGTCTGCGTTGGGCAGATTCAGGCTAAGGCTGGTTTAACACAATCGACAGTATCCGAATACCTGTCTATTTTACAACGCGCTGGTTTTATTGAAGCCAAACGTGTTGGACAATGGACTTATTATAAACGTAACGAAGGTGCCTTTGAAGCACTTAGTAAATTAATTCAATCTAATTTGTAAAATTACTATGAGTACAAACAACCTATTTTCTGGATTTAACTTAAAATCGTTAAATCTGAAAAACCGAATCGTAATGGCGCCAATGACGCGCTCTTTTTCTCCAAACGGAGTTCCGACTGACGACGTAGCGGCTTACTACCAAAAAAGAGCTGAAGGTGAAGTTGGTTTAATTTTATCTGAAGGAACTGTTATCGACAGAAAATCTTCTTCTAACGATGCTAATGTTCCGCATTTTCATGGTGAATTAGCTTTAAACGGATGGAAAAAAGTTATTGACGAAGTTCACGCTGCGGGCGGAAAAATGGGACCGCAGATCTGGCATATGGGAATTATGGACAACCATCATTCTGGATGGGTTCCGCCAGTTCCATTTGAAGGTCCGTCTGGATTAAACCGTCCAGATTTTAGAAACGGAGTTTCTATGACCGAAAAAGATATTGAAGATACTATTCTAGCTTTTGGTAAAGCTGCGGCCGATGCTAAAAGATTAGGTTTTGACACGGTCGAAATTCACGGTGCGCACGGTTATTTAATTGATCAATTCTTTAGAGCTGAAACGAATCTTCGTGAAGATATTTATGGCGGAAAAACATTGCCTGAGCGTAATCGTTTTGCTATTGAAGTTATCAAAGAAGTGAGAAAACAAGTGGGAAATGATTTTGCAGTTATCATGCGTTTTTCTCAATTTAAACCTTCTGACTATAATTATAAACTGGCTAAAAATCCACAGGAATTAGAAGCTTGGCTTACTCCTCTTGTTGATGCTGGAGTTGACATTATTCACGCTTCACAACGTCGTTTTTGGGAACCAGAATTTGAAGATTCAGATTTAAACTTTGCAGGATGGGCTAAAAAAGTAACTGGAGCGCCAACTATTACGGTTGGTTCTGTTGGACTTTCAAGCGATTTCTTTGGTGCTTTTGCTGGAGAAAGTTCTGAGCCAACTTCGTTGGAAGAATTAAACAGACGTTTCGACAGAGGCGATTTTGATTTGGTTGCTGTTGGAAGACCGCTTTTATCAGATCCGAATTGGGTTGCTAAAATTAAAGCTGGAAAAACAGATGAATTGAAAGGTTTCAGTAAAGAAGCTTTAGGGCAATTGGTTTTAGAGTAAGGGACAAAGTTGCAGAGATACAAAGTGGCAAAGTTTTTTTACTTTGCAACTCTGTATCTTTGTCACATAAAAAAGAAAGGGATAAACTTAACTGTTTATCCCTTTTGAATATCTATAATTTTCAAAGGTCGAAAGTTACAAAGCCTTATTCTCTGTTTCTTTGTCTCTTTGTTACTTTGTCACTTCCCCAACAACTTGTCTTGTTTGAAACTTTTTCACAAGCCAGCTTCTAACTGGTTCGTCGTATAATTTTAAGCATACAAAAGCGAGTACGATGCTTACAATCAAAACTCCGATTCCTTCCAAGTATCCATTTGCCATAGTCACTTTATTGTCTACAACCCAAGCGGTAAACCAATATATTAACGGATAATGTGTGATATAAATTGGATACGAAATATCTCCTAAAAGTTTACAGATTTTAAGCGAAAACTCATTTTTAATCTCTCCTCCTGCTCCAATTGCAACGATAAGAGGAAAAATGAAAATAATAGCAATTGATTCGTATAAACCATTCATCCAAAGACTATTTTCATCTCCAAATCTTGGTACGGCTAAAACAATTGTTATTAGAATACTGCAGATCCAAAAAGCATTTTTCACATGAATTAATTTTCCTAAACGGCACAATAAAACTCCAGCAAAAAACGGATACAATAGACGCGTAAAACCGACATTCAGTTGCTCTAAATTTAATGACCATCCGCCGATTACGTCTCCTTTTGGTCCGAAAACGGTATAATTAATTAATAGTCCGGCAAATATTAGTACAAAAACCGATAGTACTTTATTCGAAAATTTACGGAAGATTAAGGCGTACAAAATGTTTGCAATATATTCGAAGAAAAGTGACCATGCTGGACCATTTAAAGGATGCATTTCGCCCCAGCCCCTAATTTCTAAAGAAGGCGGAATTGGCAATAACGTAAATCCGATTACCATGGTTAAAATTACTTTCCAGACTTCCATTCCTCCAATCATTGGGAACAAGATATCTGAAGCTTGAAAATAATAAAATATAGCGCCAATGATCATTCCCATAATCACCATGGGCTGAAGACGGATTAATCGGCGTTTGTAAAACTCCCACTGCCCCATTTTTCCCCAGCGATCGTCGTAGGCATACGCCACAACAAATCCAGATAAAAGAAAAAAGAAATCGACAGCAAGATATCCGTGGTTTATAATTTGCACAAAACGATTTCCGCCTGCAAAAGCTTCAAAAATATGAAATGCGACTACTAAAATCGCTGCAACACCACGCAGTCCGTCCAGAATTTCGTAATGTTTTTTTGGTTTAATATCAGATGAAATTGAACTCATTTATGTTTGGTTAAGTTAAGTTAGTTGTAGATTTTAGATTTTAGATTTTAGATTTTAGATTTTAGATTTTAGATTTTAGATTTTAGATTTTAGATTTTAGATTTTAGATTTTAGATTTTAGATTTTAGATTTTAGATTTTAGATTTTAGATTTTTCCAAAAAAATCGCTACGCTCTTTTTTTTGGAATTTGGAATTTAAAAAATTGGAATTTTTATTACTAGTTTCAATCTAAAATCTAAAATCAGAAATCTAAAATTCTATTGGTGATTCTTCAGCCATTCTGCTCTTCTCTGGTCTGGCAAATGTTTTACAGTGAAGTTTTCAAATTTGGCTTCAAAGCCTTTTCCATCAGGAGAAGCAGCCATTAAACCAATCATAACTGGTGCGTTATCTTGCAAAGGCGCGTTTCTGGTCATGATGTAGTTTTTGTCGTCAAAAGAATAGAAAATTTCGACGGCATCTAATCTTCTTACGGCCTTAATCCAAATAAAAGGAGGCACTTTTTCTAAAGTTGTAACACTCCAATCACTTTTATTGTGTGTTACAACGGTGCTAACGTTAAATTTTCCGTCAACAAATTCTACTCCAGTTTTAATATAGTTCTTCTCATCAATACGAATCATCAAACCCATTTGGTCAAAACGAGCGATGTAGTTTCCTGTCAATTTTACTTTTGCCTCAAACTCTCCTCCATAATTGGCGTAGTAAAACGGAGCATCGTCTACTGTGAATCCGTAATGCGAAATTCTCCAATAATCGCTGTTTGCTGTAACATTCATGATTAATGCATTGTTTTTAATTTCCCATTTTTCAGGTTCGTTAAACCATTGCATTTTACTCAAAGTTTGTGCAGAAAGGTTTTGTGCTAAAAAAAGCAACATTATACCAAGTACATTTTTTTTCATATAATTTAAATTTTACAATAATTTTTGAACCATTAAGCGATTAAGAAAATTAAGTTGGAACTAAATAAATCTTTTTTAGCCTGTTAAGTTTCATTAAGCTCGAAACTTAAATATCCAAAAATCTTTTTACACGCAAACCTTAATTTTCTTAATATCTTAATGGTAAAAACTAAATTAAAAATAAAGCTGCAAATTTTTACACTTGCAGCTCTACAAACCAACCAAAGTTTAGAAATAAAAACTATTTAAGTGAGAAATTCACTTTAGATTTTATATCTGTTGATGAAGCGCCAATAATCGCTTCAAAATCACCAGGTTCTGCAACCCAGTCATGTTTTTTATCGTCGAAGAAACTTAAAGCCGCTTTGTCAACTGTAAACGTTACTGTTTTTTCTTCTCCAGCTTTAAGAGCCACTTTCTCAAAACCTTTTAATTCTTTTATCGGACGAGGCAATGAAGATTTCACATCTGTAATGTACAATTGCACCACTTCAGATCCTTCTCTGCTTCCTGTATTTTTTACATTAACCGAGAATGTAATTTTATCTCCTGCGTTAATTTGTTTTTTATCTGCTGTTACTTTTCCGTAAGCAAAAGTTGTGTAGCTTAAACCGTGACCAAAAGAGAATAGCGGTTTGATTTTGTTTTTGTCTGCCCAACGGTAACCCACAAAAATTCCTTCATTGTATTTTACGTCATCTCCACCCGGAAACTCTCCTAAAGCGTGAGCTCCATTATCAGCTAATTTTACTGGGAAAGTGAAAGATAATTTTCCAGAAGGATTTACGTCTCCAACCAAAACATTTGCTAAAGCATTTCCAGCTTCAGTTCCTAAAAACCATCCTTGTACAATTCCTGGAACTTCTTTAACCCACGGCATTGCCACAGCATTTCCAGAAATATTTATAAAAACAATGTTTTTGTTTACTTTCGCCAATTCGCTAATTAATTTATCTTGACCGTAAGACAAATTCAATTCTTTACGATCGTGTCCTTCGTCATCTTGATTAGGGCTTTTGTTCAAACCTCCAATAAAAAGAACGATATCAGCATCCTTCGCTACTTTTAAAGCTTCAGCAGTTAATTCTGCAGGAGAACGTTTTTCTTCTAAACTTACTTTAGCTACAACTCCGTTATAGTTACTTGTAGGATCTCCTACATAACCTCTTGCATAAACGATTTCAGCTTGGTTTCCGATTCTTTTCTTTAAACCTTCAAGCGGTGTGATTTCGTATCTTGCTTTAAGCGAAGAACTTCCTCCACCTACAGTCATCATTTTGATAGCATTTTCTCCAATTACAGCAATCTTTTTTGTTTTAGAAAGATTGATTGGTAAAATATTATTGTTGTTTTGTAATAAAACGATTCCTTCTTCAGCGATTTTACGGCCAGCTAAAGCGTGTTCTTCTGTTCCGAAAGAACCAAAAGGACGATTTCTATCCATTGTAGTCAAGAAAGATAAACGTAAAATACCACGCACTTTTTGATCTAATTCTTTTGTTCCAACCTCACCTTTTCTGATCATTTCAGAATATGGTTTTGCTAAATAATAGTTGTCATAAGCATTGCTTGTTCCCCAAGAAAGACCGTTTGTCCAAGAACCGAATTCCATATCCAAACCATTGTGAATCGCTTGTTTCGTATCATTAACTCCACCCCAGTCTGAAACTACAACTCCTTTGAAACCCCATTCTCCGCGAAGAATATCGTTTAACAAATATTCGTTGTGGCAGCATTGCTGTCCTTTATACTTGTTGTAAGACCCCATAATCGACCAAACATCACCTTCTTGGACTGCAGCTTTAAAAGCAGGAAGATAGATTTCGTACAACGCGCGATCGTCAACGATTACATTAACTGAGTTACGATTTGTTTCTTGATTGTTTAATGCGAAGTGTTTTACACAAGCAGCAACTCCATTTGCTTGAACTCCTTTAATATAAGGAACTACCATTTTTGAAGCCAAAAACGGATCTTCTCCCATATACTCGAAGTTACGGCCATTTAATGGGCTTCTGTAAATGTTTACACCAGGCCCTAATAATACGTTTTTGTTACGAAAACGTGCTTCTTCTCCAATAGATTTACCATATAAAGAAGCTAATTCTTTGTTCCAAGTTGATGAAAGTGCTGTAAGTGCTGGAAAAGCAATACAAGAATCGTTTGTCCATCCTGCCTGATCCCATTCGTCCCATTTTACCTCTGTACGAATTCCGTGCGGTCCGTCGGTCATCCAGTTTTCTGGAATTCCAAGACGCTTTACACCTGGAGAACTAAATTTAGACTGCGCATGAATCATGGCAATTTTCTCTTCGGTAGTCATTCGCTTAAGCGCATCTTCTACACGCTCTTCGATCGGTTTTTTATCATCTAGATAAACAGGAACTTTGTTCTGGGCATTGGCTCCCAAAGAACTTAGTAAAAGTAAAACAACAATTGTTTTAACGTTTTTTAACATAACAGTAATTATTAAAGCATTAGTTATAATAGGGAAATCTTCTTAACGAAAATCTTTTTTTATCATATTGTAAAACTAAAACGTTATCGTTCACGTTACATTTTTAGATAGAAAAAAGTAGTGAATTAAAAACACAAAACATTGATTTTAAATTATTTAACAAATTTAAAGCACCAAAAAAAGTAGTAGATTTAAAATAAATATTTATGCTTTCAAAGCCATAGAACCGATTTTCATGACCATTTCTTCGAAATCATTTCGCGAAACTGCAGCCTTATTTCGAGCTCTTGTACGGTAGTTGTAAATTGTACTTAAAGAATAACGTAAAAATGCCGCTATTTTAACACTGTCTGTAATTCCGAGTCTGATTAAGGCAAAAATTCTAAGTTCTGTATTCAGCAATTCATTTTGTTTTAAAACGATTTGTTCTTCTGGAATTAATAAGGCGTTGAAATCTTTGACAAAGGTTGGATATAGATTTAAAAAGATAATATCGAAGTTCTTGTACAATTCTTCTAACTCATTATCAACCAAAGTAGTTGACTTTAAAATTTTATAAATTTCGTCAAATTGTTTAGCTGTAGCTTTTTTGTTTAAGATAATGCGATAATTTTCTAGCTTGTTGATGTAAGTCGAGCAAAGATTGAAAAAATGCGCAATATATTCTTCTTTAACCAAATTAGATTCAGACAATTGCAGATTACTTTCCTGAAGTTGGCTGTTGGTTTCTGTAATATCTTTGTTTAATTCTGCCAGTTTCTGACTCGTTTCATAAAGTTCGGTTCTTATTCTCGAAACCTTTTTCATCTGTTTGTACACGTAAATAATCGCAACGAGTAAAAACAGCGAAAGCAGACTAATGCAAAGCAGATAAACCTTTAATTCACTTTTTCTCTGTGCTTCACGCTCCAAATAAACGGTATTGATAATCGAATATACTTCTGACATGAGCAAAGTTCTAAACTGAACATTGCAATAAAGAGCGTCTTCAATGGCAGATTGCGTGAGTTTATACGCCATATCGACATCGCCAATTTCATAAAAAACCAAAGCTAGTTCTTGCAGCGAAGCATTATCTTTATTGGCATTTTTAATATCTGATGTAGCCGAAAGCGCGTAGTATTTTTTTCTTAATTCTATCTTATGTGTAGCTTCAGCAATTTTTCCTAATAAATAGGTAATCATTGCGTATTGCGGACTTTCTTCTTTTGTTTTCTCTAGTAAAGTTAGCAGCTGTTTTTTAGTCTTATCAAATTTTCTGTTGAAAATATCCTGCTGGATTCTGTTAATCTGATATTCTAAAGTACTCGGATTTAAAACCCCCAATAACGAATCTCGATACTTGCCAATCTGATTTCTATATTCTACACTGTAACTGTTTGCGGCGTAATGCTCAAAAAACTCGCGATAAGAAACATAGTAATTTGGAAGTAAAGACGGCTCTAAGTTTTTCTTGTTTATACTTTTTAGAATCGCTTCAGATTCGCGATATTTTCCTGAAGAAGAATAAAGCGTTACGAGTTGTAATTGCGCTAAATTGAAGAATTCTTTATTCTGAAGTTCTTCAGCAATCTTGAGATTCTTCTTTACATACTGAATAGCCGAATCTGAGTTTAATTTCTGATATTCAAAATATAGCGTTTTGTTGAAATTGTACTCCTGCTCTTTCGTAAGATTATCTGATTTGATTTTCTTAAAATTCAGAATTCGTTCTTCTTTAATCTTAACGTAATGCTGTTTATTTTTGATCGCCTCATTTAATTCTTTTAAAATAACATCTGTACGCTCAGTTGCAGAAAGCGAAAAGTTTATAATAAGAAACAGAAATAAATAATATTTTTTCAAAGCGATTTTAGATAAAAGAATTACAAATATAGCAAAGCGAAAATATAAAATATGAATTATTTAATAGTGGTTAAAATGTACTAAAAATGGGTGTGATTTAAATACCGTTTATAAATTATCAAATCACAAAACTGGATCTGCTATAAATAAAATGATTTCGGAATGAAATAAATCCAAACCGAAATCATTTCTTAAAAGTCTTTTTTTCCAACTATAAATGCGCTGCAATCGGCGCCGACAAACAGCTTTCTGGAATATTAAACGCATTTACGAGCGCTACAGCATCTGGACGAATGTCCCAGCAAAGCTGATTGACCATTTTGCGGACTGCTTTAGTTTTTACTGCTTCCATGTAACCGTCTTCCAAGTACCAAGCTTTATTTTTTTCGATCTGAGAAAGCGCATACAATTGACTCAATTTGGTCAAAATCGCTTTTGATGATTCATCTTCAACCGCTTTAATCCCGATCTGGAATTGCTCTAAAACAATTCGCTCCAAATAAGCCTGAGCCACATCTATCATCTGATGCTGTACGACATTAAAGGCATCATAAGGTTCTAATCCGCCATCGATCAATTTTTTGATACGTCTCGCCGCTGAAGCCAAAATTGTTTTTTCTCTGTGAACAAATGCTTGAAGATGAAATTCTCCATCTAAAAGATGTTCGTCGTCTGTTTTTCGAGTTGCAATTGGGTTTTTCTCTGCAATCGCTGTTTTGGCATTTTCATAAACATAATTGATAATGCCCAATGACCCCATTTCTCCAAATGATTTTCTGAATTCTGCCAGACGATTTTTAGCCACCAATTGCATCAAAACCGTATTATCGCCTTCAAAAGTCGTGTAGATTTCTGTATCGTTTTTAAGCGCATCGATTCGGTTTTCAGACAAATAGCCTTTTCCGCCACACGCTTCTCTGCATTCCTGCAAAATATCTCTCGTACTCCAAGTAGAATACGATTTCATTCCGGCCGCCAAAGCTTCAATTTCTTGCATTTCAGCTTCGGTTCTGTTTAAAAATCTATTAGTCAAATATTGTAAAGCAAAATGAACAGCATAAGTTTTAGCCAAATGTGGCAATAATCTGCGCTGATGCATTCTGTAATTTAAAATCGGAACTTCAGAACCGCCTTCTGGGCCAAATTGTCTTCTTTGATCGCTGTAGCGAATGGCAATCGTTAATCCTGATTTCGCTGCTGCTAAAGCCGAACGCGGAATTCCGATTCTACCTCCCACCAAAGTTCCTAACATCGTAAAAAATCGTCTATTATCACTCGGAATCGGACTTTCAAATTCGCCTTTTTCATTCACAGAAGCAAAACGATCCAGCATATTTTCTTTCGGAATCACGACATTATCAAAACTGATTGTTCCGTTATCAACGCCATTTAATCCCATTTTATGACCGCAATCGCCAATGGTTACTCCGTTTACTACATTTCCGTTTGGATCTCGCAACGGAACCACAAATGCATTTACGCCATAATCGTGATCGTCTATAATTAGTTTAGCAAAAACGGTTGCAGCCTGTCCGTGAACTGCTGCGTTGCCAATATATTCTTTCTGCGCATTTTTATTTGGCGTATGAATGGTAAAAGTTTGATTTGCGTGATTGTAAGTTGCAGTTGTTTCCAAACCTTTAACGTTCGATCCGTGATGGGTTTCGGTCATGGCAAAACAGCCTGGAAGTTTCAGAGAACCAATATCTTTTAAATATTTAGCATAATGTTTTTCGGTTCCTAAAGATTGAACGCTCATTCCCCAAAGTCCAAACTGAACACCAAATTTAATTACCAAACTTAAATCGTGGTAACTTAGCGTTTCCATAATGGCGAAATAATCTTCAATATTTCCTCCTCCGCCATATTCTTTCGGATACGCCATGCTTCCGAGATTTTCATCGGCTAGAATCTTACACCATTTGTAAACGGTTTCTCTAAAAACATTAATATCGGTAGAAGTTTCATAAGCAAATTCAGGTCTCGAAATAACGGATTTTACTTTTTCAATAATGGCCGCTTCTTTTCCGTCTAAAATCTGTGTGATTTTCTGAATATCAAAACTGGCATTGGTTTGTGAATTGGCTGTAAAAGAACCTGCTTTGGTTTTGAAGTTTTGAAGTGCTTCTTCTCCTAAAATCCCTAAATCATTTTCGAGTTTTACAAAATCTTTTTCTATCGGAGTTAAATCCAATTCTCCAGCTGAAAGTGCTTTTGCAATGTCAAAAATCGATTTTATAGTTGATGTATCCTGAATACTTTTTTCAATATCCGATTTCCATTGTGTGAGTTCATTTCGCGAAGGCGGATTTGAAATATCGACTTTAGAAAGCAAATATTCTTTGTCTTCTTCTGATAAAACGCTTAGCGAATGAATAAAATCTTTTAAAGTCGAAAATTCTTTCTGCGTCAGCAAATCGTCTGACCACACTAAATAAAATAACGGAGTAAAGGCTTGAAGTTTGGTATTTTTCATATCAATAGGGGTTCGGTTTTAGTTTTTTTTTCCGCCACGAATTCACTAATTTTTATTTATTTACTTTTTCTAAAATAATTCGTGAATTCGTGGCTATTCTTTTTACGCTTTTTTGCATAAAAAAACAGGAATGAAAAATACTCATTCCTGTTTAAACATCCTGTTAAGATTCTGATAATTTTCGATTTTAAACCAATAAAAAATATGAAAACTAAGAATTAAGAACCCTTGGATATTGAGGTCATTTTTTGCTTTATCGCAAAAATATGATGCGAATTAAAAACTAACACTGCGGTAAAAATGATACCGTATGCTGTGATTTGCAAAGGGGTAATATTTTCTTTAAAAACAAAGGCCGCCAATCCAAAAGCGATCATCGGATTTATATTCAGCAACATCCCCACCGTTGACGAATTAATTCCTGAAAGCGCGTACAGGTTTAAGAAAAGCGGCACTATTGTAAATACGATTGCAATCGTTTCGATACAGAAATAAAATTTGAATTCTGTTGGAACCGGTCCTGAATAAGCTGGATAAAAAGGCAATAAAACTATTGCTGCTAATGTGATATGGAAAGTAAGAACTATAAACTTATCAAACCCTTTATTGGCACGCTGGCTTACTAAATAAGCTGCATAAGTCAGACCAATAATGATACTGAAAAACATATCCATAATATCACTGTAAGAAAGCAACAAACAGCCCGAAATACTTAATCCAACAGAAAGCCATTGTGTTTTGAGCAATTTTTCGTGTAATATAAAATAAGCCAATAAAGTAGTCAGAATTGGACAAACAAGATACGCCAGCGAAGCCGCTTTTACGCTAACGTGATTGACAACATAAATAAAAGTGAACCAGTTTGCCATCAAAAAGGCGCTTCCGCCAATATTCAGCAGAATCGATTTTCTTTTTTCTGCTTTTGGTAAAGCTTTGAAGATTTCAATTGTTTCTTTTATTTGTTTTCTTTTGAATAGAAAAGCAATTAGAAGCATTAAAACAGCACAGCTAAAAACACGGAAAAACAAAATATCTAATGATGGATATTCATGAATTGGTTTTAAAACCAAACTGAAAAGTCCCCACGTAATAAAGGCCGAAATTGCCGCGATATAGTACTTTGTTGTTTTCACAAAAATTGTTTTTGAAGTATTTTGCTTTTGAAAAAGCAAATTTCTTAAAAATAAAACAGCAATACAGATACAGTTTTTGTAAATTGCAGCATAACAGTTTTATTTTCTAATGAAAAATTCCAGCTACTTATATCTTCAATTTGCCGATCGAATCGAAAAGCAGATTAAATCGGGCGTTCTAAATGTAGGCGACAAACTACCGTCTATACGCGAAGTTTGCGCCGAAACTGGCTACAGCATGAGTACGGTTAGCAAAGCGTATTACGAAGTTGAAAGCCGTTCGCTGATAGAATCTCGTCCACAATCAGGTTATTATGTGAGTAATATTTCAGCCAGAATAATTGCAGAACCTTCTGCGAGCAAACCTCGTTTAAGCCTTGAAAATATTGAACGAGAAGATTTAATCGATTTGGTTTACGGCGATATGCGAACGAAAGATGTTACGATGCTTTCACTTGGTTTTCCGTCTAATGAATTGCTTCCAATTGCGAAACTCAATAAAGGAATGGTTCAGGCCATGCGCCAATTGCCCAACAGCGGTACGAGTTACGAGGAAATTGAAGGAAATAGTAATTTACGAAAAGAAATTGCGCGCTGGTCTTTTACTTGGGGCGGTTCTATTACCGAAGAAGATATTATTACAACTCCAGGCTGTATTTCGGCTATTTCTGACTGTTTACTAACATTGACAAAACCAGGAGATACCATTATTACAGAAAGTCCAGTTTATTTTGGAATCCTGCAACTGGCAAGATCTTTAGGCTTGTATGTAATGGAACTTCCAACCAATATGACTACTGGAATTGAATTGGAAGCCGTTAAAAAAACACTTTCTTCTAATAAAGTAAAGGCTTGTGTTTTGATGCCTAATTTCAGTAATCCGTCGGGAAGTATGCTGCCTAATGAGCATAAAAAGGAAATTGTCCGTTTAATGGATTTTTATAATGTACCTTTAATTGAAGATGATATTCATGGCGATTTGTACTTTGGCTCAAGCCGACCGACAAATTGCAAAACTTATGATGAAAGTGGGATTGTCTTGTGCTGCAGTTCGGTTTCTAAAACGCTGGCGCCAGGTTATCGCGTAGGCTGGGTTTCGCCAGGAAAATTTAAAAAGGAGATTTTAAGAACCAAATTGTACCATACTATTTCTTCAACGACAATTACCCATGAAGTAGTTGGGGATTTCTTAAAAAATGGCCGTTATGAAAATCATTTGAGAAAAATTCGCCAAATTCTGAATCGAAACTGTACCAATTACATCAATACCGTTTTAGAATCTTTTCCTGCAGGAACCAAAGTGAGCCAGCCACAAGGCGGTTTTTTTCTTTGGGTAGAATTGGATAAAAAAATTGATACAGCGGCTTTTTATCATCTGGCTTTAAAACATAACATCAGTATAGCTCCGGGAAGGATTTTTTCATTCCAAAATCAGTTTTCAAACTGTATGCGATTGAGTTTTGGTTTGCCGTGGTCTAATGAATTGAGAACTGCGATTCAGACGTTGGGAATGCTAGCTAAGAAGCAGTTATAGCGATTTATCATTGTGAGGAACGAAGCTCATTTGCTAAATCAAACTTTGCGTATTATTGTTAGCGTGATTGCTTCGTTCCTCGCAATGACATAAAAAAACTGGACAGTGCAACTACTCACTGTCCAGCCAACAATTAAAAGAAGACCAAAATTAATTCCTTACAAGACAAAATAAGCGTCTTTTTCGACTTTCTTAGGTTCGTCGTTTAAGTGAAATTCGTTTAGAATATCAAATTCGCTTTGATATTCATTCAGCATTTGTTTGATATTTTTCTCAATCGTATTTGCAATTGCCGTAACTGGCGTATCGCTTGGCCTGTTCTCAAACGGATCCTGCAAATGAATCGCCATTCTCTCGATCAAAAAGAAAGCTCCTCCAATTGCCGTAATCAACGGAATGGCAAACCAACTTAATACGCTTGTTAAACCAAATGGCAATAACAGAATGAACAAACACAGCGTTAATCTAGTATACATGCTATAAGTAGTTGGAAAAATGGTGTTTTTAATTCGCTCACACTTCCCCATTTCGTCACAAAGTCTTGATAAAGTATTGTCAATTTCAACTTGCTGATACATGTTGAATCGTTTATCATTTTTTGCATTTTTCAAATCTCTCGCATGCAACATTAAAATGGCATTAGGAACATTTTGATGGTTTTTTATATAATTAATTTCCTCTTCACTCATCAAACCTTCGAGTGGTTTTATGGCATCTCTTTTTCGAAGAGATTCTCCTAAACTATAACACCATGCAATCTGTCTTTTGGCAAATTTTTCTTTAAACTCGCTCGCTTCAATAGAATAATCTGGATCTTCGTAAAACGTTAAAACCTGACGGATCAAGGTTCGAGAGTCGTTTACAACTGCTCCCCAAACAATTCTGGCTTCCCACCATCTGTCGTAGGCCTGATTCGACTTAAAAGCTAATAGTAGCGAAATAATAGTTCCGATCATGGTCGGAATCGCTATCGGAATATCTACGGGAAGTGTAACAAAATAATGATGAAATATTTCAAACAGTACGGTATAAGCCAGTACCAGAGCAATTTCTACTTTAATTTTCCCGAGAACGTACTTCATTGGTATTCTTTTCTTTAATAACATATTTTCGGATTTAAATTAATTTTTTTTTAAAGGGGCTAAGGGACTGAGCTTCTAAGCTTCTAAGGCTAAAAATTAAAAGCTTAGAGCCTCAGAAACTTAGAACCTTAGAAATCAAACCATCTCTTCGTACAATGAAAGAACAGGAAGTCCTAATTTTTCATTGACGTTTTCTTTTTTCGATTTTTTAAATTTGATTTTTTCGCCTTTTCTAGTTTCAACCAACATATCTATGTTGTGTTTTGAAATGGCTTCTGATAATAATGGAGCGACATTTTCGTAGTTATCTTCAAAACTGGCTGTCTGACTTACAATTTCGAAAGAGAAATTGGCGCTTAAAAATTCTTGTACGTCTTTTACATGAATGTTCATACTCGAATTTTCTACATAAAGTGCTTTATGGAAAACCTCTTTATTAATTTCTGTGCTTAAATGCAGAATCGGACATTTCTGATTTCCTGCCAATTGCACCAGATATTGATGAATTCTTTTGGTTTCTTGTTTATAAGAATGAGTAAGAATGACCAATTTTACAGCAAAAACCTCTATCAATCTTTTAAAAATTGGAGCTGAAAGTCCGTATTGGGTGTGAACTTTTAATTTAATATTTGAAGTGTGGTCAACAATATATCGGCAGGTTTCTAGAACTTCTTCCTGACTTTTGGTAAGCCCAGATTTCATTTCTCTTAAAAATCCTGAAGAAGAAAAAGTATCGGGAGCTTCTGAAACTAGTACTAAAATAATTTCTGATTCCGCATTTTTAGACTGATTTACAGCAGATTTAACAGCCGAGATTGTATCATCTTTTAAAGTTGTAGGTATAAGAAAATTTTTCATAAGTATATTCTTTTAGTTTATACTTACAAAACAACTATCCGCAAATTAGACCTTTATTAATCTAAAATTAGAATTTTCTAAAATTAAACATTAGATTTTTTAATGTTGGATTTTTGAAAGGTAATCGTAACGATGGTACCTTTATTCTGTTCCGACTGCACTTGAAGTTCACCGTCATGCATTCGAATGATTTTTGAAGCCAGAGGAAGCCCTAAACCATATCCAATATATTTAGCCGCAATTTTTCCTCTAAAGAAAGGTTCGTATAAATGCGGGATATCTTCTGGCGGAATTCCGATTCCGATATCGTTAATCGTTATTTTAATCATTTCTTTATTAGCCGAAAGGCTCACAAAAACCTCATTATTATCTGAATATTTTACGCCATTGGTAATAATATTATTGATCGCCAATTCTAAAAGCGGTTTATTGCACGGTAGCAATAGCAAATTGGAATCTTCTGGAGCAAAATTAAGTCGAACGCTTACTCGGTTGTCTGGATAAATCTTGTCCAGATCCGATTTTACATCTAATAATAATTCGTCCATTCGGGCAACATCAGACACTTGTTTTTGTCCATCATAACCCGTCTGTGTTAGTTTCAGAAGGCTTTCTGTAAGATTTCCTAATTTTGAAGCCTGACTGTAGATATTTTGTAACGATTCTACATATTCTTCTTTTTCTCTCTCTTTAAGCAGCATAATTTCTGCTTCGGCAATAATGGTGGTTATTGGCGTTTTTAATTCGTGAGAAGCATTATTAATAAAGTTTGCTTGTATTTCGAAAGAAGTTTCCAAACGATCTAACATATTGTTGAAAGTATTGGTCAAATCGGATATTTCATCTGAATTTTTAACTTCGGGCAATCGATTATGAAGATTAGAAGCGCTGATTCTTTTTACTTCTTTTGTAATTCTAGCTACAGGATTTATGACACGTTTGGCTAAAAACCGTCCTAAAAGGAAAGCGAGAATCACAAAACCGATTCCACCAAAAAGCATAATTTTGACAATATAAACGGTTGTATCTTTTCCTTTACGGTCTCTAGCGCCAACAATGACAATATATTTCTGATTATTTTCTTGGAAAATCTGTCCTAAATAATATTTATTATCTCTCTCGAAAGAGTCTTTTCCTGTTTTTAAAATATTGGTATAAAACGTATTCGGAAGATTGAGGTTTGTGTTATAATCAAAACTATTATGACTGTTGATTTTTAATACATATTCCTCTTCTTCGATCAATTCTTCAAGACCGTTCTTTTTAAGGTTTTTATAATATTTGATCTTTTCTGGATCTTTTTGAAAATGAATAGAAGACACAATTTTTGCCCTATCATCTAGACGCTTTAAAAAGTGATATCGATTGTTTTCTCTAAACAAGAAGAAAACAATGATGCACAATAGCGATGTACTAAAGGTAGAAAGGGCAACGTAATTAAAAGTAATCTTTTTTCTAATATCCATATTATGGTTTTATAACATACCCCAACCCCTTCATAGTATGAATAAGTTTGGTCGAATAAGGCTTATCTATTTTTCTTCTTAAGTAGGTAATATATACGTCGACAACATTGGTATTCATATCAAAATTAATATCCCAAACATTATCCAAAATTTGATCGCGAGAAACGATGCGGCCTGTATTTTTGGCCAAATAGTATAAAAGTTTAAATTCTTTAGCTGTTAGTATAATGTTTTCACCGTTTCTCTTAACGGTTTTGGCGCGTCCGTTTATTTCTAAATCACCAATTGTAATCGTATCGATTTTTTCTGTTTCCTGCTGCGATCTTCTGTACAGCGCATTAACTCTCGCATCTAATTCGCCAAATTTAAAAGGCTTAACCAAATAATCATCGGCGCCGGCATTAAGTCCTGTCACAATATTTTCTGAGGTTCCTAAAGCCGTTAAAAGCAAAATAGGCACGAAGTTTTTTGCTGCGCGAAGTCTTCTGCAAATTTCAATTCCGTTAACATCAGGAAGCATTACATCTAAAATTACGACATCGAAAGTATAATTATGAATCATCTCCATGGCCGTTTTACCGTCCATTGCTACGCTTACTTCATTATTATTTTCTGCAAATCCTTTACGCAATATCGACAACAGATTTGGTTCGTCTTCAACTATCAGTAATTTCATCTTAAGAAGTTTGTATATACAACAAAAATAGGAATTGAAATTCACATAATAAGCACAACTTAAAAAATTATCCGCAAATTGAACCAAATAAGAAAAAATGACTCCTTGCGTATGCTTTTGCTATTTTTTTAGGGTTAAAATTTTAGATTCTTCAATTTAAAATCTTCTAATTTCAAAAAGAAATCGAAAAGATAAAAAATTAGAAAGTTTCACCAGCATTCAGATAGAATCCTTTGGAGTTATTTCCCCACGCATAATCGAAAATCAGATTGGTTTTGGAAGCTTTATCAATCAAAAGCCTTAAACCAATTCCAGCGGCAGGCTGTATGGATTTGAAAAGTTTTAAATCAGTATCAGAATTGCTTGCCGTAACAAAATTGGTAAAAACCGTACCGCTCAGCAATTGATTGCAGGTAATTGGGAAACGAAATTCTGTAGACAAATAAATTAAACCATTTCCTCTAAACAATCCTTGCGTATACCCTTCTCCACTCCTGCTGCGCTGGTCCCAGCCAATTGCGGGAAGATTTAAATAAGGTACTTTTCCTCTCGTCACAAATTGTCCGTAAGTCCAAATGGCCAAAATATAACGGGGATTTTTAGGAGAAACAGGAATAAAGTTGCGGTATTCTGCAAACAGCACATTGCTATAATTCTGATTTTTAAACAAAACGGGATTAAATCTATAATTTATATTGGCATACCAGCCCTTAGAAGCATTAACCTGATTGTCTCTAGAATCGTGAACCAGATTCAAACTCACTCCTGTCAAATAATATTCTAGATTATCAAATCCATATTTTTGGCTGTAATTGTAATGATACGTGTAATTTCCGTTTGCGACATCCAATTCTTTGTCCTTTATACTCGAATACCAATCTATATTTACACCTCCGCCAACATAATAATTCTCCTTAACTTCGAAAGAAACCGTCTGATGAAATTTGAAATAATTATAATCCATATCCTGAGCAAGCGAATCTATGCTAAAACTAGGCGGGCGATCGCGTCTTGGCGGAATTATATCAGTTCCGAGTCCATAATTAGGCTGCGAGAATAGATACAATCTATAATCACCGCTTAAAAAGATTTTATTATTGTTAAGCAGAATATTGTTTTTGACATTTACCAGCCATTGATTTTTTACAGTGTAAGTAATTCCTATGTTGGCTATTGAATATTTGTCTTTT
Source organism: Flavobacterium erigeronis (assembly GCF_054075165.1). Lineage (NCBI taxonomy): Bacteria > Pseudomonadati > Bacteroidota > Flavobacteriia > Flavobacteriales > Flavobacteriaceae > Flavobacterium > Flavobacterium erigeronis. Next base: position 452,521 of record NZ_JBSKGP010000002.1, on the reverse strand, counting down.
TCTTCTTTTCCTTTAAAAGTATACTGTGCCACCGCACCAAAAAAGAAACCGGTTGCTGGCTGAGAACCAATTGCAGGAATTAATAAAAAGAAATTGTTTTTTGTAGGTTTTACAACTAAAGCATCATCTTCTTTTTTAAAAAGATCAAATACTGTTTTGGTAGGGCAAATTTTTGAAGAATCAATTTCTGAATTTCTACTTTCTTGAGAAAATAAAGTAAAGGAAATAAGAAATACTAATCCTAAGATTTTATACTTGTACGGAACGGCATTATTTTCTGGAAAAATCACCATTTGCAAAGTTTTGTTTTTAGAAATAAGATTCAACTCATTGTAAATATAAACCTTATTTTCAACACCTTAAAAACAAAACTCAAATAATTTAACAAAAAAATCCGTCAAAATTATTTGACGGATTTCGTTTAAAATGTGTTTTTACTATTTGGTAATGAATTTTGGATGGATTAGATTTTCTAAAGAATAAATTTCATCCCATTTTTCTTGTGTGATTAATTTACGCTCTAAAACCGCGATCTGATGCACGCTTTTGTTTGTTTTTAAAGCTTCGCCCGCAATACTGGCACTTTCTTCATAACCAATAATCGGATTCAGTTGCGTTACAATTCCGATACTATTCATGACCATATTATAACAATGATCCACGTTTGCTGTGATGCCAACAATGCATTTGTCTATTAAAGTCTGAATGGCATTTGAAAGATAATCTAACGAAGTAAACATCGCAAAAGCAATAACTGGCTCCATTACATTTAATTGCAATTGTCCCGCTTCTGCCGCCATTGTAACCGTTAAATCTTGACCAATTACATAAAAACAAGTTTGGTTTACGACTTCTGGAATTACTGGATTTACTTTTCCTGGCATAATAGAAGATCCAGGCTGGCGCGGAGGAAGATTGATTTCATTTAAGCCAGTTCTTGGTCCAGAACTCAGCAATCTTAAATCGTTGCAGATTTTAGAAATCTTAACCGCAGAACGTTTCAAAGTTCCCATAATTTGAACGTAAGCTCCTGTATCGACCGTTGCTTCAATTAAATCTGGCGAAAGCGTCAACGGAATTCCAACCTCATCTGCCAAGTATTTTACGCAGATTTCTGGATAACCTTCTGGAGCATTAACTTTGGTTCCAATCGCTGTTGCTCCCATATTGATTTCAAGCAATAATTCCTGAGCATTTTTCAAACGCTGAATATCCTCGCCAATTGTGGTCGCATAAGCTTTAAATTCCTGTCCTAAAGTCATAGGAACCGCATCTTGCAATTGCGTTCTTCCCATTTTTAAGACATCTTTAAACTCTTCTCCTTTTTTAGCAAATGCAATTTCTAAACCGGCTAAAGTTTTAATAAAGCTTTCCATCTTTAAATATAAAGCAATTCTAAAAGCCGACGGATAAGCATCGTTTGTTGACTGAGAACAGTTTACATGGTTGTTTGGATGAAGGAATTGATATTCTCCTTTTTTGTGGCCTAAATATTCCAATCCGATGTTGGCGATTACTTCATTGGCATTCATGTTTACAGAAGTTCCAGCTCCGCCCTGAATTAAATCGCTCACAAATTCTTTATCAAATTTTCCTGCAATAACCTGATCGCTTCCGTAACAGATTGCTTCTGCAATTTTAGCATCAATCGCCTTGCAATCTTTGTTTGCCAAGGCTGCTGCCTTTTTTACATAACCCAAAGCTTTGATAAACAAAGGTTCTTTTGAAATCGGGATTCCTGTAATATTAAAGTTTTCAACGGCTCTAAAAGTTTGGATTCCGTAATATAAATGATTCGGAATGTCTAATTCTCCCAGAAAATCATGTTCTTTTCTTGTTGATTCCATATCGTGAAATTGATAAATTTTAGCTTAAAAAATAAGCGTAAAGCTACATTAAATTTATGCTAAAGTCACTACTATTTTTAAAATGATTTTGGATTTTCAATGAAAATTTTACAGCAAATTAGTACCTTTTCAGCCTCAAATAATTATCAAAAAGAGTTGAAAAAAGAAAGCGAATATTTTCTTGATAAAGAATACAATACGATTATTTACGGCAAAGATGATCTTAATTTTAAGGACTTCGAATGCTGCGTTTTTAATAATTGTAATTTTTCTGCCTGCACTTTTCTCGCTGTAACTTTTATCGACTGCACTTTTAATGATTGTATTTTCAGTGAAGCCAAAATTAATTATGTTGCTTTTAGAAGTGTCACTTTCTATAACTGTGAGATCAAAGAAGTAAATTTTGCCATGTGCGACAAATTGATTTTCGAGGTTCACTTTTACGATTGTATTTTAGACTTTTCGAAGTTTTATACTTTAAAACTAAAAGGAACTACTTTCAACAGCTGCAGTCTTATTGCCGTAGATTTTATGGCGGTAGATTTAACTAATGTTCTTTTCGACAATTGCGATTTGTATCGTGCAGAATTTTCTAAAGCAATTGCTAATAAAGCCAATTTCAGAACGAGCTTCAATTATACCATCGATCCATCAAAAACAAAATTGAAGAAAGCGATTTTTTCTTTAAAGGAGGTGAAAGGGTTGTTGTTTACGCATGATGTGATTGTGAGTTAATATCAATAAAAAAAGCCAGTATTAAAACTGGCTTTTTTTATATTTTTTTTGTAGTTTATCCTACTATTACATCTCTTTTCATCACAAATAATTTAAAATTATACTTACAATATTACAATCAATTTAAACAATAACCAAATCCAAATTGTTAAATATCATACAACATCTAAATCATCTCCTGATTTAAACTTTTTGGTTGTAATTACATCTCTTGAATAAAAATCTTTAACAAATATATTTGTAAAGCCAGATAAAGAATGTTTCGCAATTACTGTCAATCTAATATAAGACGACTCATCATTCCAATAGGTTTCTATATCTTCTACCGTATGAACTCTCATAGCATGAAGACTAGTAGGATCATCCTTTTTCTTAGCTGGAATATAAGAAACGAAATTATCTTTAAGTTTAATATCCTTCCCTTGAATATTCATTCCACCGACACCACCAACCTGCTTATAAAATGTAGGTTCAATTCGTACATCAAAAATTTCAGAGTTTGTTTTATTAATGAATTTAAAAAAGCAATTCGTTTGCCCTTCAAATGTAACTTTACTGATATAGGAAGAAATTTCGATATTAACCCTTTTTCTATTTAAAAAGTACATTAAAAATATATAGGAGGAAATAATTCCTGTAACAATGCTAATCAATACTCCTAAAAATAATTCTATCATAATAAAAATTAAAAAGCAAACTTACGAATTAACAAGCAAAAAAGAAAGATAAAACCTACAATACGATTATATTTTTTTCCCCATCACATAATCCTCCATCAAATACCCATTTCCAATTTCTATATCTATAGTTTCTTTAATTTCAAAACCTAGTTTTTTATAGAAATTCAAAGCGGTATTAAATCGATTTACATTTAATAAAAGTTCTGAAGAATTATTTTCTAAAGCCATTTTTCCAATTTCTTCAAAAACTATTTTGCCATAACCTTTTCCTTGCGTTTCTGGCAAAAGATAGATTTTATGGATTTTGGTTATCGCTTCACTTTTATAATTGTGTTCAATTCCTATAAAACCAATTACGGAATGAGTGTCTGAAATTAAATAGAATAATTGCTCTTTCTCCTGTATTTGTTTTGATAAAGCTTCGTCAGAATAAATGAGATCTAACATATATTCTAATTGTTCAGCAGTTAAAATTTCGCCATATGTAATTGGCCAAGTTATATGTGCAATCTCTTGAATTTTAGCAATATCATTAAGAGATGCTTCGGTAATTTGAATCATATTATTTTGTAAAAACTTGATTTTCTTGTTCGCTTACGCGGATGAAAGTTGTTCGTTTAGTGAGTTCTTTTAATCTTGAAGCTCCAACATAAGTACAAGTACTTCTTATTCCGCCTAAAATGTCTAAAACAGTGTGAATGACATCTCCTTTAAACGGAACCTGAACGGTTTTGCCTTCGCTCGCTCTATATTCTGCAACACCGCCTGCATGTTTGTCCATGGCAGTTTTAGAACTCATTCCGTAAAATTGTTTGAATTTTTCACCTTTTACTTCAATTAGTTCACCACCGCTTTCTGAATGTCCAGCAAGCATTCCTCCCAACATAACAAAATCGGCTCCAGCTCCAAAAGCTTTGGCAACGTCACCTGGTGTTGTACAGCCGCCATCGCTTATGATGTGTCCGCCCAAACCGTGTGCGGCATCAGCACATTCAATTATAGCCGATAATTGAGGATAACCAACGCCTGTTTTAACGCGAGTTGTACAAACAGAACCTGGACCAATTCCGACTTTTACAATATCGGCTCCAGCCAAAAGTAATTCCTCGGTCATTTCGCCAGTAACGACATTTCCGGCAATAATAATTTTGTCTGGATATTGTTTACGGGTTTTCTTTAAAAATTGGACAAAATGCTCCGAATAGCCGTTTGCCACATCAATACAAATAAATTTCAGTAGCGGATTTGCAGTAATGATTGTTCCAATCTTATCAAAATCTTCTTTTCCTGTTCCTGTGCTTACGGCGATATGATCGTAAAAATCAGGGCTTGCATCTTTTAGAAAATGATTCCATTCTTCTAAAGAGTAATGTTTATGAATGGCGGTAAAAAGCTTTTCTTTCGCCAAAACCTTCGCTATTTCAAAAGTTCCAACCGTATCCATATTGGCTGCCATAATCGGAATTCCTGTCCAATTTGAAGTGCTGTGCAAAAATTTGAAATTTTGTTCTAATGAAACTTCCGATCTGCTTTTAAGAGTCGATCTTTTTGGCCTAAACATGACATCTTTAAACCCTAATTTTAAATCCATTTCTATTCTCATAATTCGAGATTTTGGTTACTCTCAAATTTAGGAATTTATGATTTTAGATTTCAGATATTAGATTAACAAAAAGCTGAACTTTTGAACAATGCATCTAATTTATTTCACAGAGATGCACAGAGATTTCTCAGAGATACGCAAAGTTTTTAATAGCAACGGGGCTTCTCCCGAAGCTTCGGGACGCTCAGCCTGACAAAAATAAAACTGCAATTCATTCAAGAACAACTGACCACTAAAAACCTGAACACTGACCACTAAAAAACTATCCGTGTATCGTCTCTCCTTTTCCGTAGTTGGTAATGATAGATTCTTCAAATGCTAACCATTCTCTCCAACGTTTTTCTACATCGATTCCTGTTCCGTATTTTCTTGCGTAGGTTATAAAAGTGGTATAATGTCCTGCTTCGCTTTCCATTAATTCTCTGTAGAAAAGAGCTAATTCTTCGTCTTTAATGTTTTCTGAAAGCACTTTAAAACGTTCGCAGCTTCTGGCTTCAATCATCGCAGAAAATAAAAGTCTTTCTACAAGACCAGAAACACGGCTTCCGTCTCCGCTTTTTTTCATGTATTGATATAGTTCGTTTACGTAATCGTCTTTACGCTCACGTCCTAATTTTAATCCTCTTTTGATGATGATATTATGAACCTGCTCAAAATGGTCGATTTCTTCTTTGGCTAAAGCCAATAAATCTTTTACCAAATCCTGATGCTCAGAGTTGTTTGTGATAATTGTAATCGCGTTTGTTGCTGCTTTTTGTTCACACCAAGCGTGATCTGTCAGGATTTCTTCGATGTTTTTCTCCACAATATTTACCCATCTTGGGTCGGTTGGCAGTTGTAATCTTAATACGCCCATTTCTAAAAATTATGAGTTATGAATTAAAAATTATAAGTTTGAAAGCCTTAAAAGCAAAAGTCGAAAGCCAAAATAAGACTTTTGACTTTCGACTTTAAAAACTTTAAGACTTATTTTTTTAGTATTTGAAAATCGGTCTTTCGCTCATCATTTCGTTTACTTCAGCAGCAACTTCTTCGATAAGGTCTTCGTTTGTGTGATCAGACAGCACTTTATCAATTAAAGCAACGATAGTTTCCATATCTGCTTCAACTAAACCACGAGTTGTGATTGCAGCTGTCCCTACACGAATACCAGATGTGATAAATGGTGATTTATCGTCAAATGGAACCATGTTTTTATTTACTGTGATTTCTGCTTTTACTAATGCATTTTCAGCTTCTTTACCAGAAATATTTTTATTTCTTAAGTCAATAAGCATCATGTGGTTATCAGTTCCACCAGAAATGATTTTATATCCTCTTTTTACGAAAGCATCTGCCATTGCGTTTGCATTTTTCTGCAATTGCATAGCGTATGTAAAGAATTCGTCTTTTAATGCTTCACCAAAAGCAACTGCTTTAGCAGCAATAATGTGCATTAAAGGTCCACCTTGATTTCCAGGGAAAACAGCTAAATCCAATAAAGAAGACATCATTCTGATTTCTCCTTTTGGAGTTGTTAATCCTTGTGGATTTGGGAAATCTTTCCCCATTAAGATCAAACCTCCACGTGGTCCTCTTAATGTTTTATGCGTTGTTGTAGAAACGATATGACAATGTGGAATTGGGTCATTCATTAATCCTTTTGCGATAAGACCAGCTGGGTGAGAAATATCAGCAAATAAGATTGCTCCTACACTATCTGCAATTTGTCTGAAACGAGCAAAATCCATATCTCGAGAATAAGCCGAAGCTCCAGCGATAATTAATTTTGGCTGTTCTTTTGTTGCAATTTCTTGAATTTTATCATAATCTAAACGACCAGTTTCAGCATCTACACCGTAGAAAACTGGACGGTATAAACGGCCTGAAAAGTTTACAGGGGAACCGTGAGTCAAGTGACCACCGTGAGATAAATCGAAACCTAAAATCGTATCACCAGGGTTTAAACAAGCGTGGTACACAGAAGTGTTTGCTTGAGAACCTGAGTGAGGCTGTACGTTTGCATATTCAGCGCCAAACAATTCTTTAGCTCTGTCAATAGCAATCTGCTCAATAACGTCAACTACTTCGCAGCCTCCGTAATATCTTTTGCCTGGATAACCCTCAGCATATTTATTCGTTAAAACAGACCCTGCTGCTGCCATTACTTCATCACTTACAAAATTCTCTGAAGCGATAAGCTCTAGTCCGTGAATTTGTCTTTCTTTCTCCTCTTGGATAAGATCAAAAATTTGTTCGTCGCGTTGCATTTTTTTGTTTTTCGTTAATTTCACGCAAAAATACAAAAAAACGTTTGTCAAACTGCTAGATTATGATATATTTGACATGTAATTTTTCAACAAATAATTAACATTAAACATGCCAATAACCGCCAACGATACCAGTAGAAAATCATGGTTAGAAGTGCCAGAAAATAGCGACTTCCCTATTCAGAATATTCCTTTCGGCGTGTTTCTTACCAAAGAAAATGTCGTTACAGTAGGAACGCGTATTGGCGATTATGCCATAGATTTAGGGGCTTTACAGCAATTAAACTATTTTGAAGGGATAGAATTAACCGATGATATGTTTATGCAGGATACGCTAAATGATTTTATTTCTGACGGAAAAAAAACATGGCGTTTGGTTCGAAATCGTATCGCTGAGATTTTCGACGAGACTAACCCGCAGTTAAGAGATTCAACAAAACACCGAGATATTGTTATATTTAAAATTGAAGATGTAGAGATGCAACTTCCTGTTTTAATTGGCGATTATACCGACTTTTATTCGAGCAGAGAGCACGCTACAAACGTAGGCAAAATGTTCCGCGATCCAGATAATGCCTTATTACCAAACTGGTTACACATTCCGGTTGGATACCACGGAAGAAGCTCAACGATTGTACCTTCTGGAATTCCGGTGCACCGACCAATGGGACAAACTTTGCCTGCTGGACATGACACACCTGTTTTTGGAGCTTCTCGATTAGTTGATTTCGAATTGGAAACTGCTTTTATTACTACAGATGTAAATGTAATGGGCGAAAATATTTCTACTTACGAAGCTGAAGATTATATTTTCGGAATGGTTTTGCTAAATGACTGGAGCGCGCGTGATATTCAGAAATGGGAATATGTGCCGCTTGGACCATTCTTAGCTAAAAACTTTGCCACTTCAATTTCACCGTGGATTGTTACGATGGATGCTTTGGAACCTTTTAGAACTAAAGGTCCTAAACAAGATCCGACTCCACTTCCATATTTGCAGACAAAAGGGAAAAAAGCTTTTGATATTCATCTGGAAGTTTCTCTTAAGCCTGAAGATCAAGAAGAAACAGTTATTTCAAGATCAAATTTCAAGTATCTATACTGGTCAATGAGTCAGCAATTGGCACACCATACTTCAAACGGATGCCGTGTAAATTCTGGTGACATGATGGGTTCTGGAACTATTTCTGGTCCAACTCCTGATAGTTTTGGTTCTATGCTAGAATTAACTTGGGGCGGAAAAAACCCATTAAAGTTAAATAGCGGAGAAGAACGTAAATTTATTGAAGATAATGATACGGTTATTATTCGCGGTTTCTGCGAAAATGCAGAAGTTAGAATTGGTTTTGGTGAAGTTGCTAGCCAACTTTTACCTCCTTTTACCAGACAATGAAGAGCAGATAATAAATCTGAAGAAATATAAAAAAAATAAAACCTTGGCGATCACCAAGGTTTTTTTATGCTATATTTTTAAATCTATCAAAATTTAAAGGAAAAGTTATTTATTCCAAAACTACCTTTACCCAAACTAAACGATGATCTGAACTTGATTCCCGTTTTTCAACTAATTGCGACATTGGCTCGCCTTTTGCGGGCCAGAATACACCACTACTGACAAATTTAAAACCAAGTCTAGATGGTAATACATAATCAGCTCGCATTTTCCAAAAAGCCGTATGATTAATTCCAAAAGGGTTTTCGGGACTAAATTCGGCACCACCTTTACTAGCAGGCATAAAATCGTTATTGATTTTCGGATTTTCTATTAAAGACTTTATTCCTTCTCTAATAGCGTCTCCTTCAACTGGTGATGCGTTTTGATCTCCCAAAATAACAAATTGAGAATTTGGAGACAAACCACCTTTTGAGCTTTTATCATCGTAAATATATGAAGCCGAATTATCTGAAATATAATCTTTCCAGAATCTGATTTCATCATGATTTCTTTTTCCGTGGCGATCTTCAGCACCATCAAAAGTAGGAGGAGTCGGATGACTGGCTAAAACATGAACTGTTTTGTTACCAATCTGTACAGGAACATCCCAATGAGATTTTGAAGACAATGGAAATTCTTTCCAGGCTTTCTTGCTATACCAATCTGATCCTTCTGCTTTTTTGGTAAGCAATGCGCCTGGCATATCTTTCCATTTAAAATGCTGAAAAGTACGGACCGAGTTAACATCAATCGGATATTTAGATAAAAGCATCATTCCATATTGTCCAGGATACATACCAAATCCCCATGCATCATTTCCAAAATTACTCAACTTTCCATCATTATTCAAATCGTAAGGACTCGGCTGGCCAGTATTCACTGTTGAATAATAGTAATATGGATAATCGATGGCTTCTGCTCCACCCTGACTAACGTTCAAATAATTTTTAATAAATGCCTTTACACCTTGTTCAGGATCTTTAATGTAATCAAATTCATTTAGCAGAATAACGTCTGGCCGAACAGTCTGAATAATCTGGGCAATATTTCTGATTTGAGCATTGTGCCCTGATTTAAGCTGATCAATCAATATCAGCTCCGATTTTCCCATTGCGCCTTTGGGAGAATAGTTATCAGATTCCATACTTACATTGTAGGTTGCAAATGTAAGTTCAACTTTTTCTTGCGAATCAGATTGTGAAAAAAGAACTCCGGAAGAAAGCACGGAAAGGATAAAAAATATTTTCTTCATATAAAATTTAAATCTGCATTTCTGCATTATTGAACATACGAATATAAGGAGGTTGTAGAGAAACACGACAAATCCCACTGTTAAATATACAACAAAAAAAAGCTGCCATACTTTAATATCACACGAAACCCGACAGGTTTTTAAAAACTTGTCGGGTTTAATTGCTATATATATTTAAAATTTAAATTTGCTAGACTACACTTTGCGGGCTCCGACTTCGCTCAGCCTTACAGACGCAAAAAAACTATCCAATAAAATTTGCGCTAATTTGTGTAATTTGTGGTAAAAACCATCCAAGAAAAATTTGTGCAATTCGTGTAATTCGTGGCAGAAAAACTACCGCATAGGCTACCGAAACTTTGCAACTTTGTGCCTTTGTGCCTTTGCAGCAAAAAAACTAAGCAGGAATCTGCTGACTTAAACAATGTAAAGTCCCGAATCCCCAGATGAAATCGATACAGCTAATACCGATTACTTCGCGGTCAGGGAAACATTCTGCTAAGATATTTAATGCAACTCTGTCGTTACTATCATTGAAAGTTGGCACTAAAACACAATTATTTAAAATCAAGAAATTAGCATAACTCGCCGGCAAACGTAAATCTTCAAAATCAACACGTTTTGGCATTGGCAACGCTACAATTACAGGAGATTTACCGTTTTCTAATTTTGCATTTTGCAGACGTTTCAAATTATCTTGCAACGGTTTGTAGTTCGAATCGTTTTTGTCTGTTTCTACAATCGTTACAATTGTATCTTCATTTACAAATCGGCATAAATCGTCGATATGACCGTGCGTATCGTCACCTTCAATTCCGTCTCCGAGCCAAATTACGTTTGTAACTCCAAGATATTCTTTAAAAACAGCTTCGTAATCTTCTTTCGTAAAACCAGCATTTCTAACTTGAATTGTCGGATGCATCAAACATTCTTCAGAAGTAAGCAAAGTTCCTTTTCCGTTTACATCAATCGCTCCACCTTCTACAATTACTGGTTTTCCTTTGTACATAACTTGAGTTAGTGGCACATCAATAAAATCTGCAACTTTACCCGGAACGAATTTATCCAACTGATAGTTTTTATATTTTGCCCATCCGTTGAAATTGAAATTTAAAGCTTCTCTTTTAGAACCATTTTTTACAATAATAGGTCCAGAATCACGCATCCAGCTTCTATTGGTTTTATGTATAATGTAAGAAACGTTTTTAATGTTTACTCGAGCTCTTTCAAACATATCGGCTACTTTCTCTTTCAGTTTTTCATCGGCAACGACCAAAAAAACAGTTTCAAAAGTGGCTACTTTTTTTATAAATTCTACAAAAGCCCATTGAACAGCTTCGTATTTTCCTGGCCAATCGTTGCCATTATGCGGAAAACACAATACAATTCCTTGCTGTTTTTCCCATTCTGCTGGAAATCTTCTATTATTTGTTGACATAAATAGGTTCTAATTTAGAAAGTGCAAAGATAAGCATTCGTTAGGATTTTAAAACATTTATATCAAATTCGATAATAATTTCACAAAAAATATCCTGCAAAAATTAAGTTAAAGATTAAATAATACATCCTTAATATTTAACAGAAAGCTCAGAATTACTTTTGCCAAAACTAAAAACTAACACATGAAAAAATTATCGATCTCATTATTAGCTGCTCTTTCTATATTGGCAAGCTGTAACAATGATGAAAATTCTAACAACGAACCTGAAGTTCTTGTAAATGAAAATCCTGGAACTTTTAAAGAAATTGGTTCTATTACAATTGGCGGAGAAGCTGCGGCTGAAATTTCTGCTTACTGCGAAAAAACAAAAAGACTGTTTACAGTTAACAACAGCGGTGTAAATCAAATCGACGTTATTGATATTGCTGATCCGACAAAACCTCTAAAAATAGGACAAATCAATTTAGCTACATACGAAGGTGCTGCAAACAGTGTTTCTGTTTTTGACGGAAAATTGGCTGTTGCTTTAGAATCGACTACAAACAAACAAGCAAACGGTAAAGTTGTTGTTTTCAATACTTCAGATTACAGCTTAATCAAACAAGTTACAGTTGGTGCGCTTCCTGATATGATTACTTATTCTCCAGACGGAAAATTTATCATGACTGCTAATGAAGGCGAACCAAACACGGATTACTCTCAAGATCCAAACGGAACTGTATCTATTATAGAAACTGGTTCTTATACTGTAACTACCTTAGACTTCGCTTCTTTCAGCGGACAAGCTGCTACATTAATAAAAGACGGATTCAGAGTTTCTAAAGTTGCTAAAAGCTTTGCTCAGGATATTGAACCAGAATACATTACTATTTCTGACGATTCTAAAACTGCTTGGGTAACTTTACAGGAAAATAATGGTGTTGCAAAAGTTGATTTAACTTCTAAAACGATTACTGCAATTTATCCTTTAGGTTTAAAAGACTACAATACTGCAGAAAATGCAATTGATGTAAGTGATAGCGACGATAAAGTTGCTTTTAATCCATGGAAAGTAAAAGGTCTTTACATGCCAGATGCAATTAGCCATTTTACAGTAAATAACACTCCATATTTTGTAACTGCTAATGAAGGCGATGCTAGAGAGTATACTGCTAATACTGATATTAAGCGTATGAAAAGCTTAAAACTTGATGCTACAGTTTTCCCTGATGCCGCTACTTTAAAATTAGATGCAAACTTAGGAAGATTGAATCTTGTTGCCGATATGGGGGATACTGACGGAGATGGAGATTTGGACGAAATGGTAAGTTTTGGAGCTCGTTCTTTCTCAATCTGGAATGGAAATACAGGAAAAATTGTTTACGACAGTAAAAATGATGTTGATAAAAAAACGTATGAATTAGGAACTTACGACGATAAGAGAAGTGATGATAAAGGTTCTGAGCCAGAAGCTGTAGTTGCAGCTAAAATGGGGAATCAAAACATTTTGTTTGTTGGTTTAGAAAGATCTGATGCATTTATGGTATATGATGCAACAAATCCAACTTCGCCACAATATTTACAAACTGTAAAAACAGGAGATGCTCCAGAAGGGATTCTTTTTATTCCAGCTTCAAAAAGTCCAACAAAAAGAAGCCTGCTTGTAGTGAGCAGCGAAGGAGACGGATCTGTTAAAATTTATCAGCCAGATTTGAAATAATATATTTTTTTTAGGATAGCAAAAAGGACAAAATGTGAATTTTGTCCTTTTTTTATGCTTTCTATTAGACTTATTTTAACGGATTTACATAATTAAAAGCCAAAAGATGGAAATTATGTAAGAGTATATACAACACTTTCTAAAATTCGACGGCTAATTTTGTTTCAGAGTTTAAAATAAAAACAATTTAATTTTTGATATCATGAAAAAGAAATTAGTATCAGTATCCTTATTATTACTATCATTTGCGGCAGGCGCTCAAAATATGGCTACCACTTCTACCAAACCAAGTGTAGATCAAGAATTCAACAAATGGTCGATCGAACTTAATGGTGGTGTTAACAAACCAACCAGAACAATGACTCCAGGTTATACAACAGAATCATTAAACTTTTTCCACGGAGATTTGGGTGTACGATATATGTTTAGTCCAAAGTTTGGGGTGAAATTAGATGTTGGTTACGACCAATTTAAAGAGAAAAAAGACACTCCAGATTTTGAAAGCCGTTATGTGAGAGCAAGTTTACAAGGGGTCATCAATGTTGGACGTGCTTTAAATTTTGAAACTTGGACAAACACAATTGGTCTTTTGGCGCATGGTGGTTTTGGGGTTTCGCAAATTAGTACTGAAACAGGATTTGGAGGACAGGATTACATGGCACACGGTATTGCTGGTTTAACTGGACAAATCAGATTAAGCAATAGAGTTGCTTTAACAGGAGATCTTACCGGAATTGTTAACGGAAGACAAAACTGGAACTTTGACGGAATGGGTAACACTAGTACAGGTGCTTTTGACGGTGTTCTTTTAAATGCTTCTGTTGGTTTAACATTCTACTTAGGTAAAAATGAAAAACATGCTGACTGGGTTGGCGAAGAAGATAGAATTAGCGAATTGGAACAAAGAGTGGACTTAATCGAAACTGGTCTTTTGGATACAGACAAAGATGGAGTTGCTGATTTGTACGATTTAGAACCAAATTCTATTGCAGGTGTTGCGGTTAACACAAAAGGACAATCTATTGACACGAATCAAAATGGTGTGCCAGATGAGTTAGAAAGCTACTTAGACAAAACTTACGAAAAGAAAGGTGCTGGAACAGCTACAAACAATACTGTTGAGGAATTAATCAACGGAGGTTATGTAAATGTTTACTTCGACTTCAATTCGTCTAAACCTACAAACGCATCTTTATCAGGAGTAGATTTCTTAGTGAAATACTTGAAAAACAATCCAGGAAAATCTGCTGACATTATTGGTTATGCTGACGAAATTGGAAACACAAACTACAACACTGAGTTATCTAGAAAAAGAGCTGAAGCTGTGAAAAAAGTAGCTGTAAATGCAGGAATTGATGCATCAAGATTGAATGTAATTGCTAACGGAGAAGATACTTCTGTTAACAAAAATTCTAAAGAGGCACGTCAGATCGTGAGAAGAGTTACTTTCCAAGTGAAGTAATTGACATATAAAGCTAAAAACAAGAAAGGGAGCTGTTTCATTTGAGACAGCTCTTTTTTGTTATAAAAAATATACAAAAGCTCCAGCGGAGCAAAATATTTATAGAATTTAAATAGAAAAAAATGAAAAAAGCTCCAGCGGAGCGACATGTATTAGATTGAAAAAAGACATTTCGCTCCGCTGGAGCTTTCTTGCAAACTTTATTATTTGCTATAAATATTTCGCTTCTCCGAAGCTTACAAAAGATGCACAAAATTAAAAAGGACAAAATTTGCATTTTGTCCTTTTTTATGTTTCAAATAAATCTAATTATTTATCGATTGCTCTTTTTGTAATATCTCCAAAAGCATCAATTCTTCTGTCTCTGAAGAACGGCCAGTTTTGACGAACATTTTCTTGTAAATCTAAATCAACTTCAGCAATTAAGATTTCTTCTTTATCATGAGAAGCTTGAGCTAAGATTTCTCCTTGTGGTCCAGCGATGAAAGAGGCACCCCAGAATTGAATACCTTCTGTTCCGTCGATATATTTTTCAAGACCGATTCTGTTTGCTGCTGCTACAAAAACTCCGTTTGCTACTGCGTGACCTTTCATTACGTTCATCCAAGCCCCATACTGATTTTCTCCGTATTGCTCTTTTTCTTTAGGATGCCAACCAATTGCTGTTGGATAGAATAAAACCTCAGCACCTTTAAGCGCTGTAATACGAGCTGCTTCTGGGTACCACTGATCCCAGCAGATCAAAGTTCCAACAGTTCCTTTTTTAGTTTCGATTGCTTGAAAACCTAAATCACCTGGAGTAAAATAGAATTTCTCATAGAAATGCGGATCGTCTGGAATATGCATTTTACGGTATAAACCAGCCTCAGTTCCATCAGTGTCAATAATGTAAGCACTGTTATGGTAGATTCCAGCCATTCTTTTCTCGAAGAAAGGAACAATAATTACTACTCCTAATTCTTTTGCCAATTCGCTGAATGCGATAAATGAAGTGCTGTAAAGCGGTTCTGCTAATGCAAAATTATCTACATCTTCGCTTTGGCAGAAATAATGACTGCTATATAATTCAGGCAATAAGATAACTTCAGCACCTTGACTTGCAGCATCTCTTACCCAGCTGATACATTTTTTAAGATTATTTTCGGCAACATCATTCAGATTTAACTGAATAACCGATACTTTATACTTTCTTTTCGCCATGACATAAAATTTAGAGTGCAAAAATAGTAAATTTTAGAGGAACGACAAAGTTTACAGATCTCACCAATATTAATTAAAGATCATTTTAAATTTGAAAACTCTTCCAATTGAATATTAACTTTTTCTATAACATTTTCAATTTCATAAAACTGCCGTTTAAAAATAAAACTCAAGTGATATTTTGTATTTTCTTCTTCCACAGAATATTCGAAATTAACTTTAGAATACGTTAGATTTGAGGCATTTTTATACCATTTATCAAAAAGTTTTTTTCTAAAATCCTGTCTAAAATCTACACTATCACAAACATAGTTTAAAATGATATCGGGATTATTTTGAAAGTAATCATCTATGATTGCGGCTATTGTAATTTCGACAAAAGAATCTGTAAAAAACTTTTGATTGTTGGACTCATAAAAGTCAATAGAATATAATTTTTCAAAGAAAAAATTATCTAAATCCATTTTCCTAAAACTTACAACATACTGTAAACCGTATTTTGTTGTAAAATAAAAAAGAGGGTGTAAACCCTCTTCTGAAATATATGTATACATAAAGAAATTCTATTTTTTCTTTAATCTTTCTAAAACTTCTTTTCGATGTTCTTCTTTTAAATCAACCAATTTCTTCAAAACAGAAACTGTCTTAGAATTTGGTTTTATGATTATTGTTTTTTCCATGATTGTTTTCGAATTGTATGCAAATGTAAGAAAAAACAAACCTGTTTCCAAAATAGTAATTAAATAACATTTTTTGCTTTTAGAAAAAAACCATTTCACATCAACTTAAATAGTAAGTCTCAGCAAAATGGCTTTTCAACCTAAATAAACTCAACCAAATTTTTTATTATTCAATCACTACTTTTTGAGTAAGGAATTCTTTTTCTGATTTTTTGAATTTGATTTCAAAAGTTCCTTTTGTTGCAGATTTAAATTTGTAAACTGTTTTTTGTGGTTCTGGCACTTGTTGTGTGCAAACTTCAGATGGGTATTTTGCAAGTACTTCTAATCCTTTTACGTCTCCAATTGTAACTTCTGAGATTTTATCAAATTCTGCACAAGCGTTATCTACCACATACGTTACATCGTAGCTTAATTCTTCATTTACTTTTCCTGTTGCTGGTCCTTTAATTTCGGTTACTAAAGCAGCTTTAGAAGTTGGAGCTGGTGCTTGAACTTCATCGTCGTTACTGCATGATGCAAATGAAATTGATAAAAATAATACTACTAAACTTGATTTTAAGCTAAAACTTTTCATATAAAATAATAATTAATTGTTAATTACTATGAAGATGTCTATTAGTTGCAATGGTTGCTTTAAACAAAATGTTAAAAATTTCAGCAAGGAATTAAATAACTAAAAATCAAGTTTTTATTCATTAAAAAAAATATACATTTCAACCTTTATTTCTTGAAAAAATAGAAATTTCATGTCTAGCCCCGATAGAAACGGCATCCTTTTTTGATTCCGATAACTATCGGAACCAAAAAAGATATAGCGGATAGCGGGACTGCACTTGAACTGAAAATGTTATTTTTGCTCCAAAAAAAAACACCAGCCTTTCGACTGATGTTCTTGTATATTTTATGTGGATTAGATTAAACCGTTTTCTTTTTGAAAATCTTTTTTACTAAGTTAACAACCAAAAGAACCGCAAATCCTAAAACCAATCCTACTACAAATTCTTTAATAATCGCAGGCATTTTGATTTCTTCTGACAAATGATGGAAATATGGTATGTAGTGTACAAAAATCCCTCCTGCAACCAAAAGTAAAGCAATTGTCCCAATTACAGTCAAACCTTTAATTACCAAAGGAAGCGCCTTTACCAAAACACTACCTATCATAGCAGAAAAGCTTTTTTCATTCTTGCTGAATTTAATAAGCTTGTAACCTGCTTCATCCATTCTCACAATAAGAGCAACAATACCGTAAACACCAATTGTAGCTATTAAAGCAATAATAGATGTTACAATGATTTGCTGTGTTAGAGGCTCTTCTATAACGGTTCCTAAAGCGATAATTACAATTTCGACAGAAAGGATAAAATCGGTTATGATAGCAGATTTTATCTTTGTTTTTTCAACTGCTAAAATTTGTTCTTCAGTTAGAGTTTCTTCTGTAATACCTTCTGATTCTTCATGTTTGTGAGGAACAATAAACTCATACACTTTTTCTGCTCCTTCGTATGCTAAAAATAATCCGCCAAGAACCAAGATCACAATAATTGCAACCGGAAGAAAAGCACTTAATAGAAATGCAATAGGAAGAATTATAATTTTGTTAAGCAAAGAGCCTTTACTAATTGCCCAAAGAACAGGAAGCTCTCTTGATGATGCGAATCCTGAAGCTTTTTCAGCATTTACAGCTAAATCATCGCCTAGGATTCCAGCTGTTTTTTTTGCTGCAATTTTACTCATTACTGCAACATCATCCATAATTGCTGCGATATCATCTAATAGAACGAAAAAACCTGAAGCCATCTTTTAATTTGTTATTTTTTTAGTGACGCGAATCTATACATTTTGTTTGAATCTTCCCAAAAATATCACATCAAAAATTTATGATTTTTATTCCTAATTTTCTGTAATGGTTTCTTAACTGCATTGCCCTAAAAGAACCCATAAAATAATGAAAACTATAATTGTTCCGAAACAGCCTCCACCTAACTTTTTAGCTCCATATCCTGCCAATAAACCTCTAAATATATTGTTCATGATTTTTAATTTTTAATTAATAATTTGCTGATTTTTATGAATTTAAAATTGGTTCTTTTTTGATGATATCTTGTTATATGAATTGGATAAAAAGTTTCAAAATTTAGAGATAAAAAAAAGCATCAGTTTAAACTGATGCTTTTATGAATTATTTAGAACTCGTCACCTTTCAAATTAATCGGTAGAAACATTCATTCCTCTACTAATTAAAGTTGCCTTATCTAGAATTCCTTGTCCAGTCGGAGGAGCTGGAGGATTCTGATCTTGTAACTGAACATAGCTTCCTACATTAGCAGGAAGATTAAGCAATCGATGCAAAATTAAATTTACTTGTGAGCTCGAAAGCGCATTTTTATTAAAATTAAGCGATAAATTTTCATCTGTAACTTTTGTTAATAATGGCAAGTCAATAGAGGTAAGAATGGAATTATTTTGAAAATAAAGTCCCTTACTAGAGGTTAAAACAGGAAAAGAAATAGAAGTTAGAGATGGATTATTTAAAATTCCAGTGTCGTATCCATGTAATGTTTTCAAAACAGGAAATGTAATTGAGCCTAATATATCGTTATTACCTATATCTAAATCATTATAAACCTCAATAAGATTACTTAAATTAACGTTTGCTAATTTTAAGTTGTTTTGAATTTTTAAGTATACTAGTTGCTTTACTGCACTTAAATCAATAGTTGTCAAATTTGTTGTGGATGTTACATAAATATTTTCCGTGTAAGCTCCCAACTGTGCTTCTATTTGCGCCGCCGCCTGTGCATCTGTAATATCTCCCGTAATTATAATACTCGTTTTTCCATTCGTTTTACTGCTTCCTGCATATAATGCATAAGGCACGCTCAAAAGCTGACTTGTACCGCTAATGGTATAATTAGCTCCTCCGTCTGGATCTATTTCTGTTTTAATAAAATGAGATCCTGCACCCCAGTCTACAGAGGCAAAAGTTCCTGTAACAGGTGTTCCTCCGCCTATCTCAATTGTGGCTAATCCGTTAGCGTTTGTTGTGGTAGTTTGTGTTTCTACATAAGAAGCTGTTCCAGTTACGGAACCTAATAAGATACTAGTTTTGATGCCAACTAGAGTATTTGCTAACAAAGTCCCATCTGCCTTACGAATAACAGACTGATAATTCATTTTTTGTGGTGCTTGAGCAAATAAAATAGTAAAAGAACTTAGTAATAGTAATGCCAAAGTAATTTTTTTCATATATTTTTCTACGGTTTAAATTTCTATTTTTTAATAATTTTAAAAGTTTTAATTGCTTTAGAGCTTCTGTTTACTGCAAGAAAATAAACTCCTTTCGCTAATCCTTGCATGGAGACTTTTGTTTCTGAAGAAATGACCTTTGACGTATTTGCAACAATTTTTCCGTTAATATCAAAAAGAGTAAATGATAAATCATCGTATTGATTATCAGAAACAATTAGATTTAAAACATCAATCGTAGGATTAGGATAAGCAGTAATCACAAGATTAATTTCCTTAAACTCATCCGCCCCTAACGTAGCAATTTCATAGGCCTGCTGAACTCCTTCATGAGCAGAGCCGCCACTTCCTTTCAGGCTTAAGTCAGAAACTTGCCCTACTGAATAGCTTGCAGTTCCTCCAGCTCCAGCGCCTTTTCCGCCCGCAACGACTATGCTTTCTTGCGAATAAGTTTTGGTTCCAAAGAAAACGCTCATGACAAATAAAATCAAAAATGTTGTTTGGTTTCTTTTCATATAAATGATTTATAGTTTGAATCAAATATACCCTCTTTCTTACAACTTTAACATATCTATTAAAAATGTTATTGACAGAAATTATTAACAAAAAAAAAGCATCAGTACAAGACTGATGCTTTTCAAGATTAACATGTAAAAAAAATAATTAATTAGCGGTCTGGTTTCTAAATACCAATTTGCCATCAAAAGCATCTAATAAAATGATGCTGTCTGTTGTTATGTTTCCTGCCAAAATTTCTTTTGACAATTGATTTAAAACTTCTCTCTGCACGACACGTTTTACGGGTCTTGCTCCAAACTGAGGATCATATCCTTTGTCTGACAAGTAAGCAATCGCTTCTGGAGTCGCATCCATTGTAATGCCTTGCTGTGCCAGCATTTTAGTAACTCCTTTCAGCTGTAAACCTACAATTCTCGAAATATTATCTACTGTAAGTGGCGTAAACATTACGATCTCATCGATACGATTTATAAACTCTGGACGAACAGTTTGTTTCAACAACCCTAAAACTTCGTTTTTCGCCGCTTCTGTAGCTGCTTCAACTCCACCTTTTAGATTTTCGAATTTCTCCTGAATAATCTGGCTTCCCATATTAGAAGTCATGATGATAATCGTGTTTTTGAAATCGGCCAAACGACCTTTATTGTCTGTCAAACGGCCTTCATCTAAAACCTGCAATAAGATATTGAAAGTATCTGGATGCGCTTTTTCGATCTCGTCTAACAAAATAACAGAATACGGTTTTCTTCGAACAGCTTCTGTCAATTGTCCGCCTTCATCATAACCTACATATCCTGGAGGTGCACCAACCAAACGGCTCACACTGTGACGTTCTTGATACTCACTCATATCGATACGGGTCATAGCATTTTCATCATCAAAAAGATATTCAGCCAAAGCTTTTGCTAATTCGGTTTTACCAACTCCAGTTGTTCCTAAGAAAAGGAATGTTCCAACAGGTTTTTTCATATCCTGTAAACCAGCGCGACTTCTTCTCACAGCGTCACTCACCGCTTCTATCGCTTCTTCCTGTCCAACTACACGTCTGTGCAATTCATCTTCCAGATGCAAAAGTTTTTCTCTTTCTGTCTGAAGCATTTTAGTTACCGGAATTCCAGTCCATTTTGCTACCACTTCTGCAATGTCTTCTCTGGTAACTTCTTCTTTAATTAAAGAAGTTCCAGATTGAAACTCCTGCAATTGTTTTTGCAACGTTTCCTGACGTTCTTGCGCTTCTTTTATTTTTCCGTAACGAATTTCTGCTACTTTTCCATAATCACCGTCACGTTCTGCACGTTCCGCTTCATACTTAAAGTCCTCAATTTCGTGTTTTACAGCTTGAATTCCGTCAACAATATCTTTCTCTGATTTCCATTTTGCAAAGATTTCGTTTCGCTCTTCTTTCAAGTTGGCCAATTCCAAACCTAAAATTTTAAGCTTACTTTCTTCTTTCTCACGTTTAATGGCTTCAATCTCAATTTCAAGCTGCATGATTTTACGATCCAAAACATCCAGTTCTTCTGGTTTTGAATTGATTTCCATACGCAGTTTAGAAGCTGCTTCGTCCATTAAGTCAATCGCTTTATCTGGCAAGAAACGATTGGTAATATATCTTTGCGAAAGTTCAACCGCAGCAATAATTGCCTCGTCTTTAATCTGAACTTTATGATGCGTTTCGTACTTTTCTTTAATTCCACGAAGAATCGAAACCGCACTTTCTGTATCTGGTTCATCGATTAGCACTTTTTGGAAACGTCTTTCTAAGGCTTTATCTTTTTCAAAATATTTTTGATATTCATCTAAAGTCGTAGCACCAATTGCTCTCAATTCTCCACGCGCCAAAGCTGGTTTCAAGATGTTGGCAGCATCCATTGCGCCTTCACCTCCACCCGCTCCTACAAGCGTATGAATCTCATCAATAAAAAGAACAATATCTCCTTCTGCAGCTGTAACTTCTTTTACAACCGATTTTAAACGTTCTTCAAATTCTCCTTTGTATTTCGCCCCAGCAATCAGAGCCCCCATATCTAGAGAAAAAACGATTTTTTCTTTTAAGTTTTCTGGAACGTCACCATCTACAATTCTATGCGCTAAACCTTCTGCAATTGCCGTTTTACCAACTCCAGGTTCTCCAATAAGCATCGGGTTGTTTTTGGTTCTACGGGTTAGAATTTGCAGTACACGACGAATTTCTTCATCACGGCCAATAACCGGATCCAGTTTTCCTGTTCGGGCTAATTCGTTTAAGTTTTTAGCATATTTATTCAACGAATTATACGTTTCTTCAGCTGAAGCCGAAGTTACTCTTTCTCCTTTACGTAATTCCTCGATTGCCGCTTTCAAGCCTTTTCCTGTAACTCCTTGATCTTTTAAAATCTGAGAAACTTTGCTTTTTGAGTCAAAAATGGCTAAAATTAAATGTTCGATCGAAACGTATTCGTCGTTCATTTTTTGTGCGATTATTTCAGCTTCATTCAAAGATTTATTCGCATCTCTAGAAAGCATAATTTCGCCTCCAGAAACTTTTGGAAAGTTTTGAATTGTAGCATCTAAAAGCTGTAGAAACAATGGAACATTTACATTTAATTTTTTCAATATAAATGGCGCCACGTTTTCATCAACTTCAAAAATTGCTTTGAAAATGTGTTCATTTTCAATTTGCTGCTGGCCATTTCGCTGTGCTAATTGTTGCGACAACTGAATGGCTTCTTGCGATTTAATAGTAAACTTGTTAATATTCATATTTTTACGATTTGATGATTTTTTATTTGTTTGAATTTTATAAGATTAAAGTTACGCTTTATTGAGGTAAATCTTTAGCTCAAATAATTTAACTTTGCATTGAAATAGACAAATTATATTCCATAGTAAAAAAAACAGACAAAATGACGGTTAAAATCAGTTTTTCGCGGTTTAAACACGTCAAAAAGTCATAAATTAAGCCAAATATGAGTTTTTTTAATTCAATCTTCGGAAGTTCAGAGAACTCAGAAGCAGCAAAAAGCAAAGTCAACTGGACAGAATTAACAGATATTCGTCAATTAATGGAGATCGAAGCCATTTCAAACGAAAAACCAGTTGTGATTTTTAAGCATAGTACACGATGCAGCATCAGCCGTATGGCTTTAAAACAATTTGAAAGAGAATACGATCTAGTAGGTGTTGTTGATGCGTATTTTTTAGACTTAATTGCGCATAGAGATATTTCCAACGAAATTGCAAGCCGATTTGGCGTTTATCACGAATCGCCTCAATTGATTTTAATCAAAAACGGAAAAGCAGTTTACGATGTTTCACACAGCGATATTGATGCTGAGGCATTAAAAAGTAAGGTTTCGTAATTTAAATCTACTAATAAACCACTAAAGCACAAAATAAAAAAGAAAGTTTTTTCTTATTTATTTTGTGCTTTTTCTATTCAATAAAAGTATATTTACACGAAAAAAGTGGAATATATGGAAGTGATTTGGACTGAAAAAGCCGAGAAAACATATTTAAAAAATTATGAATATCTAGTAGAAAATTGGTCTATTAAAGTTGCTGAAAAATTTGACGAAGAAGTCTTAAATGTAATTGATATAATATCAAAAAATCCTCAGATAGGTCACTATAACAAAGATTTTGATTTCAGTACTATATTGGTAGTCAAACAAATTTCTTTAATTTACAGTATAATAGAGGATAAAATTATGCTTTTAATTTTTCACGATAATAGACAAAAACAAATCAAAGATTTATTCTAAAATCACTTGTTTTTATTTTTGATTCTCTTAATCATTTCGCTATGCGGGATAGTTTTTCCTTCTTTAATATTTTCCCTAGCCTCTTCGATCTCCGCTAATAATTCCATTTTATAATATTCTTCGGGAGAAATAATTTTTGCAATTGCCAGCATTTCATCAGCAGTAAAAGATTGATTTTGCAATTTTCTGTAATACGTTGGCCCAGATAACCCAACCTGTTCAATAATATATTTCTTTTTAAAGGGAGAATTATTTATAAGTTCGTCTAATTGGCTAGCAACTTTTTTAAAAGCGAGAATTTCTTGTATCATTTATGAAACTTTTTAGTTACATTTATTTTACAAATATAATAAAATAAATGAATCGAAATTCACACAGGCTTAATTAATAGCTTCCATCTGAACCGCCTCCGCTAAAACCTCCACCTCCAAATTCCATTGGAGAAGCTTGCGGTTTTACTTCTGGTTTCATTCCGAAAGTTGAAGCTACAACTAAAGCTTCAGCATTTAGCAACGAATCTGTATGATTGATTCTATCGGGTTTAAAAGTTAATCCGTTTTCTTTTTCTTTTAATTTTTTAATTGAAAAATAAGCGATTGCAAATAAAACTGCGCCTCCAATTGTTAGCGCCACTTCTATCGGTAAAACCGAATAATAAAATCTAATCGTATAAATTGAAAATGCAATAGCCAAAAAGCTAATCCAAAGCATTAATCGGTCTTTTGTTCTCAAAGCTTGAACCAAATAAATCATTGGAACTATAAAAGTAAAGGCATAAAAGAAAAATGCAAACGGAATATCGGTTCCCGGTTTTACATCTGTCCCTAAAAGCTCTACAGAAAGCTCTCTTACAATCAAATAATTACAAGAAAGATAAAATAAAACGAGACAAAAACTATTTGCTAATAAAAGTCCGTTATAGTAATAATTTTGAGTCAAACGGTCGATTATTTTTTTTGTAAAAAAATAAAAACCTCCAGCAAAAATCGCCGCTGTAAATGGTAAAATAGCTTTTCCTATTTCTCCGAATTCAAACATTCCAAAAAACAAAAAAGCAGTTATAGCAATACAAAAAACTAGCATTGACAATACATGCAAATACCTTAAAAACATAAACAATGCTGCAATAGCAACAAAAATCGCTATGATTATTTCGTAGCCTTCTGTTGTAATTCCTATTGCAAACCCGACATTTAAAAGCGCCCCCAGAATAAAGGCATCATCTAAACCGTGATTATGAAAATTTTTTGAAGCAAGCAATTCAGCTCCTGCAAATCCAACTATCGCAAAAATATAACAGCAGATTTGAAAAAATATGCGCTCGGAACTCACCCCGAATATAGTAATCGCACCACAAATCGATCCGAACAATAATGCTCCTAGCAAAAAGAAACCAATTCTAACCAGAATATTTTTCTGGTCTTTAAGAGCTTCCAACTCTTTTTCTATAAATTTCTTTTGGTCTTTACTAATAAAACCTCCATTATACAAAGAAGCTGCTTCATCAATTAAAGCTTCATTATCTAATACTTTTTTATCGTATGCTATCATTCTGAAATTTCTTTATGAAAGTTTTTAATTAGTTTTATAAAAATTACAATTGAAGCGACGAAATAAGCTGGCAATAGTAAAATAAATATTTCCCAAAAGTCTGAGAAATCAACATTTTCAAAGATTCTAAACACAAAAATATTTCCGCCTATATAAGCGTATAAAATCATAAATACATAGAGAGACATTGCTTTCTGATTGTAACTAGCTTTATAAAAATAATAAGTTGAACCTGCTAAAATAACTCCAAAAACCATCCAGGTAAGAATATCGTAATTGGTTAAATTGCTAATTGAGGCAATGCTTATAATATGAAGTGCAAAAGTGAGAAAAATTAAACCGAAATGTGTTTTGAGTGAAATTCGCTGACTGTAAATCGTCCATAAAATCAATAAAACACCAAGCATTACAGCAGAATAGCTCAAACTCTGGCTGGCGTAAAAATCATTATTATCTAATAAAGTCTGAGGCGTTACAGAAAGCCCAACATAAGCCGCCAAGCCGGTAATGGCGATCGTTAAAACACTTCTATTGTCAAAATAATAAGCACAAAAGAAACTCACTATTGTGGGAACCAACGTCGCTAATCCGTAATGTTCTCCAAAAGGTTTGTATTGAAATTGAAGATATCCGATAAAAATACAAGTCAGAATATTGCCCGCGAGAACTAGATATTCTAAAACAGGATGCTCAAAAGTGGTTTCCTCTTTCTGAAAGCCTTTTGAATATTTAACACAATAAAAAAAGCAAACTGCTATAACAATCAAAAGCAACGATAGAATAGCAATATGCCCTATTGAATCAATATTCTCATATATTAAAATTCCAATTCCTGAGGTAAATAACAATACAGACAGGTATAAAAAAAGTTTTAATTCTGCATTAAGCGAAAAGATATTCAGATTTCGATACGTTTTAATTTCATCAAACTGATTTTCGGTAATCAAGCCTTTATCAAAAAGATTTTGAGTCAGCTGGCTGTCAAATTTTTTCATTAGTTAATTGGGTTGTGGTTTTCAAATATAAGTATTTTAGGATGAAAATACTTGTTTTTTAATTTTTCTAAATTTTATACAATTACTGCTGTAAAAGCTTTAAATAATAGAGCATAAATTAGTGTAAAAACAACACTTACAACTCTCTTGTTTTCAATCATTAAAGCACAAAATATTCATCAAATTAATTTGAAATTATTTTTATTCTTTTACATTTGTGCAATCGATTACATTACTATTGAAACCACAAAAAACCACACTTAAATGAAAACAAAACTTATTTTATTAGCCTTGCTTCTCCCTTGCTCCTTTCTGTTTGCTCAAAACTACTATATGAGTTCTCCAGAAGGATTTGGAGCTGCAGCAACTGGAGGAGGAAACGCAACTCCTGTAATAGTGACTACTTTAACTGATTTAACTGCCAAATTAAAATTGGCCACTCCACAAGTTATTCTAGTTTCGGGAACAATAAACTGTACGTATACGAGCGTACAGGTAAATGACAAAACCATTATTGGACTTCCCGGAGCGCGATTAATCAATCTTGATCAAACGGCTTCTGGTTCTGGAATTTTAAATTTAAAAGCAGGATCTAATAATATAATCATCAGAAATTTAATTTTTGAAGGTCCTGGTGCCTATGATACAGATGGACGCGATAATCTAACTTCTGAAGCTACAAATCTATGGGTTGATCATTGTGAATTTCAAGATGGAACAGATGGCAATTTTGATAATAAAGGCGCTGCAGATAATGTTACGGTTTCTTGGTGCAAATTTATTTATCTAAAAGCTCCAAAAGCTGGTGGTCCAGGAGGAGCTGATGATCACCGTTTTTCTGATTTAATTGGTTCTTCTAAAACTGATGCTCCAGCAGATGGTCATTATAGCATTACATTTAAAAATTGCTATTGGGCTGAAGGCTGTAAAGAAAGAATGCCAAGAGCTAGAAATGCCGAACTTCATATTTTAAACTGCTATTACAACACCTCTGTTTCAGGTTCATTAGCCATTGGTTTAGGTGGCGGAAACAACAATTCTACTTGCTATGTTGAAGGCACCGATTTTGCAAAAATTGGAACTGCTTTTAAAAATTATATAAGTACAGACGGTGGTACAATTGGAATATCTTTTAACGATTGCTTAAATGCTCCTGCAAATTCTGGAACCGCAGTAACTAAACCTGCTTACACTTATTCTGCTTTACCTATTGCTAATGTTGCGGGTTATGTTTCAAACCCTACTTGTGGTGCTGGAGCAACACTTCAAGTTACGTCTCAACGTGTTTTGTCTACAAGTTGCAATAATTTAGGTTTAAATAACAAAGCCAATAACTTAGATCTAAAATATTATCCTTCTGTTATTAATAAACTTTTGAATATTGATTTTTCAAGTGCTGACAATGGTTTAGCCGAAGTAGATTTGTTTTCTTCAAATGGATCAAAAGTATATTCGCACCAAAAAAATGTGTCTCCTGATGAAAAATTAGAGTTGAATGTTGGAAATCTTTCTAAAGGCATATACATCTGTAAAGTTCAGATCGAAAACAGGAGCAAAACTTTTAAACTGGTAAAAAACTAAACTTACTATAAAACAAAAGGTCATTGAAAATCAATGACCTTTTACTTTTTTATAGTGCTTTTATTTACATTAAAAAGCTGTTATCCATTTTATCCTTTATATCGCTAAGGCATAAATTATTGATACTTCCCTCGTGTGTGTGTTTGGTTGCTTTTGGAGATTTATAAGTTCCTTCTTCCAATTGTTCTGCAACGGCTTTGTAAGCATCTCTAAACGGCATTCCGTCAACAACCATTTCATTTAAGGTATCTACAGTAAACAGATAATCGTATTTTTTATCTTCCAAAATACCTTCTTTTACCGTGATATCTTTTATTGAAAAAATCGCAATATCTAAACATGATTTCAATGTTTGAATCGCTGGAAATAAACCTTCTTTTAAAAGCTGCAAATCTCTGTGATAACCACTTGGGAGATTATTTGTAATTAAAGTAATCTCGTAAGGAAGCGCCTGAATCTTATTGCATTTTCCTCTGATCAATTCGAAAACATCTGGATTTTTCTTGTGAGGCATAATGCTCGATCCTGTTGTAAGATGCGCTGGAAGTCCGATAAAATCAAAATTCTGGCTCATATACAGACAAACGTCCATAGCAAATTTTGACAATGTTCCTGCAACGCTTGTCATCGCAAAAGCAACTGTTTTTTCTGCTTTTCCACGACTCATTTGCGCAGCAACGGCATTGTATTTTAAAGTTTCGAAACCTAGTTCTTTTGTTGTTAATGTTCTATCGATTGGGAATGAACTTCCGTAACCTGCTGCAGATCCTAACGGATTCTGATCTACAATTTTAGAAGCTGCATTCAGCATTGTGATATCGTCAATCAAACTTTCAGCGTAAGCCGAAAACCACATTCCGAATGATGAAGGCATTGCAATTTGCAAATGTGTATAACCTGGCAATAAAACATGCTGGTATTTTTCTGCCGATTCCATCAAAAGATCAAAAAGCGTTTTTACCTGTTCTTTGATTGCTTTTAATTCATCTTTTAAATATAAATGAACGTCAACTAAAACCTGATCATTACGAGAACGCGCAGTGTGGATTTTCTTTCCAGCATCGCCTAGTTTTTTTGTTAACAGATATTCGATTTTAGAATGAACGTCTTCAAAACTGTCTTCGATTTCAAAATTTCCAACTACGATATCGGCAATAATTTCGTTTAAAGCATCAACTAGAGAAGTTGTTTCTTCTTCGGTTAATAATCCGATTTGTCCAAGCATTTTTGCATGGGCAATTGAACCTAAAGCATCATATTTTGCTAAAACTAAATCAAGTTCACGATCGTTTCCAACGGTAAATTGCTCGATTTGTTTATCTGTTGGTATTCCTTTTTCCCAAAGTTTCATAGGCTTTATTTTTTTCGCCACGAATTCACGAATTATTTTTTCAAATCTTTGTGATTATTTTTTTCGAATTAATTCGAATTAATACTTCTTCTAGATAGTAAAAAAACAATTCGTGAATTCGTGGCAGTTTTCTTTTCTTATAATTTAAAGAACCCTGTCAATATTTTAATATAAAGATCGACTCCTTCTTCTATTTCGTTTACAAAAATAAATTCGTCTGCTGAATGCGAACGTAATGTTTCTCCAGGCCCTAATTTTAAAGACTGACAGCTTAAAACCGACTGATCTGAAAGAGTTGGCGAACCATAAGTTGTTCTTCCTAAAGCAATTCCGGATTGAACCAAACCGTGTGCAATTGGAATTGACGAAGCATTTAAATGCATTGATCTTGGTGTTACTTCGGCATTTACGTTGGCTTTTACAACCTCCAGAATTTCCGCATTGGTATAGCGATCCGTAACGCGAATGTCTACAACTAAATCACATTCTGACGGAACAACATTGTGTTGTTTTCCAGCATTGATCTGTGTTACGGTCATTTTTACGGGACCTAAAACGTCTGAGATTTTGTCAAATTTATAATTTTTAAACCATTCCATTACCGGAATTGATTTGTATAAAGCGTTATCATCGTTTTGATGCGCAGCATGGCTTGCAGTTCCTTTTACTTTTACATCTAAAACTAAAAGTCCTTTTTCGGCCACAGCCAATTGCATTAAAGTCGGTTCGCCCACAATTGCACAATCTAATTCTGGTAAATGTTTTAAAACGCTGTTTAAACCATTTTTTCCGCTGCTTTCTTCCTCTGCAGAAGCTACAATTACAATATTGTGCGATAAATTTTGGTTTTCATAAAAATGAACGAATGTAGCTAAAAGCGAAACCAGACATCCTCCAGCATCATTACTTCCTAATCCAAATAATTTACCGTCTTTTTCGATTGCTTTAAACGGATCGTTGGTATAAGCTTGATTAGGTCTTACGGTATCGTGATGGGAATTTAATAAAAGTGTTGGTTTATTTTCGTCGAAATATTTATTGAAAGCCCACACATTGTTATTTTCTCTCTTGAACGGAATTTCATTTTGATTGAACCAATTTTCTATTAAAAGAGCTGTTTGGTCTTCTTCACTTGAGAATGAAGGCGTTTCAATCAGATTTCTTAATAATTGAATGGCTTCTTTGGTAAGCGTATCTATATTTTTCATTTTAATAAGATTCAAAGGTTCAAAGGAACAAAGCAGCAAAGTTTTTGAGCTTTCCTATGACCATTTTTACTTGCGCAAATTTATTTAAAATACCTTGTGCGCTCTATTTTTTTGCCACTAATTACACGACTTTTCGCAAATTGTTTTTTTGTTACAGATTTAAAATCAAAATGATTTTTTTAATGTAAACCTAAAATTATTTTCTCTTTCAACAGAGAGAATTAACGTCAATTTGTGGCAACTTTTTTATAACGTAATTGTGGTATGCGGAACATCTGCATTTTGAAGCATTCTGTGATGCCCAATTTTGATTTTCTGCACGCCTCTTGATAAACTATTGAAGCAATTATCCAGTTTTGGAATCATTCCAGAATGGATTACTTTTTCTTCTTTTAGTTTGTTGTATAATGTTTCGTTGATTTCTGTAATTACAGATGAATCGTCTTCTGAATCTTGCAAAACGCCTTGTTTTTCAAAACAATACGTCAGCGTTACATCAAAAACTTCAGATAATGCAATTGATAATTCGCTTGCAATAGTATCAGCGTTTGTGTTTAATAATTGTCCGTTTTTGTCGTGTGTAATCGCACAGAAAACAGGAACAATTCCAGTTTCTAATAAAGTGGCTAATAATTTAGTATTAACCTGCTTTACATCACCTACAAATCCGTAATCGATTGTTGGATGATTTCTTTTTGCTGATTGAATCAAATTCCCGTCAGCACCAGAAAACCCGATTGCATTATTGTCTTTTGCCTGCAATTGCGCTACAATATGTTTGTTGATTTGCCCTGCGTAAATCATTACAACAATATCCAACATCGGAGCATCGGTAATTCGGCGTCCATCAATCATTTGCGGTACTAAACCAATACTCTGCGCCATTTTTGTAGCCGATTTTCCACCGCCGTGAACTAATACTTTATGCCCTTCAATTTTAGAAAAATCAGTTAAAAACTGCTCTAATTCTACGGGATTGTCGATGATGTTTCCACCAATTTTTATTACTGATACCTTCATAAGGTGCTAAGATGCTAAGGTTCTAAGATTCTAAGCTTTTTTCTTGACAAAGGCTCTTAGCAGCTTAGTAGCTTAGAAACCTTAGAAGCTTTAAAAAGCTATAGCTTTTTAAGGATCTTCTGTAAAACTAATTGTGCCGAATACGTTCTATTATTCGCCTGCTCAATTACGATAGAATTTTCTCCATCTAAAACTTCATCGCTTACAATTACGTTACGACGAACAGGAAGACAGTGCATGAATTTTCCATTGTTGGTTAAAGCCATTTTCTCAGCTGTAACCGTCCAGTTTGGATCTGAGTTGGTTACTTTTCCGTAATCGTTGAAATTACTCCAATTTTTTACGTAAACGAAATCAGCATTTTCGAAAGCTTTATCTTGATCGTATTCGATTTTACAGTCTTTTGTAATTTCTGGGCTTAATTCGTAACCTTCTGGATGTGTGATTACAAAATCCATATCTTTCTGCATTTGCATCATTTCTACGAATGAATTCGCAACTGCTTGTGGAAGCGCTTTTGGATGCGGTGCCCAAGACAAAACTACTTTTTGTTTGTTTTTATGTCTAGGTTTGAATTCTTCCATCGTAATCGCATCTGCTAATGACTGCAACGGGTGACGAATAGCACTTTCCATGTTTACGATTGGCACTGTAGCGTATTTCAAAAATCCTGAAATTACAGTTTCAGCATAATCTTTTTCTTTATCAACTAAACCTGCAAATGCACGAATTGCGATGATATCACAGTATTGAGAAACTACTTCTGCCGCTTCTTTAATATGTTCTGAAGCACCAGAATTCATAACGGCTCCGTCTTCAAATTCTAAAGTCCAACCTTCGTTGGTAAAGTTCATTACCATAACATTCATTCCCAAGTTCATAGCCGCTTTTTGAGTACTCAAACGCGTTCTTAAACTGGGGTTAAAAAATAACATTCCTAATGTTTTATTCTTCCCTAAACTTTGGTTTTTAAGCGGATTTTTTTTGATTTTTATCGCTTGGTTTACCCATTTTGATAATGAGTTGATTTCTTTTATTGAGATGTAGTTCATTTGTTTTCTTTGTTTTTTAGTTTTTTTTTCGCCACGAATTCACGAATTATTTTTTTCCAAATCTTTGCGATTATTTTTTCGAATTAATTCGAATTAATATTTCGTTTAGATACTAAGAAACAATTCGTGAATTCGTGGCTATAAAATTTTTGTAAATGGAATTTTATCTTCTAATGCGTTTAAAATAAAATTATCATTTAATCCGTTGACGATCCAAGTTTCTATATTAGCAGCTTTTGCAATACCTGCAGCTTCGATTTTCGACTGCATTCCTCCTGTTCCGTGTGAAGATTTTGAATCTCCTATTTCTTTTTCCAGAGATTTTAAATCTTCTACCAATTTTATGGTTTCTGGATTTTCATTATGAATTGATTCTTTCGTGTAAATTCCATTTGTATTGGTTGCAATTATCAGGATATCAACATTTAAAAGAACCGCCGTTAAAGCAGCTAATTTGTCATTATCTCCAAACCGAATCTCATCTGTCGCCACCGTATCATTTTCATTGATAATCGGAATGTAATTGTTTTTAACTAATACATTAATCGTATTTACAATATTCTTTTTGGTCTGCTCCTTTTCAAAATCAGAATAAGATAGCAAACACTGCGAGGTATTTAATCCTAAATCCTTAAAATTCTCATTGTAAATCCGCATTAAATGAGGCTGTCCAATTGAAGCTAAAGCCTGTTTTACAAAAACATCTTTATCTTGATTATCCAGTTTTACAAACTGCTTTGCCGCCGCAATCGCTCCTGAACTTACTATGATAAACTCATATTCGTCGTTCAAAGCCGCAACCTGAATTCCAAGGTCTTCAATCTTTCCCCGCGAAATATGATTGGTTTCCTTTGTTAAGGTGTTACTTCCTATTTTTAATAAAATCCGTTTTTTTGCCATGTTTTTTGTTTTTGCCACGAAGGCGCTAAGGCACAAAGTTTTTATAATTAAATTCCAATATTTTAAATTCCAAATTCCAATTGAATCTCAATAAAAAATTTAAAAATCTAAGAATTAATAATTCACAATCTAAAGTCTAAAATCTGCAATCTAAAATTTCCTAATTATCTAATTGACAAATTATCTAATTGACAAATTATCTAATTATCTCAATTACCGGATCTGCCCTTCTCCGTAAA
This sequence comes from Flavobacterium erigeronis, assembly GCF_054075165.1. NCBI lineage: Bacteria > Pseudomonadati > Bacteroidota > Flavobacteriia > Flavobacteriales > Flavobacteriaceae > Flavobacterium > Flavobacterium erigeronis. Next base: position 418,827 of record NZ_JBSKGP010000002.1, on the reverse strand, counting down.
CGTACCATTTATTGGTAACCAAATGCTGAAGTCCAATTGGTCCTCTTTGATGTAATTTATCAGTGCTGATTGCTAGTTCACCGCCAAGTCCAAATTGTCCGCCGTCTGTGAATCGGGTTGACGCATTTTGGTAAACAGCCGCGGCATCTATAGATTCCATAAACTGTTTGGCAATTTCATTATCTCTTGTAATAATTGCTGCTGAATGTCCTCCGCAGTATTTATTAATCATGTCGATTGCATGTTCGTCAGAATCAATAGTTCCAATTACGATTTTATAATCCAAAAACTCTTCATACCAAATATCTTCGTTTTGAAGTGTTTCGGTATCTTCGAAATTTTCAAGCGATTTATCAACGATAATTTCAACATTTTTTTCTTTTAATGTTTCGATTAGCATCGATGTAAAACCTTCAAAATTCGGAAGTTTTGGATCAATTAAAACTTTATCAACTGCATTACAAGCCGAGATTTTAGCCGTTTTTGCGTTTAAAATTACTTTTAAAGCCAAATCCGTATCAGCATCTTTATGAACGTAAACAAAATTATTTCCGCGTCCGCTTACGATTACTGGGCAAGTCGCGTGCGCTTTTACAAATTCGATTAATTTTTCTCCTCCTCTCGGAACAATTAAATCTACTTTTTGTGTTGGTTTTTCTAAAAAAGCCTGAGTTTCAGTTCTGTTATAATTCAGATATTCAACCCAGTCTTTCGAAACTTTATTTTCTTCTAAGGCTTGATACCAAAGACTTACGATTTTCAAATTGGATTTTAAAGACTCTTTTCCTCCTTTTAATAAAATTTTATTTCCGGATTTAAAAGCAATTCCACCAGCTTCAATTGTGACATCGGGACGTGATTCATAAATAATTAAAATCGTTCCAAAAGCTGCGGTTTTATTGATGACTTTGATTCCATTATCGTGTGTAAAATGAAAGCGCTCTACTCCAACAGGATCTTCCTGAGATGCTAATTGATTTAATGACAAAATCATTTCATCTACTTTTTTATCATCTACTTTCAGTCGTTCTTCCATCGCAAGATCAGAACCGTCGTAGTCGGCCAGATCTTCCTGATTGGTCAAAATAATCTGATTCCGCTCTTGTTCGACCAGTTTTGCCATGGTCCGCAAAACTGCATTGCGCGTTTCAATTGATAATGGTTTCATAATTTCAAGTGGGTTGGTTGTTTTTTGGTTGTTTCTTTCGAAACTATTGTATTCTAAAAGGTTTGAAAACCTTTTAGAAAACTATACTTTGCGTTTCTAAACCTTACGGGTTTTAAAAACCCGTAAGGTTTAATGCGAATTAATTTTTTAATTCTTCTAAACTTTCTTTCAACGCTTTTACAAACGTATCGATATCCGCTTTTTTCACAGTTAATGGCGGTAAAATTCTCAATAGATTTTTATTATTGGCGCTTCCTGTAAAAATATGTTTTTCGATAATTAATTTCTTTCTCAAAGCCGCAACATCAAAATCAAACTCCACTCCAAGCATTAATCCTTTTCCTTTTACTTGTTTGATGCCTTCAACTTCTTTGATTTTTTCTAAGAAATACTCGTAAACCTCATTTACATTTTTCTGCAAATCAAGCTTTTCAATTACATCTAAAACTGCAATTCCTGCTGCACAAGACAAGTGGCTTCCGCCAAAAGTAGTTCCTAATAATCCGAAACTTGCTTCAAATTTTGGAGAAATTAAAATCGCTCCAACCGGGAAACCGTTCCCCATTCCTTTTGCAACTGAAATAATATCAGCGTTAATTCCGTGGTGTTGGAAAGCGAAGAATTTACCGCTTCTTCCGTATCCTGATTGTACTTCGTCTAAAATTAAAACAACATCATGTTTTTTACATGCTTTTTCTAAAGCCTGGAAAAACTCAGTTGTTCCTTGATCTAAACCTCCAACTCCTTGAATTCCTTCGATAATTACAGCCGTAACATCGCCTTTTGCTAGTTCAGCTTCAACTAATTCAATTTGGTTTAGAGGTAAAAACGTTACTTCTTGTTGTGCATTTATTGGCGCAACTATTTTTTTGTTATCGGTAACAGCAACTGCCGCAGAAGTTCTTCCGTGGAAAGAATTATCAAAAGCCACAACTCTAGATCTTCCGTTATGGAAAGAAGCTAATTTTAAAGCATTTTCGTTTGCTTCAGCTCCAGAACTACATAAAAATAATTCATAATCTTCTAAACCTGAAAGCTTTCCTAATTTCTGTGCCAATTCAACCTGTAAAGGATTCTGAATCGCATTTGAATAAAATCCTAAATTATCAATTTGGTTTTTTAGTTTCGCCACATAATCCGGCTGTGTATGTCCGATGGAAATTACTCCATGTCCGCTGTATAAATCTAAATATTCTACTCCTTTGTCGTCAATAATTGTGCAGTCAACTGCTTTTACTGGAGTAATGTCGTATAATGGGTAAACGTTGAATAAGTTCATTTTGTGTTTTGTTTATTTTGTTTCAGGTTTAAAGTTTCAAGTTGCTCACTGAATGTGAAAACTGAGAGCTTTAAAACTAAAACTAGTTATGTTTCTTTTTATTCATTTCAAGTCACGTACCGAACGTGAAACCTGAAACTTTAAACTTGAAACTAAAAAATTAAAATCCGCTTGGTTTCAAATGTAACCCTGTGGTTTCTTCTAATCCGAACATTAAATTCATGTTTTGAATTGCCTGTCCTGAAGCACCTTTGGTTAAGTTATCGATAATTGATGTTATGAGAACCCGGTTTCCTTTTTTCAATAAACTAATAATGCATTTGTTGGTTTGTACAACTTGTTTCATATTGATGTTTGTCGTTGTAACCGTTACAAAAGGCTCATTTTTATAGAACTCTTGATATTTTGCTACTAAAGTTTCTAAACTATCGTCCGATTTCGTGTAAAGAGTTGCAAAAATTCCTCTTGGAAAATCTCCTCTATTCGGAATAAAAAGCAATTCACTTTCAAAATCATCCTGCAATTGCACCAGACTTTCAGTGATTTCACCTAAATGTTGATGCTCAAAAGCTTTGTAATGAGAAAAATTGTTATTTCTCCAGCTAAAATGAGAAGTTTCAGCAAGACCAACTCCCGCTCCTGTCGAACCCGTTGTTGCATTAATATGAACATCATTATTCAGCAATCCGTCTTTGGCTAAAGGTAATAATGCCAACTGAATGGCAGTTGCAAAACAACCTGGATTGGCAATATAATCTGCTTTTTTGATTTCGGCTTTATTTATTTCCGGAAGACCGTAAACAAAATCTTTTCCTTCAAAATGAGCATCTTTGTTCAATCTGAAATCATTTCCTAAATCAATGATTTTAGTATGGCCAGCAAACTGATTTTCTTTCAAAAATGAAATCGATTTTCCGTGTCCTAAACACAAGAATACCACATTCACATTTGGATTGATTTCATCAGTAAAGTTCATTTCGATATCGCCCATTAAATCGTGGTGCGCCACAGAAAGTGGTTTTCCAGCGTTTGTTGTACTGTAAACAAAATCAATGTTTACTTTGGGGTGATACATTAAAATTCTGATGAGTTCTCCGGCTGTGTAGCCCGAACCACCAATAATTCCGACATTAATCATGATCTAATTTGTTTACAGATGAGAAAATATTTTGAGCATTTCCTAAAATCTTAATAAATCCTTTCGCATCTTCAGATGTCCAGGCATTGTTCATTTCGCCGTACTGACCGAAACCTGTGTTCATTAAATCATTTTCTGATTCGATTCCGTCAAGTGAGAAATGATATGGTTTTAACGAAACAGTTACTGTTCCGTTTACTGTTTTTTGAGTATCCTGAAGGAAAGTTTCGATGTTTCTCATCACTGGATCAAGAAATTGACCTTCGTGAAATAACATTCCGTACCAGTTTCCTAGTTGTTCTTTCCAGTATTGTTGCCATTTTCCAAGAGTATGTTTCTCTAATAAATGGTGCGCTTTGATGATAATTAAAGGTGCCGCAGCTTCAAAACCAACTCTTCCTTTAATTCCGATAATCGTATCTCCTACGTGAATATCTCTTCCAATTGCGTAAGCGTTTGCTAATTTTTCAAGCTCAACAATATTATTTGAAGGCTTATCTGTTTTTCCGTTAAGTCCAACTAATTCACCTTGTTCAAAATGAAGCGTTACTTTTTCTTCACCATCTTTTTGCAATTGTGAAGGATAAGCTTCGCTTGGCAATGGCTGTCCTGAAGTTAAAGTTTCTTTTCCTCCAACACTTGTTCCCCAAAGACCTTTATTAATAGAATATTGTGCTTTTTCCCAAGAATAGTGAACTCCGTTTTGAGCTAAATAATCTACTTCTTCTTGTCTAGAAAGTTTTAAATCTCTAATTGGCGTGATGATTTCGATTTCTGGAGCAATAGTTTGGAAAATCAAATCGAAACGGATTTGGTCGTTTCCTGCACCTGTACTTCCGTGTGCAATGGCACTTGCTCCTACTTTTTTAGCGTATTTAATTGCTTCAATTGCTTGAAAAACACGCTCTGCACTTACTGATAACGGATAAGTATTGTTTTTTAATACGTTTCCGAAAATCAAATATTTTATTGCTTTATCATAATATTTGTCAACGATTGTCAGGTTAGCGTGTTGCGCACTACCTAACTCGTAAGCTCTTTTTTCAATAGCTGTTAATTCTTCAGCAGAAAATCCTCCTGTGTCTACAAGTACAGTGTGAACTTCGTATCCTTTTTCATTTTTTAAATATTTCAAACAATACGAGGTATCTAATCCTCCGCTATAAGCTAATACTACTTTTTTCATTTTTTATAATTTAGGCTAATACTTTCGTATGTAGCAGTTTGAGATTTTTTCTAATTAATTGGTTAAACAAAAAATGCTATAATTTTATTTAAAAATAAAGCTTGTTTAATTTTTTTAAGTCTGCTCAAAACAGCCTCATTAAAAGGATGTCTAGGCGGTGTTTTTTGTTTTTCTTTCGGGTCATACAACATTCCTGTACAAAGGCACATTTTGTTTTCTTTGCTTTGTAAAATTGGGAAATTGGTACAGGTTTTACAGCCAGCCCAAAAACTCGGGTCGGTTGTTAATTCTGAGAAAGGAACTGGTTTGTATCCTAATTCAGAGTTAATTTTCATAACCGCCAAACCAGTAGTAATTCCAAAGATTTTAGCATCTGGAAATCTCTTTAAAGAATAATCAAATACTTTAGATTTTATCTTTTTAGCCAATCCATGGCTTCTGTAATCTGGATGAACGATTAATCCCGAATGCGCCACAAATTTTCCGTGCTGCCAGCTTTCTATGTAGCAAAAACCTGCAAACTTTCCATCAGCCAGTGCAATCATCGCATCACCGTTTGCCATTTTTTTCTGAATGTACTCAGGAGTTCTTTTAGCAATCCCCGTGCCTCTTAACAAAGCAGATGATTCTATCGTATCGCAGATTTCTTGTGCGAATTTGAAGTGTTCTTCCTGGGTAACAACAATAGAGATCTTCATTTCAATAATTGAAGTTTAGCGTTAAAAATTAAAATGTATTGTTTAGATTGAAATCCAGAATTGAATCCGATAAAAATAGACAAAAAAGAAGTAACACTCTCTAAATCAAAAACTTGATCAAGAAAATTTACAAAATTATATATAGTTTTAGGATATGTTTGTCCAATGGACAAATTATGTGATTTCAAAATGAAAAAAGGATATGAATAAATATACGGCTATAAAACTCAGTGGATACTATAGAGATAGTGTCCGTACTTCGGGAGAAGTAATCGGTGAGTTTGTCCGTGACAAAGAAGTTATATGTAAACTTATTTTATTCATCGGTGCAAAAGTACATTATTTTTTTATTTACAAAACAAAAAAATTAAATTCTAACATTTTTTTGACGTTTTGTGAATATACTCATAAAACAAAACCCGATAATTATTTCTAATTATCGGGTTCTGAATATTTTATATTTTTAAAATTTTACTTTTTCGTAAATGGAATTACTTGTCCATTATCTATAAGCGTCATATCGAAACCTGTTTTAGCTTCGTTAAATTTAAATTTCAATCCTGCTCTTTTTGATTCAAATGTGTCTTTTTCATTTGTAACAGGGTTTAAAGTAAATTTAGGATAATTTGGAAGCTCAGCATATAAAACACTATTCTTCTCTGTCAATTCAATTGTCAAAGGAGACTTAGTGGTAACATAATTACCTAAGTATCCGTCCAGAATAATGTCTTTTTCAATTTTTCCGCTTCCCGCTTTCCAAACATTATTAGACGTATTGTTATCTGGAAAAGCATGGTCTGGATCTAACGTGATGCTTTCAATTTCTTCTGTAGAATTGTGTTTGAAAGACCAAGAATTGTTTCTTTGCCAGATTTCTACTGGAATATTAACTCTTGATACTTTTCCGCTTTTTGATTTTACATCCAAAACAATCGGCATTGGCATTTTATCAAAGTTTTCAACTGTAATTACAGCGCCTTTAGCCGGATCATTTTTTACATATTTAACCGAGTTAACTCCTTGGTCAAAACGCCAATTGTTTACATACCAGCTTCTCCAGAACCAGCTTAAATCTTCTCCAGCCACATTTTCCATACTTCTAAAGAAATCATCTGGTTGCGGATGTTTGTAAGCCCAACGCTGAATATAGGTTCTAAAAGCAGTATCAAAACGCTCTTTTCCTAAAATTTGCTCTCTCAAAATTACTAAACCTGCACTTGGTTTAAAGTAACATAACATACCAATATTTGCCTCCTTCATATTATCTGGAGAACTCATAATCGTTTCTAAATCAGGTCTTGTAAATGGTTCTGCCATTTCATGCAAATCTGTTGGCTGTTCTTTGTATTCGCCATTATTAAAAGCAGCCGTACTTAATGAATTAATAAAAGTATTAAATCCTTCATCCATCCATGCAAATAATCTTTCGTTTGAACCTACAATCATTGGAAACCAGATATGTCCAAATTCATGATCTGTAACTCCCCATAAATCAGCTTCTTTAGATTTCCATCCGCAGAAAACAATTCCAGGATATTCCATTCCTCCTTCGTTTCCTGCAACGTTTGTCGCCGCTGGATAAGGATATTCAAACCATTGCTTAGAATAATGCTCGATAGAGGCTTTTACATATTCTGTAGAACGTCCGTAACCATCTCGCCCATCACTTTCAACAGGATAAGCAGATAATGCTAAAGATTTTTTACCGCTCGGAAGATTAATTTTTGCTCCATCTAAAATGAAAGCTGGAGATGATGCCCAAGAGAAATCACGAGCATTTTTGATTTTATAATGCCAAGTTTTTTCAGTCCCAGCATTTGCATTTGCAGTAGAATTTACTTCATCTGCAGTACGAATCATAACTGTTTTGTCGCTGTTAGAAGCGTCTTTGTATCTTTTTAATTGCTCAGCAGAAAAGACTTCCTGACCGTTTAACAATTCTCCAGAAGCCACAACATAATGATTTCCAGGAACTGTAAGTTTTACATCAAAATCTCCATATTCTAAATAAAACTCTGAAGCACCTAAATATGGAGCTGTATTCCAGCCTCTCACATCATCGTATACACACATACGTGGATACCATTGAGCAATAGTGAAGATTTTTCCATTTTTAGTTTCTAAAACCCCCATTCTATCCGATCCTTCAAAAGGTGCAATGAAAGAGAATTCGATTTTAATCTTTACAGAACCTCCTTTTGCAGCCAATTCCTGAGGAAGGAAAATCTGCATTCTCGTATCTGTAACTATATATTTAGCAACTGTTTCCGTTTTAGTTTTACCGCCAGAAATTACTTTTACCGATTTAATTTTATTTCCTCCGTCAAAAACTTGTCCTTGGGCTCCGTTACGGCTTCCCGTTAAAGGCACAAGAGCATTTCCTCTAGAGTCTTCTTTAAATAAGTTTTGGTCTAAATTCAGCCAAAGAAATGATAATTTTTGAGGACTATTATTCGTATAGGTAATTTCGTCTGTCCCTACAATTTCGTTTGTATTTCCATTTAATTTTGCCGTAATCTGATAATCGGCTCTATTTTGCCAGTATTCTACTCCTGGTTCTCCGCTTGCAGTACGAGTACTTGTAGCATTTTTGGTGTAAAAATGAGGTCCAAAGGCATCATGATAATTATAATTGTTTACTGGATTTGTTGCTGACGGAGTTTCCTGCGCCCATACTGAAGAAATCCCAAAAAATAAAGCCGCGGTTAAAATGGCTTTCGCAGATTGCTTTTTCATATTTTTAGCTGTTTATGTAGCAAATTAATGAAAAAAAAAGCTATTTACAGAGAAGTTTTAAAACATAAATTTAATTTTAGCAAAATTTTATTAATAAAATAATTTAGCCTTTTTCTTAAAAAACTAAATTTTATAAAATATATTTACATCTATAAAAAACATTCATTATACATTCTAGCATCGTGACTACAACTATTTCAAATTCAATATTAACGGCTTCAATCAAACATGCAGGAGCCGAATTATTTTCGATAAAAAACAACCAAAACAACGAATATATCTGGGAAGGCAATCCCGATTTTTGGGGCAAACATTCTCCTGTTCTTTTTCCTATTGTAGGAACTTTAAAAAATAACACTTACAAAATCAACGAAAAAGAATATCACTTGCCTCGTCACGGTTTTGCTCGTGATATGGAATTTGATTTGATTGAAAAAAACGAAAATAAAGCTATTTTCTCTCTTAAATCTTCCGAAGAAACAGTACAGAAATATCCTTTTGAATTTGAATTGCAGCTTATTTATACGCTTGATGGTAATTCATTAGGACTTGAATACAAAGTAATCAACAACGGAAAAGAAAAAATGCCTTTTTCAATTGGTGCACATCCTGCAATTGCTCTTCCTAATCATTTTGAAAATTATGCTTTTCAATTCGAAAAAGAAGAAAACTTAAAATATTATCTTCTTGAAAATGATTTGATTTCATCTCAAACTAAAATTTTAGAAACAAAGAATGGCATTGTTCCTTTAAATTATGAACTGTTTAAAAATGATGCTTTAATTTTTAAAACATTAGAATCAAAATCTTTAACTATCCTCAACAATTCAAAACCTTATGTAAAAGTTGAGTATAATGATTTTCCGAGCTTAGGAATCTGGACCAAAGAAAATGCGCCTTTTATCTGTATTGAACCTTGGCTAGGTTATTCGGACACTGACGAAAATACAGGCGATTTATATAAAAAAGAAGGAATTTTGACGTTGGATGAAAATAAAGATTTCAGTGCGAAATTTAGTATTACTATATTATAATATACAAAATGTTAGAATTTAATTTTAATCCATTTCCAGTAATAGAAACAGAGCGTTTGATCTTGGACAGACTTAATGAAACTGATGTAAAAGAAGTTTTCGAAATACGTTCTAATCCAGAGATTATGAAATATATTCCGCGTCCTTTGGCTAAAAATCATGAAGATGCATTGGTTCACATCAATACCATTAACGAAAACATCGACAAGAACATTGGCATAAATTGGGCGATTAGACTTAAAGGAGACCCAAGACTATTAGGAATAATTGGATTCTACAGAACACAATTTGAAAATTACCGGTCAGAAATTGGCTATATTCTAAATTCTGATTCTCATGGCAAAGGAATCGTTCCAGAAGCAGTAAATGCATTGACAAACTATGGCTTCAAAGAATTAAAACTCCACTCTATTGAGGCGGTAATTGACCCTGAAAATTATGCCTCAGAAAAGGTATTACAAAAATGCGGATTTGTTAAAGAAGCGCATCTAAAAGAATCAGAGTTTTGGGAAGGAAAATTTCTTGACAAGGTAATCTATTCATTACTAGAAAAGTAACTTTTTATTCTTGTTAAAATAATCTTATAAAGAATTATTGTTTCTTGTTATAAGTTATATTTGCGCTCGAAATCAGCGAAAAACAGCTGTTTTTGAATTCCAAAATTTATGAAAAAAATACCCGCCCTCCTTGTTCTTTTATTTTGTATTCAATTACATAGTCAGACATTTGTAAAATTTAACGGAGCAACTGCTCTATTATTAGTTCCAAATATTGGAATAGAAACCAGTATTGGAGAAAAAACTACATTTAGTGCAGATGTTATGGCTTCTTTCTGGAAATCGTTTAATGGACATTCTCCTATGAAACTTGTCACTTTTACTCCTGAAGTTCGTTACCATTTTAAAGAAAAATACAACGGTTTTTATGCAGGAGCTCATATCGGAGCCGATAAATATGAATTACAAAAATGGAATTACTGGAACAGTAATCATTATGAAGATGGTTTTGGATACAGACTTGGAGCTACAGTTGGTTACAATCTGAAATTAAATGACAAATTTTTGCTTGACTTTTTTGTTGGTGGCGGATGGCACCAAGGATTTTATCACGGATACTATAATGACGGCACTCCTGGGAGATATGAAAAAGCAGTTCACTGGAATAAAAGTGGCGAATGGCTTCCGTATCGTGGAGGAGTTATGATTTCTTATAAATTATAAGATCAACCTAACTTAGGAAGCGTTTTAACATAAAGCTCTTCTACTTTCTTACGAGCCCAATCTGTTTTTCTTAAAAAAGTAAGACTTGATTTTACACTCGGATTCGAAGTAAAGCATTTGATAGGGATTAATTCTCCTAGAGTATCAAAACCATAATAATCGACTAATGTTTCTACAATTTTTTGAAGTGTAATTCCGTGTAAAGGATCTTTATACTGGTTTTGCATTTTAAACTTTTTAAATAATATCAAAAGACCGTACTTTAAAGCACGGTCTTTTTTTTTGTAAAATTACTAAAATAGAATTTTACGTTAATCAAATAAAGAATAAAATTAGAATATGAATTTAAATCCTACAGAAATTGGAGAAGTTAAAGTTGGATTACTTCCGCCTAAAGCCCCATTGTACAATGGCTCAACATTTGCAACATGTGCTAAACCAAAATTAGTAACTGTAGTTTTTTCTCCTACCTTAGGATCCAATGTTGTAGAAGTAAAGTTTGCTAAATCATAAGAAAACTCAACAGAGAAGTTTTTAGTTACAAAATAGTCAAACCCTCCAGACACAGACAAACCAACTTGATTGACTTTTAAATCGCTTTCTTTTTCTTTTCCTGTGATGACTGGTATTGCTGCCTGTCCAAAGAAATATAATGAACCCGCTACATTCCAATATTTTCTAACCAAAGGCTGAAAAACAAATAAATCTGTCTTAGCAAGTGTTTTAAGATCTGTACTTCCCTCTGGGTATCCATCTGCTTTAATATTAATAAATCCTACGGCAGCACCAACTGCTACAGAAGGAGTTACAAATGTTCCAACAATTGGCAATACAGAAATATTCGTTGCTTTTACATCACCAGTTTTTGTCTGCTGGTAACCAAACTGAGAAGTAGCAAACCAAGCGCCTTTTAATCCTTGAGATGAATCTTGAGCTTTAGCGGCAAAACCGATTAACACTATACTCATTAACGTTACAATTTTTTTCATTTTATTTTGGTTTTTAAAATTATAAGACAAACTTATAGGTAAGTTTTTTCCTTAAGAATGATTAAAATCATAGATTGAAAAAAAATCTTTAATTATCTTTATCTGTTACATTTTTTTTCAATTTTGTCTTACATTTGCAATCATGATAAAATCAGTCAACATACTTAACAAAAGAGCCAGATTCGATTATGAAATAATCGACACTTATACTGCTGGAATTGTTTTGGCGGGAACAGAAATTAAATCTATACGTTTAGGGAAAGCAAATATTACCGAAAGCTTCTGCGAGTTTAGCGGCATGGAACTTTTTGCCATTAATACTTATATTGAAGAGTATTCTTTTGGAAATCAGTTCAATCATAAATCAAGAAGCGAGAGAAAATTACTTTTAAATAAAAAAGAATTAAAAACACTTCATAAAAGTGTTCAGGCAAAAGGTTTAACAATCATTCCTTTAAAATTATTCACAAACGAAAAAGGTTTAGCCAAACTGCAAATCGGGTTGTGCAAAGGGAAAAAGAACTATGACAAACGTGAATCTCTAAAAGAACAAGATACCAAACGTGATTTGGACCGTATTAAAAAAGCTTTTAACTAAAAGCTTTTTTAATTTTACATAAACCTCTATTTATTAATATTTTATAGTTATTTTTACTTATAACCAATTTAACTGTAAAATATGAAAAAGTACTTAGTTTTGTTTTTCGCTATTGCAGCGTTTTCAAGTTGCGGCAGTAATACTTCTATTGTAAACAGCTGGAGAGATCCCGATGTGACGATTACTCAGGAACATTTTAAAAAAGTTTTGGTTGTAGCTTTGGTCAAAGACGAAGCTTCGAGACGAATTATAGAAAACAGAATTGCTGCAAGTAATCCTGTATTCAAAACTTCGTATCAATACTTAAACGCAACCTCACAATTATCGAAAGAAGAAAAACTAAAGGTTTTACAAGACGAAAATTTTGACGGAGTTGTCAGCATGCGTTTAGTCAGTAAAGAAAAAGAAACTACCTACGTTCCCGGAACTTACACTGGAATGTATTATGGAGGTTTTGACGGATTATATACCGGAATGTACGGTTACGGTTTTGGGAATTGGTACGGAATGTATTCTCCAAACTTCTATGACCCTGGATATTATCAAGAAACGACATCTTATATGGTAGAAACCAATGTATTTTCGCTAAAGCAAAATAAACTAATCTGGACCGGAACAACAGAATCACAGTATGTTACCGACTTAGGACAAACTGTAGATGCCATAATGCAATCTGTTGTAAAAGAAATGAAAAAAGACGGTTCTCTTCCTCCAAAATAAAATTTAGAAAGCAGTACTTAAAACACTGCTTTTCTTTTATATAAAAAATTGACTATTTTTGTCAAGACTTAATTTTTCATCAAATGAAATCTCTTTTAAAAAATGCTCGAGAGCAAAAAGGTTTTAAAACCCGTGAACTGGCACAGCTTGCCAATATAGATCAGGCTTTAATTAGCAAATTTGAATCGGGAACTAGAAAGCCAACTAAAGATCAAATTGTAAAATTGTCTCAGCTCTTAGAAATTGATTATGAAACTTTAATGATTGCCTGGCTTAAAGAAAAAATTCTTTACGAAATTGGCGATGAAGAGTTTGCTTTGAAGGCTTTGAAAATTGCCGAAGATGAAATCAAATACAATAAAACAGTTTCCAATCTTAAATTATCTACTTCATTAGAAAAAATTTTAAACGAAATTGATGCTTTAAAAGAAAAACTAGATTCTCACCGTCAGTATGATAGTTTTAAGATTAAACAGGCTCTTGAATTAGAATATACTTTTGAAAGTAATAGAATTGAAGGAAATACAATGACTCTTCGCGAAACAGATATGGTCATTAATGAGGGTTTGACTATTTCAGGAAAAAGTATGCGGGAACATCTGGAAGCAATAAATCATCAGGAAGCCATTGGTTTTATAAAAGATTTAATGAATAAAAGCAATTCGCTAAACGAACGCGATCTTTTATCTATCCATAATTTAATTTTAAGAGGAATTATTCCTGAAGATGCAGGTCGCTATAGAAAAATTCAAGTCATGATACAAGGCAGCACACACATGCCTCCTCAGCCTTTAATGGTTCAGCAAGAAATGGAAGAATATTTTATTTGGTATGAAATCAATAAAAACAAATTGCATCCTGTTATTTTAGCAGCTGAAATGCACGAACGATTAGCTACAATCTATCCTTTTATTGATGGAAATGGCAGAACTTCAAGATTGATTATGAATTTAATTTTGATGCAAAAAGGATATCCAATTGCTAATATTAAAGGAGATTATGAAAATCGAATGCAATATTATCAATCTTTAGAAATAGCGCAAACCAAAAAAGACAAAGAAGATTTTTTTCTTTTTATAGCTCAAAGAGAAAAAGAAAGTTTGGAAAGATACATTTCAATTCTCACTCAATAAAAAAGCCCGTATAAACGGGCTTTTCTTTTAATTTTTATCTTCTAATAAAGGAACAAATCTAAATTCTCCAAACTCATGTTTTTCAAATTGAGTTTCATTTTTTCTGATTAATAAAGTCATAATCTGAACATCTTCTCCTAGCGGAATAACAAGTCTTCCTCCTATTTTCAACTGTGCCATTAAAGGCTGCGGAATAAACGGCGCACCTGCTGTAACTATAATGCTGTCAAAAGGTGCAAAATTTGGCAATCCTTTGTAACCGTCTCCAAAAGTAACATGCTTTGGACGGATATTTAATTTTGGAAAAAGATTGGAAGTCGTTTTAAACAATTCATTTTGTCTTTCAATCGTATACACTTTTGCTCCAAGCATAAATAAAACAGCTGTCTGGTAACCAGAGCCTGTTCCGATTTCTAAAATCTTATGATCTTTCTTAACTTCAAGCAGTTGCGACTGAAAAGCCACTGTATAAGGCTGTGAAATAGTCTGCCCCGCCCCAATTGGGAAAGCTTTGTCCTGATAAGCGAAATCTTCAAAACTTGAATTTAAAAATAGGTGTCTTGGGATTTTTTTTATCGCTTCTAGAACAGCTCTATCAGTAATTCCTTTTTGTTCTAAAGTACTTACTAATTGATTACGAAGTCCTTGATGTTTGGCAGTATCTTTCAAAATGGGTAGGTTTTATTTTCGCAAAAATAAGAAACAAAACAGGATTTCAAATATTGATTTTTAAATAATAAATTTATAAAGCTGAAACTTGAATTTTAATGTCTCCATTTGTCAGGCTGAGCATAGTCGAATCCCTTTGTTCGTTAACTGTACGTCCTTTGACTACGCTTTAGGGTGACAAGCCAGAAAACGCAACTCACAACTAAGGACTATAAACTAAGGACTAATTAACTATCGACTCACAATTACTTTAAATTCACTTTCACGTTAAACAAATAAATTATATTTTTGTTTAAAATACATTCTCATGTTAAAAGTAGGAGTTTTAGGTGCTGGTCATCTTGGTAAAATACATTTACGCTTATTACAACAATCTGACAAATACGAATTAGTTGGATTTTACGACGAAAATCAAGAAAATGCCGAAAGAATCTCAAAAGAGTTTGGCTATAAAAACTTCAGCACAATTGCAAAACTCATTCACGCTGTCGACGTGATTGATATTGTTACTCCAACACTTTCGCACTATAAATGTGCTAAAGTTGCCATCAAATCAGGAAAACACATCTTTATAGAAAAACCAATTGCCAACACTGTAGAAGAAGCAGAAGAAATTATTGCTCTTGCTAAAGAATACAATGTAAAAGGTCAAGTTGGTCACGTAGAGCGTTTTAATCCCGCTTTTATCGCTACCAAAAACATGATCGAAAATCCGATGTTTATAGAAACGCATCGTTTGGCAGAATTTAATCCGCGCGGTACAGACGTTCCCGTGGTTTTAGATTTAATGATTCATGATATCGATGCTATTTTAAGTGTTGTTAAATCGAAAGTAAAAGATATTCACGCGAGTGGTGTATCTGTAATTAGTGATACACCAGATATTGCCAATGCTAGAATCGAATTTGAAAATGGATGCGTTGCTAACTTAACGGCAAGCAGAATTTCATTAAAAAATATGCGCAAATCACGTTTCTTTCAAAAAGACGCTTACATTTCAGTAGATTTTTTAGAAAAGAAATGCGAAGTAGTTCGAATGAAAGATGCGCCAGAAGTTCCTGGAGATTTCGATATGATTCTTCAAAATGCTGAAGGTGTAAAAAAACAAATCTATTTCACCAATCCAGATGTTGAAGCAAATAATGCGATTTTGGACGAATTAGAATCTTTTGCCAATGCAATTAATACCGATACAACTCCTGTAGTAACACTTGAACAAGCTACAGATGCTTTAAGAGTGGCGTATCAAATTATTGATTGTTTCAATAAATAATAAATTTAAAAAAATAAGTTAGCCACGAATTCACGAATTATTTGCTGAATTCGTGGCTAAATCATAAAATATAATTTCACGGTATACTATGAAAACAATAGCTGTAATTGGAGCAGGAACAATGGGGAACGGAATTGCACATACTTTTGCGCAAAGCGGATTTACTGTAAAACTAATTGACGTTTCTGAAAAATCATTAGATAAAGGAATGGCAACTATTGCGGCTAACTTAGACCGTATGCTGTCTAAAGGAACCATTACGCAGGAAGATGTTGCAAAAACAATCACTAATATTATCACTTATACCGATCTAAAAGACGGTGTTGTAGGCGTTGATTTAGTCGTAGAAGCTGCAACTGAAAATGTAGAATTAAAACTAAACATCTTCAAACAATTAAACGAATATTGCTCACACAATACGATTTTAGCAACCAATACTTCTTCTATTTCTATCACACAAATTGGAGCTGTTGTAGCACATCCTGAGCGCGTTATCGGAATGCACTTTATGAATCCGGTGCCGATTATGAAATTGGTCGAAATCATCCGCGGGTACAATACAAGCGATGAAGTCACTAAAATTATCATGTCTTTATCTGAAAAATTAGGCAAAGTACCAGTTGAAGTAAACGATTATCCTGGTTTTGTGGCGAACCGAATTTTAATGCCAATGTTAAACGAAGCAATTGAAACGTTATACAATGGCGTTGCGGGTGTTTATGAAATTGATACAGTAATGAAATTAGGAATGGGACATCCAATGGGACCTCTTCAATTGGCTGATTTTATTGGACTTGATGTTTGTCTTGCCATTCTTAATGTAATGTACGACGGATTCAAAAACCCGAAATATGCTCCTTGCCCACTTCTTGTAAATATGGTTAGAGCTGGAAAACTGGGAGTAAAATCTGGTGAAGGTTTTTACGATTACAGCGAAAGTAAAAAAGCGGAGAAAGTCTCTAAACAGTTTTTGTAGTATTTACATTTTCTGAATTAAGATTCCCTCTTGCTTAATATATGATTACATTTGAAGGAAATTATAAAAATTTAAAAGCTAGGATTTTTAGTAAAAGACCTATTGGTTACTTATTTGTATTTATAATTTACTCATTTGTACTTTCTATTTTTTTTGAAGACAAAAATCTAAAATATTATGCATATTTTCTTGAATTAGTTCTTTTAGTATTATGCATCATATTGATTAAAAATTCATTTAAAAGAATTATCAATTTAGTTACTATTGATGAAAATAAGATAACTTTAAAGGGTGAAGTTTTCAATGCAAACTGGGAAAAATCTATTCCGCTAAAAGGAACAAAAATTGAGGTTAAAGGAAATCCCTCACGATCAGGATTATGTTCTGTGACCTTTTACATAAATTTAAAAAATGGAAAAAATAAATATACTATAAATCCATTCCAGACATTTTCAGATGAACAAATAGTCGAAATATTTAATGAATTTAAAAAGTACAAAGGAGAGAAAATTATACTTGATGAAAAGTTATATATAATGCGAATACAACAGAAAATAGAAAAATGTTAATAGCATCAAATTTAAATACAATTAAAGCAACCTTACCTGAACATGTAACTCTAGTTGCCGTTTCAAAAACAAAACCTGTTTCAGATTTGATGCAGGCTTATGAAGCGGGTCAGCGCATTTTTGGAGAAAACAAAATTCAGGAAATGACTGAAAAATGGGAACAAATGCCTAAAGATATCCAATGGCATATGATTGGTCATGTTCAGTCGAATAAAGTCAAATTTATGGCGCCGTATGTGACTTTGATTCACGGCGTTGACAGTTTGAAATTATTGCAGGAAATCAACAAGCAAGCTTTAAAAAATAACAGAATTATAGATTGTCTTCTTCAAATTTATATTGCCGAAGAAGAATCTAAATTTGGTTTGGACGAAAGCGAATTAAACCAACTTTTAACATCTTCTGAGTTCAAAGAGTTGAAAAATATTCGTATCTTAGGTTTAATGGGAATGGCCACTTTCACCGAAAACCAAAACCAGATAAAAAAAGAATTTACACATTTAAAATCGATTTTTGATTCCATCCAAAAACTGCAGATTGTTGATTTAAAAACAATTTCAATGGGAATGTCTGGAGATTATCAATTGGCTATTGAATGCGGAAGCACAATGGTTAGAATTGGAAGCAGCATTTTTGGCGGCCGTTAATTATCGAAAACTACCCAACGTGAGACGCACAACGATGCACCTCTACAAAAAACTAAACACTGAGCACCTAATTTGTACGCAATACTTGACATAGAAACCACTGGGGGACAATTTAATGAAGAGGGAATTACCGAAATCGCTATCTACAAATTTGATGGGCATGAAGTAGTTGATCAATTCATAAGCCTTGTCAATCCTGAAATTCCGATTCAGCCTTTTGTTGTAAAACTGACAGGGATTAATAACGCTATGTTGCGTTCTGCTCCAAAATTTTACGAAATTGCCAAACGCATTATTGAAATCACTTCAGACTGCGTAATTGTAGCTCATAACGCTTCTTTTGACTATAGAATTCTAAGAACCGAATTTAGACGTTTAGGCTACGATTTTGAAGCCAAAACACTTTGTACGGTTGAATTAGCAAAAAAATTAATCCCAGAACAGCCTTCTTATAGTTTAGGAAAACTAGTTCGCGCACTCGGAATTCCGATGGCAGACAGACATCGCGCCAGCGGAGACGCTATGGCGACCACAAAGCTGTTTAAAATGCTTTTGGAAAAAGACACTGAGAAGACAATCGTAAAAGATTTTATAAAACTCGAAGTCGAAAAAGGAATTTCTCCAAAATTTTTAGATATTTTAAATCAAATGCCAACCAAAACTGGCGTTTATTATATTTATAATGAAGGTGGTACGCTAATTTATATCGGCAAAAGCCAAAACATAAAAAAAAGAGTCAATCAGCATTTTACTGGAGTTACCACCAAAAGCAAAAGGATTCAAGCAGAAGTTTTTACCATCACTTACGAAGAAACTGGAAGCGAATTAGTAGCGCTTTTAAAAGAAAGCCAAGAAGTAAAAACCAATCGTCCGAGATACAATCGTTCACAAAAGAAAACTGTTTTTCCTTTCGCATTATATGCCGAAAAAGATGCAAACGGTTATATGAATCTAAAACTTGAAAAAGCAGATGGAAGAAAAAAAGAAATTACCTCTTTTGCATCTTTACAAGATGGTAAAAATGCGCTGTTTAGATTTACGGCAAAATACCATTTGTGCCAGAAACTGACAGGTTTATACCAAACCAAAAACGAATGTTTTCAATATAAAATCAAAGAATGCGACGGCGCTTGCATTGGCGAAGTTACTCCCGAAGTTTACAATTTAAGAGTACAGCAATTCATTTCAGAAAATAGCTTCGAAAACAAAAGCATGATTTTAATTGACAGAGGCCGAAATATAAACGAAAGAAGTGCGATTTTAATCGAAAACGGCACGTATCAAGGTTATGCTTATTACGATCTAAATTATCAGATTACCAATATTGATATTCTTAAAAATATTCTGATTCCAATGCAGCACAATCGAGATGTAAAAAATATTATTCAGAACTATATCCGCAAAAGTAAATCGTTAAAAGTCCTTCATTTTTAGTGCAATAAACTTTTTGTATCTTCATAGTATGGTAAAACACAAATCTAAATACGAACTTTTTAGAGAAAGAATAAAAATCATTCTCTACGGAACCAACACTTTAGCAGGTAGAATGTTCGATTTGGTTCTTTTAGGTTTAATCTTACTGAGCGTTCTTTTAATCATGCTCGATACCGTTGAAGGAATCAGTTCTAAATATCACGAGCAATTAATTATTTGCGAATGGGTCATTACAATATTCTTCACCATCGAATATATTCTGAGAATTATTTCCATTCAAAAACCAATAAAATACATTTTTAGCTTTTACGGAATCATCGATTTGCTCGCCGTTTTGCCAATGTACTTGTCCATCTTTTTTCCTGGCGCAAGTATTTTGTCCATCGTGAGAGCGCTACGTTTTCTTCGATTGTTCAAAATTTTGCACATTCCGCAAATCAACCATCAATCTTTACAGCTAAAAGAAGCCATTGATGCGAGTAAAGAAAAAATTCTTGTTTTCATTTATTTCGTCTTAATCAGCACCATTATTATTGGCTCCATAATGTATTTGGTCGAAGGAAAAGAATCTGGTTTTACAAGCATCCCAATGGGAATTTATTGGACAATTGTTACCTTGACAACCGTTGGTTATGGAGACATTTCTCCGCAAACTCCTTTAGGACAATTTATTGCAGCCTTTGTTATGATTTTAGGTTACGGAATAATCGCCGTTCCCACAGGAATTGTAACCGCTGAATTTGCCAAAAAGAGCTTAAAAAACAATACGGTAAACAGTAAAAAAACATGCACAAAATGCCAGTCTCAAGTTCATTTTGACAACGCAAAATATTGTTATGAATGCGGAACAGAATTGCCAAATAATTAATTTAAGAAGCTAATCCAGCTGTACATTGCAACTCCTCCTTATATTTGCTGTTTTTTTAAGTCATAAAAAGAGCTTCCTCTGGTCGCTTTTTTATTCCAAAAAAAACACACAAATATAAGTCCGGGGTTTCCATTTCCATCTGGGCTAAAAAATATGAAATACCTAATAACAATCGTCGGACCAACAGCTATAGGCAAAACAGCCTTGAGCATTGCTTTGGCACAACACTTTAACTGCGAAATTGTTTCTTGTGACAGCCGTCAGTTTTTTAAAGAAATGACCATCGGAACAGCCGTTCCAAGCGAAGAAGAATTAAATGCTGCCAAACATCATTTCATTCAAAACAAATCCATTTTTGAAAATTATACCGTAGGCGATTACGAAAAAGAAGCACTTTTAAAACTAGAAGAATTATATCAAAATAACGATTTTGCCATTCTAATTGGCGGATCAGGACTATATGTCGATGCCATTTTAAAAGGTTTCGACGAATTTCCTGAAATCGCTCCAGAAGTTCGTACCGAAGTCAATTCAAACTACGAAAAATTCGGAATCGAATATCTTCAGGAACAATTGAAAAATCTAGATCCCGATTATTACCAAAAAATAACAATCGAAAACCCGCAGACCTTACAAAACCCACAGCGTATGATGCGTTTTGTAGAAGTTTGCATCGGATCTCAAAAACCATATTCTTCCTTTTTAAATCTAAAGAAAAACAACAGAAACTTCACCCCTATTTTAATTGGTTTAGACGCAGATCGTGAAATAATTTACAGCAGAATCAACCAGCGCGTCGACATCATGATGAACATGGGGTTGCTGGAAGAAGCAAAAGCACTTTATCCTAACAAAGAGTTAAATGCTTTACAAACGGTCGGTTATAGAGAATTATTTAGTTATTTTGACGGAGAATTCACTTTGCCATTTGCAATTGAGGAAATCAAAAAAAATACAAGAAGGTTTTCAAAAAGGCAATTGACGTGGTTCAAACGAAATGAAAATACCAAATGGTTTGATTACTCAACAGATAGAAATGAGATAATTGATTATATCGGAGGTGTAATAAAATGAAATTTTTAAAACTAATAGGAAATGTTTTCTTTCTTTTTTGTACAGTAGTTTTAACTATCGTATTTGCTATAGCTCTAAAAGAAAAGATTGAAAGACCTCATTTTAAAAATCTAAACATTAAAGAATTTATAATTTTTGGAGTATTATTATTTGGCTTTATTTACATAAGTTATAAAATAGTATCGTCATATTTCAAAAAATCTAAAATCTAAAATCAACAATCTAAAATTAAAAAATGCCAATATCTCCCAATTTCACATCAGTTTTAACCAAAGACTGGGAAATCAATTTCACACAATGCACGCCAACTGGTTACTTAAAATACACCGATTTGTGCAACCTTTTACAGCTTACCGCTGCAGCACATTCAGAAGTTGGAGGTATCAGTTTTAGTGATATGCAAGAATTTGATCAAGCTTGGGTTTTAAGCCGTATGCGTGTAGAAATAACTGCTTTGCCAAAATGGCAAGATGTGGTCACCGTAAAAACATGGATTAATAGTTTAGAAAATTCACGTTCTGTCCGTGCACTGGAAATGTATGTAAACGGAAAAAAAATAGTTGGAAGCGAAACATTTTGGGCCGTTTTCAACACAAAAGCACGCCGTCCAGAAGCTCTGGCATTAACTTTTGCACATTTCGAATTATATCCTGACAATAGAGCAACAATTGAAGGCTTTTCTAAAATAAATATTAATTCTGAGAAAGAATCCGTTTTTGAAAAAACCGTTTATTTATCAGATTTAGACATTGTAAATCACGCCAATAATGTAAAGTATTTGGAGTGGTGCCTCGATCATGTGGACCCAAAAAGAATCTTAAACCAAGAAGTGAAAAGTTTTGAAATGAACTTTCTTAAAGAGCTTTCTTTAAACGATAAAGTTATTATTCACGAAAGTGATAATGAAGAGCAAACCGAAACTACTTTTACAATTACAAAAGGCGAAAAGACTTGTTTTGCTTTAGAGTTGCACTGGAAATAATTAAATTTATTCACTGCTCCTGCAAGGTTTCCAAAACCTTGTAGGTGTGCAATTGTACGCCACAAACCTACAAGGTTTTGGAAACCTTGCAGGAAATCAAATAGCAAAATCCAAACAACAAAAAACGATGCAAGTTGCATCGTTTTTTGTTGTATTAGAATCATTTCGATTTCTTTTTAGAGCCTTTCTTATCTTTTTTAGATTTCTTGTTTTCCAATAAATCTATTTTACTTTTAATTCGTTTTTCTACTTCGCTTATTCCAGAATCGTAATCGTGCTGCATAGAGAATAATTTTGCCTGTTTAATTTCTTTCAAAGCTTCTTTGAATTTTTGCTGCACTTCAAGTAACATTGCTTTCTTAATAAAAATTTCGGCTTTATTTATTCCTTTAACAGTCAAAGCAAAGTCAATCAATTTCTCAGCTTCTTCATAATCTTCATTCAAAATCAGCGTCTGCAAATAATACGGATACACTTCAAGCGCATGAATATTAATCGATAAAGCTTCTTGAAAATAAGATTTAGCTTCTTCATAATTCATAAGCTGTTCGGCCTGAATACGTCCGTACAAACATAAAATCATCGTGTTTTTTGAATCATAAGAAAAAGCATAATCCAAAGATTCGATTGTTCCTTCCAACCAATATGGGTAATTATCCAAAGCCTGAAAAAGGTATTTATCAATTGTTTTCATTTCGTAAATCGTTTTTTAATTTCTGACGAGTTCCTTTGTAACTTTTCTCCACTTTATTCTTTTTAAAATCACTTCCTGCAAAAACCCTCACTGGATTTCCGCGTTGTACATTCAATTGGTTTTCCCATTGCTTGCCCACATGATTTTTAAGCTGAATAAGTTTCTCGTCTTCCAGTTTTTTAATTAATCTTTCTGTTGCCAGTTTTTTGTTTTGATGTTGCGACCTACTATCCATAGAAACAACTGCAATTCCCGTCGGAATATGAGTTGCCCGAATTGCCGAACTTACTTTATTTACGTGCTGTCCTCCTGCTCCAGAGCTTCTCATAGCCTGATATTGAATATCATTTTCTGAAAATCCTGCATTTTTCTGCTGTTCAATTTCAAAAATGCCGATAAACCAGTTTTTGCGTTTATGCATTTTCCTAAACTGACTCTGGCCAATCCACTGAATAGTTCCAATCCAAGAATTTACAAACTGATCTGTATTCTTGCCTTTTACAGCAACAGTAGCCGTTTCTATAGTTCCATTTTCTTCGCCAGCTTCTCTTTGCAGTAAAACTGTTTCAAGTCCCTGCTCACGTGCTTCATCCAAAACTTTTTTAAGCACTTGGGCAACCACCCAAGTGCATTCCGCAGGTCCTCGACCCGCTGTTATCTGAATTATTCTTTCCATTTCTTTAAAATTTTAAGAAGCTTTTCTCTATTTTTTGCTGCTTTTACAAATTGTGGCAAACGAGCCACTAAACTTGATGTGTAATTTGCTTTTGAATTTCGTTCTCTCAAATCGGCACCAATATACCTTTCCAAATAATCGATATGATCCTGATTATAAGCCCAGAAAATAGAACCATCAAACTCTTTCTGAAACCAAAGCTGCAAATTGTACCACACATCTTTTACTAAGCCTGTATCTAGCTTCGATTCTTCTTTAACCCTATACGTTTTCGTTTTCCATTCCTCCTGAAAATCACAATGAGGACATTTTGTTTTATACGTTAAAGGCTTTTCTTTTAGCGGCTGCGACTGATATTCGAATTTTTCAAAACAATTATTACAGTATTCTTTTCCATAAGCAATGTATAGATACACGGGTTCTTTTAATTTATGAAAGCAATTTTTGCATTCAAAAACCATATTATGGCATTTCCCGCATTCACAATTTTCTTTTAATTCTGTTTTTACAGTTTCTTTTGATTCGCATTTTGGACATTTTACTAAAATCTCACTGTAAAAATTGCCTAAGAATTTATTTTCATCTTGAAATCTTTCCATAATCTTTTTAGTTTTAACGATCCATTCTAACAATTTTCGGAGTAAAAGTTCCAAGCACTTCAACCAGTTCCGTCTGATTTTCCATCACTTTTGTAATGTCTTTATAAGCCATTGGCGCTTCATCAATATTACCGCCAATTAAAGTCACCTCGTGTTTCTTCAGCTCTTTATTAATCAAACTCTGCGTGAAAGTACTTTTACATTTTGCTCTCGAAAACAAACGTCCTGCACCGTGCGAAGCTGAATTCAAACTCTCTGCGTTTCCTTTTCCTTTTACAATAAAACCAGGCGCTGTCATCGAACCCGGAATAATCCCCAACTGCCCTTTGCTGGCTGGTGTTGCTCCTTTTCTATGCACAATACATTCTTGTCCGTTAACCATTTCCTTCCAAGCAAAATTGTGATGGTTTTCAATTGTCACTACCACTCTTTTTCCAATCGCTTTGGCAATTCGTCTGTGAATATCGTCGTGACATGCTTTTGCATATTCACCTGCTAAATTCATTGCCAGCCAATATTCCTGACCATCGTGTGTATTCAAATCTAGCCAAGCTAAATGCTGTACATTTTTCGGCAACGGACATTGTTTAGTCGCTAAATAAGTATAATGCTTTGCAATGTTTGCGCCCAATCCGCGTGAACCGCTGTGTGACAGAACAGCAAAATATTCGCCTTTTTCCAGCTTCCACTCATTCTCCGGATTATCAATTTTTGCAATCCCAAATTCTACAAAATGGTTTCCTCCACCAGAAGTTCCCAACTGCTTATAAGCTTTTGGTAAAAGATTCCTTAACAGCGGAATATCTTGAAATTCACTTTTATGAAAAACCTCATGATCTACTCTTGATGCATGGGTTTCATACATTCCAAATTTGGTATTGTCTTTCAAAATTGCTTCCAACTGATGTTCTCTTCCTTTAAAATGTGACGCTGGCAAATCGAAAATAGAAAGACTCATTCGGCATCCTATATCAACACCAACCCCATACGGAATCACCGCATTATCAGTCGCTAACACACCCCCAATTGGCAATCCATAACCTGAATGCGCATCTGGCATTAAAGCTCCCGCGACTGAAATGGGCAATTTTAAAGAATCGTACAATTGAAATTTTGCCTGCTGATCGATTTCGTTTTCACCAAAAATCGTAAAAGGTGCTCTTGTGTTATTCAACTGATGCATTCTTACCTGAACAGGATTGATTAAACCTTCAGCTACTTTTCCCCAAGTTCCGTTGCCTTCATACTTTTCAGGATTTAGCAGAACGTCTTTTGCTTCTGTTAGAATGGCTTCTTTTTTCTCTCTTTTTCTATATCTGTTTATTTGCCCTAAGGCTATATTTATTGAATTGTTTTTTGGAAAACCCAACTTAATCAGGTCTTTTCCAGATAATTTATTTCCCATGATTTTCTATCATTTCGTCTGCATATTGCTGATACAATTCTTGCAAACTTTTATTTTTAATTGGACTTGTCTCTTTTGGATTTTCCTTTTCATAGTAACTCCATTTATGAGAACTGCCGTGTATTAATCTGTTGATTTTATGTCTCAGATTATGATTATCAACATAATTATCAAGTAGCTGAATCTGACTTTCTAAAACTGAATCGACCATTTTTGTATGAGTAATCATGTACGGACTCACACGGAGCACATAACGCCACGGTTCGTTAAACACATAATGAACTTTGTAGCGTTTAAAATTGCTGCACCAGCGTTCTCTTTTATAAAAATGCGCTTTTTCTTTTTCGGTCAATTCAAGTTTTGAACTTCTCCATTCCCACTCTGAAAACTCTTTTACAGTTTGGATTTTTTCAACATACACGTGTCTACTCTTTCTTTTCTTTTTTCTTTTAAAAGATTTTTCTGGAGAGAACTGCCATGTATTTATTTTTTCCAATAATTCGCTGTAAAACGAGGCTTCACTTGATCTCGCAACATCGTCTCTTAATTTAAAATTACGCTGCCAGCCTTTTTGATAAGGAATTTCTAAAGGAACCAATGGTAAATCTCTACGTTTTTTCCAAAGTTCAACTTCAAGCTTTCTTAACTGAATTAATTGTTTTTCAAAATCTTCTTTTACTAATCTTTGTTTTCTTCTTTTACTTTTAAAACGAGTATATAACACATACTCATCTACCGTATAATTTTCCATAAAAAAATTATCGTGCATTAAATTAACAGCCAAAAAGGCTTACCTTTTATCCTGACGGATAAATTCTAAAAATCGATTTTCGGGAAAATTTTGAAGAGTCTAGAATAAAAAAAAGCCCGAAACTTATTATCTTCGGGCTTTTTTATATATCTAAAAAGTATATTTCTAAGATTGAAATAAGCCACGAAGAATTGCTTCACCAAATTTGTTTGATGTAAAGCTCTGAGATGTCGATGTAAGTACAAACACTATTTCTTCGTTTTAAAGGGTTATTAATTTTTTCGTCTGCAAATATTCATAATACTTTTTTGATTTTCCAAATTTATTTTAAGAAAAATCATTATAAAAAACACATACACCTAAAAATCAACAACATAAAGGAACAAAAAATTATATGCCACAAAGTCGCAAAGACACAAAGAGAGTTTAAAAAACTTTGTGTCTTTGCGACTTTGTGGCTAAAAAACAAGCATAAAAAAAGCCCTGATTTCTCAGAGCTTATATTTTTTTGGTGAATTATTATTCAGAAACTTTGCTTTTAATCACTAATCTGAAACCTTCTCCGTGGATATTTAAGATTTCAACATCCTCGTCTGCTTTTAGATATTTTCTCAATTTAGCGATGTAAACGTCCATACTTCTTGATGTAAAGTAGTTGTCGTCTCTCCAGATTTTAGTTAACGCTAATTCTCTTGGCATTAAATCATTTTCATGAAGAATAAGCATTTTAAGCAATTCATTTTCTTTTGGAGACAATTTAATTGGCTCTTCATCTTGGAAAGTCAAGAATCTTAGTTTTGAATTTAAGTGGAATTTACCAATGTTAAACTCAAACTGCACTTGCTCTGCTTTTGTATCAGCTGATTTTCTTTGAATGATTGCTTTAATTTTCATTAAAAGAACTTCAGAATCAAAAGGTTTATTTAAATAGTCATCTGCACCAGCTTTATAACCTTTTAACACATCTTCTTTCATAGATTTTGCTGTTAAAAAGATAATTGGCACTTCACTGTTCTTCTCTCTAATTTCTTTGGCTAAAGTGTAACCATCTTTATAAGGCATCATGACATCAAGAATACATAAATCATATACATCTTTCTTGAATTTTTCGAAACCTTCCATACCGTTTTTAGCTAAAGTAACTTCAAAGTCATTTAACATTAGATAATCTTTAAGAACTGCCCCAAAATTTAGGTCATCTTCTACTAAAAGTATTCTTTTGTTATTATTTTCCATATTTTAATTTATTAATGGTATTTTTATTATAAAGGTGCTACCCTTCCCTTTTTCGCTTTCTACATATACTTGACCATTGTGATCCTCTACTATTCTTTTTACGTATGCAAGCCCTAAACCATGTCCTTTTACATTATGAAGATCACCTGTGTGCTCTCTGTAAAATTTCTCAAATACTCGTTTTTGAGCTATCTTACTCATTCCCAATCCATGGTCTCTCACTTTAATCAAAATCATATCTTTAATGTTTTCAGTAAAGATTTCGATCTCTGGCGCATCTGGAGAATATTTAATGGCATTTTCCAAAATATTAACCAGCACGTTCGTAAAGTGAACTTCATTAATCAAACAGGTTGTTCTTGCTGCATTGTAATGTCTTACTACAGTACCTTTTCTGTCTTCTAAAATAAGATTCACATGCTCAATAGCATCGTCAATTATATCTGTAACTACAGTTGGCTCTTTCGTAATATCAAGCTCTCGTTTTTCTAATTTTGAAATACGCAATACGTTTTCAACCTGAGCGTGCATTCTTTTATTTTCGTCTCTAATCATCTGAAGATAACGGTAAACCTTTTCTTTATCTTCAATAACTTTCGGACTTCTTATAGCATCAAGTGCTAAATTTATGGTTGCAATTGGAGTTTTAAACTCATGCGTCATATTATTAATAAAATCGGTTTTGATTTCAGAAATATGCTTCTGACGCAATAATTGATTTAACGCACTCGTGTATGCAACTATTATAATTAATGTAAAAACTATTGACAAAATAGTTATACTTAATAATTCAGATAATAAGAATTTCTTTTTATGTGGGAACGTTACCGACAATTCGTATTTACTATTCCCTTCATTATCAGTATAAATCGGAATATTATAAGTAGCTTCTTTATCAAAATGAAATCCGTCAGATTTTATTTTTGTCGGAACGCCACTGCTGTATATTCCGAATTCAAATTTGGTCTTAACACCATATTCTTCCAACTCTTTCTTTAACAATTTATAAAGTTTGTCTTTTGTAATTCTCCCTTCAATTGGAGTCAAAGAGGCAATGTCTTTATATTGAATCTGCTGCTGAACTTTATTTAAAATATCCAGACTTCCTGATTTTTCAAATCTCTGATCCGGAATAATACTTTGTCCTAAATTATTATTGTCAATTCCGCCATTGTTATTATAAACTTCTGTTACCCTCTTTGAACTAAAACTTTTAAAACGTTCACTGCTGAACTTTTTATTAAAAATAGATCCATTGATATCGTAATCTTCAGATGTCAGTGTACTGGAATAAACAATGGTTTTATTCGTTTTAGTGTTACGCTGTACATAAAGCACTTCTAGTAAATCTTCTTTTTTTGGAATTTTCCCCGTGCTGTCTTTAATACGGTTGTATTTGTCGTAGAAACTGTACTCTTCTTGCTGTTCCAGTTTATCTGCAACATTTCCAATTACTTGAGTAACGTGGTATTTAAACTGCTCTTCATTATTTTTGAACGAAGAATTGAACCAAAATACTTGAACCAGAATTATCCCTATTAAGGACAGACTCATCAGTAAAACAAGTATTCTAAAAAATAATTTATTCATCGAAACAAAATTAATATTTTAACAATATACTAAATAATACATTAACCAAATATTAACATTTAAGACTGTTTTTGTTTTATCTTTAAAATTTTAAGAATTTCCACAACTTCTTCTTTGGCTTTTTTAAGATTATTGTTATTAATCACGAAATTGCTCTTAGAAATTCGTTTTTCGTCATTCCACTGCATTTTCATTCTGCTTAAAACCTGTTCGCGGGTGGTATTATCTCTTTTTATAACCCTTTCAATTCTCACTTCTTCTGGAGCTGTAACAGTTATTATAACATCACAATCTTTATATCTACCGCTTTCAAATAAAATGGCGGCTTCATACATTACATAATCGTAATTTTCATGCTTTTTTACCCAATCTTCAAAATCTAATTTTACAGCTGGATGCACAATTCCATTTAATTTTGCCAACTGTTCTTTATCATTAAAAACAACCTGCGCTAACTTGGCACGATTTAAAACTTCATCATCAAAAACATTGCCACCAAAAGCAGATTTTACTTCTTCGAGAATATTTTTTGACTGCATCACTCTTTTAGCGCCGTCATCAGCTATGTAAACAGGAACGCCCATTTCTTCAAAATAGTTCGCAACAGTCGTTTTACCGCTGCCAATTCCTCCTGTAAGACCAATAACTTTTGTCATTCTTATAATTTAAAAAACATACGCGGAAAAGCTTCCTGTGGTTTTTTCTTTAATAAAATCACTTTAAAATATGATTTTAAAAATCCTGTTCCATAACCATAAAACTGTTTCCACACCGCTATTACAGATAGGTATCCAATCTTAATACTTTTGTTTTGAATACTGGCTGTAAGAAAAATTATAACGAAATATACGAAATATAATTGTAATAAAATATCGATATTGAAAATTAACAATAAAAAAGCTAATAATAATCCCAATATAAAGAGAGTCGGGAAGAAAAAAGTCAGCTTATTATGTTCTGGATACCAGCTATTTAAAATAGGACGGGCAATACCAAATTTATTTACCTGAATAGAGAATTTTTCCCAATCAATTCTTCTTTTATGGTATACATAAGCCTCTTTAAACAGCCTTGTTTCAAAACCTAAATTCCATAAACGGATGGATAAATCTGGGTCTTCGCCTGGGTGAATATTTCCAAAACCTTTTGAAGCTTCAAAAGCTTTTCTAGAAATCCCCATATTAAAACTACGAGGCTGAAACTTATTTATCTTCTCAGAACCACCTCTAATTCCGCCTGTAGTCAAGAAAGACGTCATAGCAAAATTGATGGCTTTCTGAATATCAGAAAAGCTGTCTAAAGCTTTGTCTGGCCCTCCAAAACAATCTACATAATTAGCATCTAGCTCTTTACGAACTTCAGTTAAATATTGCGACGGAATAATACAATCTGAGTCAAAAATGATGAAATAATCGCCCCTAGCGCGCTGCATTCCGTAATTTCTAGAATCTCCAGGCCCTGAATTTTCTTTAAAATAATATGATATATTTAATTTTCCTTGATAATTCATCACCACATCTCGACATGGAATAGAAGATCCATCTTCGACAAGAACAATTTCAAAAGCTTCATTATAATCAGATTTTGAGAGACTTTCTAAAAGCTCATCAACTTCATCTGGACGATTATACACGGGTATAATTAAAGAAAAAATCATAGCAGAATATGCGTTATTAAAGGGTATATTTTTATTGTGTCAAAATTTTAACAAAGATATGGTTTATTAACAAAAAAACCATCAACTTTTGGCTGATGGTTTTTCGTTTTACTTAGTAAAAATAGTATTATTTGATGCTTTCTATATTAACAACTTCGTTAGTATCTGCGTTGTAATCAACACCAGGAACTTCAAATCCGAATAAATTTAAGAAATCGCTTCTATAACCTGCTAAATCACCAATTTCTGGCAATGATTCAGTTGTAGCTTCTTCCCAAAGTTTAGCTACTTTAGCCTGAACATCTTCACGCATTTCCCAGTCATCAATTCTGATTCTTCCTTTTTCATCAACAGGAACTTCAGAACCATTGTATAATCTGTCTTGGAATAAACGCTGAATCTGCTCGATACATCCTTCGTGAATTCCTTCTTCTTTCATGATTTTATAAAGAAGAGAAATATATAATGGAATTACAGGAATTGCAGAACTTGCCTGAGTTACCAAAGCTTTATTTACAGAAACATACGCTTTTCCGCCTAAAGATTCTAAACTATCTGAAATTGTAAATGCTGTAGCCTCTAAATGATCTTTTGCACGTCCGATAGTTCCTTTACGGTAAACTGCTTCAGTTAAAGCTGGCCCGATATAAGAATATGCAACTGTTGTAGCACCTTCTGCTAATAAGTTTTCACTTTTTAGAGCTTCTATCCACATTGCCCAGTCTTCACCACCCATAACCGCTACAGTGTTTTCAATATCTTCCTCATTTGCAGGAGCGATAGAAACATCTGAAACTTTTCCTGTGTGGAAATCAACTGTTTTATTTGTAAAAGTTTGTCCAATTGGTTTTAAAACTGAACGATGCGTAACACCTGTATTTGGATTTGTACGTACTGGAGATGCTAAACTGTAAATGATAAGATCTACTTGTCCTAAATCTGCTTTAATCAAATCTAAAGTTTCTCTTTTAATTTCATTTGAGAATGCATCGCCATTAATACTTTTTGCATATAAACCTGCTTTATGAGCTTCTTTTTCGAATGCTGCAGAGTTATACCATCCTGGAGAAGCTGTTTTTCCTTCAACTGGAGGTTTTTCAAAAAACACTCCAATTGTTGATGCACCAGAACCAAAAGCACTAGTAATTCTTGAAGCTAACCCGAAACCTGTAGAAGCACCAATAACTAAAACTTTTTTAGCTCCAGCGATTTCTCCTTTAGATTTTACGTATTCGATTTGATTTTTTACATTTTGCTCAGCTCCCGTTGGGTGGGCAGTCAAGCAAATAAATCCTCTCATTCTAGGTTCTATAATCATCTTTGCAATTTATTTTTTTTGTATTATTTCAATTTCAGTTTTAATTTTTCAAAAATAGACATTTTATCTTTAACCCTTTTCATATTAGCCTTCATATTGTCAATAAAATTTGGGTTCAATGCGTTTTTCGTAGCCTCTTTATAATAGTTATGAGCAATCGTATATTCACTCTCATACTCAGCCATTCTTCCTAATTCACTGTTATATGTAGAGTTATCTGCATTTTCCAAATTGGCTAATGTAAAAGCAATATGCTGTTTTGCTTCCGCATATCTTCCAATATCTATCAATAAATAGGTATAATTTAAATACGGCGCAGAATATTTTGGATCAAATTTCATGGCCAATTTATAGTGATAAACTCCTTTATCATAATCATTCAGTTTGTTGTAATAAATCCATCCTAAGTGATTATGTGCCTTTCCAAAATCTGGATATTGCGACAAGATTTCTTCCAGCAGTTCTTTTGCATCTGCTGAATTTCCTTCAGAAATTAATGAATCTGCTTTTATAAACTGATTTTCGTAAAAACTCAAACTCTCCATTTCTATATTTTAATTCAATAATTCTTTTGCGTGATTTAAAGCTGAGTCAGAAATATTTGCTCCAGACAACATCTGGGCAATTTCTATAATTCGGTCTTCTTGAGATAAAAGTTTCAGCTCAGACTGTGTATCATCTCCAATTGTAGCTTTAGAAACTTTGAAGTGTGAATCTCCTTTTGCAGCAATCTGCGGTAAATGTGTAATCGCGAATATCTGCATCGTTGTACTCATTTCTTTCATAATCTCCCCCATTCTAATGGCGATTTCTCCAGAAACTCCAGTATCAATTTCATCAAAAATTAATGTTGGCAGTTTTGAATATTTAGCTAAAATTGCTTTTACAGCCAGCATAATACGGGACATTTCTCCGCCTGATGCCACTTTTTTCAATAAGCCAAAATCGGTTCCTTTATTTGCAGAAAACAAAAATTGCAATTCGTCTTTTCCGTTTTGGAAATAATTTTCAGAAGGCAATAATTCCATATTAAAACGAGCATTCGGCATTCCTAAAGTTTCTAAAATTGCAACTAACTGCTCTGATAATTTCGGAATTGCATTTACTCTATTTTGATGTATTTTGGATGCGAAATCATCCAATTCTACTGCTTTTTCTTCTATAATTTTAGTCAAAGAAGCAATTTCTTCGTCCATATTATCCAACTCCAATAAAGAATTTCCTAAATCTGCCTGAATCTGAAGCAGTTCATCTACAGAACTTACCTGATGTTTTTTCTGTAAATTATAAATCGACTGCAGTTTCTGATTGATTAGTTCCAACTGCGTAGGATCATTCAATAATTTTTCTGAAGCACTTTCTAATTCTTTCGAAACATCATCAAATTCTATAGTTAAACTAGTAATTCTTTCAAACAAATTTTGATATTCAGCTGCAAAAGGAGCTACTTTTTGCAATGCATTTTTAATTTCATTCAAATTATGGAAAACACCAAATTGTTCTTCATTTGCAATTGCAAGAGATTTATCTAAAGATTCTTTAATAATCTCGACATTATTCAGCTTTTCATAATCTGCTTCTAATTCTTCTTGCTCACCAGATTTTAATTGAGCCGCCACCAATTCATTCAATAAGAAAGTATGGTATTCCTGCTCTTTTCCTGCATCACTTTGTTTTTTAAGCAGTGCATTCAATTTAGATTTATCTGATTTATACGATTTGAGCAGTTTTTGATATTCAGCAATTACATCTGTGTTGTTTGCAATAGCATCAATAATTTTAAACTGAACATTTTCATCTGATAATTCCTGTGTTTGCTGTTGCGAATGGATATCGATCAAAAACAAACTCAAATCTTGCAGTTCCTGAAGGTTTACAGGACTGTCGTTTATAAAAGCGCGCGATTTACCAGAAGGCAAAATTTCTCTTCTAATGATGGTTTCATCTTCATAATCCAAATCATTCGCTTCAAAAAAATCTTTTAGATTGTATTTTCCAATCTCAAATTGCGCTTCTATAACACATTTTTCTTCTTTATTTTTTAACGAAGTAAGATCTGCTCGTTTACCCAAAACAAGACCAATAGCTCCTAAAATAATTGATTTTCCTGCACCTGTCTCACCTGTAATTATAGAAAAACCTTTAGAAAAATCTATAGCCAGTTTTTCGATAAGAGCATAATTTTTAATAGACAATGATGTAATCATGGGGAGTTTTGTAAAAATGTAAGTTAACGAAGATTATAAAAATAAAACGGAGATTAATATTTAATCTGAGACCATTTTGTAGAGTTTAACGGCGAAACTTTATTTAAAACATCGGTTAAATCGGTAATGTTAATACTTGGTCCTCCAGAAAAAATAGAAACAATTTCATCTGATTTTGCATCAAAGAAAACTCGAGTTATAAAAGCATTTGGCTTAACTGAATTTAATTTACCAATAAGCATTAACGCATTTTTTATTTTTTCTTTTGAAGCTTTTATATCCAAAGTCATTCCGTCTAAACCAGTATGATACGCATAAGTAGTTTGGCGCAAATCGCTATATGTTGGCGCAATCATATCATTAATCAAATAGTAGCGGTTCTGAAGTCCGTCAGATTGGTTCCAGCCTTTAAAACCACCTTGCTGCGCCACATTGGCAATATTCTGTGCCGTTTGAAGGTACGGATTCCCAGCGCCCATTTGAAACGTATCGGCATCCATGCCCAATATCACATAAGCATAAAAAGAGATAACAGATACCAAATTAGAATCGTAAGTGTTTGGATTGAACAGTAAAGGTTCGTATTCTGTATATCTGAAGTTGAAATCTTTATCGTTGTAATTTAAAACCGGAGAAGAATAGGTAGAATTAAAAATCAATCGTGAAGACTGAACCTGAATTGTTCCTGTAAATTGATCCGAACTATTTGATGACAAAGTAATGTACATTGAACAGTTTATTCTTTCGTTTTGTTTTAAAACCGATCCCGTCCAGTCTGTTTTATTGACAAACTCAGCCAAAGAAGTCTGAAGCGTTTTAAAAACCTGATTATTGGGGTTTGTTAGACGTTCTGTATTAATAGTTACGGTACAGTTTAGCTGTTGCCCTTGCACAAAACCAAAGCTTAAAAACATAAATAGTATAACTATCTTATTCATAATCGTCTAATATTAAATTTTACAAACATAAATTGCTTCCAAATTATGCTTTCGGCGTATATTTTAAATTTATGATTTTGAAAAATGCAGAATAACTTTATTCAAAATATCAGCCGCAACAGATTCTTTCGATTTTAATTCCATCGGTTCGATTTCAAAATCTTTAGTAATAAACGTCACTTTATTAGTATCTTTTTTAAAACCTGCCCCTTTATCTTGTAAGGAATTTAAAACAATCAAATCTAAGTTTTTTTTCTGAATTTTCAACTTAGCATTTTCAATTTCATTTTCTGTTTCTAATGCAAAACCAATTAAAAACTGATTTTTTTTGATAGCTCCTAAAGAAGACAAGATATCTTTTGTTTTCTCCAGTTCTATCGAAAATTCTTCTGTATTCTTTTTAATCTTCTGATCTGCAACAAATTTAGGCCTGTAATCAGCAACTGCTGCAGCAGCGATTGCCGCATCAACTTCGTTAAAATACAAATGACAAGCCTCATACATTTCTTGTGCAGAAACCACATCTACCACTTTTATCAGACTATTTTTTGCTTTAAAATGAGTTGGTCCCGCAATTAAAAAAACTTCAGCTCCTAAACTTGCCGCTTCATTAGCAATATCAAAACCCATTTTACCAGAAGAATGATTTCCAATAAAACGTACTGGGTCTATCGCTTCGTATGTCGGGCCTGCTGTAACTAGTATTTTTTTTCCTTTTAAAGGCAATTTACTCTCTAAATCAGCTTCTAGGAAAGCGACAATATTCTCAGGTTCAGCCATTCGGCCTTCGCCAGATAAACCACTTGCCAATTCTCCACTTTCAGCAGGAATCATTATATTTCCATACTGTTTTAATGCAGCAAAGCTCGATAAAGTTGAAGGATGTTTGTACATGTCCAAGTCCATTGCAGGAGCAAAATAAACTGGACATTTTGCCGATAAATAAGTTGCAATTAAAAGATTATCGCAGTTTCCGGTTGCCATTTTAGATAATGTATTGGCAGTAGCAGGCGCAATCAGCATAAAATCTGCCCAAAGAGCTAGTTCTACGTGATTGTTCCAAACTTCGTCTTCATCATCCTGATTAAAGAAACTGGAATGTACTGGATTTTTTGATAAAGTAGATAATGTAAGTGGGGTTACAAAATCCTTAGAAGCAGGTGTCATGATCACTTGGACATGTGCACCTGCTTTTATAAAAAGTCGTACTAAAGTGGCTGTTTTATACGCTGCAATTCCGCCAGAAACACCCAGCAAAATCTTTTTCCCGTTTAAAACTGACATTGTACTATTATTTGTTTGAACTTCTGTGGTAAGTTTTACCGTCTAACCATTCTTGAACAGCTAAAGCGTGTGGTTTTGGTAATTTTTCGTAAAATTTAGAAACTTCGATTTGTTCTTTATTTTCAAAAACTTCCTCTAGACTATCATTATAAGTAGCAAACTCTTCTAATTTTTCAGTCAATTCTTTTTTAATCTCTGAATTAATTTGATTTGCTCTTTTAGCCATAATGGTAATTGCCTCATACACATTTCCTGTTGGCTCTTCAATAACTGTTTTATTGTAAGTTATTGTGTTTACAGGAGCATTCGTCTTTTTTAAATCCATCACTTTATTTATTTAGTAAATTTTTGTAAATCTGTTTCAACTCTGGCATTCATTTCTTCTGCCTTTTCTTTATATTTTGTATCGCTTTTAAACTTGATCAAATTAGCATAAGCTGTTTGTGCAACCTTTAAACGCTCTTCCATTTTTGAAGGAACACTATTAATTGCCAATTGATATGCTGAATCGTATTTATAAAACAATGCATCTTCTTTAAAAGGCGTTCCAGGAAAATCGGCGATAAAATTATCAAACGCAATTAAAGCTGATTTGTAATCTGAAATCGTATTATATCCTTTAGCATTTTCGTATGCTTTTTTCTCTAATTTACCATTTAGCTTCTGTACAGCCTCATTTGCCTGAGGAATGTATTCTGAGTTTGGATAATTATCAATAAAAGCCTGTAATTTCTCTAATGCTTTAACCGTATCTGCCTGATCTAAGCTATAAGCTGGCGATAATTTAGAATAGCTGTAAGCACCTAAAAAAGCAGCTTCCTGAACTTTCTCACTTCTTGGGTACCCTGAAACAAAAGCTTCGAATTGATAACCAGCTAGATAATACTGTTTTGTTTTATAATAAGACTGAGAAAACATGTAAAACAGTTTTTCTGCCTGAGGTTTTCCTCTGTAAGAAGTTGCTAATTGCTCAAAAAGACGAATCGCTTTTGTGTATTTACCAGCATCATACATTTTTGTCGCCATCTCAAATTTTGCTGCAACGTCTTCATTTTTCAACGCTTTTTGATATTCTCCACAAGAATAAAAAAGAGTTACAACAATTAATAGCGATAGTATTTTTTTCATTTTCTTACTGTTATTAGAATCTCTCAGACAATTATGCCAAAGTGAAATCGCACCGAAGTTTCGGTGGCAAATTTAGTTATTAATTTAGCTACTGCAAAATAATTTTTTAGTATCTTAAAATACTAACACTTTAACAATTATTTAATGCTGTTTTTTACAAACTCATTCAGTCTCGTTGCTAGCGAATCATCTACAGAAACTAGCGGAAGACGAACTGTATTTTCAGCAATTCCAAGGGCTTGGAAGATTTGTTTGATTCCTGCTGGATTTCCCTGCTCAAAAATCATATCAATACTGTCTGATAAAAAATAATGTGTTTTAAACGCGTCGGCAGCTTTTTTATTTAGTCCTAAACGAATCATTTCTGAAAATTCTTTAGGAAAACCTTGCCCGATTACAGAAATTACTCCTGCTCCGCCTGCTAAAACGATAGGCAATGCTAGCATATCATCTCCAGAAATTACTAAGAAATCTTTTGGAGCATTTTTAATAATCTGCATAGCTTGAGCCATATCTCCAGCCGCTTCTTTAATGGCTACGACATTTTTAAAATCGTTAGCCAAACGAACCACTGTTGACGGAAGCATATTACTTGAAGTTCTTCCCGGAACGTTATATAAAATTACTGGAATTGGAGATGCTTCAGCAATTGCTTTAAAATGCTGATAGATCCCTTCCTGAGTCGGTTTATTATAATATGGAGAAACAGACAAAATTGCTTCAAAAGCAGAAAAATCTCTTGTCTTTAATTCCTCAACAATCTGCATAGTATTATTACCTCCAACTCCTAAAACAAGAGGCAGTCTTCCTTTATTCACATCGATTACAGTCTTTATAACCAATTCTTTCTCTTCTGCTGTAAGGGTTGCATTTTCTGCAGTTGTTCCCATCACAACAAGATACTCCACTCCGCCATCTATAGAAAAGTTTACAATACGTTGTAAAGCTTCAATGTCAACTGAAAAATCTTTTTTAAATGGCGTTACAAGCGCAACACCAGTTCCTATCAATGATTGCATATTATTAATTATAGTTTTATTTTATATTTTTTAAATACCTAAACAATTCTGAAACGAAGAGTTTATAGTTTCCTAATTCTGTACTAATCATCCAACTGTTCAAATTTTGATCTACGGTAGCGAACCCGACTTTGAACTTAGCTTTTGACTTACTTGTTATCAACATTAAAAAAACGTCTTCAACATTATAATAACTTAGTAAAAGATCAAATTTGGAGTTTACAAATTCATTCAAAAAAACCTCTGTTGTTTCGCCTCTCCAACTGATATGTTTTTTACCAAAAGTTGGACGCGAATAGGTCTCTTTTTCCTTGAATTTTTCTCTGTATGCAACAACTTTTATGTTTTCTAAAGCGATTCCTTGGAGCGTTAACTCCTTTATTAGTGCTTCTGAATGCTCAAAATTGCTCTCATCTATCAATAAACCAATTGTTTGAACGTTTTTGGTAAATACTTCGCTTTTTTCATTATTTAAATGAAATTTTAATGATTTTTTTACAAAAAATTCCTTTATATAATTCAAAAACATACTACTTTTACTCGATTACAAAATTAATTATTTCAATTGCATTTAAAATGGTAAAACTAAAAAAGTATAACGGATTTTTAAAACTTTTTGTTATATTCTTAACACTTTTTTTAATCTCTTCTTGTAGCCCTAAAAACTACAACTTAACAAAAATTGAAGGAAAGCAACTTCCTGTTACTGAAAAGACTGGCGAAACTCCTGAAATTGAAAACTTTATTAAGCCTTATCGCGATCACATTAATAAGGATTTGGACAATGTATTGGCATATTGCCCTGAAACTCTTGACAAAAGCACTGGAAAATGGCAAACTGGCATTGGAAGCTTAATGGCTGACGTGTGCGTACAAAGAGGAAATCTTGTTTTTAACAAACGTGAAAATAAAGATATTGATGTCTGTCTTTTAAATCATGGCGGTATTCGTGCTATTCTTCCAAAAGGAAATGTTACAACAAGGACAGCTTTTGAAATTATGCCTTTTGAAAACAGCTTGGTTGTTTTGGCTTTAAAAGGCGAGCAGATCTCAGAAATTGCTGCTTATATTATTAAGGAGAAAAAACCTCAGCCATTGTCTGGAATGACGTTTACAATTACAAAAGACGAAAAAGCAAAAAACATTATGGTGCAAGGCAAACCGCTTGATTTAAACAAGACGTATTATGTTGCCACAAATGATTATCTAGCAAATGGAGGCGACAGCATGACTTTCTTTGCAAAAAATACTCAAAAGTTTGACTTAAATTATAAACTTAGAGATGTATTGATTGATTATTTTAAAGAAGTAGACACTGTTGTTGCTCCAAAAAATATCAGAATCACAGAAGAATAAAAAACAAGTATAGCATTCCTGCAAAAAATATAAAAAATGAAAAGAAGAGAGTTTATCGAAAAAACAGCAGCAAGTACTGCCCTATTAAGTTTAGGATTGTCTTTGAGCAGTTTTGAAAGTAACGATAATAAGCATTTAACGATTCTACATACTAACGATGTGCACAGCCACATTGATCCTTTTCCTGCTAATGATCCGCGTAATCCTAATAAAGGGGGCGTTTCTCGACGTGCAACTTTAATAGAAACTATCCGTAAAGAAAATCCGAATGTGCTTTTGTTGGATGCTGGAGATATTTTTCAAGGAACTCCTTATTTTAATTATTACGGAGGAGAATTAGAGTTTAAATTGATGAGCATGATGAAATATGATGCTTCTACAATTGGAAATCATGATTTTGATAATGGTCTTGACGGATTATACGCTCAGCTTCCGCACGCAAGTTTTGATTTTATCAATTCTAATTATGATTTTAAAAACACGGTTATGGACGGTCATGTTAAGCCGTACAAAATCTTTAATAAAAACGGAATTAAAGTTGGTGTTTTTGGTGTTGGAATTGAATTGCAAGGTTTAGTAGATAAAAAATTGTACTTGGAAACGGTTTACAACAATCCGGTTGAAGTTGCTCAAGACATGGCACAGCTTTTGAAAAAAGAACAAAAATGTGATTTGGTTATTTGCCTTTCGCATTTAGGTTATAAATACAAAGATGATCCGACTAAAATAAGCGATTTGAAATTTGCTGAACAAACTCAAGATATCGATTTAATTATCGGAGGACATACGCATACTTTCTTAGACAAACCAACAATTGTAAAAAATAAAGCTGGTAAAGAAGTTTTGGTAAATCAAGTGGGTTGTTACGGAATTAATCTAGGCCGTATCGATTTTTATTTTGATAAAGAC
The DNA here is from genome assembly GCF_054075165.1 of Flavobacterium erigeronis. Classification (NCBI taxonomy): domain Bacteria; kingdom Pseudomonadati; phylum Bacteroidota; class Flavobacteriia; order Flavobacteriales; family Flavobacteriaceae; genus Flavobacterium; species Flavobacterium erigeronis. The sequence continues at coordinate 377,669 of NZ_JBSKGP010000002.1, read as the reverse complement.
AAAGCTTATACTAACCAAAGTGCAACTATTGTTGTATAGCCTTTTTTTGAATTCTAGCTTTTTCTAAAAAGTATTCTACCATAAAGAAATAAGCTAGAATTTGAGTTGTATCTCGTATTAAAACTAAAACAACAGAATACGAGAAATATTCATTAAAAATATAAAAGATATCAGAGAAGATGTAGCTTATTGCCATAAGAGACATCAGCAGCGCTATATGTGTCCCTTTTGTAATGTAGCTTACAAAACAGAAATAACTCAATAAGCTCAGCACGATTCCGTACACGGTGTAAACGAGAATAAATTTTCTCATACTGTCTAGCTGAAGACTCAAAACGGAGATTAACAAATAGACTATAAATACCACTACAATAGAAATAGGCAGAATGTCGCGTCTGGTTAGTTTTATCCTTTCGTGTTCCCGAATAAATATGGTAACGATAAGAGTATAAACGATCAAAAAACTAAATACTCCTCCTATTTCGGAACTTTCCACATCCATCAGATCATAAACTTGTCCAACAAAACAGAAAAAGAAAATAAAACCTTCTGTTTTTCCAATTTTTAACTCACTGCTGATTAAATAATAAATAAAAATCGCAGGAAGAACAATGGCTTTTGCATACGTCGCAAAAAACTCTTGTTCTGTCCAATCAAAAATGATTGTACAGAGCAAGGCTAGAAAAAACAAAATTAATGATGGTTTATTAGGCTTCATTCAATTTGTTTATAAAATCGTCTTCTGACAATATGGTAATATTCAGCTTTGTTGCTTTTTCCAGTTTGGCTGGTCCCATATTATCTCCCGCTACTACAAAATCTGTTTTTGCAGAAATTGAGCTTCCTACTTTTCCTCCGTTATCTTCAATGGCTTTCTTTAGTTCGTCTCTAGAAAATTGACTAAAAACGCCAGAAACCACAAAAGTTTTTCCAACAAATTTATCAGTAGCATTTGGGTTTATTTTTTCTTCAATTTCAAATTGAATTCCATAACTTTTTAAACGTTCAATAATTTTTCTGTTTTCTTCATTTTCGAAGAATTCAATAACACTTTTAGCGATTCTTTCTCCAATTTCATCAACCAGAACCAAATCCATTAATGAAGCTTGGCTTAAAGCGTCGATATTTTTATAATGTTTGGCTAGTTTTTTAGCCACTGTTTCTCCTACAAATCGAATTCCAAGCGCAAATAATACGCTTTCGAACGGAATTTCTTTTGATTTCTGCACTCCATTTACCAGATTTTCAGCAGATTTTTGTGCCATTCTTTCTAAATGCAAAATGTCTTCTACCTTCAGTTCGTACAAATCGGCGTAATTATGGACCAAATCATTTTTGAACAATAAAGCAACCGTTTCTCCGCCAAGTCCTTCAATGTCCATTGCTTTTCTTGAAATAAAATGCTGCACTCTTCCAATAATCTGTGGAGGGCATCCGTAAAAATTAGGACAGTAATGATTGGCTTCTCCCACATTTCTTACCAATTCGGTGTGGCATTCTGGGCAATACGCGATATAATGTGTTTTTTCTGAATTTTCTGGGCGTTTATCTAAATCTACTGCAATGATTTTTGGGATAATTTCTCCTCCTTTTTCTACAAAAACAGTATCATTTATTCTGATATCTAATTTTTCAATCTGGTCAGCGTTATGAAGCGAAGCTCTTTTTACAATAGTTCCTGCAAGCTGAACTGGCTCTAAATTGGCAACTGGCGTTATCGCTCCAGTTCTTCCTACTTGATATGAAATTGATTTTAATTTGGTTGAAACTTGTTCGGCTTTGAATTTGTACGCCATTGCCCAACGCGGCGATTTTGCTGTATATCCTAATTCTTCCTGATGCTGAATGCTGTTTACTTTGACAACAACACCATCGGTTTCGTAAGGCAAATTATGGCGGTGCACATCCCAATAATCAATAAAGTCAAAAACTTCTTGCATGCTATTGGCCAATTTTGCTTCTTTAGGCACTTTAAATCCCCAGCTTCTAGCCATTTCTAAACCTTCAAATTGGGTTTTGAAAGGCAGATTATTTCCTGTAACAAAATATAGCAGACACTCTAGCGGACGTTTGGCAACCTCAGCACTGTCTTGCAATTTTAAACTTCCCGATGCTGTATTTCTTGGATTTGAATAAGGTGTTTCTCCAATTTCGATCAATTCTTGGTTCATTTTTTCAAAACCGGCATACGGAAGAATGATTTCTCCGCGAATATCAAATTTATCAGGGTAATTTCCCTTTAAATGCAGCGGAACTGATTTTATGGTTTTAATGTTATTTGTTACCTCATCACCTTGAAAACCATCTCCGCGTGTTAAGGCTTGAGCTATTTTTCCGTTTTCGTAAGTAATGCTTATTGAAGCTCCGTCATATTTTAATTCGCAAGTATATTGCAAGTCAACGTTTCCTAAAACTCGCTGAATACGGTTTTCCCAATCTAAAAGGTCTTCTTTAGAATAAGAATTATCCAAAGAATACATTCTGTACTGGTGTGCAATTGTTTTGAAATTTTTAGTAACAGCCCCTCCTACTCGTTGAGTTGGCGAGTTCTCATCAAAAAATTCTGGATGCTTATTTTCTAAATCCTGAAGTTCTTTGAGCTTAATATCAAAATCATAATCTGAAATTGTGGCATTGTCTAACACATAATAATTATAGTTGTGCTGATTAAGTTCATTTCGTAATGCTTGAATGGTCTCTTGAATGCTCATAAATAGTAAAATATTGCAGATTATAATAATGAAAAACTGAATATCAAAATTAGAATTTATTTTTGTTCAAATGGAGAAAAAATAAAAGTTTTAGAAAATCAAAAATCAGACTGCAAATTCATGCAGTCTGATTTTCTCCTTGTCCATTATTCTTAAAAAAGAATTAAAAAAAACCAACTTCCAAATGGTTTTGACGTTTTATATTTTACACTGATAATCAACTAATTACAATGCAAATATAAAACTATTTTTGAATAATGATGAAGTCTGAACGTCTATTTAGCAAATGCTCTTCTTCAGAACATTTTACGCCATTTTTACATTTGTTAATTAGTCGGCTTTCTCCGTAACCAATAGCGCTTTCAATTCTAGAAGCATCTATGCCTTGCGAAAGGATATAATCTCGTGTAGATTTTGCTCTATTGTCTGAAAGTTTTAGGTTGTAAGCGTCTTTTCCGCGAGAATCGGTGTGAGATTCGATTTTGATTCTGATGTTTGGAAATTTCTGCATAATGAAAACGACTTTAGACAACTCTTCAATTGCTTTTGGCGTAATATCATATTTATCATAATCGAAATAAATCGGGTTTACATCGACTTTTTCTACTCCTTGTTTTTTAACTACCAAGTCATCGTAATTGCTCAATTCAAAGTTTACATCTGTGATTTCGCCACCGTTTTGGCCAGTTGTTTCAACTGTTTTATCATCACTGCTGTAATTTGGTTTTGCGGCAATCATTTTAACCACTTTGTTACAAGGAACTTCAATAGCATATTTTCCGTCAAAATTGGTTTTGGTTTCGCCCAAAACTTCACTAAAAGAGTTATATGCCATTATGGTCACATCTGTCAGCGGTTTTTTCGTTTTACGATCAATAGCCATTCCTGAAATACTTTGATTGCAGACTGGTTTTCCTTTTACAAAAGAATAAATATCATCATCTCCTTTTCCTCCTGCTCTATTTGAAGAAAAATAGCCGTATGCATCTGTCTTGTCAATTATAAAAGAGAAATCATCTTTGTTGCTGTTGACTGGTGCTCCAAGATTTTTTGGTGCTGAAAAAGTTCCATTAGCCAAAAGCTTACTTTCGTAAACATCTAAATCTCCCCAACCGTAGTGTCCATCAGAAGAAAAGTATAAAACTCCGTTTTGGAAAAATGGAAACACTTCATTACCAATAGTATTAATGCTTGGCCCTAAATTCTGAGGCGAACTCATGGTTCCGTCTGCCGCAATTTTTACCATGTACAAATCGGTTTCTCCATAACCTCCTGGCATATCTGAAGCAAAGAAAAGCAACTGTCCGTCTTCGCTTAATGATGGATGTCCAACAGAATAATCATCGCTGTCAAAAAACACTTTCTGTGGATTTTCTAATTTATTATTGATGATAGATCCTTTCACAATCTGAAAGTTATTAACTCTTTCTTCATCGATAACCAATTTGTTTTTCTTTACAATATTGGTTGAATAATAAATTGTTTTTCCCTGACTGTCAAAACTTGCTGTTGCTTCGTGATACTTAGTCATTACATTTGGAAGAAAAACAGTTTCGTTGAATAAACTTCCATCTGCCGGATTTCTTTCTGCAATGTACAAGTTAAGAAATGGCTGATTGTTCCAAGTATACAGTTTTTCGCTAAACTTAGTCGTGTCACGAGCCGATGTAAATACTACATTATCTTTAAAAAATGTAGCTCCAAAGTCTGATTTACTGGTATTGATATCTAAATTTTTGATAGTATAAAGAGGCTTTGCTTTTGAGACGCTGTCCATATATTTTTTCTGGGCAACGTATCGGTTAATTTCTGTTTTATCTCCTTTTTTATCTAGATATTCTTTTGTGATTTTATCTGCTTCATCATAATCCATAACTGCTTTCATAGATTGGATGTAACGCAAATAGTAAATATCAGTCAAGTTATTTCCTTGTACTTCATACAATTTTCTGTACCATTTAAGTGCATTTCTAGAATCTGAAATGAAATAATAGGAATCTGCCGCGTTCTTCAAAGTCTGCGCTGATGGATCTTTTATGTTTTGTAAAATTTCTTCGTAAGCTTTGGAAGCATCCAAATAAGAAAAGTTTCGAAACAAAGCATCGGCTTTCTTTAAATTTGTTTTTTGAGCGAAACTAAACGTAACGCTCAAAATTAAACATAGGATATATAGTTTTCTCATAAGTTTTATTTTTAGAAGAATCGAGGAGACTTAATTTTACTTTGGTTTTTCACAAATTGATAACGCAAGATGAATTCGTGAGTACCATCGTTGTATTTGTTCAATTGGCTTACAGTGTAATCAAAAGCGTATCCAAGATAGAAACTTGGCGATATTTGAAAACCTGCCAATATACTTACCGAATCATCTGTTCGGTAGGCTCCCCCTATAACAAACTTTTCCTGAATCATGAAATTTGCCGATATGTCTGCCGTAATTGGTGCTCCGCTTACTGCTTTTACTAAAAATGCTGGTTTAAATTTCAAATTTGGATTCAAATCAAAAACATAACCTCCCATTAAGTAGTAATGCATACGATCATAATCAATAGATTCTTGAACGTCATCATAGTAATCATTCTGAATAAAACTCGGAACTGAAAGTCCTACATACCATTTTTCTGTATAGTAGTAAATTCCTGCTCCTACTGCTAGTTTCATCTGATTATTAATGTTTTGGTTTAACAAAACATCGTCATCATCATAATATCTTCCTTTAGACCAATCGATGTTTAACATTCTCGTACCGGCTTTTATACCAAATGCCAGTCTTTTTTCATAGCCAAGAGGCACTGAATAAGAGAAGTTTCCATCAAGATACAGTTCGTTGGAAGGTCCGATTTTATCGTTTACGACACTTAGCCCTATTCCTAATGTCTCATTTCGAAGAGGAGAATGAACAGAGAAAGATTGTGTTTCTGGTGCGCCGGGCATTCCGACCCATTGAGAACGATATAAAAGTGCTGCCTCTATGGTTCCGGTAGATCCAGCATACGCTGGATTTACCGCCATAGTGTTATACATATACTGCGTATATCCCGGATCTTGTTGTGCCGAAGCACAAACCGTAATAAAAGAACATATTAGAATAAAATACGTTTCTAATGATTTTATATATAGTTTCATAACGATACTTATTTAGTTTAATTAATTAGATTAATAGAAGTGGATTATCTCATAATAGACAACCAGCCTTTTTTAACCGTTCCATCTCCAATGGTTATCACATAAAAATAAGTACCTGTTGGCAGCATATCTCCTCTATTAACAACTCCGGATACATTTGCAGTACCGTTCCAATCATTTTCATAGTTTGCTTTACTATATACTAATGCTCCATATCTGTTAAACACTTTCAGTTCATTGTTTGGATAAGACTCAATACAGTCAATTCTGAACAAATCGTTTTTACCGTCATTGTTTGGAGTAAACTCATTGTAAACCGTTAGACAAATTGGTTCTAATGTTACTGAAGCTGAATTGTTTGATGCATCAACATCTAAAGGCGTTGAAGTTTCAACAGTTGCGACACTTGTATAAGTACCACCTGATAACACCTCTGCAACAATTGTTAATACTACACTCTGACCTGCAGGAAGTGATGGTATTGTCCAAAGCTGTGTTGCTGGATCGTATGTTCCTGAATTTGCAGAAGAACTTACGTACTGTAAACCGCTAGGAAGCAATTCGCTGACAATAGTGTTTATGAAATCTCCTTCACCAACATTGTTTACTGTAATGGTAAATGTTACCTGATCTCCAAAATTCGGAGTTGGATTATCAACCTCATGAGTGATCGTTAAATCTGAACAGCTTGCTACTGTAACATTTAGAGTTTTAATTGTTCTTTCGTCACAATTATTAACATAAGCTACAGTTACTGTTCCTGGTCCAATGTCTGACCAAGAAACTGTTACAGAACCGTCGCTTGTTCCACCGCCAGAAACAATTGTTCCTCCGTTAATCGTCCATACATAATTAGATTTACCATTTGCAATTGAATAGGTTACACCTTTGAATACACAAGGAGTATCATCTGTAGTTGCTAATTGAACTGCAGCATCATTTTCGAATGAAATTGTAATTCCTAATCTCGGTCCGTTATCACATCCATTTGTAGTATTTGCTAAAGCAGCAGCATAATAAGTAGTTGCAGTAAGCGGAGTATTATTTGCCAATGGTGTTCCGCCAGTTGCAGACGCATACCAAACTACATTTGCTTCGTTCACCAAAATGCTAGCCAATGTTGGTAAAGCTGATAAACAGAATGTCTGGTTAGTTCTTGTCGTTGTAATAACACTTGGTGAATTTACATTTACAACTACAGCCAATCTCACTGGATTCTCACATCCAACTGCACTAGAAACTGCACCATAATAAGTGCCTGTTGTAAGAGCTGTTGTTGAAGGAATAGCTGTTCCTCCTGTAGCTGTAGTGTACCAAACCACATTTGCTTCGTTTACTTGAATATTGGCAATCGTTGGTGAATTTAATGTACAGAAATTCTGAGTTGCATTATTTGTAGTTGGTGTCGCAGCTGGATCTGCTACTGTAACTGTTACTTGCAAACGAGTTGAACTTTCACAGCCTGTTGCAGCATCAATTATATTTCCGAAATATACTCCAGAAGTTAATGCTGTTGTTGATGCAATTGCTGTACCGCCTGTAGCAGCAGTATACCAGGTTACGTTTCCTTCATTTACTTGAATATTAGCAAATGTTGGTGCGTTTGCAGAGCAGAAACTTTGAGCTGCATTATTTGTAGTTGGGTTTATAGTATTACCAACTGTAACCGCTACTTGTAATCTTACACTGCTTTCACAGCCCGTTGCTGGATCTTGAATTGCTCCATAATAAGTTGCTGTTGTTAATGCAGCTGTCGCAGCTAAAGCCGTTCCACCTGTTTGTGCGGTATACCAAACGACATTACTTTCATTCACTTGAATATTAGCAACTGTTGGGTTTGTTCCTGAACAGAAAGTCTGTGCTGTTGCAGTTGTTGTTGGAGTCGTTGGATCTGTAACGCTTATTACCACCTCTGCTCTATTTGCGCTTTCACATCCTGTTGCTGGATCACTGATAGCTGCATAATATGTACCGCTAGTTAAAGCTGTAGTAGATGGAATTGCAGTTCCGCCTGTTAAAGCTGTGTACCAAACAATATTAGCTTCATTAAACTGAACACTTGCAAATGTAGGCGCATTAACTGTACAGAAGTTTTGTGTTCCTGCTGTTACTAAAGTTGGTGTTCCTGGATCATTTACAATCACATCGACTGGCAGTCTTGTAGCACTTTCACAGCCTGTTACCGGATCTGAGATCGCTGCAAAATATTGGCCTGATGTTAAAGCTGTTGTTGAAGCAATTACTGTTCCTCCTGTTGCAGCTGTATACCATACAATGTTAGATTCATTTGTCTGAATGCTTGCAAATGTTGGAGCATTAACCGTACAGAAAGTTTGTGTTCCCGCTGTCACTAATGTTGGAGCTCCCGGATCATTTACAATTACATCAACTGTTAATCTTGTAGCGCTTTCACATCCAGTAGCTGTATCTGAAATTGCCGCAAAATATTGGCCTGACGTTAAATCTGTTGTTGGATCAATTGCTGTTCCGCCAGTTGCAGCTGTATACCATACAATATTAGCTGATGGAGTAGTCTGGATGCTTGCAAATGTTGGCAAATCTTCTTTACAGAAAGTTTGTGTTCCTGCTGTTACCAATGTTGGAGTTCCAGGATCATTTACAATTACATCAACTGTTAATCTTGTATTGCTTTCACATCCTGTCGTCGGATCTGAAATTGCTGCAAAATATTGTCCTGTTGTAAGTGCTGTAGTAGATGGAATTGCTGTTCCGCCTGTTAAAGCTGTATACCAAACAATGTTTGCTTCATTTGTCTGAATGCTTGCAAATGTTGGTGCATTAACTGTACAGAAGTTTTGTGTTCCTGCTGTAACTAAAGTTGGAGTTCCCGGATCACTTACAATTACATCAACTGTTAATCTTGAAGCACTTTCGCATCCTGTCACAGCATCAGCTATAGCAGCATAATATGTCCCAGTTGTTAAAACTGTTGTTGGCGCAATTACTGTTCCTCCAGTTAAAGCTGTATACCATACAATGTTAGTTTCATTTGTCTGAATGCTAGCAAATGTCGGAGCATTAACCGTACAGAAGTTTTGTGTTCCTGCTGTTACTAAAGTTGGTGTTCCAGGGTCATTGACAATTACGTCAACTGTTAATCTTGTAGCGCTTTCACAGCCTGTTGCTGTATCTGAAATTGCTGCAAAATATTGTCCTGATGTTAAAGCTGTTGTTGATGGAATCGCTGTTCCGCCTGTTAAAGCTGTATACCAAACAATGTTTGCTTCATTTGTTTGAATGCTTGCAAATGTTGGCGCATCTTCCAAACAGAAGTTTTGCGTTCCTGCCGTCACTAATGTTGGAGTTCCTGGATCGTTTACAATAACATCAACTGTTAATCTTGTATTGCTTTCGCAACCTGTTGTTGGATCTGAGATTGCTGCAAAGTATTGTCCTGTTGTTAAAGCTGTAGTAGATGGAATTGCTGTTCCTCCTGTTAAAGCTGTATACCATACAATATTAGCTTCATTAAACTGAATACTAGCAAAAGTCGGTGCGTTAACCAAACAGAAGTTTTGTGTTCCTGCTGTTACTAATGTTGGAGTTCCTGGATCGTTTACTGTAACTGTAACTGCCAATCTTACTGAGCTTCCACAGCTAGTAACTGCATCGGTTGCAGATCCATAGTAAATTCCGTTAGCCAATGGCGTCGTTGAAGCAATTATATTTCCTCCTGTAGGAGCATCATACCAAACTACATTGCTTTCGTTTACTTGAATGTTTGCAACTGTTGGTGCAGCAGATAAACAGAAATCTTGAGTCGTATCTGTAGTAGTTGGCGTATTTGGATCGCTAACAATAATTACTGCATCTTGTAATGTTCCTGCTAAATTTTCACAAGTATTAGTGCTTGAAACAGCAACATAATACGTTATCGGACTTACGGCTTTAGTTAAACCTGTAGCAGTTAAAACACCAGCTGCATCTATCGCATAAGTAACTCCTGCTATTACAGCTCCGTTTGTTATTGGCTGTGTTTTATTAGCATCTAAATACCAAGTAAATACTGGAGTTGTTAATGTAGGTGCCGTTGGAGTTAATGATGCTGGCACACCATCGCAAACCGTAACATCATCTACTAAAATATCATTTACTGCTGAAGGAGGCAAAAGAGTGAATGTAATTTGCTTTCTGTCTGCTGCTGCAGTTTCACAAAGCTCATCAGAGCTCACTCCAACAAAATAAGTATAAGTACCCGGAGCTAATCCGTTTACAATTAATTGACTTGTTGTTTCACCTGGAATTAACTGAGCTGTTGTTCCATCAAAACTATACCAATGATAAACAGGATTTGTTAAAACTGGTGTTCCTGTTAAACCTGTTGCTAAAGTTACAGATCCAGAAGCTGAACAAACTGAAGTTGCAGTTCCTCCGTTTAAAGTAATATCTGCTAAAGCATTTACTGGAGCAGAAGCTCGTACTTCGACAGTAACTTCTCCTCTTGCGTAATTTTGACATCCATAACGTACTGGCTGTACATAATATTTGTAAATACCTGCTGCTAAATTATCTGGCACTGTAAAAGTAGGTCCAGTGGCAACTGCATTTCCTCCTGTTTCTGCATCGTACCAAATATAAGTTGAACAAGCGATTTCAGGAATTTGGAGTGTAATATCGGTACCCGGACAGACCGTAATTTTGTTCTGAGGATCAGCTCCAATTACTGTTGTGTTGGCAGTTCTTTCTACCGTATGGACTCTTAAGAAATCTAATACTCCAACCACTCCTCCTAAACGAATCCTAACTCTATCATAAATTTCTGTTGGAGAAGATACCAATACCATTGCCAAAGAATTTCCTGGCAATAATTTTATACTTAATAATTGGCTTGTATTTTCAATTGGAGCACCAACTGCTACATTTCCTAAATAACGTTGAACAGAAAATCCTGTAAGCAAATTAACAGTTAAAAGAGTAGCTGGTTTAGAAACTACAATTCTTAATGTATCACTAAGAACAGAAGGTGTTTTAAATTGTACTGTTAAATCTGCAGATGCTAAAGCACTTACTCCGCTATACATCGTTGCAAAAGTAGTCACATCATTATCTGCAACATTCCAAGCGTCACTCACCCCTACAGCTGCAGTTACAGCACCAATTGGCAAGCCTAAATCTGTTGCGCCATAAAAAATATCCTGAATATCTCCTGGCGTACAATTTACTGTTGTAACTGCTTGATTATAATGAGCATCAAATACTTTTACATTTTGTGCTACACTTACCAATGAAGACGATACAACGCGAATACCATCATAATCTTGTGGTCCAGAAGCATCTGAAGGAACAAAAGTAAACTCATAAGAATTATCACCTGAAATTAAGTTCAACAATGAACCAGACACAGGCTGCGCTGAGCCAATAAGAGCTCCATTTCTTGTTCCAATTACTGATAAATTCTGACCAACAGCCAATAAACTATATTCAGAACCTAATTTAACGGTTACAGGAGTACCTTTGGCGATAACAGTAGGCCAAGTTAAATTCTGCCATGTTGTACCAACACCTAAAAGTCCGATACCTGTATTAATTGTTGAGAATGTCTGAGGATTTCCATCAACTGCATTTGCGTCGTCTGAAACACCTCCAGTAATTATAGAACCTTCCGTTTGAGCTGTTGCATAAACTCGTTGTGTTAAATTCTGGCAGCTTGTAAGATCTATCACGTTGATTATCTTAGTTGCTGTAGTAGTACAAGTTCCAATAGTTGCAACTGCTGTATAAGTATAAACTCCTGGAATATTCAACGGACCAGTCGTAAATGGAGGTCCTGCAATTGCAACACCTTGAGAATTAAACCATGTTACAGTTCCTGTAGACGTAGCATCTAACACGACATTAGTTCCAACATTTACAGATTCCTGTGGATTAATCACATCTAAAGTTGGCAATGCATTAATCGACACTGTTACAGACTGTCTAGCTGACGGACAAGTACTTGTTGTACTTTGCGCTTCTATAGAATAAACGCCACTTACTGTTATATTAGCCGCCTGATCTGCTGTAATTACCGCATTTGACGAATTATAAAATGTATAAGTAGTATCTCCTGATGAATCAAAATTGGTGATTGCATTTACTAAATTAGCACTTCCACACGCTTGTAATGGAGTTGCAATAACCGTTAAAGGAGTTACTGAAGGGAAATTAACCGTTACTTGCTTTAAATCTCCGGCTGCATTTTCACAAGTACCTCCATTCAAAGCAGATATATAATAATTATAAGTTCCAGTAGTTAAGCCAGAAATAGTAAGTACACCATTAGCATCTTTTGCAAATGTTACGCCACCAATCACACTTCCATCTACAATTTCTCCTGTTCTATTTGGATTTTCATAATATTTAAATGTTACACCCGCTATAGCAGAAGATGGAGTTAAAACAGCGGTTCCCGCACAAGTAGCTTCTACTGGACTTGTAATTGCAATGTCTCCAGCAGTTGGAATTGGTAAAACATTTACTGTCACTGCCTGACGTAAACTGTTAATACAGCCTGCACGAGTTGCTTCTAAATAATATGTGGTAGTAGCTGTTAAAGCAGCTGTAGGAGCTACACTAGCAATGGCTCCCCCAGTTGGAGAATCGTACCATGCAAAAGTTTCTCCTCCAGTTGAAGAAGCTGACAAAGTTGCTGTTTGCCCTGCACAGATTGGTGCTGCAGCTCCAGTAATTGTAGCATTTGGATATCTATAAGCTGCCTGATAAATATATAAATTGCTCAATAAAGTAGCAACGCCTCCTAATCGTACTTCTATACGATCAAACGCTGCTGTCGCAGTAAAACTAGCTTTAAATTTATTTCCAGATAATAACTGAATGTTCAGCAAACCACCATTTATTGCTGTTCTGTCATTATTATAGGTCGCTCCATTATAAGTTGCAAGAGTAACATTAGATAATGCCCCTAGATCTAAAAGTCCTCCTGGAACTTCTAAATCAACATCGATGATATCTCCTGCCAAACCTGGATTTGCGAAAATCAATTGCTGTTGTAGGTAGGCTCCAACACCAACTGGAACACTAAGCTGAGAAAAAGTATTGATATTACCATCAACCGCATTATTTGGATTAGTAGGTGTACATAAAACACATAGCACACCATCATTCGATGGTATCTGAGAATTAGCTTGTAAACATGTACTCGCACTAGCTATTACAGTAACCGAAACCGCTCCTCTTGTGGTATTAGCGCAATCAGTACCTATATTAGAAGCTTCTACATAATAAGTTTGATTGCTTGATAATATTGGAGTTGTGTATGAGGTAACATTCGTTGCTAAAAGCGTACCTGCTGTTGCTGCACTATACCAATTGTATCGTACACCAGCAACTGGATTTGCAACCGTTAAAGTAGCATTTTGACCAGACTGAATAATTACATTAGAGGATGTAAATGTCGGAGTAGCTGGTATCGGATTTACAATCAGATTTACTGCTTGACGTGTTGGCGTTACACAGCTTCCTATAGCTGATTCTACAAAATAACTTGTATTAACAGTTAATGTAGGAGTTGTGAAAGAATTACCTGTAAATACTAAATTTCCTCCTGTAGCCGCATCATACCAATTATAATCAGTACCAGCAACTGGAGCATCAACTGTTAAGGTTGTTGACTGTCCGCTACAAATATTGGTAGGAACTGCTGTAATAGTTGGTAAAACAGGGTTATCAATTAAAATATCAACCGGATATCGTACACTGTTTACACATCCATTTCTCGTCACCTCTATATAATAAGTAGTTGGTGCTGTTAAAGCTGGTGTTGTAAATGCAGCTGTAGATACTAAAGGTGAACCGCCTGTAGCAGCACTATACCAATTAACTGTTTCACCCACAGCAAGAACAGCGGTTAATGTTGTTGTTGCTCCACTGCAAATAGTTTTATTGCCTGTAACATCTGGAATTTTATATCTATAAGTTGCCTGATAAATATCTAAATTAGTTAAAAGACCTGCCACACCGCCTAAACGAACTTCAACACGGTCAAAATTCGCTCCAGCTGTAACAGTTGCTCTATATCTAGTTCCACTTAATAACTGTAAAGTTATAAGAGGATTATTAATCGCAACTCTATCATTATTATAAGTTGTACCATTATAGGTAGCTAAACTAACTACGCTTAATAATTGTACATCTGCCAAACCTCCTGGCAATTCTAAATCGACTTCAACAACATCTCCAGCTTTTCCTGGATTAGTAAATTGCAAAGTTTGTTGTACCGAACCTAATACATTAACAGGAGTAGTAAGTCTTGCTGCTGTAGCAGGATTACCATCTACAGAATTGTTTGGATTTGTAACACTACACAACAAACAAATACCAACTTGAGAAGTAACCTGACTGCTAGCTTCTAGACATCCGCCTAAAGCTGCTGGCTGAACCGTTACCGTAACAGGCACTCTTGATGCACTAACACAATTCCCGTTCGCACTTTGCGCTTCAACGTAATAGGTTTTCGTAGCTGTTAATATTGGTGTAGTAAAAGTTGCTGTATTCGTTGCAACGGCCGTTCCGCCAGTCGCAACTTCGAACCAGTTTAATTGTGTGCCAGCTTCAGAACTTGCATTTAAAGTTGCATTCTGACCCGATTGAATTGTTACACTTTGAGTAAGAACTGTCGGATTAGCAGGAACTGCTGTAGAAACAACATTAATTTGAGCTCTAGTAGGACTAATACAGCTTCCGATAGAAGCCTCTACAGAAAAAGGAGTTGTTCCTAAAGCTACTGTCGGAGAGTAGGAAGTTCCTGTTGCTACCGCAGTATTAGCGCCATTATACCAAGTATATGTTGTCCCAGGAACAGGATTTACTAAAGATAATGTAGTCTGTTGCGTTGGCCCAGTAGAACAAACTACAGTCCCTACATTACTATAAGCAGGTGCAACAGGGTTTGAAACATTTAAAACAACAGGCACACGAACATTTCCTTCGCACCCTGCTGCTCTAGTTATTCCTATATAATAGGTTGTATTTGCTGTTAAGGCAGGAGTTGTATACGTATTTCCTGTCGCCAAAGCTGTGGTAGAAAATTCAGAACTATACCACGCAAGCGAAGTCCCTGCAGCTGGTGTTGCTGTAAGAGTGGTTGGAACTCCAGCACAAACTGTTTGAGATAAACCGCCAGATACCGTTGGTTGAGCAAACTCCAACCTAATGTCATAAATTCTAACTGTCGCCAAAAGACTTAGCAGACCACCACCAACCTGAATTTGAATTTGGTTGGTATCACCCGTAATAGGAAATTTTGCAACAGCTACAGTATTACCGCTTAACAAATTTAAATTCAAAAGCGGATTGTTTAAAGCCACGCTGGAACCTACATTGACCCCAGAATTTTTAGCTTGAACCGTAGCATTTGACAATAACGTTAAATCAAGTAAACCGTTGCCCGTACCAAAGTATATTGCAACTTGGTCACCGGCTCGAGCCGTTTGATTTAAAGTCATTGTTTCTTCTGCAAAACATCCAGCAATTGCAATACCATTTGTCAAGGTTGCATAAGTGGATAAGCCAGCACTATCGTAAGCATTGGCAGGACTAGTAACACCTACTCCTAAACACACAAGCCCTCCTCCCGTACTATTTGTCTGAGACACAGGTCTACAAATAGTTTGAGAGAATGCATTAGTGCATATCAGGAATAAAGTTAAAAGTCCTAATAATCTCAATTGAGGGTTGAGATTACAAAAAGTAAATTTTTTTTTCATAATTTGGAAGATTAGAAAATGGACAATAAAACACCTCTCGCAGTAAGTGCAAGCACCTACGCAATTAAACAATCAATTAAAAATCAAACAGTTAAAACATAAGCTAGCAACTTATAAATAAGCTGGCAAACTCTGTTTTCTTAAAAAAATTATGTTGAATTCGGTATACCGAAACATACCGGAGAACAAATCTTATCTCCTAGAGATAAAATGAGTTCCGCTTTTTTTGAGGAAAAACGATTGTGATCAGTTTTCCTAGAGGAGTGATTTGCTGCAGGTCTAATTTTCATAAATGAAAATTTTTAGTTGAAAGTAGAACTGGGGATTCTTTTTATATAGGTTGATTCATTTTTTAAAGAAAGTTGATTAGTCTTCCTAAAATAATCATGCTGATAAGGCTGATTCTGAATCTATTTATATTCAATAAAATTATTGCTCCTTATAATCGACTCGCCAAATGGGGTAACTATAAGACAGCAAACTAAAATGCGGACCTTTTGAAATAAAATTAGATATCTTAAAACGATTAAAATTATCGTTCAGATAAAAGAAGTCTAATAGGTTAAAAAATAGAGCTAAAATAAAATGTACAATTAAAGTAATTTTGATAAAGAAAGTAATTGTCAATTCCATACGCAGACTTATTAAGTTATTGTATAATTTTTCAATTTTCAATCTTAACAACATGGCGAATATTTCTTAACCAATATGTTTTTGAAAACCAAAAGAAAAACTTTGTTTAACTTTTGTTATCTAAAATTAAGAAATACAAAAACATAAAACAAGCCTAAAATTCTTATAATTTATTCTTAAAACTTCATTTAGCAAATTAACAGTACACTAAAACATCAGAAAAAACGGTACTTTTAACATAATTATCCTGCTAATTTTAAATTAAACAAAATATTAAACAAAATATGTTAAATCGATTGAAATAAAGTATAATCTTACATTTTAAATAAAATAGTCTACAAAATTATCCGTAATATAGACCAAAAGCACTTATTTTTTTCCTATAAAATTTAAAATCTTAAAAGTTTGACGAATTTTTAAAAAACAAGTAGAAATACGTGTTCAAAATTTCAATAAAGATTAAACAAAAGTTAAAAACAAAAAAAAGCGGGCAATTATTTAACTAATTGCCCGCTTTCATTAAAACATTATAATTTATTCTAAGATTCTAAAATTTGATTAATTTGACTAAATAATTGTCCATCACTTAAAAAAGCGCCCTGTTTAATCAATTCAAAAATTGAAGAATTTCGTTCATCAGTAAATACTTTCTTCCCTACTTTCATTTCTATATTTTCTGTGAACATATTATCACTAAGCCACTGAAGCCCTTCTTTGGTTAAAAAATCAACTTCTGGAGAAAACGATTTTAAAACAATCGACTGAATGTAAGTATCAAAACAATGAAATAAAAATATATGATTTTTAGAAAAATGCTCCAGATACTCTGCTCTAGTTAATACGCCTTCCCAAATTAAATCTGAAAAAACATCCAATTCCTGTTCTGCAACTTCCGGTTTATTAATCTTTAGTTCTTCCCACTCTTTTCTATCTATTGCTTGTGTAGCCAAAAAACTTGCAAATTCAGCATGCAATTCGTCAAACTGTTCTTTTGTTAATCTTGCGTATTTCATCTTTTTTATGCTTTACGCTTTAAGTTATAAGCCATACGCTTTAACCCAAAGACTAATTATTTTTATTATAAAAAAAAATCCCGATTTGCATCGGGATTTTTATATTGTTTTTAAAACTATTACTTTTCAGCAACAATTTCGTATGGCAAGTCAACGATTACATCTCTGTGTAAACGAATTGTAGCATTGTATTTACCAGTACGTTTTACAACACCGCTAGTGATGAATTTTCTATCGATAGCATTACCAGATTTCTCTAAAGCTTCAGCGATATCGATGTTAGTGATAGAACCAAAAAGTTTCTCTCCACCAGCTTTTGCAGTAAGTTTAATTTCAAGAGCTTTTAAAGTTTCAGCTAATGCTTTAGCATCAGCAACAACTTTAGCTTCTTTGTGTGCTCTTTGTTTTAGGTTTTCAGCTAAAACTTTTTTAGCAGAAGGAGTTGCTAAAGTAGCAAAACCTTGAGGAATTAAAAAGTTACGACCGTAACCAGGTTTTACAGATACTACATCATCTTTAAATCCTAAGTTCTGTACGTCTTGTTTTAAAATAATTTCCATGTTGTTGTCCTTTATATTTCAGAAGTTAGGTTCCATTTAACCGGAAACCAACAACTATTTTTTTAATATACTATTTTAATAAATCGGCCACGTATGGCATTAAAGCTAAGTGACGAGCTCTTTTTACAGCTACAGAAACTTTTCTTTGGTATTTTAATGAAGTTCCAGTTAAACGACGAGGAAGAATTTTTCCTTGCTCGTTAACGAATTTCAATAAGAAATCAGCATCTTTATAATCGATGTATTTGATTCCTGATTTTTTGAAACGGCAATACTTTTTAGTTTTGTTAGTTTCAATGTTTAAAGGCGTTAAATATCTGATATCTCCGTCTTTTTTTCCTTTTGCAGATTGCTCGATTGTAGACATAATAATTACGCTTTAGTAGATTTTAATTTAGCTCTTCTTCTTTCCGCCCATGAAATAGCATGTTTGTCTAAACTTACAGTTAAGAAACGCATAACTCTTTCGTCACGTCTGAATTCAGTTTCAAAAGCTACAAGAACTTCTCCAGCTACTTTGAATTCGAATAAATGGTAAAAACCACTTTTTTTGTTTTGGATTTCGTAAGCCATTTTTTTAAGACCCCAATCCTCTTTCGATACCATTTCAGCTCCTCTACTAGTAAGAAATTCTTCAAATTTCGTTACTGTTTCCTTCACCTGAACCTCAGATAAAACGGGATTTAAAATGAAAACAGTTTCATAATGATTCATAAATAATAAATTTTATTTGTTAAAATTGGGTGCAAAAGTAAGCATTTAATTTACATCCACAACATTTTTTTCCTTTTATTCGTCATAATACAAAAAAATATACCCCAACCTTAGTTTTTTTTGCAAAAAAATAATACATTTACTACTGCTATCCTGAATTTATTCTAAATTTAAATGTTATGAAACTAAACTGTGTTGTTGTAGATGATAGTTCTATACAAAGGACAATTATTGCCAAATTGGTAAATAATCACCCAGGCTTGCATTTAATAGGGGATTTTTCTAATGCTATTGAAGCAAAAAGTTGTATCTCATTAAATAATATTGACTTAATATTTCTTGATATAGAAATGCCTGTTATTAATGGCTTTGATTTTCTTGACGGATTAAAATCAAAACCACAAATTATATTTATCACCTCTAAAGCCGAATATGCTTTAAAGGCTTTCGACTACGACGCTACCGACTATCTTCAAAAACCAATTGCAGTTGACCGTTTTAATGCTTCTGTAAAAAGAGCAATCGACATGCATTTGCTAAAAAAAGATATCAAAGAAGAAGAAGGCGAACATATATTCATCAAAAGTAATCTTAAAAAACTTAAAATCTTCACTTCAAAAATAAAATGGATTGAAGCTTTTGGAGATTACGTTAGAGTAGTTACAGAAGACGACAGCAATCTGGTTCTTTCTACAATGAAATCTTTTGAAAATGATTTATCGAAAGACAAATTTATCCGCGTTCATAAATCATACATTATTAATATAGATAAGGTTGAGCGCTTTAACAGCAAATTTGCTGAAATTGGCATCACCAAAATACCTTTAAGCCGCAACAAAAAAGAAGATCTTGTAAAAGCACTTTCTACTTCTTCTTAATTTGCTGTTTTAATAAAAATCTACATTAATCACAACTTTTATAGCTCTGTATTGAGCCACAGCTTCAAAACTATTCAGCATTTTCTGAATAGTTTTTTTTGTATTGCCCAAATGAAGATTGTGCGGAATCTTAATTAAAATCGTTCTGATGTACTCATTTCGTATTCTGCTTATAGCGGGCTCTTCGGGACCCAAAACTGGCATTCCTAAATTTTGGCTCAAAACCTGATACAGCCACATAGCTCCTTCTTTCAATTTATCAAAATCTTTGTGCTTTAGCGTAAGCTTTATAATCCTGAAATAAGGCGGATATCTATAAATCTGCCTGTCATACAACTGTTCTTTATACATACCTATATAATTATGGTCTGTAACCTGCTGAATAGTATTATGATTAGGATTATAAGTCTGAATAACCACTTTTCCTTGTTTTTCTGATCTTCCCGCTCTTCCAGCAACTTGCGTCATCATTTGAAAACTGCGTTCAAAGGCTCTAAAATCTGGATGATGAAGCATATTATCAGCATTCATAATTCCGACCAGACCAACATTATCAAAATCTAGCCCTTTCGCAAGCATTTGTGTACCAACCAGAATATCTATTTCACGATTCTTAAACGTATCAATTATTTTTTCAAAACCAAATTTTCCGCGGGTAGTATCCTGATCCATTCTAGCCGTTTTTGCTTTCGGAAAAAGTGTTGACAACTCCTGCTCTATCTGCTCGGTTCCAAATCCTTTGGTCGTTAAATCAATACTAGAACAGTTATGGCAATTGGTAGGTTTCGCAATCGAATACCCGCAATAATGGCATCTAAGCTGATTTTTATGTTTGTGATAAGTCAAACTCACATCGCACTGCTGACAATGCGGAACATGCCCACAAGTCATACATTCAATTACAGGCGAATATCCTCTTCTGTTTTGAAACAAAATAACCTGCTCACCCAACAACAGCGATTCAGCAATTTCTTCAATTAAAAGATCGCTAAAATGTCCTGTCATTCTTTTTCTGAAATGCTTGTCTTTTATATCAACCAAAATCACTTCAGGCAAACGGACATTTTTATAACGTTCCGTAAGCGTAACCAGTCCGTATTTATCATTTTGGGTATTAAAATAAGTTTCAATACTTGGCGTTGCCGAACCCAACAACACTTTAGCTTTATGAAAATTAGCCAAAACAATTGCCGCGTCTCTTGCATGGTATCTAGGTGCTGGATCTGTCTGTTTAAAAGTCTGTTCGTGCTCTTCGTCAACAATCAATAATCCTAAATCGTTAAAAGGCAAAAACAAAGCCGATCTCGCTCCTATTACAATTTGCGCTTTGGGCGAATTTTCGAGTGTTTGCCTCCAAACCTCAACTCTTTCGTTATTGCTATATTTGGAATGAAAAACAGCTACTTTATCACCAAAATGAAGACGCAGTCTCGAAACCAATTGAGTGGTAAGTGCAATTTCTGGAAGCAAATACAAAACCTGCTTTCCTGTTTGCAGATGTTCCTCAATAAGTTTAATATAAATTTCTGTTTTTCCACTCGAAGTTACACCATGAAGAAGACAGACTTCTTTTTCTAAAAAGCTATTTTTAATTGCAGAAAAAGCATTGTGTTGCGCTTCACTTAACTGAAGTTCTTTTTCTGATTTTTCGCCATTAAAAGTAACACGATCGTGCTGCAGATAATACTCCTCAAATATTTCTTTTTCTATTAAAGATTTTACCGCTGCCGATCCTGCATTTGAGACTTCTATAAGTTTTTTTACGGTAATTGTTTTTTTTTCTGTGGCGCTAATTTGAAAATAAGACAAAACAATTTCTTTTTGTTTAGTAGCATTTTTCAATACCGTCAGTAATTCTTCCAAACCACTATCAGATTCGTATTTGGAATGTAATTTTACATATCGAACCAGTTTTGGTTTGTAAGTTTCTTTTATTTCTTCATCCAAAAAAATGATATCCTTTGCAATCAGCTTTTGCAGAATCGGAAGTATATTTTTTCTATTTAAAATCGAAGCAATTTCCTGAACCTTTAAAGAACTCTGATGATGCAAAGCCTCGTAAATTAAAAATTCATCATCAGAAAGTTCGCTGTCATTTACTACAACATCAGGTTTATGCGAAATAATGGTTTCGCTTTCCAACAACAATCCACTTGGAAATGCACCTCGATAAACATCTCCAATACCGCACATATAATAACTGGCTATCCAAAGCCAGTGTTGAATCTGAATCTCGGTCGCAATTGGCTGTTCATCTAAAATCTGATGAATTTCTTTGGCTTCATATAAAGTTGGAGCATTTTCATGAACATCCAAAACAAGGCCTGTATAAATTTTACTTTTACCAAAGGGCACAGCTACGCGCATTCCTTTTTTAATGAAATAAAATTCAGCCTCAGAAACTCGGTATGTAAATGTCTTCGCTAGAGAAAGCGGTAAAATGACTTCGATGAAATGCATGGAGGAAATTATAAGAGAGGTGAAGGATAAATGTGAACAGCTTTTTCTTTAGTTTTTAATTTCTTTCAAACCAATTCTCCATTTGAATTCCATTTAAAAGCTTAAAATCTTTAGTATTATCAGTAACTAAAATCAATTGATTTTCGATCGCTGTTACACCAATCAAAAGATCAAATTCATCATTCATTGGCTTACCAATTTTTCTAAGCCTAACCTTCTCTATTGCGTACCTTTTTATAGATCCAAAAATTGGAATTTCAGAAATATAGCAATTCTCTAATCCAACTTCTTGAATTTTTTTATCAAGATTAAGTTTTCCTCTAAGAAAGAAAACACACGTACTAGTATCTAATAAATATGCCATTAAAAATCAATCTCCTTATCTTTAAAACTCCTGTTCGCTTTAATTTCAGACACAATATCTTCAGCATTTTTTTCTGAAGCAAATGCACCAAAAGATTTATAAAAATTGTTCTCTTTGCCTTTATTACTTTTTATTGATTTTGTAAGTCGTTCTATAAGTTCAATTTTATTCGAAAAACTAAGCCCTTCAAACAAATTTGAATACGATTCAAGTATATGTTTATCCGTTACAGTCATTTTATCTCTCTTTATATTGTTCCAAATATACGCAAAAATAAGCTATTTTTCTTTTTGTATTTTACTGAGATAATCCTGAACCAGCCTCAATGTTTGGCTTATCGACTTGTTGGTAGTTCCGCCATCATGTCCCGGAATTACATATTTCGGATTTTTAAATTTCGATTGAACTTTTATAATAGATTTCTCCCATTCTTTAACATCGGCGTCACCTAAATAACCCAAATCTTTAGCTTCTGCACTTTTTATAAAACATCCGCCATAAAGAATTTTCTCTTTTCCGAACCAAGCCACAATATTATCTGGCGCATGGCCTTTACCAGGATAATACATCTCAAATTTATATTGTCCAACCGTAAAAACGGTATCATTAGGAATTACAAACTCAGCTCTTGGCTCTTTCTTATTTTTAAGAATTTCGTCTGTTAATTTACCCGAATAAGTTTTAATTCCTTTTTTTCTATAAAAATCCAATCCGCCAGCGCGATCATCATGCGAATGAGTTGCAAAAACCATTACAACATTTTTATTGTGTTTTTTCTTAATACTATCCAATAAAGGCTGAAACTGCGTTTTATCCCACGGAGCATCAAACAGTACGGCACCTTTATCTGTAACTACATACATGGCATTGGCAGAAATCTTTACGCCTTTGTAATCATTAAAAGTCTTATAAACATAAAAGTCACCCGTAAGATGACTTATTTGTAATGGCGAATTCTTAGATTGTCCAAAGCTGTTTGAAACTATAACTAAGAATAAAATTATCGAAGCTAATTTTCGCATTAGGTTTTAATTAGTTTTTTACTCTCGTCCAATATTGTGTTCTTCCCATTATGGAAACTCCAACATAACCACGAAGTTTTAATTTATCAGCAGACTCTAAAGTGATGTAACATTTGTATTTTTTTCCGCTTGTAGGATCTAAAATTGTTCCTCCATTATATTCAGAACCGTCTTTTTTAAGTCCATTTATAATCACCATTCCTAAAATTGGTTTGTTTTTTTCAGCTCCGTCACATTTTGCACAAACGTCTTTTTTATGACTGTCACGAAGAATATCCACCACCTTGCCGTAAACTTTTCCTGATTTCTCGTAAATCTCTACGATTGATTTCGCTTCACCTGTAGCATCGTCAATTGTTTTCCATTTTCCAATTACACTTTGGCTTTGCATGGTTAAGGCAAAGAAGAACACTCCGATAGTTAGCATCAAATTTTTCATATTATTTTTCTTTTTTTTGTTTTAATTTTCTGATAGAAGCGTTCAATTCGAACCCTAAAAGCAGAATCATACAGTTTATCCAAATATAAAACATTAGAATTAATAATGTCCCAATCGAACCATAAAGTTCGTTATATTTTGAAAATTTTATAACCCAAATCCCAAAAAAGAACGAAGATATAACAATTAAGATCGTTGTAAAAACAGAACCAATGCTTATAAAAGGCACTTTATTATACTGTTTTGTACCATAACGCAATAATATTGAAGATGTTATCAAAATCATTAAAATAACAAACAAATATCGACCCAAAATAATCAGCGGAATTCGATCACTCAGCACATCCTGAATAATTGTTTTCTGAATAAAAACCTCAAAAACTACAATTGTCGCCACCGTAACAAACAAAATAACGGTCATTACTAGAGAAATAGCGAGCGCAACAAGATATTGGCTGAAAAATCCGCGTTTATCAAATACGTGTTTAGAGGATTCGAAACCACTCAAGATTCCGTTAATTCCATTTGCCATTAAAAAAATCGAAAGCAAAAATCCAGAAGATAATAAACCCGAGTGACTATTATTTAAAATATCGCTGATAATTTTACTAATGGCATCATACGTATTTGGCGGAACGCTTTGCTGTACAAATAGTAAAAAATCGTCTTGAAAATTGTCTATCGGAATAAACGGAATTAAGTTTAAGATAAAAAGCGCAAAAGGAAACAATGCCATGAAAAAACTAAAAGAAACTGCACTCGCATGATACGAAAAAGCACCTTCAAGAATTCCTAAAGTATACATTTCAAGTAAATCATACAGCGAAAAACCTTCCAACCACGGAAGTTTTACTTTCTTTAAAAGTCGGGCTAAAGAGCGCACAACGGGCAATTTTTCAATCCGAACCTCTATCTCTTTCGACATATTTTTTGATTTTAGATTTTAGAGTTATGATTTTAGATTAAACCATTCTTTAAGTTCAATTTAACTCATAACTTATAATTCAAAATTCATACCTCATTAAAAAGCTTTCAAACTCAAATCCATATTATAAACAGAATGAGTCAAAGCGCCAGACGAAATATAATTTACGCCACACAAAGCATATTCTCGGATTGTTTTTTCGTTGATATTTCCTGATGATTCGGTTTGACATTTTGTACCAATTAACGCAACAGCTGTTTTGGTATCTTCGTAATTAAAGTTATCAATTAAAATCCTGTGAACGCCATCGCTTTGTAAAATCTCTCTGATTTCGTCCAAACTGCGGGCTTCAACGATAATTTTAAGATCAAGATTATTTTCTTTTAAATATTCCTTAGTTTTAGAAATCGCACGCGTAATACCTCCAGCAAAATCAATATGATTGTCTTTCAACATAATCATATCGTACAAAGCATAACGATGATTTTCTCCTCCTCCAATTTTTACAGCCCATTTTTCTGCCACTCTAAAATTTGGAGTAGTTTTACGTGTATCTAAAATTTTAGCATTTGTACCTTCTAAAAGTTGCATCAAATGGCTTGTTTTTGTAGCAATAGCAGACATTCTCTGCATGGTATTCAAAACCACTCTTTCAGCTTTCAAAATAGATTGCGAACTTCCCGAAACTTCAAAAACAACTTCGCCATATTCTACGTGCGTTCCATCTTCAATAAAAGTTTTCACTTTTAGTTTTGGATCTACATGTTCAAATATCATTTTAGCAAGCTCAACGCCGGCAATTATTCCTTGGTCTTTCACCAATAATTTTGCCTGACCGTGTGCTGTATCAGGAATGCAGGCAAGCGAACTATAATCGCCTGGGCCAACATCTTCTCTAATGGCATTGCTTATTAAAAGTTGTAATTCTGCTTGAAATTGGGCTTCGCTTATCATTTTTCTATTTTTAATAATATGCTAAATTAGGACATATTTTATCGATTTAAAAGTTTCCTTTCTGCGAAAAGTTTCTTATTAACTTATTTTTTTGATTTTTAACCGTGAGTAAAACGTATATTTTTCTAAACGCATAGAAACATAGTTATTGAAACTTTAAAAAAGGCGTTTCACTTGCATCAATTCACATAGCGTAACGCATTGTCTATGTGTGAAAATCTAGATTTTTTCTAAAATCCTCAATATGGCAATTAAAAAATCTATGTTTCTATGTGTTTAAATTTTTCAAGCAAAATCTGCCAAAACAATTCAAAACATTAAATATCTTTGAGGTTCAATCAAGCAAAATTTATGGGATTAATTAAAGATATTTACTCGGTTTCTTTTTACGAAAAATTTGGTCAGGCTGTCGCCGAAGTCCATCCTTCATTCGATAAACAAAAATTTATTGAAACGATTTATGAAGGTGATTTTGCTCAAAAAGAATGGAAAGAAAGAATGAAACACACGACTGTTGTTTTTCATCAGTTTATGCCACAAAACTTTTTTGAAGCTACAGCTTTAATCGATAAAATCATTGAAAATCTCAGAAAAAACAATTTTGCAGATAGCAATCTGGCATTCATTTTCTTTGCCGATTATATCGAAATGTATGGATTAGACGATTTTGAAACCTCAGCCAAAGCCTTTGTTTCTATAACGCAATTTATAAGCTGTGAATTTGCGGTTCGTCCTTTCATTTTAAAATATAAAGAAAAAATGATCGAGGAAATGATAAAATGGTCTCTGCACGAAAATCATCATGTACGCAGATTAGCAAGCGAAGGTTCTCGACCAAGATTACCCTGGGCGATGGCGATTCCTTTTCTGAAAAAAGATCCTTCTTCAATTCTTCCTATTTTAGAAAATCTAAAAAATGATCCGTCAGAATATGTTCGCAGAAGCGTTGCCAACAATTTAAATGATATTGTAAAAGATAATCCTGAAATTGTTTTGGAAATCGCAAAAAGATGGAAAGGTCATACCAAAGAAACCGACGGAATTATCAAACATGGCTGCCGAACTTTACTGAAACAAGGTCATCCGGAGATTTTAAGCCATTATGGTCTGGAAAGCACGAATATTGAACTTTCTTCTTTCGAAATTAAAACGCCTAAAGTAAAAATTGG
Source organism: Flavobacterium erigeronis (assembly GCF_054075165.1). NCBI lineage: Bacteria > Pseudomonadati > Bacteroidota > Flavobacteriia > Flavobacteriales > Flavobacteriaceae > Flavobacterium > Flavobacterium erigeronis. The sequence goes on along the minus strand of NZ_JBSKGP010000002.1, from coordinate 350,976 downwards.
AGATTATCTGCAGTTTCATTTTTACTTAAATAATAAAAATGAAGAAGCAAAACGGTTCGTTTAGAATATGCTGTTCATTACAAAAAAGCAAAAGGGCATTTGGCGAAAAAAGTATTTAAAATCAGTGAGAAAATCTATCATCCGAACCAATTAACCAAAATTGAAAGAAACCAGTCTTTTAAATTAATTACAACTCGTGTTTTTCATACGGGAATCCATCAATTGTCGATTATTATTAATGGAACAGAAAGTGAAGTTTTGGAGTTTGAATTGATTAAATAATATCTCTTAATGAATCTGTTTATGGAAATAAAGAAATCAATTATCAATATTAGTTTTTGTTTAGTTTTTCTAACATCTATTCTTAGTTTTCAGACTAAAAAAGAAGAAGTTTTAATTCTTTCTTACTCCGCCATAGACTGTCCTTGTGCTCAATGGAAGATAGAAAATCAAAAAAACACAAAAAACATTTATTTGGAAAGGGCAAATAACAAAATATTGGATGCCGATAAAATTTGGGATGGAAAAACTTTGCCTCTAAAATTACGTCTAAAAGGATATTTCAAAAAGGATCTTGGAATTCCAAGAAACTTTTCTACTAAAGGAAATCCAAAACCCGGAAAAGTATTCTTATATACTAAAATCGAAGAAATCAAGTAACTCAATCACCTTAAATACCTAATTTTAAAAATCTTGTCTTTCTAAATTAAAACATAGTCAGCGATTTTCGTTATTTTTATAAATCAAAAACAACTTTTCTTAATCTAAATTAAGTTACAGACAAGTATCGGTGCTGTAATTTTGTTTTCAAATCAAATAATACCACATGTCAAATATCAGTTTAATTATCGAAGAACGTGCTGCCAATATTGGCAATTTTATGGTAGGCAGATTATTGCCTTTCCGCGAAAAAAGAGCCGTTGGGCCATTTGTTTTTATCGACCACATGGGACCGGCGCATTTAAGTGACCACGAAAACATGGATGTTCCGCCACACCCGCATATCGGACTTTCAACGCTTACTTTTTTGTTTGAAGGAAGCATTATGCACCGAGACAGTTTAGGAACTGAACTCGAAATAAAACCTGGCGCCGTAAACTGGATGACAGCCGGAAAAGGAATCGTTCATTCTGAAAGAACGCCTGAATATTTAAGACATTCAGATAAAATGCTTCACGGATTACAGATTTGGGTAGCACTTCCGAAGGAATTAGAACAAATGGATCCGAATTTTACGCATGTTGAAGCAGAGGATATTCCAGCTTGGGAAGATGACGGCGTTTCATATAAATTGATTGCAGGTGAAGCATTTGGCAGAAAATCTCCAGTTCCCGTTTATAGTCCGCTGTATTTTATTGAAATCAAAAGTCCAACAACACAGAAAATCAATATCGGAAAAGATTTATTTGGCGAAAGCGGATTGTACATTTTGGAAGGAAGTATCAAAAGCGGTGAGCATGTTTACGATCCGAAACAAATTCTAATTACAAACGACAGCACACTTTGTGAATTCGAAATTACGGCAAATTCTACGGTTTATATTTTTGGAGGCCAGCCATTTCCTGAAGAACATTTCATTTTTTGGAACTTTGTTTCTTCTGATAAAGAATTAATCGAAAAAGCAAAAAGAGACTGGACTGCACAGACTTTCCCAAAAGTACCAGGCGAAACTGAGTTTGTTCCGTTACCTGAACCAAGAATCAAATAATTATGGATACAGTATCAGCAAAAATAGATACGCGTTTGTATCGCACCGAAATAAAATCAGCATCTGACAATGTTTTAATTTCTGATGAACCACAAGAACTGGGCGGTAAAAACTTAGGTTTAAATCCGACTGAACTTTTGGCTGCTTCTTTAGCTTCTTGTACCGTAATTACGTTGCGAATGTACATTAACCGTAAACAATGGAACGTTGAGGAAATAAATGTGAAAATTGATTTTGAACGAGATTCAGAACGAAGTGTATCGGTTTTCACCAGAAAAATAGAAGTAATTGGAGAAGTTGACGAAACTCAGAGACAAAGGCTAGAAACGATTGCTAACAGCTGCCCGATTCATAAAACATTAACGCATTCAATCGAAATTAAAACTACATTATTTTAAAATCATGGAAATTCAACAGATAAACGATACAAAAAAAGGCTATTTTGAAGCTCTTGAAGACGGCCAACAAGCTGGACAAATGACTTACACTTGGGCGGGAAACGACAAATTCATCATCGATCATACCGAAGTTAGCCCAGAATTTAACGGCAAAGGTGTCGGCAAAAAACTAGTTATGGCAGCGGTAGATTATGCCAGAGCAAATGACATAAAAATTATTCCACTTTGTCCATTTGCAAAAAGTGTTTTTGATAAGGTTGAAGAAATTCGTGATGTACTTTCTTGATCTAAGTCACTAAGGTTTTGAGATGCTAAGATTCTAAGTTTTTTTTAACCGCAAAGCACACAAAGAATTACGCAAGGTTCGCAAAGTTTTTAGACAAAGCTTTGCGAACTTTGCGTTTATAATAAGTCTAGTTGATAACAAAACCTTGCGCCCTTTGCGGTTAAAAAATCCACACAAAGAAATTGAATTTTCAAATCTCCTTAGAAACTCGTATATTTGCGCGTAATTTAATCTTAGAGTATGACAAGAATAATTACACTTTTCTGCATTTTTATAGCTCAAATCGGCTTTTCTCAATCGGCTGGGGGTTATTTAGAAAAAATCAGAAATAATGAAGCGCTCCTTACTGCTTTCTTTCAGCAAATGCCAAAAGGAGGCGATTTACACCACCATTTTTCAGGATCCGTCTATGCAGAACCACTTTTAGAAAGAGCTATTGCAGAAGACTTTTATTTAAATCTGGAAACGTTGGGAGTTTCTAAAACAAAACCTTCAAATGGAACTTGGGAAAAATTTTCTTCTCTAAAAAATCAAGGTAAATTAGACTATTATCAACAGCAAATCATGCAAACTTGGTCTATTAAGGATTATAATGGTTCTGTACCTTCTGATGATTTGTTTTTTGATTCTTTCATGAAATTTGAACCTACCATTCAAGCTCATTTTGCAGAAGGAATGTTAGAACTTAAAAAGCGCGCAATTGCCGAAAATGTAAGTTACATAGAAACACAATTATCTACAATTCCGTGCGATATGAATGTTTCTGATTTAGCCGATTTCAATGCAAAATTACGTGAAGCAGCCAATCAAAAGGATGAAAAAACGGTTCTAAAACTTTTAGATGATTTGTATAAAGCACTTCAGAAAAAAGAAGCTAAAAAATACGCTGAAGATTTCAACAACAATTTTTTAGCAAAACTGCATAAAGATTTGAAAATGGATGACGAAAAATTCACCATGCGTTATCAAAACTTTGTATTGCGTTTTATGGAACCAGTCGATTTGTTTAAAAATCTGACAATTGCTTTTATTTCGTCAAGCGAAAGCAAACTAACTGCGGGTGTAAACATTGTTTCTCCAGAACACGGAGAAAATTCAATGAAAGATTATTGGCTTCACATGGTCATGTTTAAATACTGCCATTCTAAATTTCCTGAGGTAAAATATACTTTGCACGCAGGCGAGTTGACTTTAGGTTTGGTTCAGCCAGAAGAATTAACGTGGCACATTAACGATGCAATTTATGTAGCAGGCGCAAACCGAATTGGACATGGAGTTGATATCGCTTACGAAGCAAACTCATACGATTTGCTAAAATATATGTCTAAAAATAATATTCCGATTGAAATCAATTTAGCGAGCAACGAATTCATTTTAAAAGTAAAAGAAAACAGACATCCATTTACGCTTTACAAAGAGTTCAACGTTCCTATTGTAATCAGTACAGACGATGCGGGAATTTTAAGAACGAATATGACCGAACAATATGTTTTGCTAGCCAAAAGATATCCTGATGTAAATTACGAAACGATTAAAAAATATGTTTACAACAGCATTAATTTCAGCTTTATTCAAGATGATTCTGTTAAAAAGCAATTACTTAAAGATTTGGATAATCGTTTTAAAACTTTTGAAGCTAAATTTTCTAAAAATTAAAGGGCAAAAATGTTTCACGCAGATTATACAGATTTAAGCTGATAATCGCTGATTTTTTTAAACAAAAACAAAATCTGCTCGATCTGCTAAATCTGCGAGAACTTAAAAATTCTCCCGCAGATTTAGCGGATTTAGCAGATAAATTTAACCAACAAATATGATTTTAGAAGCCGCATTTCTTTTCGTTAAACCAGAATTAGCTTCTCAATTTGAAGTTGATTTTGCAAAAGCAAGCCAATATATTTCTTCAATTAATGGATATTTAGGACATCGTTTGGAAAAATGTTTGGAAGTAGAAAACAAATATCTTTTGTTAGTCGATTGGAATACGCTGGAAGATCATACGGTTGGTTTTAGAACATCTGAAGCGTATTTGGAATGGAAGAAAATTTTACATCATTATTACGATCCATTTCCAATTGTAGAACATTTTGAAACGATTTTTGAGAATACAAAATAGTTTTCTTTTGCCACAGATTATACAGATTAAAGGATTTTTAAAAGTTGCCACGAATTTCACAAATTTGCACTAATTTTTATTCCACTTTTTGAGTAAATTAATTTGCGGAATTCGTGACAAAAAAAATCCTTTTAAATCCCTTTTAATCTGTGGCTAAAAAAGTCTCCCGCAGATTTTGCAGATTAGGCAGATTTAATTTGTGTTAATTTGTGAAATTTGTGGCTAAAAAAAATGTGAATCCGTGGCTAAAAAAAAACACAATGAATATCAAACTCATAGCTATAGGCAAAACAGACAATAAATCGCTTCAAACTTTGATTGACGATTATACCAAGCGTTTGTCTTTTTATATCAAATTTGATCTGGAAATTATTCCGGACATCAAAAACGTAAAAAACTTGTCGGAAAGTCAGCAGAAAGAAAAAGAGGGCGAATTGATTTTGTCGAAACTCTCAGCAACTGATCAGCTGATTTTATTGGATGAAAATGGAAAAAACTTCTCGAGCGTCGGCTTTTCAGAAGAATTGCAAAAGAAAATGAATTCGGGTGTCAAAACACTGGTTTTCGTAATTGGCGGCCCATACGGATTTTCTGAAACGGTTTACAAAAAAGCGCAGGGAAAAGTTTCGCTTTCGCTAATGACGTTTTCACATCAAATGGTTCGTTTATTCTTTATCGAACAATTGTACCGCGGATTTACGATTTTACGAAATGAGCCTTATCATCACCAATAGTTTTTTAGCACTTAGTTACTTAGTCCTTAGTCCCTAGAAAACTAAGAGCCAACCACTAAGTACTAGGGACTAAAGACTAATAAACAAATTCTACTGGAAGTTTATCTAGGTTGAAAGTCACGTATTTATGAAGTACAATTTTATACTTCATATATTCTTGATAACTCATTTCTTTATCAAATAAGAATACCAAATCTGGTACTTGTTCAAACTTTAAACTAAAAAAATAGGGCAATATTTGTGATATTAAAACTTTCTTATTTCCGATAAAAACCTGCCCGTCTCCTTTTTTTAAGTAAACCACAAAACTTCCTGCTGTAGGTTTTTCCATTTTATAATACACTTTCGTGAAAGGAAAAAAAGCTAAATTCTTTCCTACAGAATCGGCATACGAATAATAGTTTTCAGCATTTTCGTTTTTGTGCGCGCTATCGGCTCTTTTCTTTTCCTGCATTTTAATTACATGCGGCATTACCAATTTCAAAGGCAAACGTTTATCGATATTAAAAATCCAGTTTGTCGAAATGATAGCACTTTTTCGATTCAAATCGGCAATTGTATCATTTCCTTCTTTTTTAAAGAAAATATAAATTGGCGAATGATCCTGAACGTCTTTTACAATGGTCAAGTTTGATTTTGGCAATAAAACATCTTGTTTTTTTCCGCAGGAGAATAATAGGCAAATTACAAGTAAACTGAAGTATTTCATAATTATTTTTTTTTACACAAAGAATCTACACAAAGTATGTCATTGCGAGGAACGAAGCAAACACACTGCGATAACACACAGTTTTATTTTGCTAATGAGGTTGCTTCGTTCCTCGCAATGACATACTAGAAATTTAATAACTCATTTTTTCAAACAAAGTAACACATTCCACCGCTTCTTTTACATCATGAACACGAAGAATTTTTGCACCTTTTGTTAACGCAATTGTATTTAGAAATGTTGTTCCGTTTAAAGCTTCTTGTGGCGTAATGTCAAGAGCTTTATAAATCATTGATTTTCTTGAAATTCCTGCTAAAACAGGTAATTCTAAAACATTAAAAAGCTCCATTTTCTGCATCACTTCATAATTCTGATCGGTTGTTTTGGCGAAACCGAAACCTGGATCTAGAATTAAATCGTTGATTCCGAGACTTCTTGCTTTTGCTACTTTTTCAGAAAAATAAAAAAGCATTTCTTTTATAATATCATCATATTGCGTCAAGCTCTGCATCGTCTGCGGATTGCCTCGCATGTGCATCATGATGTACGGAACGTTGTATTGGGCAATAATCTCAAACATTTTTTCGTCCAGTTCACCAGCAGCAATATCATTTATAATCGCCGCACCGCTTTCTATACTTACTTTCGCCACTTCAGCCCTAAAAGTATCAATCGACAATAATGTTTCTGGAAAATGCTTTAAAATCAATTCGATCGCAGGAACAATTCGATCGATTTCTTCTTGCTCGGTTACAAATTCAGCGCTCGGTTTACTTGAATAAGCTCCGATATCTATAAAATCAGCGCCTTCAGAAAGCATTTTTTCTACTTGCGAAATGATCTCTGATTCGTTTTTATATTTTCCGCCGTCGAAAAATGAATTTGGCGTCACGTTCAGAATTCCCATTACTTTAGGAATTTCCAAATCTATCAAACGGCCTTTACAATTAATAAACATTTTGTTTCAAGTTTTAATTTGTTTCAAGTTTCAAGTTTTATATGTTTAAAGTTATCACAGATTACGCAAGTTCAAGAACTTGAAACCTGAAACTTGAAACTATTTGAAATTGTTTCCAGTTACAGCGTTAACAATTTGTTTGGAAAAAACTTGAAACAAAGAAAACCCGAAACTTGAAACTATTTAATATAATCCCTATTTTTGAAGAAATTTTAGCAAATATACAGCAATAAATGAAGAATACTTCTCAAGAATTTGATAATGTAATTTCGGTTTGCCGAACCTTGTTTATCAATAAAATGACAGATTACGGAAGCGCATGGAGAATTTTAAGACTGCCATCGCTTACCGATCAGATTTTTATAAAAGCGCAAAGAATCAGAAGTTTGCAGGAAAACGAAATCCGTAAAGTTGATGAGGATGAAAAAGGCGAATTTATCGGAATCATCAATTATTCTATTATGGCTTTAATTCAGTTAGAACTTGGAGTTGCAGATCAGCCAGATCTTGACGTTGAAAAAGCAACTGAATTATACGATGCTAAAGTAAAATTGACCAAAGATTTAATGGAAGCCAAAAATCACGATTACGGCGAAGCATGGCGTGATATGCGCGTTAGTTCTTTAACCGATTTGATCTTGCAGAAAATCCTTCGCGTTAAGCAAATTGAAGACAATAAAGGAAAAACAATCGTTTCTGAAGGTATCGATGCCAATTATCAGGATATGATTAATTATTCTGTTTTTGCCCTAATTCTAAACCCCATCAATAAATAAATTCCAATATTTAAATTCCAAATTCCAACCTCATTTTAAAATTGGAATTTGGTCCCGATAGCTATCGGGAGGAATTTTAAAAATGAAATTTTTATGAAAAACATCATTACTCAATTCTCCCGCTTATTTGTCGGTGTACTTTTTATCATTTCCGGATTAATAAAATTAAACGATCCAGTTGGTTTCTCTTATAAATTGGCAGAATATTTTAGCGAACCTGTTTTCAATATGCCATTTTTAGAGCCTTTAGCTTTAGGATTAGCAATCTTTTTAGTGATTTTAGAAGTTGTTTTGGGTGTAATGCTTTTGGTTGGCTATAAATCAAAACTGACTATTTGGGCTTTATTATTGCTGATTGTTTTCTTTACATTCCTTACTTTCTATTCTGCCTATTTTGACGTAGTAAAAGATTGCGGCTGTTTTGGAGATGCCTTACATTTAACACCTTGGCAGTCTTTCACCAAAGATGTTGTTTTACTTTTCTTTATCTTGATTTTATTCATCAATAAAAAATTAGTAAAACCTTTATTTTCAAAAATTGTAACTAACATTATTGTTTTAATAAGCATAGTTTTATGCGTATTAATGGCTGTTTGGGTTATCAACCATAATCCGATCAAAGATTTCCGTCCGTACAAAGTGGGAACTAACATCGAGAAAGGAATGGAAATTCCAGAAGGGGCTCCAAAATCGGTTGTAGAAATGATTTTTATCTACAAAGTAAATGGTGTCGATAAAGAATTTACAGAAAAAGATTTGATGAATATTCCTGAAGGAGCAACTTTCGTTGATCGTAAAGACAAAGTAATCACTGAAGGCTACATTCCTCCTATTCACGATTTCACGATGACTAAAGACGATTCTGATTATAAAGAAGAATTATTAAAAGAGCCTAAATTGCTAATCTACGTAACTTACGATTTGAATTTATCGAATCCTGAGGGAATGAAAAAACTAGCAAAAGTTACAACAGATGCAAAAGCTAAAGGTTACAAAGTAATTGGAATGACGGCTTCTGGAGCTGAGGAAATTGCTAAAGCTAAAAAGAATTATGCGTTAGATATTGATTTCTATTTCTGTGACGGAACCGCTTTGAAAACAGTTGAAAGAGCCAATCCAAGCATTGTTGTGGTTCATGACGGAACTATAGCTCAAAAAGTACATTATAATGATGTTGAGGATTTGAAATTGTAAAATTTCTCACAAAATAGAAAACTTTAAAACTCCAATTCAATTACATTTGAATTGGAGTTTTTTTTACTAACCTACAATACAAAAAGCAATGTTTAAAAATCATATTGATGTAAGATTAAATTATGAAAAGTTCATAAAAAAAGTTTGTGAAACAAATATTGTATATGGATTAAAAAATGAAATGGGTTTTGCTACCTCAGCTTCCAACGAACTTGAAGATGAAGAAGGAAATCCAATTGAAATAATCTGTTTTTGGTCTGAAGAAATTAGAGCTAAAGTTTGTTCTAAAAATGGATGGGAAGATTATAAACCAGTAGAAATACAATTAAATGATTTTATTGAAAACTGGTGTGTCGGTATGGATAATGACGGATTACTTGTTGGATTAAATTTTGACCAAAATATGTTTGGCTATGAAATTGAAGGATACGATTTAATATTAGTACTGCTAGCAGAATTAAAAAAGACGGAAAAAGAGTTAGAATTTCAAAATTATGAAGGAATTCTAGATTTAGAAAATCAAGTTAAAGAAGCCTTAAAATAAAAAAATGACTATGAAATCAATTAAGAAAAAGACTAACATCAATTCTAAAGTTAGAATTAATAAAAAATTAAATAATTTAAAAATCATGGAATCAGACAAACAAAAAGAAGTCAATTCCTTAATTTTTAAATTTGAAATATAATCTTACATTTACAAAACAAACAGCAAAGTCCATTTAAATTTGGACTTTCAAAACTAAAGATCAATCATTTCAAACAAATTGAATTGAATACAGGCCTTAAACATGGATTTTTGTATAAGTCTCTCGACGCTTGGATTGTTCCAAGTAAAAAATGGGCAAATGGAAACTATGAATTGAATTAAGCATTCAAAAAACACAAAAAAGTCTTCAGTAAATTTTAAATTATTGAAGACTTTTTTGATTAAAACCTGACGTTTTTTCACTTAAAATCTTCTTTTAAAAATAAAATTTTCATCCTTTTTTTATTTCTAAAATAGCTCCGCTAGAAAAAAACATCATTTTCCACCTCAACTATTACGATTTCAATACCGATTTTTCAACCAAAAACTGTCGATTTGTTACAAAATAACCGACTGTTCAAATTTTGTTAATCTACAATTGGCATTCCATTTGTTTGTTTAACTTTGTGAATTCAGTACCTTACTAAAAATATAATTTAATTAAAATATGAAACAATTAGTCCTTGCAGTAATTGCATTTATTACTTTTTCTTGCTCGCAAGCTCAGAAAACGGCTTTTTCTAAAGAAGCTTTATCTGAGAAATTATTAGCCTCTGATGGAAGTCAGGTTGCATTCAAAAACATTTTAAAAAAATATAAAGGAAAAACTTTGGTTATCGAAGTTTGGGCTTCTTGGTGTGGTGACTGTGTAAAAGCAATGCCAAAATTAAAAGAATTGCAAGCTAACAATCCTGATGTGTCTTACTTATTTATTTCTGCTGATAAAACGGCTGAAAAATGGAAAGCAGGAATCGAAAAACACGAATTGAACACAGGCGATCACTATATGATGAATGACGGAATGAAAGGTCTTTTTGGAAAAGCGATCGACTTAGACTGGATTCCGAGATACATTGTTGTAGACAAAACTGGAAAAATCGTTTTATACCGTGCAATTGAAACTGATTTCGATAAAATCGACTCTACTTTAAAAGGATTAAAATAATTTTCAATATCAAATGTCAATGTCAAAAATCAATTTCAATGACAACTTCAATGATAATGACAAAAATCAATTTTAATTTTGAATAGATTTCGTTGAAATTAAAAATTTAAACAAAAACAAAAAAAATAATATAAAACTACCAAAATGAGAAAATCGATTGTTGCAGGAAACTGGAAAATGCATAAAAACGCAGCGCAAACTGAAGAATTATTAAATGAATTAATTGCTAAAATTCCAGCAAAAACAAATGCACAAGTAATTGTAGCGCCAACTTTTGTAAACTTACAGGCTGCTGCTGCAAAATTAAAAAATACAACTATCGGAGTTTCTGCTCAAAACGTTCACCAAGCTGAAGGCGGTGCATTTACAGGAGAAATTTCTGCAGATATGTTAACAAGCATTGGCGTAAACACAGTAATTTTAGGTCACTCTGAGCGTAGAGCTATTTTTCACGAAACAGATGCTTTAATCGCAAACAAAGTTGATACTGCATTAAAACACGATATGACAGTTATTTTCTGTTTTGGAGAAGAATTAAAAGACCGTCAGTCTGATAATCACTTCAACATTGTTGAAAACCAATTGCGTGACGGAGTTTTCCATATTGCAAAAGAATCTTGGTCTAAAATTGTTTTGGCATACGAACCAGTTTGGGCTATCGGAACTGGAGAAACTGCTTCACCAGAACAAGCTCAGGAAATGCACGAATTTATTAGAGAAACTATCCGTAAAGCTTTCGGAGCTGACATCGCAGATGAAGTTTCTATTTTATACGGTGGTTCTGTTAAACCAGAAAACGCTAAAGAAATTTTCGGTAAACCAGACGTTGATGGTGGTCTAATTGGAGGTGCAGCTTTAAAAGCAGACGATTTCTTAGCTATCGTTACGGCTATCTAAATTTTAGATTTTAGATTTAGATTTAGATTTTAGATTTTAGATTTTAGATTTTAGATTTTAGATTTTAGATTTTAGATTTTAGATTTTAGATTTTAGATTTTAGATTTTTAAATCTCTATAAAAAAAGCGTTCGCTAAAGCGAACGCTTTTTTTATGTTCTTTTTTATATGTGCTATTAATTATCACGGCTACAGCTGTAGAGAGAATTTATATATACTTATATCACTTATATGGTTTAAAAAATGAAGAACTTTTGCTTTCTATTCTTATCTTTGCAAAAATTTTTTTTATGTCAAATATATATTTAGGATATCATTTTACGATTGAGCCAAAAGAACTTGGATCGGAGATTTTAGTTGCGGAATTGGGCGAAAAAGCGTTTGAAAGTTTTACGGAAACAGAAAACGGAATTTCAGCTTTTGTGAAGAAGGATTTATGGGACGAAAATATTCTGGATGATATTTACATTTTACAGTCTGAAGAGTTTAAAATTGAATATACAATTGAAGAAATCGATCAGATTAACTGGAACGAGGAATGGGAGAAAAATTTCGAACCTATTGATGTTGATGGAAAATGCCATGTTCGCGCTCCTTTTCACCCAAAAACGGATGCAGAGTTTGATATTGTAATTGAACCAAAAATGAGCTTTGGAACTGGTCATCATGAAACGACTCACATGATGATTCAGCATTTACTAGAAATGGACGTAAAAGGTTTAAAAACACTTGACATGGGCTGCGGAACAGCAATTTTAGCTATTCTGGCAGAGATGAAAGGCGCAGAACCAATCGACGCTATTGATATTGACAATTGGTGTTATTTGAATTCAATTGAAAATGCGGAACGCAATAATTGCAAACATATCAGCGTTTATGAGGGCGATGCGGCTTTATTGGCAGGAAAAAAATACGATTTGATTATTGCCAACATCAACAGAAATATTTTATTGAATGATATGCAGGCGTATGCTGATGCTTTGAATCCGAAAGGGATAATTCTTTTTAGCGGTTTTTATGAAGAAGACATTCCGTTTATCGATGCTTCCTGTGTTGAGAAAGGTTTAACTTATGTTAAAAAGCTTCAGAGAAACAACTGGGTATCTTTAAAATACGTAAATTAGATACTGATAATCAATTCAGTACAAAAACCATATAATATGAGTACTAAAGAAAAAGTAAGAGAAAGAGTTCGCGAAAAAGAAGCCATTGCTTTTAATAACGAGATCATTGTTTACAATGATGATGTAAATACTTTTGATCACGTAATTGATACTCTTATGCGTGTTTGCAGCCACACCGCTGAGCAAGCCGAGCAATGTTCTTTGATTGTACATTACAACGGGAAATGCACTGTAAAAACAGGCCCGATTGAAAAACTTAAACCTCAATGCACACAACTTTTAGAAGCGGGTCTTAGCGCCGAAATCGTTTAATTGCAAATAATTTAAAAAGCATTCTATTTTATTCTATATTTGGAAAAAATAGAATGCTTTTTTTATGGAAGAATACGGAAAAATATTAATTATTGCAATGCCGGTTTTTTTAGCCTTGATTATTATTGAAAAAATTTATGGCATTTATAAAAAAAACGACACTGCTCCATTAATAGACAGCGTATCCAGCATAAGTTCTGGCATTACCAATTCGGTTAAAGATGTTTTGGGACTTAGCGTAACTTTTCTTTCTTACGAATGGCTAGTTTCCAAAATCGCTTTGCAGCATTTAGAACCAAGCGTTCTCTCCTATTTCATCGCTTTTTTTGTAATTGATTTTTACGGCTACTGGAGCCATCGTCTGGCACATCAGATTAATTTTCTTTGGAACAAACATGCCATACACCACAGCAGCGAAGAATTTAACCTTGCCTGTGCATTGCGCCAACCTATTGCGAGTCTGGTTAATCTTTTTACGTTTTTATTGATTCCAGCAGCTTTATTGGGCGTTCCTGCTTCGGTAATTGCCATTACGCTTCCTATTCATTTATTTTTGCAGTTTTGGTACCATACCAAACATATCAAGAAAATGGGATTTGTTGAGCATATTCTGGTAACGCCTTCGCATCATCGTGTGCATCATGCTATTAATCCAGAATATTTAGACAAAAATCATTCACAGATTTTTATTTTTTGGGATAAGCTTTTTGGCACTTTTCAAGAAGAATTGGATGATGTTCCTCCTGTTTTCGGAATTACAAGACCTGCAAATACTTGGAACCCTATTAAAATAAATTTTCAGCATTTGAGTTTATTGATAAAAGATGCGTGGCGAGCTCCAAAATGGAAAGATAAACTCACCATTTGGTTCAAACCAACAGGCTGGCGTCCTGAAAATTTTGAGGAAAAGTATCCTGTCAACAAAATTGAAGATGTTTTTAATTTTGAAAAATACGGCACGCAAAATTCTCAAAAATTAATATACTGGTCTGTTGTCCAAGTCTTAATAACATTGTTATTTGTAAGTTATCTGTTTGAGAATATTGCAAAAATTGGTCTTCCGAATATTTTTGTCTACGGCTTTTTTATTTTCGCAACCATATATAGCTATACAGAGTTAATGGACAAAAGTAGGTTTGCGCCTTTATGGGAAGGCATACGATTAGCGATTGCAATTTGCATTGTAGGCTATTATGGTGATTGGTTTGGTTTAAATCGTGTAATTCCAATTGGTAATTATATTATTTTTACCTACCTGATCATCCCTTTTTTAATGACACTTTATTTTGTCAATTTTGAATTTAAAACCAACCAAAACCAATATATCAATTCATAACCCCTATTATGAGAAACTCCTCTTTTTTTAAAATCTATGTCGCATTTAGTATAGTTTACCTTATACTTCTGCTTTGCGGTTACGAGCGTTTTGATCTCTTTCTTAAACCGATTCTGATACCAACCATCGGATTTGGAGCTTATTTTTATAGAAAATTTCCAAGTCAGAATATTTTATTGGCGGCGCTCGCACTTTCATGGCTTGGAGATGTTATTCTGCTTTTTACAGATCTTGGCGAAATTTATTTTATTCTAGGACTCGTATTTTTTCTAACGGCGCATATTATCTACTGCATTCTTTTTAATAGGCAGAAAAGAATCAGAAAAAAGCAAAACAAACCTGTTTTTATATTGGGGAGCATCTTAATTGCTGTCTATTTAATTGGAATGGTAGCCGTTTTAATGCCTTATTTGGGAGATCTTGAAATTCCAGTTTCTATTTACGCTTCGGTAATTTCAATTATGCTTTTATTTGCTTTTAACGGATTTTTAGTTTGGGAAAAACCAGGCAATCAGCTTGTGTTTTTAGGCGCCATTTTCTTTATCGCTTCTGACAGCATTTTGGCCGTAAATAAATTTTATGCTCCAATTCCTAAAAGTTCCTTTTTTATTATGCTAACGTATCTTCTGGCACAATATCTGATTGTAGTTGGTGTTTTAAGACTAAATCCGAAAAAAATACAGCAAACCGTTTAACTTTTGCAATAACCTCAACCATGAAAAAAATAGCTCTTTTAATTGTTTTATTAATTAGCGCCTCTTCTTGCGTAAGCACAAAATCCACTTTAAAAAATGTGGATGACAATGCACCAGATTTGATTTTGAAGAAGGATAATACTTTTGCTATAACACAATTTGCTAAAGATAAAAAGTACGGTTACGATCCAGATTATCCTATTAATATATTTTTTCAAAATACGAACAATGAGGCTTTAAATGAAACACGTTTCTTAAACGCATTGGCAGGTCCAAATGGTGAAAAAATAACTTATGAAAGATTAGAAACCTGCTGCCCTTTCCCTACTAAAAGAAGCAATATGGGCGCTGGTTTTTTGAATGTATATGAATTGAAATGGGACGGACAGAAAAAGCCTGTGAAGCTGTATTTGAATATTTATGAAAAAGGAATTTTAATGGTTCCGATGGGATTGAGGTTAAAACAATAAAATCCTCAATAAAAAATTTACGATGTACGGAATATCTCCTTTTGTATTGCTTCTAATTCCTTTATTGATTCAGATAATCTGGGGCACTAAAGCGATTAATAAAACAACAAACCTAAAATTCGTTCCTATTAGCATCACAACTGTTTTGCTTCAAATTCCGTTATCTTTTCTTTCGGTTTATATCGCATCAGAAAATCTAAATGCTAATCCTGAATTTCAAACTAGATGCGGTTTGATTATGCTTCCTATTGTTTCAGCAAATTTCTTAGCTGGACTATTGCTTTTGCTGACTATTGTCGTACAATTTTTTATTAAGAGATTTAGAGACAAGAAATTAGAACAATAGTTTTGATTAAAAGAAAACAATTAACTTAATTTTTCTTAATTCCACTAAACTCCTAGCCCTGATAGGAGCGGAAATCCTTTTTTGAGAAAGCCTATTTTTTCTGGTCGTTGCAGAGCGACCAACGGAAGCTCCTGCAACGACCAAGAAAAAAAGGATTACGATAAAAAGATTGAAGCGAATAGCAGGAATAGCTTCATAAAATAATCTTAAATCTTAATCTGAAACTCATAAATCATACCTACCTTTGCACTACCAAAAATTCATATGATGAACATACACAATATTCCACAAATTAAGCATACTGAAAGCGGAAATTTCTTTTTACTTGCTGGGCCTTGCGCTATTGAAGGAGAAGAAATGGCATTGAGAATTGCTGAAAAATTAGTTGGTATTACCGACAAACTTCAAATTCCTTATGTTTTTAAAGGGTCTTTTAAAAAAGCAAACCGATCTAGAATTGATAGTTTCTCTGGAATTGGTGACGAAAAAGCTTTAAAAATCTTAAGAAAAGTTTCAGAAACTTTTCATGTTCCGACAGTTACAGATATCCATACAAACGAAGATGCTGACATGGCAGCACAGTACGTTGACGTTTTACAAATTCCTGCATTTTTAGTTCGCCAAACTGATCTTGTTGTGGCAGCTGCCAACACTGGAAAAGTAGTAAACTTGAAAAAAGGGCAATTTATGAGTCCAGAGAGCATGAAACATGCTGTTCAGAAGGTATTAGATTGCAATAATGAAAATGTAATGGTTACAGATCGCGGTACAATGTTTGGGTACCAAGATATGATTGTTGATTTTAGAGGAATTCCTACTATGCAACAATATGCTTCAACAGTTCTAGACGTAACGCACTCTTTACAACAGCCAAATCAAACTGCTGGTGTTACAGGAGGAAGACCTGACATGATCGAAACCGTTGCTAAGGCGGGAATTGCAGTTGGTGTTGATGGGATTTTTATTGAAACTCATTTTGATCCTGCTAACGCAAAAAGTGATGGTGCTAATATGCTTCATTTAGACTATTTTGAAGGTTTAATGAACAAGTTAGTTGCTATCAGAAAAACAGTTAACGCATTCTAAAAATTATAATACTAAGTTCTTTGAAAACAAAAATTTTATTTTTCTTACTGGCTTGTGTTTCTCTAAACACATTTGCTCAGGAAGAAATACCAGTACAAAAATACGCAGCTCACAACAAAGGAAAATTCTTTGTAATGTGGGGCGGAAATAGAGAAAGCTATTCAAAATCTGATGTAAACTTTAGAGGTAAAGATTACAACTTTACAGTTGAAAATATGCAAGCTCATGACAAACCAAAAGGTTGGCACGTGGACTATATAAATCCTGCTAACATGACTATTCCTCAAACAAATTTGAGATTTGGTTACTTTTTCAGCGATCATTACAGTGTTTCAATTGGTGTAGACCACATGAAGTACGTAATGTCACAGAATCAAATTGCAAACGTAAACGGAAATATCAATTTGCCTGCAGATGATCCTGGGTCAATCTACAATGGAGAATACAATAATAGACCTGTAGACATGTCTCAAGGTGGTGCTAGAGAAGGTGGTTACGGTAAAGGTGATATTAATTTAGATGGTCCTGCTTTTTTAATGTATGAGCACACTGACGGTTTAAATTACGTTCATACTGAGGTGGCAAGATTTGATGATATTTCAAAATGGTTTGGACTGCCAAATATTGATAAAGTTCAAATTAATTTAACTGAAGGATTAGGAGCTGGTATTTTGTATCCCAAAACAAATACTACACTTTTAGGTAAAGAACGTCATGATGATTTTCACGTTTCTGGTTACGGTGTTTCTGCAAAAGCAGGTTTAAACATTACCTTTTTTAAACACTTCTATCTTCAAGGAGAGCTAAAAGGTGGTTACATCAACATGCAGGATATTAAAACTACAACAAGTCCTGAGGATAAAGCTTCTCAGCACTTTACTTATTTCCAACGTATTATTGCTGTTGGGGGTATTTTTAGAATCTAATATTTCGTAAAATATATTTATAAAAATAGCTGTCATTTTATTTGGCAGCTATTTTTTTTATTATTTACTTTGTAACTCAAAGTACTTTAAATTATACTTTATGAAAAGCAAAAAATATCTATTTCCCATCATCACTTTTATCTTGAGTTTTGGCTGTGCGCTATTTGTTGCGATAAAGGTTTTTCCAAATAATCCGTTTACTGGGAAATCTAAAACAGAAAAAACAGTAGCAAGCAAGTTTAAAGATGGCGATTTGATTTTTCAGACTTCAGAATCTAAGCAATGTGAAGCAGTTCGTATTGCGACAAATTCGAAGTTTTCTCATTGCGGAATTATTTATGATATTAAAGGAAAATGGTTTGTTTTTGAAGCCGTTCAGCCTGTCAAACTAACACCTCTTGAAGATTGGATTAAACATGGAAGAGATAGCAACTATGTGGTGAAACGATTGAAAGATGAAAGCGTTTTAAAACCTGAAGTTTTGCAAAAAATGAAAGACTACAGTCAGCAGTTTGATGGTAAAGAATATGATGCTTATTTTGAATGGACAGACAATAAAATTTATTGTTCTGAATTGATCTGGAAAATTTATAAAAATGCGGCAGGAATTGAATTGTCTAAACTTCGTGAGCTGAAAGATTTCAATTTAACAGATCCGAGAGTTCAGAAAATATTGAAAGAGCGTTATGGAAACGAAATTCCGTTAGAAGAAAAAGTCGTTGCTCCTTCTGATATTGCCGATTCTGATATTTTGAAAACCGTAATAGATACTTATTAATATATTTTAAAAAGCTAGATTGCTTTATCATTTCTAGCTTTTTTATTTACTATTTTACTTTGAAATTCAAAGAACTTTTAAAACTAACCTATGAGAGACTATTTAATTGAAAAACTGTATGAATGCTCTAAAAAACCCTATCAGAAATATTTCAAGAAAAATGAACCTTGGAATATTGACAAAGATAGTTTAATGGATTATCCAGAGGGAACTTTAGGATTTGGGCTGGGAAATTTTCTATACAAAAATCATTTTGATCTTCAGGAAAAACTGGAAGATCACGACATTATTCATGTTTTGACCAATACAGGCGTAAGCGTTTATGAAGAAATCGGAATGCAGTATTATTTACTTGGAAATGGAAAGACAAGCTTGTATTTGTTTATGGTCATTTTAACTGGCACTGTTTTCTATCCGAAACGTATGCGTTACTTTATTCAGCAATTTAAAAGGGGGAAACAAGCGCATTCTTTTCATTATATGGATTTCTCAAAAATGCTTTGGATGCCTATTCTAACTATTCAGCAAACTTTTAAAATTTAAAAATCATGAAAACAATTCATAATCCTTTTGAAGAAAAACAATCTATTGAATTAGCTGTTGGAACCTTTATCATTAGCACACTTTTATTTATGCTCTACATTCTTTCACATGGAAATGCCATGGTTTTGGTTATTGCTTGGCCATTTGCTTTGGCTGGCATTGTTGTCAATACGATCATGTTTTTTCATTTAATGGAAAAGTTTATTCATTTACCTCAACACCGAAAAGATATTGGAATGAAAATTCTAATCCTGCTTTCTAATATTCCGATCCTCTTTTTCTATTATTTGATTGTGATGAAATCATAATTGGCACATTCACCCACCTCAGACGGATTAATCCCGATAGCTATCGGGACGTCACTACAATAGGAATCATTCCTACGGAATTCAAACAAAAAAGCCACAAGTAAAACTTATGGCTTTTCGTTGTTTGTCGTTAGAATCTTAATTCGCTTTTTTGATTTCGATTCCGTTTTGGTCTAATAAATACATTAATGTAGTCATTGTTGCTGCACCAAGCTCTAATTCTCTTTTATTGATAGCATCAAAAGTATCGTTTGCTGCGTGGTGATAATCAAAATAACGCTGAGAATCTGGTTTTAAACCAGCTTTAACAATAGCTTGAGACGTCAAATGGCTAATATCTGAACCTGCGTGCCCAATTGTAAAACTGTGCACTAAATAAGGCTCAAAAAGATCTTTGTAACCTTGTATTTTTTTCAAATTAGCATCGTCAGCTTCAATTGAAAATCCTCTTGGAGAAAATCCGCCTGAATCGCTTTCTAGTGCAAAAATGTGATTCTCTTTCTTTTGTTTAGAAACTTCTTCATATTTAGCACCGCCTCTTCCTCCGTTCTCTTCATTCATAAACAATACTACACGAATCGTATTTTTAGGTTTGTAGTTTAGGTTTTTCAAAATACGAATTACTTCCATACTTTGCACTACTCCTGCTCCATCATCGTGAGAACCGTCTGCTAAATCCCAAGAATCTAAGTGTCCGCCAACAACCATAATGTTTTCTGGAGTTACGCTTCCTGTCAATTCTCCAATTACGTTATAAGACAAAGCGTCTGGCAAAGTCTCACAAGATTGTTTGAAATAAAATTTTAAAGCTGGATTTACTTTTAAAGATTTGCTCAACAATTCTGCACCATTTGTACTGATTGCCGCTGTTGGAATATATTGTTCTTTTGGCAAGTCACCGTAACTTTGCGCACCTGTATGTGGAAAATCGTCTAAACGTAAATTCATAGAACGAACAATTGTTCCTACAGCTCCTAATTTAGCAGCTTCTTTTGCTCCTGCATATCTTTGGTCAACGCAAGCTCCGTAAGAAGTAAAAGTTTCGATGTTTTCAGGATTCATTGGTCTGTTGTAGAAAACAATTTTTCCTTTTACCTTATCTGCTCCTAATTCTGCTAATTCTTTAATTCCTTGAACTTCGATAATTTCTGCAGTAAGACCAGTTTTTGGTGTTGCAACAGAACCTCCCAATGCACAAATAGGCACAGTTGTTTTTACTTTTCCGTCAAGGATAAATGCCGTTTCTTTTTCTCCTCTAACCCAGTGAGGCACCATAACTTCTTGCAGGTAAACTTTGTCAAGTCCTAAACCTTCCAATTGTCTTTTAGTATAATCCACTGCTTGTTCTGCTCCTTTAGATCCAGATAAACGAGCACCGATGTCATTTGACAAATATTCTAGCCAAGTGTAACATTTTGCTTCGGTTAAAGCTTTTTTGTAAAATAATTTGATGTTTTTTTCATCGTTTGTCTGTGCAAAAGATGTCAATCCGTTTAAAACTAAAGCAGTTAAAAGAATCGTTTTTTTCATAGTTTTGATAGTAATTTTGGAGTTTATTGTGCTTTGGGCACGTTCACAAAGGAACAAAATTCCTGACAGTTAGAGCGCTTTTTCTTCAACCTTTTCTCAAAAAAAAGCTCTAATTGCAAATTCTTCAATTTGCAATTAGAGCTTTTATATATTCAATAAATAAAGATTATTTTACTTCTATAATCTTATTTTTTGTCCCGATTCCGTTTTCATTAAAAGGTTCTATTGTAAAATAATACTTTGTTCCTTTATCTAAACCTCTAAAGTCATACGTATTATCTCCATAAACCATAATACTGTTGTACAATTTGTCTGGAGCAATTCCGTAATAAATATTATAACCAATTGCATCCGTTTGTTTTTTCCACGAAATCATAGTGTTTCTAGAATCTGCCTTGTTTCTGTCTACTTTGAAAGAAGCAACTGCTTTTGGTTTTGCCGCCAATCCGTTTCCGAAAACTCTGAAATCTGAAATTGCAAATAATCCAGATGCATTATGAATGTTTTCCATTTTAATGTAACGCGCTTTAAATGGTTTTGAAAGCTCTACATAATCGTGAGGCGCATCTTTATCGTTTTTAGATTTATCGACAACCAAAGTCCAGTTTTGGGCATCATCAGACATAAAAATTTTGTACTGATAATAAATATCCATAGCTTTATTAAACTGTGTAGCTTTATGATCTGCGTAATTGATCTGAAGAGCATTGATTTCCATCGATCTTCCTAAATCCATTTGAAGCCATTCGCCAGGATTGCTTGTTTTAGCGGACCAATACGTTTGAATGTTTTCATCAGTAAGATTTTCAGGGCCATAACAGAATTTCTCGTATACTTTTTTACCGCCGTGATCCATTCTGTGCGTTTCTACTTCCATACATTCTTCAGAAGAAGAAACTGTTACAGGCTTTTTGTACGAAAGCAGCATCCATCCAGATGAAGCGCCTTTGGTCTGATCGCGCTCGCTTGTCGGCAAAACGATTGGAAAATCGCCGTAAGCAGTAATAGAATACATGACATCGTCTTTGTCAAATCCTGCAGGAAACATATCAATACGGCGCTCGAAACGGTCTTTTATAGAAATTTTGCACGTTCCGGTATTCCAGTAATTACCATAATTATCAGCAAAAGTATTTCCGTGTCCAGCTCCAATTACAAATCCGCCTGGTTTATACGACATTGGATTGTGCTTTTGATACGTAAATGGCCCTAACGGATTATCTCCAACGTGAACACCATTTGCATAACCTTTAAATTCGGTTGCTGGCGCTCCGTACTGCATATAATATTTTCCGTTGTGTTTGGTCATCCAAGCTCCTTCAATGAAATTCCCCCACGGCGCTGGCTCCATATCATTATTTGGTCCAAAACGTTCCCATCCGTGAGCTGAAGGATCAAGAATAGCAACTTCTTTGATCTGCCCGTAAGGACGCTGAATATCTTCTACTTCAGTAGCTTTGTACAATGTCGCGTAATCGGCTTGATTTCCTTTTGGAAGCCAAGTATTATAATCTACCTCAACTCCTACAAGTGGCAATTTTCCGCTTGAACCGTAGTACATGTATACTTTTTTATCATCATCTTGAAAAATTGCTGGATCCCAAGTTGGCAACATTGCTTTGTCTACGTGGCGTGTCCATCTTCCAGATTTTGGATCTGCTGTTTTCCAAATCGGATGATCTCTTTTCCAAGTCGAACCCACATAAAATAAAGTATCATTTACAACCCAAGCCGCAGGAGCGCACTGATCGTCGTCGCCTGGCTGTCTTTGGAAACTTCCGTAAACGAAATTCCAATCTGACATATCTTTACTCCAAAAGAAACCTGCCTGATTGGTAGCAAATAAATAATATTCACCTTTATAAGTTATAATAACCGGATCGGCGCTTGAACGACGTGATTCTGGAATTCTATTATGATTATGTGTTGTAAAATTGTATCCGATATTGATCGGATTACAATAAGTTGTTGCTGGTCTGTTAGGATCAAACCATTCTGTTTTACCAGAATTTTGCGCCATAAGACTGCTTCCGAAAAGCATCGAAAACATTACAAATGGCTTAATTTGTTTAAATATATTCTTCATGGTTAGATTTCTTTAGTTAAGTTTTGAGCTTATTTTTTAAGCTCCTTTCTTTCCTTCAAAAGTTCGGGTTCGTTTGTGGTAATGTAATTGAATTTATGTGCAATAATCCAATCCATATCCTTAGCATCATTTACAGTCCAAGCATTTAGAATAACTTTGTTATCCTTTGCTTCTTTTATCCATTCTGGATGTTTTTGAAAGACAGAATAATGATAATCGACTCCATTAATTTTATCTGCTTTTACTTCTTTTGGAGATTTGTTTCCTTCTAAATATTGCAAAGAAGTTTTAGAATCTATGGATCTGATTTTCTTTAGAATATCATAATCAAAACTGATGTAGCAGGTATTTTTATTGGCTTTTAATTTTTTAATGGTTTCGACTGCTGCTACACCCGTTTTTTGTCCTCTTTCTTTACTAATTTCTGAAGGTTTGATTTCGCAAACCAAAAGCGTGTGTTTGTTGTTTCGCATTCCTTCTGAAATATATTCATGAAGTGTTGGAAGTTTCTCTCCGTTAGAAAGTTTAAATTTTATCAAATCTGCATAATTCGTTTCTTCAATAAGCAGTTTGTTATAATGCGCATCGTGATTAATGACAAGCGAATCATCTGCGGTTCTCCAAACATCAAATTCTGAACCTGGCAATTTTAGATCGATTGCATGTCTTAAAGCCGCAATCGAGTTTTCTGGCAGATTATTTTTTTTCCAAGCTCCGCGATGTGCTACGATAGCATTTTTTTGTGCATTACTGTATGAAAAAGCAATCAGACATACAGCGGTAAATATTTTCAAAGTATTCATAATAATCGTAGTTAAAAAATTACAAAAAGGCCATCCATTTTAGAAAAAAAGCCCTCCAAATGAAGGGCTTTTCACTAATCAAATAAACCAACTATTTAGTTAACTCAAAACTAACTTTCTTATCGGCATTTGAATTTCCTCCAACGAAAATATCAAACTGCCCTGGCTCTGCTACAAATTGTAAATCAGAGTTGTAGAATTTTAAATCTTCAACAGTAATGTCAAAACTTACTGTTTGTTTTTCACCTTTTTTAAGTGCTATTTTTTGGAAACCTTTTAGTTCTCTAACTGGTCTTGTTACTGAACCAACTAAATCTCTAATGTATAATTGAACTGTTTCTTTTCCGTCAAAATTTCCAGTGTTAGTTACCTCAACTGTTACTTTCAAATTTCCAGATGCATTCATTTTATCTGAAGAAATTTTCAAGTTTGAATAATCAAAAGTGGTGTAACTTAAACCGAATCCGAATGGGAATAAAGGCTCGTTTCTTTCGTCAATATAATTTGATCTGAATTTTTCGAATTTTCCTTCTTTATTCTCAAGCGGTCTTCCAGTGTTTTTGTGTGCGTAGTAAATTGGCAATTGACCAACACTTCTTGGGAAAGTTGAAGTTAATTTTCCTGAAGGATTTACATCTCCAAATAATACATCAGCAATAGCATAACCTGCTTCTGTACCAGCAAACCAAGCATTTAAAATAGCAGGAACTGTTTTTTCTTCGTCAGTAATTACTAGCGGACGTCCGTCAAATAAAACTAATACAACAGGTTTTCCTGTTTTTAATAAAGCATTCAATAAATCTTTCTGCGCTTGTGGAATCTCTAAATTCGTACGGCTGCTAGATTCTCCGCTCATTTCTGCAGATTCTCCTAAAGCTGCCACAATTACATCTGATTGTTCAGCAACTTTTAAAGCTTCTGCCAATAATTCTTCTTTTGTACGAGCGTCACGGTGTAATGTTTTTCCAAACATTGTAGCGTTTGTTTCAAAAGTTTCATCGTAATCTAAATTACTTCCTTTAGCATATAAAACTTTCGTTCCAGCCCCTGCAACTTCTTTAATACCTCTCAATAATGAAACGGCATTTTCCATTTTTGTTGCCACAGACCAAGTTCCTGGCATGTTTTCTTTAGCATCTGCCAATGGTCCGATTAAACCAATTGTTCCTGATTTTTTAAGTGGTAAAACTTGGTTTTGATTTTTTAATAATACTAAAGATTGAGCCGCAATTGAACGAGCTTCTTTTCTGCTGTCTGTTGTGAAAATCTCCGTTTTAGCTCTTTTCTCGTCACAGTATTTGTATGGATCTTGGAATAATCCTAAATCGTATTTTGCTTCTAAGATAAGTTTTACAGCATTGTCGATTGTTTCGATTTTTACTCTTCCTTCATCTAAAGATTTTTTCAAAGTACCTAAGAAACCTTCTCCAACCATATCCATCTCAACACCAGCGTTTAAAGCTAAAGCTGAAACATCTTGAAGATCTCCCATTCCGTGAGGAATCATTTCTGGAATACCAGTAAAATCTGTAACTACAAATCCTTTAAAGCCCCATTGTTTTCTTAAAACATCTGTCATTAACCATTTGTTCCCTGTTGCTGGAATTCCGTCAACTTCGTTGAAAGATGCCATTACAGAACCTACACCAGCATCAACTGCTGCTTTGTAAGGAGGAAAATAGTCATTAAACATTCTAATGTGGCTCATATCTACGGTGTTGTAATCACGTCCTCCTTCTGGAGCTCCGTATAAAGCGAAGTGTTTTACACACGCTAAAATTGAATTATTTTTAGAAAGATCGCGCTGCTGGTAACCGTTTACCATTGCTTTTGCGATCTGGCTTCCTAAATATGGATCTTCTCCAGAACCTTCAGAAACTCTTCCCCATCTTGGGTCACGAGAAATGTCAACCATTGGAGAGAATGTCCAGTTGATTCCGTCTGCACTTGCTTCTTTAGCAGCGATTTGAGCACTTCTTTCGATCAAGCCCATATCCCAAGTACAAGATAATCCTAACGGAATTGGAAACGTTGTTTCGTAACCGTGAATAACGTCCATACCAAAAAGCAACGGAATTTTTAAACGGCTTTTTTCAACCGCAATTTTCTGCACTTCTTTAATTTTTTGAACAGATTTAATGTTAAACAAACCACCCACTTTTCCTTCAGCAATATTTTTTGCCACATTTGAGCTGTTTGCCTGTCCTGTTGTAATATCTCCAGATGTTGGCAAATTTAACTGGCCCAATTTCTCGTCTAAAGTCATTTTTGACATCAACTCCGCCACAAATTCAGACTTTGGTTTAATTTTTACTGTGTTTTTAGCAGGCTTTTTTTGAGCGTAACCCAAAACAGCGCATCCTAAAAAAAGTAAGACTAATTTGTTTTTCATTCTATTCTATTTATTTGTTTGTATTCGTTTTCTTCTGCTGCAACATCCATTCATAGATTGCTGCATTATCATAAACTCTTGTCCAACTATCGTGATTCGCATCATCAAAAATGGTCAGCTTAACATCTTTTGCATTGCATTTTTTCAATTCTTTATAAATCGCGATTGCATAATTGACATTGACCACATCATCTAAAAGTCCGTGGTAAATTCTGGTTGGAATATTGGCTATTTCACAAGTTTTTTCTAACTGAATCAAATCTACAAAGCCAGCGACAGGTACATTTGCGGCAAATAGATCTGGATGTGCAAAAGCCAAATTCCAAGAAGCCCAACCTCCTGAGCTCAAACCAGTAACATATATTCTTTCTGAATCAATTTTATTTTCTTTCTGAATTTTTACAATCAGCTGATAAATGGATTCTATATCCCAATTTTCGTCTTCCTTGCATTGTGGAGCCAAAACATAAGCGTCTAATTGGTGTGTTTTTAAATATTTTAAAGGGCCATTAATTTTTACTTTTTCCAGATCGGTTCCTTTTTCTCCATCTCCTGAAATAAAAACGATTAACGGCTTTTTCTCTTTAACATTCGCTGGACGATGCAAAACATATCCAAGCTCATATTTAGACATTATAACGGTGTTAATTTTTCCCGTTGTTTCACTCTGCCCAAAAACAACGATAGAAAATAACAGAAATATAAAGGCTAATTTATTCTTCATAGAAACTTAGATTCCGTATTTCCCAGATTTAAATCCAAGTTTTGTTAAACCTTGTTTTACTTCTGGTGCATTCATAAACAGTTTCCATAACAATCCTGTTCTGTAATTCTCAATCATTACCACTTCAGGACCTTGATCAATTGCTAAATAGCGTTTTGCTACCCATTTATTTCCTAAACTAAGCGCATCATAAAAACCTGCATTTCCCCAAGTTTCTTCTTTATGATTTTCATATAAATTGCGGATAAATGTCATCGATTCTTTTGGCGTATACACAATAGAACTAATTGCCGCTGTTGGCGAAATCACACCTTGATCATTACTTGGCATATGTGCGTTATATCCAATAGAACCGTCAGGATTTCTTGAATACGATGCTGTTAATCCCCAATATTCAGGGCCGTAACCCGCTATTTTCTTTGGATTTTCAACACAATACTGGTAATTGATTTTGGTCTGATTTACGTTTAAATCCCAATAGTTAGCATATTTATCACTCAATTGGTTTGGATCTAAACCTACATAAGAATAATGCGCCCAGAATAACGGACCGCCAAATTCTTCCGCACCATTGTGTTTTAAAATAAGTGGGAGATTATATTTTGTTTTTGAAGAAACAATTCCTCCGCTTCTTGCCCATCCTTCATGATACGCTTTTGCATCGATTGTATGGGTTGGTGAAGAAGCAGCCATTACATAAGTAATAAGACATTCGTTATATCCCTGAAGAGGAAAATCCATCTGCCAAGCATAATTAGGAGACCAGTGCCAGTATAAAACATTTTTATTGTTGGTATACCATTGCCAGTCAACCCCTTTCCAAAGCTCGTCAAATTTTTGAGCAACTGCTTTTTCTTTTTCAGAACCATCTTTAAGATATTCACGAACGGTAATCATTCCCGCAACCAAAAATGAGGTTTCAACTAAATCTCCTCCATTATCCTTGGTTCCAAAAGGTTTTACCTTTCCTGTATTTCCGTCAATCCAATGTGACCATGCTCCGTGAAAACGATCTGCTTTGCCTAAAAAATCTGCAATTTTGTTAAGTCTTTCTACTCCTTGTTCTTTTGTAATATAACCTTGTGACATTCCAGAAACAAGTGCCATTAATCCAAAACCTGAGCCGCCTGTTGTTACGATATTAGCATCGTTTTCAGGATAAACTCCATCTGGATGGTAACGTTCTCTAGCTAATCCAGAATTTGGTTCTGCATAATCCCAGAAGTATTTAAAAGTTTGTTTTTGAACAGCATCTAAAAGCTGTTCATCTGTTAATGCAGCAACGCCAGAAGTATTTTCCTCTACATTTTCTTTCGCCTTATCAGCATTCTTTCCACAGCTAAAAAAAGCAAAAGCTAAAAATAAAACTGAAATTCTAATCATTATAAAAGTTTAAGATTTTAGTAAAATAATCACTCCCTTCAGAAAATCTGAAGGGAAGTGATTTTTAAGATTTTTGATTAATAACCGCCTGGGTTTTGTTCAGAAAGCCCATTTGCTTCTCTTATGAATGTAGTTGGTATAGGCCATAATTCATGTTTTCCAACAATAAATGTTTTACCATCTGCAGCCATAGCAGCTTGTGCTTGTCCTGTTCTAACGATATCAAACCATCTGTCATGCTCAAAAGCAAACTCTAATCTTCTTTCTTTATAAATTGCTTTTCTAACATCTGTTTGAGAAGTAAAAGGAGTATCTCCTAAACCTGCTCTGTGACGAATTTGGTTTACTAAAGGAATAGCCTCTGAAGTTTGTCCTAATTCATTCAAAGCCTCTGCTTTCATCAATATAACTTCAGCATATCTCAAATATCTAAGATTTGTATCTGTAAATTCTTGATTGTAAAAAGATGATGAATATGCTTTATAATTGTATCTCGGATTTGCTACCGTTTCTGGAACTTCTCTACCATCATATAAAACTGAACCTCTGAAAATAATTGTAGCATCTTTTCTAACATCTCCTTCCTCATAAGCATCTGCTAAACCTTTAGTTGGTGTGTTGAATCCCCAACCCCATCCTCCAGCTCCACGAGGTGCTTGAGATACAGTGTAGTTTCCAATTCCAAATCCAGGACTAGAAGTAGAACCTACTCCATTAATTTCGAAAATTGATTCTGGACCAAATTCGCCTTCTTTTTTAAACTGAAGAGAATAATCAGAAACTAAAGAATAACCTGTTACTTTATCACAGTTGTCTATAACTGCCTGCCATTTTTTCTGGTATAAGCTTACTTTTGCTAATAAAGCATATGCTGAACCTTTAGAAACTCTCACAACATCTACTCCAGTATATGCTGATTTTAAAGGCAAAGCAGCGATAGCATCATTTAAATCTTGTTCGATAAAAGCATAAACTTCTGCTACTGATTTACGAGTCAATTGCATTTTTCTATCTTCCTCAGAAATTGGAACTGTAGCTAAATGATCAACAATAGGAACTCCTCCGTATCCTTTTACTAAAGTAAAATACATAAAAGCTCTAAGGAACTTAGATTCACCAATTAATCTGTCTTTTAAAGCTGGTGTTACCTGATCTAATTTAGGAAACATTGCCAATGCCTGATTACATCTGTTAATTCCAGCATAATTTGCATTCCAAGTCGATTGAAATGAAGCAGTTGAAGCATTATAAGTTAAAGCATCGATAATATCTTTATCTCCACCTGCATCTCCAGGGTCAGAACCTTTATCTGCATCATCTGAGATAATGCTTGAAACGGCATTCCATCCAAAAGAAGACATTTCCCATCCTAAAAATTGATTGTAAATTGCGGTAACAAAACCTTTAGCACCTTCATCGCTATTTACCAAAGCTGGATCAGCAGGAATAGCTTCTGTTGGCTCTACATCCAAAAAGTCATCTGAACATCCTGATAATAATAGCCCAGAAAGTACAAACATTGATATATATAATCTTTTCATAATATTAAAATTTTAAATTTGCACCAATAACAAATGATCTCAATGATGGGTAAGCATCTAACTCAACACCCTGAGTACCTTCAACTAACTTACCATCAGACACAACATCTGGTGAAAATCCAGAGAATTTTTGCGTAATAAATGGGTTAATTGCATTTACATATAATCTGCAATAGCTAATAAAGCTGTTTTCACTTAATGGAAGTTTATATCCTAAAGTAATGTTATTGATTCTAAAGAAATCAGCAGATTCCAAATAGTACGTTGACGCATAAGGAGTCAAGTTTGATGGTGCTGGAATTGAAGATGTTGTATTTGTAGGTGTCCAAAAACCATTAGCCATAGAAGCTTCTACATTTTCTCCTCCAAATCTTTGTGCTTTTTTTCCATTGTAAACTTTTGCTCCTCCTGTTCCGTAACCATCAACAGAGAAATCTATGTTTTTGTAATTTAATCCTAAAGTAACTCCGTAAGTAGAAGTTGGTAAAAGAGAACCTACATATTTTTTGTCTTTTAGTTCGTCTAATCCTGCTTGAGCAACTTTAGAACCATCTGCTTTGTAGTATAGCATTTGACCATTTGTTGGATCAACACCTGCATACTCATACATGTAGAAACTACCTAATGGCTGACCTACAGATGTATTATCAAGCAGTTTAGTGTTTTGACCATTTCCTAAACTTCCTCCAATAATTGGATTTAACTGAACATTTTTAAGGCTAGTAAGTTCATTTTTATTGTGAGAGAAATTCCCTCCTACCCAGTAGCTTAAATTATCATTGATTTTATCATCCCAACGTAATGCGATTTCATAACCTTTGTTTGATACTTCTCCAACGTGTGCTGGTGTAGCAACTGTAATTCCTGAAGATGAATAAGGCTTAACATTTAAAATTGTATTTGTTGTGTTTTTATCGTACACATCAAAAGATCCTTTTAATCTGCTGTCCAATAATTCAAAATCAAAACCTCCAGAAAGTTCTTCTACGATTTCCCAAGATAAATTAGGGTCTACTTGAGAATTAACTGTAGTACCAGAACCTAAACCTGAATAATCTAATCCTGAAGTTAATAATTGAGTATTAAGAGGTACATTTTGATTTCCTAATCTACCCCAAGATCCTCTAAGTTTTAATAAATTTATTGTCTCAACATTGCTTAAGAAACTTTCTTTTGAAATTACCCATCCTAAACCAACTGATGGGAATGTTCCCCAACGTTTGTCTTCAGCAAATTGAGAAGAACCGTCACGTCTTACAGTACCTGTAAGCAAGTATTTATCCATTAATTTATATTGGAAACGAGCGAAATAAGATGCTAATCTTCTTTGGTTTAGTGCTTCATCTTTATAACCTGTTACAGTACTTACTGTATTTACATCTTTTAATGACCAATAGTTAGAATTTGGATTTACATTTTTTCTATCAATCGTTAATTTCTCTCTTGTACCTTGTACGTTAGCCTCGATACCTGCAGTAACCTCAACATCATGAATTTCTGCAAAAACTTTATTATAAGTAAAATAGTTAGATAAATTCCAGTTAAAATATTGGTCTCTACCTCTTGTCAAAGTATTTTTATTCAAATCTGAAGGATACCCTGATGCGATACGAGTAGGATCTGCTGATAACCAAAGAGCTAAGTTATCTACATAATTGTATTGTTTGTAAGTATAAAATTCTCCATTAAATTGAGATGTAAATTTTAATGACTTAATAATATCCCAATCTAATTTTAAACCTCCTTGTAAAATAACACTTTGTTGTTGCTCATCTGTATAATCTAATTGAGCTACTGGATTTCCAACATTATTAAATGATGCTCCAGTGTTTGATACTACTCCATTTGAAACAAATGGCACACCATATTTTCCATCTGCATAACGCACAGGAACTAATGGAGACTGTCTGTAAGCATTAGTAAATGCACTCAAAGGCATTGGTGTATTTTTAATACTACTTACACTGAAATTTTGAGTCAATTTTACTTTTTCTGAAAGTTTGAACTCGTTATTGTTTCTAAAAGTAGTACGTCCATAATCAGATCCATTCAAAATTCCTTTTTCTTCATAATTTCCAACACTAAAAAAGTATTTTACATTATCTGAAGATCCAGAAACCGAAATATTGTTCTGAGTATAAGATCCTGTTCTTGTAATTGCATCTAGCCAATCTGTGTTATATGGCTGGTTAGCAGAGAATCTTCCTTGTGGAAAATCTGCACTGTAAGCGGCATTACTATAACGAATATACTCGTCACTATTTGCCATTTTCACAGTTTTTAATGGAGTTCTAACCCCTGCAAAACTTTCAACATCTACAGTAAGTTTTCCTTTACCGCCTTTGGTTGTAATCATAATTACACCATTTGCACCTCTAGTACCGTAAATAGCTAATGCAGAAGCATCTTTTAAAACTTCATAAGATGTAATATCATTAGTATTAATGTTGTTAATGTTTTCAGTAGGCATACCGTCTACAACATACAGAGGATTTCTTCCTCCTAATGCAGTACCCGCTCCCCTGATCACAACTGATGGTGTACTTCCTGGTGCATCTGAAGTAGAAACCTGAACACCCGCTGCTTTACCTTGAATAGCTTGCGAAGCATTTAACACCTTCATTTTGGTAATTTCTTCGGACTTAATTGAGCTTACCGCCGAAGTATTATCAATTTTCTTTCTTGTACCGTACCCAATTACAACTACTTCTTTTAAGGCAGTATCGCCTGATTCTTTTAAAGTAATAGTCATTGGTGCGGCAGTTGCCGGTACAGAAACCGAATCAAAACCTAACATAGAAACTTTTAAGATGTCTCCAGGTTTTGCGTTAATAGTAAAGTTTCCGTCGAAATCTGCGTCTGCAGTTGCCCTAGCGTCAGCTGAAGCGATTATTGCTCCTGGAACTCCCATTCCATTACTGTCAACTACTTTTCCTTTGATTGCTTGTGCTTGCCCCATCATATATGTAGGCAGCAGCAAGAGTGCTAAAAAGCTAAAAATAAAATTTTTCATACAGTACGTAATCGTTTAAGTTAGTAGAGCCAAATTAAGCAATTACAACGTTGTAGTACATCAATTACCACTACAGCATAGCTACATCATTGTGTTAAAATTTAACGTTATAATAATGATTATCAACTCAATAAATGTTAACAAAAATGCTTTAACATATCGTTATGATGTAGTAATGATGTATCGTAATTATATAAAAAATAATATCTAAAAATATAAATTCTGTAAAAAATAAAATCAAATCTTACAGACTTAATAAAAACTTTGACAGGTTTTCGTCCTGAGTGAGGTTTAGCTTCTTTCTAAGACGATATCTATGCAATTCTACACCTCTAAAAGAGATATTCATCATAGGAGCAATTTCTTTAGAAGAAAGGTTCATTTTAAGATAAACACATAATTTAATATCCTTTGGAGTTAGGTGTGGATATTTTTTAGAAAGATTAATGATAAACTCGTTATGAATTTGATTCAAATTGGTCTCAAAAGTTTCCCATTCGTGTTTATTTACTTCATTAATCTTAATTGCTTTTCTAATTTCGTTTTTAAGCTTGCTAAAATCTTTTTCGCTCTCGAGAATACCTTGAATTTTATCAATCATTTCAGTTTGTTTTGCGATTGATAACGATTTTCCTGCAACTTCAGAAGATTTTGCCTGTAGTTCTAATTCTAAAATATGTTTTTCGTATTCTTGGATGTTAAGTTCGTTTTCTTTCTTCAGCTCCATTTCGAGAATTTCTCTTTGATGCTTTAATTCTTCACCTTGCAATTTTAGTTTTTGCATATAACGAAGCTTATTCCATTTATAATAGAAAAATAAAATTGCTCCAATAACAAGAAGATACAGCAGAATCATCCAAAAAGAAAAATACCACGGTTCTGCAACTTTAAACTTATATGAAGAAACTTTATCATAAGTTGCTCCATCGTGTTTGAAGATTTCTACCGTATGATATCCGCTGCTTAAATTGTTCAAAACGATCAATCCGTCAGAAATTGGAATAAATTCTTTTTCTTTATCGAGTTTATAAAATAGATTTGGTCTGCTCGCTCCGTAAATTCCAGAAATGACATTAATCTTTAATTCGGTATTGAATTTAATTTTCTCTTCACTCGCAATCAAATTATCATTACTAAATGCTTCAATCTTTACTCCCGAATTCTGTTTGTTTTCATATTCGAGCTTAAGCGAAATAAATCCGTCATCTAGATTAAATAAATAATAATTGTCCTTCTTAAAAATTCTTAGATTCTCATTAATCAATTTTCCTTTATAATATTTCTCCTGAATAATATTCCAGACAAATTTGTTTCCTTCTGCATAAATATGATACAAGATTCCGTTTTGCAAAACCATAAAATGGTCTTCGTCTATAGAAACGACATCTGTTACGTTTTTGAAATTGGCATTAAACAATTCATTTTCCTCCAATTTAGCGGCTATAGAATTGTAGGTATACCAAGTATTATTAATGAGGAAAAGTATTTCTTTTCTAAACTCAAAAATCTTAATTCCGAAATCATTTATTATTTTGCTCTGCTGCGTAACATTTTCAACTTTTAGCGTATTATAATTATCGTCCAGCAAAACACGATACAGACCACGATAGTTATCGGCAGCCCAGATTTCATTTTTTTTGTTTTGAGCAACATATTTTATAGGTTTGGCTAGATCTTTTATGATTTTATAATGAGACATATTGGAAGGATCATCATAAACCAAAATACCGCTGTAAGTAGACTGAAAATAAGTATTATTGATGCTGCTTTTAGCCATGTTCCAACCTCCGCTGACACCATTTATTTTATTTAAAGTATTATTTTCATACGAAAAAGTACCATCGTTATGACCAATAATATATTTTCCGTCAATTGAAGAAATATTCCAGCCCTGCCCTTGCGTATTGGGCATCATATTAAATTTTCCAGCGCTGTATTCAAAAATTCCGTGATTTGAAGCAATTAAATAACCTTTATTGATAGAAGCCACAGCATAAACAGAACCTAAAAGCCCAGAGTTATCGTAAAAGAAAGAAATTGGAGAATTAACCTCAACATGTGCAATACCGTTATCCAGACCAACCCATAAATCGTTTTCTTTATCCAATCCTATACTTAGGACTGAATTATTCATTAAAACATTATCACGTTCGATATTTTTAAATGAATTATTTTTTAAATCTAAAATGAAAATTCCGCGATTTCCTGTTCCAATAATCAGTTTTTCGTTCTTGATGAATTTTGCCACATTGACTGTAGCTGATTTTAAAGTTTCGTTTATTGGATTATCCCAGCTTTTTAATCCGTCTTTTTCTATAGTGAAAACACCTTTTTTCTGTGTGAAGATGTAAGTCTTGTTTTGATACTTTTCTATAGCATGAACAACCGTATTTTTTAAAACACTCCATCCTTTTGGATTGGCAATATATTTACCATTCATTTTAAAAATCCCGTCCCTAACAGACGCGACATATAAATCTTTATCTACTCCAAAACAGTATGAAATAAGAAATGGAAATTTGATTTTCTTAATCGTTTTTCCGCTATAAATAAAAACGTCATTAAAAGATTGAAAATAAAGAGAACCATTAAATCGGAATATTTTCCAGATTTCTTCGTTGTCTTTTTCATCAAATAATCTAAGATTTTTGGTAATAGAAACGTAATGCATTGTTCCATCTTTTCTGTACCAATAACCAAATTCTTTGTAAGATCCAGAATAGATTTTATCGCCTTCAATTAGAATAGAGCGAATGATGGTTTTGTTTGGAAGTGTATATTTTTCCCATTTTACTCCGTCGTAGCGAAGCAAATAATGGTTATTGGCAAAATACATGGCATTATCATTTCCCTGAGCTACATTCCAGATCTGATTATCTCCCTGATAATCTGATTTGCTGTAATTTTCGACAAATGGAAGTAATTCTTGTGCTTGAAGTTGTAAAGCGATGAAAAAGAAGAAAACTGATTTAAAAAGTATCGATTTCAAGATATTCGTTTTTAAACCCAAAGATACTCACAAATATTTAATTTTAAGGCGTAAAAAAAGCCTCTCGAATGAGAAGCTTTATAAAACAAAATGTTATTTTATTAATTTTCAAGTAAATGATAAACCTGATTTGCAATTTCATATTCCTCATCTGTCGGAACAACCAAAACCTTTACAATAGATTTTTCTGTATTGATTTCTCTTAATTCTTTAGAACGGATTTGATTTTTTTCCACGTCAATTTCAATTCCGAAATAATTCAAATCGGTACAAATCAGTTTACGCATAAAAGAAGAATTCTCTCCAATTCCGGCAGTAAAAATAATGGCATCCAATCCGTTTAACGCAGCCGCATAAGCACCAATGGTTTTTCTAATTCTGTAGGCATTCATTTGTAATGCAAGCTGACAGTCTTTATTTCCTTTTTCGGCCTCTGCTTCAATATCGCGCAAGTCGCTGTAACCTGTAAGACCAAGCATACCGCTTTGCTTCAATAAAACGGCATTTACTTCATCTGGAGTATATCCTAAATTTTTAATCATATAAAAAATAACAGACTGATCAATATCACCTGCGCGAGTTCCCATAATTAAACCATTTGAAGGCGAAAATCCCATCGAAGTATCAATACATTTTCCGTCTTTTACAGCGGCCATACTGCAGCCATTTCCCAAGTGAATGGTAATTATTTTCGAATTATCTTTTAAATAATTAATGGCTTTTTCAGAAACATATTTGTGGCTCGTTCCGTGAAAACCGTAAACACGCACTTTATTTTCAGTCAAAAGATAATTCGGAATAGCATATTTATACGCAACCTCTGGCATACTCTGATGAAAAGCAGTGTCAAAAACGGCGATTTGTTCTGCAGAACTAAAAATTTCCTCAGCCACATTAATTCCCTCTAAATTGGCGGGATTATGCAAAGGAGCCAATTCGAAAAGCTGCTTGATTTTTTCTTTTACTTTATCATCAATTTTTACCGTATCGCTAAAATCGCTTCCGCCATGTACCACGCGATGTCCAACAGCGGTAATTTCTGAAGTCGATTTAATTACTCCTCTTTCGTTATCCAAA
The DNA here is from genome assembly GCF_054075165.1 of Flavobacterium erigeronis. Taxonomy (NCBI): domain Bacteria; kingdom Pseudomonadati; phylum Bacteroidota; class Flavobacteriia; order Flavobacteriales; family Flavobacteriaceae; genus Flavobacterium; species Flavobacterium erigeronis. The sequence continues at coordinate 314,048 of NZ_JBSKGP010000002.1, read as the reverse complement.
AGCATAGTGGCTACTTTCTGCAAGCCTACTTTATGACTCGGAATTGGAAGCAATTCTTCGTATGAAGCATTAGCGGTTTTAAAAGTAATATTTGAAGTTTCTAAACCAATTCGGTCAATCATTCCAGAACAAATTACTTCGTTTTCTGGCATTACCATTAATTGATATTTAATTGAAGAACTTCCTGAGTTTATAATTAGTATTTTCATTTTTATTAATAAGGTTCTAAGATGCTAAGTTTCTAAGGTGCTGAGTTTCCTCAAAAACTCAAACTTTTTTTATTTTATATCACGAATTCAAAATGAAATAAAGCAATTTCACAGCAAACAAATTCATAATTTATAATTCATAATTAACTACATTCCCTGTGCTTGGATAGCCGTAATTACAACTGTATTGATAATATCGTCAACTGTACAGCCACGGCTTAAGTCGTTTACTGGCTTGTTTAAGCCCTGTAACATTGGCCCAATTGCCAAAGCTCCAGTTTCTCTTTGAACGGCTTTATACGTATTATTTCCTGTATTTAAATCAGGGAAAATAAGTACGCTTGCTTGTCCCGCGACTTCAGAATCTGGCATTTTGCTTTTTCCAACACTTAAGTCAACTGCCGCATCGTACTGAATTGGTCCTTCGATTTTTAAGTCTGGTCTTTTTTCTTTTACAATTGCAGTTGCCGTTCTTACTTTATCTACTTCATCACCTTTTCCAGATGATCCAGAAGAATATGAAAGCATCGCAATTTTTGGTTCAATTCCGAATGCTAAACTCGATTCTGCAGAAGAAATTGCAATTTCTGCCAATTGTTCTGCCGTAGGGTTTGGATTAATAGCGCAATCTCCAAAAACAGAAACTCTGTCTTCTAAGCACATAAAAAACACCGAAGAAACTACAGATGAATTTGGTTTCGTTTTAATGAATTGCAGTGCTGGTAAAATAGTATGCTGAGTCGTGTGTGCCGCGCCAGAAACCATTCCGTCTGCGTGCCCTTTGTACACCATCATCGTTCCGAAATAAGAAACATCCTCCATTAAATCTCTTGCCATTGTGATACTTACGTTTTTCGCTTTTCTAAGCTCATAATACGTATTGGCATAATCCTCATAAAGTTCAGATTCTTTAGGATTAATGATATTTACTTTAGAAAAATCAAGAGTAATTCCTAATTCTACAACTTTACTTTCAATTTGTTTTTTGTCTCCAATAATTGAAATGTCCACCACATCCATATCAAGCAATCTCGATGCCGCCGTGATAATTCGATCATCATTTCCTTCTGGAAGAACAATATGTTTTCTATGCTGTTTAGCCCTTTTAACCATATTGTATTGAAACATTTTTGGCGTCATACCTTCTGCTTGGAAAGTGATTAATCTTTCTGATAAGGCATCATTATCCACGTATTTTTCGAAGGTTGTTATCGAGGTTTCAATTTTATGGGTATTATTAGCATAAATCTCCGATTTGATAGAGCCAATTTTATTTGTAATGTGATACGTTCCGCCATCGACAGCAATAATTGGCACAATGGCTGAAAGTCCTTCGATAAGCTTTAAAATGCTTTCTTCTGGAACGATATTTCCCGTAAGGATAATTCCTGAAATGGTTGGATAATTAGCCGATTCATTAGCTTGTAAAGCCCCTAAAATAATATCTGAACGGTCTCCTGGAGTTATTACTAAAGCGTTGTCATGCAAATGCACCAAATAATTATGCAATTGCATTGCCCCTACGCTGTAATGTCCAATTTCATTATTTAGGTAATTCTCTCCAAACAAAACTTTTGCATTCAATTCGTTTACAATTTCTTGCATGGTCGGATTGTTCAAACTAGAAATAAGCGGAATTGTATTGATCAATACATTGGATGGCAGACTTTTTTGCAAGCTATTTGTAACCAGCTCAATATTTTCTGGCTGCACTTTATTGGCAAAAACCGATAAAACTTCAACCTCTTTTACTTTGAAAGAATCGTAAACCAAATACAAACTGTCTAAAAGTTCTTCTAAGGTTTTACCAACTCCTGAACCTACAATTATGGTCGGAATTCCGAGATTTTTAGCAATTAAAACGTTCAAATCTAATTCGATCGAAGTTCCTTCTCCTGTAAAACTTGTTCCTTCAACCAAAACAAAATCGAAGCGTTCTTCTAGTTTTTTATATTTTTCGATAATTAAATCGAGAACCTCTCCTATTTTACCTTTGTTCTTTTTCTTGATCAGTCTGCTTTTGGTGATTGCATAGGCATCTTCAAACTTAATATCCAAGTTAAAATACGATAAAACCGTCTCAATATGATTGTCTACCTCACCATCAACAAAGTCTTCGATAATAGGCCTAAAATACCCTACTTTGGCTGTTTTACCAATTAATATACTCATTAAACCGAGCGTAATAATCGATTTACCGCTATTGTGATCACTAGTGGCTATATATATTGCTTTACTCATAATTATTTATATTTATTCTAAATAACAAATTTACAAAATCAAATTCTAAAACTGCAAAACAGTGCTAAAACCAGCGTCGTTTTTTAAAATAGATGATTAGCCCTATTACCAGCAAAAACATAACACCCATAACTACAAAATAGCCATTTTGCGTTTTGAGTTCTGGCATGTTCTCAAAATTCATTCCGTAGACTCCCACAATAAAAGTAAGCGGTATAAATATCGCCGAAATAATAGTTAGGGTTTTCATGATTTCATTCATTTTTCGACTTTGCTCCGAAAAATAAAAATTAGAAGCGCTTTCCAACGCACTCATATCTGATTCTATCTGATCTAAAAGCTCTAAACTTTTTTGATGCAGTCTGATAAAGAAATTGAATGTTTCTTTCTGAATTAGCCCATTATCTTCGTCATCATCTTTTTTCGTTTTCAGATAATAAAGCGAGTCTCGAAGTGGCACAATGGAACGTTTTAGAAAATTTAGATTATCTCGATGATTTTCAATTTTTTCTAAAATAACAGGTTTGGCACCTTGCTTAGTCAGATTAATCAATTCTTCCACTTTATCTTCTTCATCTTCCAATGTAATGTAGAAATTTTCCATCACAGCATCCAAAAGCAAATACAAGAGATAATCTACCTTTTTGGTTCTGACAATTCCTGCATGCGTACGCAAACGCTCCCGAATATGCGTAAAGAAATCGCTTCGCTTTTCTTGAAAGGAAATTAAGATTCCGTCTTTCAAAATAAAACTCAATTGTTCTACACTTATATTATCTGAATATTCAGAAGGAAGAAGCGATTTTATATTGAAGAACAAAACATCTTGCTGTTCTTCTAATTTAGTTCTTTTGGTAGTGTTTAAAATATCGGCAAGAAGGAAATCATCTAATTTGAAATGTGCACCGATTGTTTTAAGAAGATTGATATCGTGAAGGCCATGAATGTTGAGCCAATTGTTTTTAGTATAATCAAAACAAGAATTTAAAGCCAAGACTGTAAACTTATCGTATTCGACAATATCTTCGTCATTATAGACAAAAAGTTGCATCTCAGTTTCGTGATCTTTGTGCGTGCCAGTATACTCTAAAGTAATGGGTTGCAGCTTGCGCCCTTTCTTATATTTGATCTTTCTCATTCATGGAAATTTACAATAGTAATATTACGAAAAAGAATTTGAACAAGAAATGACAATTGTCAGTTTGTGGAAAAACTGACGTTAGACGCACTGCCGTGCGTCTTTACATTAAAATAATTGGCATAAAAAAACCGAGTCATTTCTGACTCGGTTTACTGTAAAATTTTTCTGTTATTTATTGTGCATAAACAGTATAAGGCAAATTTTTAAAAACTCCGTTTGTAACTTCGAAAACTTCTGGGGTTACAATTTTAGTTTGCAAAGCACCTACTTTCTCCGCTTTAAAACTAAATGTACCAGAAACTGTTTTCTTCTCAGGATCCATAGCTGTAATTGTTATTTTTCCTGTTTTAGGAAAATGCTCACCATAAGAATTTCCGTCTACTAAATAATAATTTAGAAATAATGCATCACTATTTACTATTGGAGTATCAACATCATTATCCTCATCTGTAAAAGTATATTCTTTGAGCGGCATAGAATCTTTTGCTGTTAATTCACTTTCGCAGGCTAATAGAATCATTTGCGACTTATCTTCAACATTTATATCAAAACGCTGACCACCACCTGAAACTTTTATTAAAGTAACGCTGGTAATTTTTGTAGCTTTCCATACATTGCCATTTATTGTAGCTGTAACTGAGCCATCCAAGCTGCTTTCTTCACTTTCATCACTACTGCAACTTGCAAACAATACTGATAAGGATAATAATCCAATACTTAATAGTTTTTTCATAGGTTTTATTTTTGATTTTAGTTGCGACAAAATAAATAGTAAAAACCTTAAAAAACATACGGAAAACCTCATTTCAAAAAATTAAATAGTATTAGGTCTAATTGATATAAAAAATTAGCACAAAAAAACCGAGTCATTTCTGACTCGGTTTTCTATCTTAATACTTTTGTACTAATTGCTTAATACTAAAGAATTATTTTACCTCTTCAAAAGTAACAAACCTATATATAGCAACACATTACCAGGCAATGGTACAAATATGGTACAAATAAATCTACAAAATAATAAGTAAATTGACTAATAAATTAAAGATTTGTCCACTCGTTGGAACTCAAAAGTTTCCGAATCTAAGAAAAGACGTAATTAATCAACACCCATTCAGGATATTAGTAATAGGCAAAAGACGATTGAGATTGAAATTGATTCAATTAAGATATTATAAATCTATAACTATGTTGCAAACAGAAACTTATAATTAGCGACTTTAACATTAAAACAGTTTCAAAATAAGTGCTTCATTTTAAAATACATCACGCGGCTTTTCTATAAGTAATTTTTACAAGCTCATATTGTTGAGTCAGATATCATTTAATTAAATGACTTAAATAATAACTCTATTCTCATATTTTCCATGTTCTTTTAAAACCAAATCCATTATGCGCAGACTTTCCCGAAACTGCGGTTGTTTGAATCGAAATGAAGGTCCTGAAACACAAAGAACCGCAATAGGTCTGTTTTTATAGAATATAGGGATCGCAACACAATTAAGATCGGGGTCATAGGCTTCTATATCCAGAGCATAGCCTCTGCTGCGGATATTTATAATTTCTTTTTCCATAATGGCAAAATCTTCTTTTTCATAATCTTTACTAAGGCTTAGTTGTAAATGCTCCGAATAAGCTAGGAAGCATTTACCTATAGCTGTAGTTGTCATTTCGTAATCCTTTCCCATGTTAAGGGTAATTTTCACAGCCCTGTTGGGCTCGCATTTAAGTTCGTGCCTGTAATATGATCCCATCTGTACAGCAAGATAGGAAGACTCATTTGTTAGACTGGATATTTTCTCTAATAGCGGGCGAAGTTCCTGCTTGAGCTCATTTCGTGAAAATGATGGAATATACAGGCATTCTATTTTTGAACTTATTTTATATCTGGGAGTAATATCATCCTGTTCTAAATATCCTAGCTGTTTAAGACTATCCAAAAACCCATGGGCAGTATTCTTCTTTAGGTCTAATGCCTGTGCAACATCATTCAGCCTTACAAAATTGCCGTTTGATGCTATATATTCTAGAATCTGAAATGTTTTCTTTACCGATTGATTCATAAGTTCACATATAACGAACAAATTTACATTTTATATTTTACTCTTCAGTAAAAGTTCGAAAAATTAATACATTTGAATCATATACCATTTTTTTAATGGAAGTAATTAAAATAAGCTCTGCAAAATTGCAGCGGAACTAACAAAAACACAACATATGAATAATCCGATTACAAATGCACTGGTTACCGGTGCAAGCAATGGTATAGGTCTTGCTCTTACCAAAAAATTATTACAAGAAGGTGCAGCAGTGATTGCTATAACACGTTCAGGAGAAATTGCCGATTTTTCACATCCCAAGCTGACTGTTATTAAAGCTGATATAAGTTCTGAAGAAAGCATTAAAAAAGCAGCTGAAGAGGTTAAACAACTTGGGATTAAATTAGACTGTGTGGTAAACAATGCAGGGGTTGGTCTGGATTTACGAGATGAAATTCCTACTCAGGAACTAATGAATGCAACATTTGCTACAAATACAACCGGAACTGTGCTGTTTACAGAAGCATTTATAGAGTTTATACAAGATGGCGGCCAGATCGTATTTTTATCAACAGCAATGGCACTTCTTCGTAATCTATCTCCCAATGCACCTGCTTACAGAATGTCAAAAGCTGCAATAAACATTTATGCAGTTATGTTAAGCCAAAGGCTTGCAGATAAAAATATACGTGTTACTCCGCTGCATCCAGGATGGGTACAAACCAGAATGGGAGGCGATACAGCTCCAGTAACTCTTGAGAAATCGGTAAATGGCATCTACAAAGCAATTACTAAAAACACCCAGACAGGAAAATTCTGGAATATCGAATTGGACGCTGTTGAAGAATTTTAAGGGCTAATAAGAATAGATTTCTTTTATAAAATATGATATTTTCAATATCTCATTTTCACCTCATGAAATTAAAACCTGAAATAATTACTGTTTCGGGTTTTAATTTTTATTCCTTTCTGCGCAAAGCCAGTCTTAAATATTCTTAATGTAGTTTAAGATAAATTCTTAAACTGGGTCATTCCTGTAAAAATCAGAAAAGCGTACTTTTGTCGTTTCCTTTTTTAATTGAATTAGTAGTGCTTCATTAGTATGGCCAAACCTAATTTTTAAAAAGTAACAATTTGGTTTACCCTCTTGAGGGTTGCCAGCTCAATAACACAAAAATATTATATGGATTTAATGCGGTTAGAAATTAAGAAAAATATTCAAAAATTGGAAGATACGAATTTGTCATTCCGGGTTTTTGACTTGACCCAAGCCAATATTGAACAATATCTGCAGCCCCATAAAAAGGATCATTTCTGTATTATTTTAGTCGAATCGGGAAATATCAACATGCATATTGAGGATAAAATTTATGCATTAAACTCAGGTAAAATCTCAATTGCATTTCCTGAACAGATACACTTTCTTTCCAATTACAGCAATGATCTTAAAGGGAAGATCATTTTGTTTGAAGAAGTATTATTTTGTTCGGACATACTTAAAAATGAACTAAGCGCTTACAACGTTAATCTGTCGGCACACCTTAACTGCACCGCACTTTCAAAGCCCGAATTCGAACAGGTGCTTCCCATTGTTCAGAACATTCACGACATATACAATATTCCAAGCCTTGTCAGGAAAGAACAGGCACGTTTTTACATTAAAATTTTCCTGCTGGGTCTTATTGAATCCGTTCATGGACAGCACCCTGTACTCAATCAGGAGTCAGCTTTGACAAACCAGCATCTTTACATCGCTTTCAAAAAATTACTGAACCAGAAGTATAAAACCCAGCGCACCGTCCAGTATTATGCAATGGAGCTTGCGGTCAGCGCTAAAAAACTCAATGCAATAACTAAGAAACACTGTGGCGAAACTGCCATAAACGCCATACATAACAGAATTCTTACTGAGATCAAAAGACAGTTATTATTCTCTCACCTCTCACATAAAGAAATTGCATTTGATCTGGGCTTCAGCTCTCCCTCTGCCCTTAATAAATTTGTAAAGGCTAAACTAAAAGAAACTCCAACAGATCTTCAAAACGAACTGGCGCAAATTTATACCGCATAGTCCTGTTTGTATAACATCCATCCTTTTCTCCTGTCCTATCTTTGCATCAGTAAAACACTACTGTTTGAAAGATGTACAAATTCTTATTGCCTTACAGGCACTACAGCTTAATTATTTTGTTTAATTCTACTGATCAGGAATTAAAATTATAATTCAAACCTGCCTGTAAAACTGGCAATATCCATAATCAGAAAATCGCACCAGTATCATTCATCTACCCTGTCTAAAGGGTAAGCTATTTGAATGATAGGAGGCATTTATACGCTTATTTTTAAATAATAAAATATGAATTTCAATAGTTTGATAAAAGAAAACCTGCACAAAATTTTAGAGGAAAACTTAAAATTAGCAGACCAGGTCGACCCTCAGCAGATTGATGTATTGGCCAGCAATATTAAATCAGCCAACCGGATCTTTGTAATGGCAGCCGGCAGAAGCGGACTTGCATTAAAAATGGCTGCAATGCGTTTTATGCACTTAGGCTACAGTGTATTTGTAGTTGGCGAAACTGTTACCCCGGCTATCCTTGAAGGTGACATGCTGCTTGTAGCATCGGGATCCGGTACAACTTCAACAGTTTTATCTGCGGTAGAAAAAGCAGCAAAACAAAAAGCGAGAGTTGTAGCCATTACCGCCGATGGAGAAAGCGCACTGGCGAAATTAGCAGCAAATATTGTGCTGATTAATGCTGCCACAAAAACAGACTTTGGCGTATCGGTTTCTGACCAGTATGCAGGAAGCCTTTTTGAACAATTTACATTATTTATACTCGAAAGCGTTTTTATGAGCCTTTGGCAGGAATCTGGTTTAACCAAAGAAGACCTGTGGCCTAAACACGCTAACCTTGAATAACTTTTTTTTTACAATTAATTTTTTTAAACATTTTAGACATGACAAAATTACAAGTCGCAATTGATTTACTTACTACAGAAGCAGCATTAGAACTTGCAGCAAAAGTAGCACCTTACGTAGATATTATAGAATTGGGTACGCCCCTTATTAAAGCAGAAGGCCTTAGTGTGGTAACGGCTATGAAAGCAGCCTTTCCTGACAAATTGGTTTTTGCAGACATGAAAACTGCCGATACCGGTGCTTTGGAAGCAGAAATGGCTTTCAAAGCTGGTGCTGACCTTGTAACAGTTATGGGGGCTGTCGATGATGCAACCATCAAAGGAGCGGTAGAAGCAGCAAAAAAATACGGCAGAAAAGTAGTCGTTGACACTATTGGGGTTAAAGACAGAGTGCAGAGAGCAAAAGAAGTAACTGCTTTTGGAGTAGCTTTTGTTGAATTACACGCAGGTCTTGACGAGCAGGCATTGCCTGGGTACTCTGTACAAACACTGATCAGTGAAGGAAGAGAAGCAAAAGTTCCATTTTCTGTTGCTGGTGGTGTAAACATCGATACAATAAAAGATGTTATAGCCGCAGGCGCAGATGTAGCTGTAGCAGGTGGTGCAATTTATGGCGCTGAAGATCCGGCTGCTGCTGCAAAAGCATTAAAAGATGCTATAAACAGTGTAACTGTATAATACTTTATTCTTTAAGGCTGGAATATATCTATAGATTCCAGCCTTAATTTTTCAATAATAAATTTAGATTACTATAACCATTATGAACAATACATTTGATTTTGGCATTGTTGGTTTAGGTGTAATGGGCCGCAATCTGCTGCTAAATATTGCCGATCAGAAATTTGCTGTTGCAGGCCTGGATTTAGATACAGAAAAAGTTTTGTCCCTTGCCAAACAGGCAGACGCACAACAGCTCATTAAAGCCACAACAGAAGTACAGGAATTTGTTTCACTCATCAAGCAGCCCAGGGCAATCATGCTGCTGGTACCTGCCGGAAAACCTGTAGATAATGCTATTGAGAACCTGCTGCCCTACCTTGATCAAGGCGACATCCTTATCGATGGGGGAAATACTTACTTTACCGATACGGACCGCAGGTTCACAGAATTATCATCCAAAGGGATTCATTTTTTTGGAATGGGAATTTCCGGAGGTGAAAAAGGGGCACGATTTGGTCCAAGCCTAATGCCAGGCGGCGACAGAAAAGCTTATGAGAGACTGCGTCCTGTTTTTGAAGCCATATCTGCTAAAGTAGATGGTGAGCCATGTGTAGCTTATTTGGGTAACGGATCGGCAGGCAACTATGTAAAAATGGCTCATAATGGTATTGAATACGGGATCATGCAGCTTATTTCAGAGATATACGATCTTATGAAACGAGGCTACAATATGGACGACAATACCATACAAAAAACCTTTGAATACTGGAATGGCACCGAACTTCAATCCTACCTAATTGAGATCACAGCAGCAATCCTTACAAAAACAGATGCTGACGGAAAAAAGCTGATCAATGTTATTTCGGATTGGGCAAAATCTAAAGGAACTGGAAAATGGACCTCTCAAAATGCAATGGACCTGCAGGTACCCCTGGCTACGGTAGATGCTGCTGTGGCCATGCGAGATATGTCCAAAAACAAACCCGAAAGAATTCTCGCTGCACAAAAGCTGGTTTGGACTGCTGCACCTCAAAGCAGTACTGACCTGACTTTGGTTATGCAGGAACTGATGGGCGCATTGCATTTTTCTATATTAATCACTTATGCTCAGGGACTGGCATTGCTGACCAAAGCTTCACAAGAGTACAATTACGGGCTGAACCTTGAAACAGTTACAAAAATCTGGCGTGGCGGCTGTATCATCCGTGCCGCGGTTCTGGAAGATTTCAGACTTGCCTATTTGAGAAATCCGGAGCTTCAAAATATACTCCTTGATGACAATATAGTCTCATCACTGAATAATAATCAAATGAGCATCCGAAATACCATCCAATCAGCAGTTCAAAAAGGCATTCCTGTAGCAGGGCTCATGAACTCATTGGCATATTTCGATGCTTACAGATCAGAGTATCTGCCTACAAATCTTATACAGGGACAGCGCGACTACTTTGGGGCACATACTTACGAACGTACTGATCGTCCGGGTATATTCCACACGGAGTGGAATGACTAAATTTTAAACGCAGTAAAATGAATAACGTCAATACTATAAAGCCAGCCATCATAATTGTTTTTGGAGCAACCGGTGATCTTGCTAAAAGGAAGCTTTTCCCTGCTTTTTACAATCTTTACCTTGATGGCCGTATGCCTGAAGACTTTAAGATCATAGCATTGGGAAGGGCTGAAAGCTCCGATGAGCAATTTCGCACTTATGTCAATGAAAATCTGACAGCATTTTCCAGAAATAAAATAGACTCCCTGGAAAATTACAAGCAATTCGCTTCCCACATCACCTATCTGCAAAATGATATTAATCAGGAAGAATCTTATCAGGCCTTAAAACAAGAGATCGATCGTACAGACGGGGCATTTGGAAAGCGCGCCAACAGGCTTTTTTACCTGTCCATTGCGCCATCTTTTATTGCAGCGATATCAAATAACATCAACAGATTAGACCTAGCTTCTAATGCTGATCAGGACCGTATTATTGTTGAAAAACCTTTCGGTTACAATAAAAGTTCAGCAGTGCAGTTAAACAAATTATTGTCGCAGACCTTCAAGGAAGAACAAATATACCGTATAGACCATTATTTGGGTAAGGAAACGGTACAGAATATCCTAGCCTTCCGCTTTGGTAATTCAATGTTTGAGCCTCTTTGGAACCGTAATTTCATTGATTCTGTTCAAATCACCGTTGCAGAAGAAGTTGGGGTTGAGGATCGAGGCGGCTTTTATGAGGATGCCGGTGCACTAAAGGATATGATACAAAACCACCTGATGCAGATTTTGACTATGGTTGCCATGGAAGCTCCTACATCACTGCAGGCAGATGAAATACGAAACCGTAAAGCCGATGTTTTAAAATCGATCCGCCGGATTACACCTCAGGAAGTCGAACATTATACCGTCAGAGGCCAGTACGATAATGGTGCAATTAAAGGAAAGCCTGTAAAGGGGTATCTTCAGGAAAACGGCGTTGATCAAAATTCTGCTACCGAAACTTTTGTGGCCATGAAATTTTATCTGGACAACTGGAGATGGCAGGGTGTGCGTTTTTATGTTCGTACCGGTAAAAGAATGAAGGAAAAACAATCTTCTGTCGTAATTCAGTTCAGGCCTGTTCCCCATTCTACTTTTTCTTTTGGAAAAGAAGGTTTAATGCCAAACCGCTTAATTATAAACATTCAGCCAGCAATGGATATAAGACTGCAGTTTATGACTAAAAAGCCAGGGCTTTCCTTATCGCTCAAACCAGCTGAGATGGTCTTCGACTACTTCTCATGCTCGGCCAAATCGCCGGAAGCTTATGAAACGCTGATACTTGATGCGCTGCTTGGAGACCCTACTTTATTTATGCGCTCAGATCAGGTCGAAGAAGCTTGGGACGTAGTGACAACAATTCAGCAGGCGTGGGAAAATGATAAGTTATTAAACCTGCATAAATATGAGGCCGGCAGCTGGGGCCCCCATCAGGCAGATGCCTTGCTTGCACGTCAGGGACATGCCTGGATATCGAATACCTATAATGAAGTCAAAGAAAAAGTAACAGATGATCAGTATTTTTAACAATAAGGAAGAGATAAATATACATGCGACTGAAATTTTTTCCTCTGCAGCACAAAATGCAATACAACAGCGCTGCCAATTTGTAGCTGCCCTTACAGGAGGCACATCCTGCTGCTTTTTACAAACTTTTGGCTGCAGCACCCTACAAGGAAAAAATAAACTGGAATAAGGTTTTTGTATTTTGGGGTGACGAGCGATGGGTGCCGATGGATGATGATATGATCAACGCAAAAATGTCTTATGATTTCCTTTTAAATCATGTAAACGTACCCAAAGCAAATATATTTCCAATGTACAAGTCTGATGTGACACCTGAAGATATGCCTTTTAATATGAGCAATTAATTAGAAATGTTTTGGGAGAGGACGGAAAATTTGACTTTATATTTTTAAGAATGGGAGACGATGGCCATACTGCTTCACTTTTTCCAGATCAGGGGTTTTAAAAGAAAATGCGAAATGGGTATCCGCCTATTATCTAAAATCTCAAAATATGAATCTTATTACCCTGACAGCTCATTTCAGAAACAAAATAAAAACCTGTTTAAGCTGGATTTCCGCTTACGCATCAAAAGACTCATAAATAGTATTAAAAGAAACACAAGCCATGTTTAATAACCAAAAGCATACCTGACTCTTAATATAGTTTAAGAATTTTTCTTGAAGTATGTTATTCGCCATTTGATCCTCACAGCACTACATTTGCATAATTATAAATTAATTTTATGAAAAATTTACTTTTATCTGCAGTACTGATTTTCTCTGCATCATTATATGCGCAGCAGCCTAAACAAATGAGGTATGCACTTCAGGGAGCTCCTGCACCTGAAAAAACAACCCCATACGGCAATAATGGCGTAGTCGGGCATTACGTAAATTCTGGTGATGCCAAAATCTATTATGAACTTTATGGCAAGGGCGCACCTGTTGTGATACTGCATGGCGGAATATTTGGATCTACCTTTGAAATGTATCATTTTATCGACAGCCTTAAAGTAAATCATCAGGTAATAGCAATTTCTACAAGAGGGCATGGGAAATCAGAAATGGGAAATCAGCCTCATACCTACCAGTTAAAAGCCGGTGATGCTGCCGCGGTGCTCAATGCGGTTACTAAAGATAGTGCAACAGTAATAGGATTTAGTGATGGCGGGTATACCGGGTATATGCTTGCCAGCCTTTATCCTGCAAAAGTAAAAAAACTTGTGGCTATAGGGGCAGCAGAAAGACATCCAGGCGATCCTGCAAACGCAATTACTGTCGAGCAGGCTTTTGCACTTGACAAACCTTTTTTGGACCAGCAGCTCTCTCTTATGCCCGATCCCAAAAAACTGCAGGAATTATTTACACGTGTTCAGAATGAGTTCAATACTAAACTTGTAGCAGATGAAAAATTATTCAGCACAATCAAATGTCCGGTATTGGTAATGGTAGGCGATCATGATAATTTTGTTTCTGTTGAGCATGCCGCCCGTGCCGCTAAATTTCTTCCAAAGGGACAGCTGAGTGTCATACCAGGTGCAGGTCATGGTGCCTTTCTGGAAAAATGGCCTGCTGCATGGCCTGCAGTACACTTTTTTTTAGAGCATTAAATTGTGAAGCTAAATAATTAATATGATAAATATTCTTAAATATACGATCCTTACATTGCTTTTTAGCCCGTCTTTTTTATTTTCACAGAAAATAAAACTTAATGATAATAACCTCACACCTGTCGGAGTTTATCTTTCCCAGAGTAAAGTGAAAGGAAGTAAGGTGATAAGGGCAGTCAAAGATTCAGCAATAATTGCTGATGATGAAGCGACTTACGCCAGAATCAATAATATTGAATTCAGCCAGGGTACTATTGAAGTAAAAGTGTTAAGCAGAATTCTAAAAACTGCCCCTTCTCATGCCCGTGGCTTTATAGGTATAGCTTTTCATATTAATGAAAATAATTCTAAGTTTGAAGCCATTTATCTAAGGCCGGCAAATGCCATGTCAAATGACCAGCTTCGCAGAAACCGCTCAACACAATATTTTGCTTATCCCGATTTTAAATTTACAGAAAGCAGAAAAACCGCACCTGGAGTTTATGAATCATATGAGGATATGCAACTTAACAAATGGATATCTATTAAAATTGTAGTTAAGGAACAGCAGGCAAAACTATATTTGGATGGACGTAAAGAACCTTCTTTAATCGTAAATGATCTTAAACTGGGTAAGGCTGCTAAAGGTGCGCTTGGCCTTTTTGTAGACATAGGAACCGAGGGATTCTTTAAAGATCTTGTAATTTCTAAAGAATAAAAAGGGCAGTTTCAGCATCAAAAATAAATATTAAGTAACAATTTTTTTTCTGATTTTACTAAGAAATTCTGGAGTGATTCCCAGATAAGATGCAATTTGCGTATTAGGAATCCTGTTAACCAAAGCAGGATAATCACTGGTAAAGCTTATATAACGTTCCTCAGCCGTAGAACTGATATTCTGCAGGATTCTGTTTTGAAAATTGATGTACTTACGCTCGGTAATAATCCTGAAATTACGGTCAAATTTGTGGTAATTGATAAATAAGTACAGCAGGTCATCATGCTGTATTTGGAGCACTACCGAAGGCTCTACCGCCTCTATATACATGCGGCTTGGCACTTGGGCGTAAAAACTGTGCAGGTCGCTTATCCATTCATTCTCAGCGGCAAACTGCAGATTGTGTTCTTTCCCGGCAGGATCAACGGCAAACATTTTAAAACAGCCCGAGACAATAAAAAAATAATGACGGCAAATATCACCTTCCTGCTGGATATATCCTTTTCGCCTGATATTTCTTTGTGAGAAAAGACGAACGACCTCTTCAGATTCCTTTTTATCAAGGGCAAAATACCCATTAAAAAAATGAATTAACTGCTCCACGGGGGATTCTTTATCCGCTAATGCTTTACTAGTATCCATAATATGCTTTATGAAGTAAATATAAGAAATGTGAACCGTATTTTAAAAAGTTTAGTAGGATTCCGCTTCTGAAGGAAATTCAAGACTTTTCACATCGCTGACATAGCCTTTTACTGCTTCTGTAATAATGCCCTGCAAATCAGCATACTTCCTAACAAATTTAGGCTTAAAATCATTATTCATTCCCAGCATATCTTGCACGACCAGCACCTGGCCGTCTACTCCATCCCCTGCTCCAATACCAATAACCGGTATTGAAAGTGACAGCCCTATGGCTCTGGCAAGAGCGGATGGTACTTTCTCCAGAGTTATGGCAAAACAGCCGGCTTCCTGAAGAAGCATTGCATCACGCCTGATCTTTTCAGCCTCCATTTCTGATTCAGCACGAAGTCCGAAACCTCCATACTGATGTACGGACTGCGGCATAAGTCCCAAGTGACCCATGACAGGAATACCTGCATCTATAATTTTTTTAATATCAGGCAGGAGCTCTTCGCCACCTTCGATTTTTAATGCCTCGGCTCCTGTTGCTTTCATAATGGAAACTGCATTTTTTAAGGAATCAAGGGGATTGCCGCAGCACGTTCCAAAAGGCATATCCACAACAAGAAGTGCCCGTTTGATACCACGGCGCACACTGCCAGCATGATAGATGATTTCATCCAGGGTAACAGGCAGTGTAGTATCGTAACCAGCCATGACATTCCCCGCTGAATCACCTACCAGAATAGCATCTACACCTCCCTTATCCAAAAGGCTGGCCATTGTATAATCATAAGCGGTCAGCATTGTGATCTTCTCACCTGTATGTTTCATTTTACGTATTACCGCAACGGTAACCTTTTTACTTTTAGACTCTGTAGTTACTGACATAATTATTGAATTAAAAAAGAAGCAAATTTGCTTTTTTGAATTGGCACCTGCAATGTCTAAAAGAAGTTATAACATATCTAAAAGATACATTTATAAATAAAGAAAAAACTATTTTAAATAAAATCCTTTAAATTCAGCAAACAATCATACCTAAAAGTAATTTTATTTGTAAATATGAATACCTTTGCTTTAATCTTAGTAATTAAATTAATCAGCAGATTTTAGACATTAAAAATACCTAAACTATTTATGAGCGACCATGCCGAAAACGCGTATGTAAACTTAGAGATCCCCTCTATCAGATACGATATTGGGCTAAAGGACAGTCAAGAGGAGCTGCTTATTTATGATTCTCTGCAGCATCGCAGTGATTTTATATATAAAAAACCTTTTAGATCAGGCCATTTCTCGGTAATCCTTATTATTAAAGGAAGCTTAAAAATAAAGGTAAATTTATTCGAATATGAATTAAGCAGTAAACAGATACTGATTATTCCACCATATGCTATTCGCGAAATAATATCAGAGGATATTGGAGCACACTTTGTTTCACTTCTCTTTACAACACCGTTTCTCGAAAAATCAGGAATACTTGGAAAATACTTTAATGTAACGGGCTTTCTAAAAGAAGGACTCGCATCCTTAAATAAAGTAACCCAGACCGACAATGCCATATTCATTAAATTAACGCAGATAATTAGTACTCTTCTAATGAGTAATTCATCCACACGCAAGGATGATGAAATCATACAAAATCTTTTCAGGGCACTGCTTTTAAAGGTAAGCCAGTATTATGATAAAATACCTGCAGAGAATCAAGTAGCAACTGGTCTTATTTACAGATTTATAAAATTACTGTCGCAGCATTATCTCTCGCATAGAGAGGTTCGTTTTTATGCAGAAAAACTAAATGTAAATGAAAAGTATCTTACCCAGCTCCTTAAACGTTCATCTGGTAAAACGGCCAGGCAGTTTATTACTGAAATAGTAATACTGGAAGCAAAAGTACTGCTGAGTGAAAATATACTGTCTGTCAAAGAGATTGCAGGCAGGCTTCATTTTGAAAATCAATTTCACTTCAGCCGTTTCTTTAAACAATATGGAGGCATTTCACCGACTGCCTACCGAAAAATTTAAAAAAATGGGACTTTTACCAATGCAATAGTAAAAGTCCCAAGTGATTCTTCCTGATAAACAGGCAGAAATGATAATCAATCAGGCTGTTTTTTGTTTTTATTGAACCATTCTGTATAGGCATCGACAGCTTTTTTGACAAAGTCTTTTGTAGTGCCCTCCTTAATAGATCCGCTCTCATCAAATAACTCATTAATTTTAGCAAGATAGACTTCAGGCTGCTGCATAACAGGAATATTTAAAAACACAAGGCTCTGCCTTAAATGATGATTAGCACCGAAACCTCCCACAACACCGGGTGAATTACTAAAAATCGCTCCCGGCTTGCCGTCCCAAACGCTTTTTCCGTACGGACGCGATCCAACATCCAGCGCATTTTTAAGCACAGCGGGAACAGATCTGTTATATTCTGGTGTAATAAATATAAAGCCGTCAAGCTGCTTTAATTCATTCCTAAATGTTGCATACGCAGGCGGTACTTCATTATTATCGTCAAAATCCTGATTATAAACAGGCAGATCATCCAATTTGATTATTCTAAAGTCAAATCCCTCAGGCGCCATAGCCTGAACGGCTTTAGCCAATTTTTTAGAAAACGACTCTTTACGCAGGCTTCCTGCGATTATACCAATTACTTTACTCATGACGCAGTGTTTAATTATTAATTTTCAATTTCTTTCTTTGAATAGTTTTATTACTATGTAATTTACAAAAAAAATGCCGGCTACCCGGCAGATTCTTAATTAATTATCCTTTATAATCACCTATCAGAAGAACAGATTTAATAGTTCTTCCTTTCTCTGAATCTTCAACCGCCTGATTGATATCTTCAAAACGATATGTTTTTATAAGCTTGTCAAATGGAAACTGGCCATGCTGATACATTTTTATCAATTTAGGAATAAATTCCTGAGGCACGCTGTCCCCCTGATTTACAAATTTAATTTTGTAACCTTTTGTTAAAAATATATTAGTTTCCAGCTGTAATGGTTTTGTAGCTACACCAATTACAGCAATTTCGCCAACAGGAGCCAAAACAGCAAGCGAATTATTAATAACTTCATTACGTCCTGTAGTATCTACAGCATATTGCACACCATTTGGTAATATTTCCCTTATACGCTCCTGAACATTTTCATTAAGGCTGTTTATAGTATGAGTCGCGCCAAGTTCTTTCGAAAATTCTAAACGCTCATCATTAATATCCACAGCAATAATGGTTGTTGCAGAGGATGCTTTTGCGGCCATAACTGCAGAAAGACCTACTGCTCCTGTACCTGATATGACCACCGAACTTCCAACTTTTACTTTAAGTGTATTGATTATGGCTCCAGATCCTGTCTGTATACCGCATCCCAATGGACCTAAAATTTCTAAAGGCGCATCTTTAGGCACCGCAATCACGTTATTTTTATGAGCAATAGAATAAGTTGCAAAAGAAGATTGTGAAAAGAAATTATCATTAATTGGATTATCATTGTGGTCATGATGGCTGTGGGTACCGTCTACACGCGCTCCTGAAAAATTTCTCTGAAAAAATTCATAACAGTATGCCGGCGTACCGCTTCGGCATATCTCACATTCTCCGCAGTATCCGTAAGTAAGAACTACGTGGTCACCCACCTTTAGATGGTGAACATCTTCACCAATCTTTTCTATGATCCCAGCTCCTTCATGACCTAAGATTACCGGAAAATTTGGAGAACCCATGATAAAATCACGTGCTACCATATCGGTATGGCAAATACCGGTTGCCACAATTTTAACTAATACTTCTTCTGAACCTGGTTCGTCAAGCAGAACTTTACTAAGCTCAAAATCACTGCCTTTTGCACCAACGACTGCTGCTGTAATTTCCATAAATTTATATTTTAAGATTTCTAAATCTGGTATATTTTATAATACCAATATATTTTAATTCAACTAATAAGTAAAAAGATGCGTGCTTTTAAAATGAAGGACTGTACTTTTAAAAGAACAGCATCTGTGCAAAATGAGTATAAGGTGGGATAAAAATCCGTCTCATCATTTATCAAAGTTCTTTATTATTATCCAGATAAGCCCTTAAACTAATTTAAGAAATACTCTTAATTTAGTTTAAGAAGTACACTTAATCTCAGGTGGTAAAGATTTACAAATTGCTGTCCCTGTTTTTTAAAATAAACAGCAGTAAATTTATATGCAGTATTAGAATTTAAAGGGAAATTAATAACATTATTCTATTTTATTATCCTAAGAAATCAATTTAGAAATCCCTGATGTAGTTTTTTCCTTAAATTATCACTAAATTTCCGATTAGTATAACCACATCCTTTTCTAATAAATGAACTTTGCATTAATGAAGGACTAAGTCATTAATAATCTTTTAAAACGTAAACAAATGAAAAAAATTAGTGTTTTAACATTGGCTGCTGTTACATTATTCTTAACAGCATGTGGTAAAAAATCAGAGACAGCAACAAGCGAAGAACAGCAGGTTGCTGAAAAAAAAGGTGAAGTATTAGCCGTAAATCTTGAAACATCCAAAGTAGACTGGAAAGCATTTCATAAAGGAGGTTTTGCACCTCGCTGGGGAACGCTTGCTATTACATCAGGTGAAGTATCAGTTGAAGCTAATGAGCTTACAGCAGGTGATTTTGTAATCGATATGAAATCTATTAAAGTGGACCCGGCATCGGTAACTGAAAAAGATAAAAAATATTCAGAATTAGAAGCCCATCTGAAAAGCGCTGACTTTTTTGATGTTGAAAAAAATCCAACAGCTACATTTAAAATTACCAGTGTTACTGCCTTAGATACTCCGGCAAAAGATGCTGTGGAAGGTGCTAATAAAACCGTAAGCGGCAATCTTACTCTTAAAGGTAAAGCTCTTAATGTGACTTTCCCTGCAAAAGTAACTATAACAGACGGAACAGCAGCATTGCAAGCTAAATTTACAGTTAACCGTACAGATTGGGATATCAAATTTGGAGCATCTGAAGCCGATCCAGCAGAATGGATGATCAGTAAAGATATCGAGATTGGTATCAATGTAACGGCAGGAAAAAAATAAAAATAAAAGTAAAAGTTAATTATTATTCTTAAAAAAGGCCGCCTAAAAAATGAGGCCGCCTTTTTTTATATTATATTATTTTAAAAAAAATCACGAAAATCCTCTTACCAGTCTTTCAAGTCCGATTTCTAATAGAATTTTTGGAGCTGCAATATTGATTCTTAAAAAGCCCTCACCCGAAGCACCATACATCGTACCTGAATTGATCCACAACTTTTGTTCCTCAAGAAGCTGATGCGATAATTCATCTGCTGTTTTCCCTAATGCTGTACAATCAAGCCAAACCAGATAAGTCGCCTCTAAAGGTGTAACTTTGATTTGTGGAAGATTTGAATTTATAAATTGTGTCAGGAAAAGATAATTATCATAGAGATAATCTTTTAAAGCATCGAGCCATTGCTCTGATTCTTCGTAAGCGGCAATAAGTGCTGTGATGCCAAATATATTAAGTAATTCTATTCCCATCAACTGAAAGGAGGATTGAATTGCATAGCGAAATGGCTCGTTTTGGGTAAAAAAATAACCGGCTTGCAATCCCGCTAGATTAAAGCTTTTTGCAGGTGAACTCAACGTCACAGAATTAAGGCTGTACTTTTCGCCCAACGAAGCAAAAGGAAGGTGATGGTTTCCTGCCAAAACCAAATCGGCATGAATTTCATCTGAAATAATGACAACATTATGTTGCAAACAAATATCGCCAATGGCTTGTAATTCTTCCCTTTTCCAGACTCTGCCCACAGGATTATGCGGATTACTGATAATCAAAAGTTTGACTTTTGGATCAGCTGCTTTTTGTGCTAAATCATCAAAATCGATAGTATATTCACCATTATTGTAAAGCAGATTATTCTCGATCACAACACGTCCGCTGTTCTCGATACTGCTGTAAAAATGATTGTAAACTGGTGCTTGTATGATGACTTTATCGCCTGTTTTTGATAATGATTGTATGGCCGCAGATAATGCCGGTATAACTCCTGAAACCGGTACAATCCATTCTTTTTCAACGGTAAAACCATATCTTTTTTTCCACCATTTCATTATGGCGGCATAAAATGCTTCGGGTATTGCCGTGTAGCCAAAAATTCCATGAGCTGCTCTTTGCTGCAAAGCCCTCAAAATTTCCGGTGCCGATTTAAAATCCATATCTGCAATCCACATCGGCAGTACTTCTCCAAACGGAGCTTCATCCCATTTAATGGAATCAGTGTCTTTACGTGGTATTATTTCATCAAAATTATATTTCATAATTTTAAGTTTCGGTTTAAAACTTATTTTTTAGCACAATAGTTACTCAATTGTGAAATCGTGCTAATCTGCAATTGCTTCGCCTGAGTTCTTCGCATCATCAGCGCATAAGCATTATTAAATCCAATCGGTTTGAGCCATTGCAATTGATATTGTTTTTGAAATTCTGCCTGAACATAATTATAGGTTTTTGCGGGGTCTTTCGATACTTCCTTGATTTTTTGTTCTGATGGTTTTAGCAAGACTAACAATCCTGTTCCGGTATATTCCGGATAAAAATCGATGCCATCATTCATTAAAGCATCAAAACATATTTTTGTGCCGCCAAGTCCGGTTTTGGTTTCGACTTTATAATTGGTATTTCCCTCAATGAGCATTTTGTACATTTCGGCCAAAACATATTGTTCGCCAAAAATCTTAGAACCAATTCTAATCGTTTCTCCATTTCCCTGATTGGCTTTTTTATATAAACCCCGACTGACCAAAAAATCTTTTGCAGCTTTCTCCGGAGTCTGTTTTAAAAGTTCGGTTTTATAATTAAGACCCGTCATAATACTGTCGTTGATTTTTCCGGCAAGAAGATTTAAAGTTTCTTCAAGTCCCGGAAATTTTTTCAGTGTCTGGGTTTTGATAATTGGAGCAGCATAATAAGGCGGAAATATGGTTTTATCATCTTCTAAAACGACCAAATCAAAGGCTTTAATTCTTCCATCGGTAGAATAACCGCTGATCAAATCCAATTTTCCCTGATACGCTGCTTCATACATAATAGCATCTGAAACCACCAGCGGATTGAGCTGCAGTCCATAAACAGATCGAAGTCCCAAATCACCATCCTGACGTCCCATAAATTCCGGTGTAAATCCTGCAATTATTTTACGTTCAGGATTAGAAGAAACCATAAAGTAAAAACCTGTTGCCACTACAACACCACAAATGATATAAAAAACGTTTCGAAGTGTTTTTAATGTAGACTTTTGCAGATAACCAATAATCAAATCCAGCAAAACAGCCAATAATGCTGCGGGAATTGCTCCTGCCAAAATCATATTGGTATTGTTGAGCGAGATTCCTCCAAAAATAAATTCGCCTAATCCGCCTGCTGCCACAAAAGAAGCAAGAGTCGCAACCCCCACATTGATTACGGCAGCGGTTCGAATACCGGCAATAATCACGGGCATTGCCAATGGAAATTCAACCTGAAACAAACGCTGGGTTTTATTCATTCCGAGTGCCGTTGCGGCTTCTATAACTGTGGAATCTACTCCTGTAATGCCTGTATAAGTGTTTCGTATAATGGGAAGTAAGGCATAAATAAGCAGTGCAATGATCGCCGGCGTGGCACCAATACCAAAAAGCGGAATCATAAACCCCAAAAGCGCAATACTGGGAACGGTTTGTAATATTCCCGCCGTTCCTAATACCGAAGGAGCTAATTTTCGTCTTCGCGAAATTAAAACGCCTAACGGAATTCCGACTATAATGGCCAAAAGCAACGATAAAAAAGTAAGTCCCAGATGCTGGCCTATTTGTACAAACAGCTTTTCATGCTGTGACACCATAAATTGCCAAAGGCTTTGCTGCTGTGTCATACCGTTTGAAGTTTTCTGTAGTGATTAAAAGCCTGCAAAAGTGCTTCGTAGTCTTCATTATAAACATTCTCCGTACTCAAAGCTTGAAGCGTTTCCCAGATATTGGCATCCTTAGTAAGTTGTTCCTGAGCTTTTACCGATAATGGTTTTTGAAGAAAAGAAGCTACGGATTTTACCGAAGCAATTTTATATTCCAGCATTAACCGATTACCGGAAAAGAAATCTTTCACAAAAGTATTTACAGGATGATATAATATTTCTGCCGGAGTACCAATCTGAATGATTTTCCCTTTATCCATCAGACAAATACGATGTGCCAGTTCAAAGGCTTCGACTACATCGTGTGTTACTAAGATGGTTGTTTTGTTTTTGAGTTCATCCAGATTTTTAAACTCATTATGGATCGCCGACTTTGTAATGGTATCCAAAGCGCCAAAAGGTTCATCCATTAAAAGAACCGGAGTATCAGCAATAAGTGCTCGTGCGACACCTATTCGCTGTTGTTGTCCACCGCTGAGTTCATGAGGAAAAACCCTTAAAAGATCTTCCTTCAGCTGCAGTTTTTCTAAAAGTTCGAAGGTTCTTTTTTCTGTCTTTTGTTTGTCCCATTTTAATAAATTGGGAACAACAGCAATATTCTGTGCCACAGTATAATGCGGGAAAAGCCCCGCGTGCTGCATGACAAAACCAATGTTTTTACGAAGGTCTTCGGTTTTTTGATCCCGAATGTTTTTGCCGTCAATGAAGATGTTCCCGCTATCAGGTTCAATAAGGCGGTTGATCATTTTTAAAGTGGTCGTTTTACCGCACCCGCTTGTGCCTAATACGACCAGAATTTCTTTATCGTGGGCTTCAAATGAAACTGAATCTACCGCTTTGTTTGAACCAAAACTTTTGGAAACTCCTTCTATACTAATCATATATTGTCCTGATAAATTATTTTGCCAGACGAATGCCCATAAATTGCCACTGATGACGCGGATGAAAAAAGTTTCGGTAAGTAGGACGGCTATGTCCTTGCGGAGTTGCCACGGAAGCACCGCGCAAAACCATCTGGCTGACCATAAATTTACCATTGTATTCCCCTATCGCTCCCGGCGCTTTTTTAAATCCCGGATAAGGCAGATAAGCGCTGTCTGTCCATTCCCAGCGTTGTCCCCAGTTTAAATTTGGCGAAGCAATCTCCCACTCTGCCTCGGTTGGCAGACGCATTCCTTTCCAGGAAGCAAATGCTGAGGCTTCGTAAAAATTGACATGGCAAACGGGTTCGTTCAAATCGATTTCTTTTAAACCGGCAAAGGTATAGTTCATCCATTTTTGATCGATATAATGCCAGTATAGTGGTGATTTTGCAGCATTTTCTTTTACCCATTCCCAGCCTTCAGAATGCCAGTATTTAAAGTTGGTATAACCTCCGTCTGCAATAAATTCGAGATATTCAGCATTGGTTACGGGATATTTTGAAATCTCAAAACTATCTAAATACACCTTATGACGTCCCAGTTCATTATCAAAACAAAAATCTTCTCCCTGATAGCCAATTTCATAAACACCGGATTCGACTTTTACAAATTCATTGTTCTGAATGTTTTTTTTGTCGAAAATTGCATCTGCACTATAAACCGGAAAAAGCGGATTATGCCCTAAAATATATTTAATATCGCTGTACAATAATTCCTGATGTTGCTGCTCGTGATTCAGTCCAAGTTCGAGCAATTCGATTAATTCAATAGAAAGTTCATTACTTTGAAGAAAGGTTTCCATATTCTGGTCAACGTAACTGCGATAACGATACACATCGGTAACCGAAGGTCGGCTTAAATTACCGCGGTCCGTACGTACAACACGCGCGCCAACACTTTCGTAATAACTGTTGAAAACAAAATCGTATTGATCATTAAAAACTTTATAATCCTTATAGTTAGGTTTCAGAATGAAGGTTTCAAAAAACCATGTGGTATGACCCAAATGCCATTTAGGCGGACTAACATCTACAATTGGCTGTACAACATAATCCTCAATTTCTAAAGGTTTGCATATATTCTCAGAATGCAATCTGATCGTTTTGTATTTTTTTATAAAGTACTCTTGATCTACTGTGGCTTCTTTTACCTGCATATTATTAAGTTTAACGTTACACTACGCGCCAGGCTGCGTCTGCAAACCAAGCTTTTGAGTCCATTATATGATTAATTGTTTCGAAACCTGAGCTGCTTGCCAATACTTCACTCTCTGACAGAGAATATTTCTGTGAAAGTTCCATATACACGGATTCGTCTTTATCAAAAATAATGGACATTCCACCTATTGAAACGACCTGATTCTCCAGGCTGATTAAATAACTTCTGCAGGCACCGCTTAACGGATCATAAGTTTGATAGTGTTCAAACTTTTCACTCTCAAAATTGGCATTGAGTTCTCTGTTGATGCGCGTTAGCAGATTCAGATTAAATGATGCGGTAATTCCGGTCTTATCATTGTAGGCCTCTAATATAGTGTGCGGATTTTTCTTTAAATCAAATCCCATCAATACAATATCGCCATGCGAAAGATAACTGTTAAGAGTACGACAAAACAGAAGTGCTTCCTTCTTCTCCATATTTCCAATATTACTTCCTAAAAAAAGAACCACTTTTCTTCTTTCAGATAATTCAGCCGCTTTTTCAAGCATCCTAAAATATTCACCCTCGAGTGAAATAATATTAAGTTCAGGGAGATCCGCTTGCAGCTTATTATTTAAAACAGTTAAAATATTGGCCGATATATCGATTGGCATATAATTAAAATCGGCTTTTTGCTCTAAAAGATATTGAAGTAAAAAAGCCGACTTGGTTCCATCACCAGCACCCAGTTCGATTAAATCAAAAGCTTCATCAGTTTCTAAAATAATCTCTGCTAGTTCTGAAGTTTTATTTTGGAATATATCCATTTCACAATTCGTGAGGTAATATTCGGGCATTGCCATTATCTGTTGAAAAAGTGTGTCTCCAATTTTGTCGTAAAAATATTTTGAATCAAGTTTTTTTGGTGTGCTTTGCAGTCCCTGAAGCACATCAAAACGAAACTGTTCAACTGCACTATCCTGCTTTGTAATATCTTTGGTTATTTTTTTTTCGGTTTTTATCATGCTAATCCTATTTTTACACTGCTTATCAATTATCAATTATCACTAATTATTGTTTTAATTAAATAATTAAATACACGCTTGTTTGTTTGTTTTTACTTTTATTAAAAAGCGCTGTCCACCACCCCCCCGTCAACCCGAAGTGCTGCGCCAGAAGTTGCCGACGACAATGGACTTGCCATATAAACTACCATGTTGGCCACTTCTTCGGTCTCTGCCCATCTCTGGATAATAGATGAGGGACGTTTTTCTTTAATAAACTCTATTTGTGCCTCTGCAATACTGATTCCTTTTTCTTTAGAAATATCTTCAAACATTTTATCTGTTCCTTCCGCTAAAGTTGGACCTGGAAGAACAGCATTCACTGTTACATTTGTTCCTTTTAAATGCTTTGCCAATCCACGGCTTAAAGCAAGATAAGCGGTTTTTGTAACACCGTACAAAATCATATCATCCGGAATATTGACAGCCGATTCACTCGATATAAATATGATACGTCCCCAATTTTTAGCCTTCATCAGCGGTGCATAATGACGGGACAATCGAACGCCGCTTAATACATTTACTTCAAAATCATGAAGCCAGACATCATCTCCTGTTGTTTCAAAAGGCTGGTCACCATATACACCAACATTGTTTATTAAAATATCAATCTCAGGTAGAACACTAAAAAGATTATTAACTTCTTCTACATTCGCAAAATCAGCGGCTGCACCATCAACCAAGGCATCAGGGATTTCTTTTTTTATTTTATCTATTGCAGCCTTTACTCTTTCTTCAGTTCTTCCGTTGATATAAACTTTTGTTCCTTCACGAAGCAGTCCTAACGCTATCGCATAACCGATACCTCCCGTAGAACCGCTTACAAAAGCCGTTTTTCCTTTTAATTGTAAATCCATTTTTATTTTATTTTTTATAGGTCGAGAATCAGAGCATTTCTAAAGAAATGGGTTAAACCTGGTTATTTTGGCTCGTTATGGAAGAACTACAATCTTTCCTCCTCCTGAACTGCTTTCCATAAACTGGTGTGCCACAACGATATCATTCAAATTAAAGATACGTTTTATCGCCGGTTTTATAAATCCTTTTTCAATATCCTTAACAAATTCCTGAAAATATTTTGCTTCGATTCGAATCTGTCCACTGTCATAAACTGTAAGATTAACAGCAGCTGGAATATAATCCATAGGAGTAAATTCAGTAATGGACCATTCTTCGGCGAGCATACCGGTCATACAGACCCTGCCACCAATTACAACAGTTTTAAGAGAATCCTGTAATGTAGCAGTACCTACAAGTTCCAGTACTTTATCAATCTTAAATTGTTTTTGATTTTTGATTCTTTCCGCCAGATTTCCGTCGTCAATCAAAACTGCATCAGCTCCGTTATCCAGCAATAAATCTCTTTTATTTTCACTTCGCGTGGTTGAAATTACAAAAAGTCCCGTCTGCTTTGCCAGCTGCAAAGCCAGAAGACCTACTGATGATGTACCCCCGCGGATTAATAATGTCTCTCCTTCTTTTATTTTTAGAGCCCTGTCAAGCGATCCGTATGCAGTCTGGAACATTTCGGGCAGGGCTCCTAGAATTTCCCAAGAAAGCCCGCTTTCAAAAGGCATGACAATATCATTTGGAACTACGGTATATTGGGCATAACTTCCATCGAAATCACGTCCCATCCCACCCATAAAAGCAGCTACTTTTTGGCCCCTTGTTAATTTCCCTGAAGGATCATTTATAACTTGACCAACACACTCAATTCCCAATACTCTGGGAAAATGCACATCGGGCGATAGTCCTTTTCGGGTCATAAGCTCAGAACGGTTAAGTCCAAAGGCTTTAATCTCAATGAGCACCTGATCTTTTAAAGCAACTGGCATAGCAATCTCTTCAATTGCAAAGTTTTCTGCTCCTCCCGCGATTCTTAGTACAGCTGCCTTCATTTTTCAGGTATTAAATTAGTTCCAGCTCCCTTACATTATTAAACATATAACGGTAGATTTTCCAGTTTTCTTCATTCTTTTTAAGAACAAAAAAATCAATACTTTTTTTCGGTACAGGCTTTAAATCTGAAATGCGATTCTCTGTAGTAGCGGCAGCAGCTTCTACAAAAGCAAACTGATTCTCTATTGTGATATCCTTTATTGAATATCCAATTTTAAAATCAGCTCGTTTAAGATAACCGCTGCTGGTTTTTCCTAATTGATTACCAGCAATACTCTTCCTCATACCATCAGGGATAAAAACAGCATCCTGATCAAAAAAGTCAGCTATAGCTGCTGTTTCTCTATTATTTAGTACCTGGGCAAAATTGCCCAGTAATGTACCAATTGCTTCTTTTTCTTTTGTGTAACTTAAATCATTATTTTTCATTACTTCAGCATTTAATTTGGGGATTAGTACCCAGGTTTTTTATAAAGCTTTTCCATATTTGGCTTTATTTCTTTATCATAAACTTGCTCCATCCAAACATCTTCAGCAACTTCAGCTATGGCGATAGAAACTGCCGCTTCAGGTTTGCCTGTGTGCTTAATAATTACATCTGTAATTTCTTGTGCGATTTTTTCTTTTTGTTCCTCAGAAGTCCCAGGATACATTTTTACATTTACGTGTGGCATATTATTTTTATTTAAGATTATTTTCTGTTGATTTTCAACATGCAGATTTGCTGTACAAAATTGCAATATATATACTGTTCAAGCTTATAAACATGTTTAAGAAATACCCTTAATCTAGTTTAACACTGGTTCTTAAACTAGATTAAGAGTATGGAAAGTGACATTATCTAAATTTACAAAATATTTTGCCCTGCATTACAAAGCGTATAATCTTTAGTTGATCTGCGGATTCTTTTTATTTAAAATAATTACCTTTAACCTTACCTTTAAAAATTCTTTGAATGACAGAAATCTTTAAAATATTTCGAATTACAGCAGCAGAATCTGAAAAGATTATGCAGACCTTAAACGAACCGCACGCCCATGATTTTGAAGAATTGATTATAGGCGGAGAAGGAAAGCTTGACCATTTTATTGATTTCAAATCCCAATTAATTGATGCTCCATTTATCAGTTTTGTAACAAGGGGAAAAATACATCGCGTAAAACCCCTTATTAAGAAAGGTCAAAACGACATGTGGGTACTAAGGTTTAAAAGTGAATTTATAGCAGAAACAATCTTCAGCCTGTATGCTTCCTTTCATGAAAAAGCCAACATTAATATGCAGAGTAATGCCTGTTTTGAAAGATTAGACATGATGTGCAGATTGATTTATGAGGAATATAATCAGGAGGCTTCTGATCTGGCTGTGATACGGCAGTTACTTAGTGCGCTTTTTACCATAATTGAGTCTGAACGCCGCAAACTTAATCTCAACAATGACGAGTCAAAAAAAATACAAGGCACCACTTTTAAAAATTTCCTAAGACTTTTGGAAGAGCATTATAAAGAATCCAAAGATGTAAATTTTTATGCTGACAAACTTTTCATGACCACGCGAAATTTAAATTTGATCTGCCAGAATGTACTGCAGCAAAGTGTCTCTGAAATTATCGAAGTAAGAAAATTGACAGAGGCAAAAAACCTGCTGATGACTACAGATTTAAATATTGCAGAAATCGGCTATGAGCTGGGATTTAATGAAAAAACCTATTTTACCCATGCCTTTAAACGCAAAGCAGGCCTTACTCCTACTGAGTTTAGAGAAGAAATGCAAAAACTGCTTTCCTAAAAACACAACCATTCTTCCGAAAAGCGTTACCCCTGCCCTGGCATTTAACCGCAACTTTGTATCAATAAAAAATGATACATATGAAAAATTCAATTTTAGGACAAGTAACCGCGGCGGTTCTTGTTTTTGCCTTAAGCACTACAGTAACTGCTCAGAAAAAAGAAGATAAAGCAGATATGATAAAACAGATTAAAGAACTTGCTGCTGCCAATGCACAGATAGCTAAAAATCTGGAAACTTTTGACACTTTAGATTATACCGTTTTTAGTAATCGCGACTGGTCACGTCTGCATGAAAGCCATGCAAAGAAAATTAAAGTACATTTTCCTGACGGTCATACTGAGGTTGGTCTGGAGCAGCATATCAAAACTCTTGATGCTATGTTTGTATATGCTCCCGACACCCGTATTAAAGAGCACCCTTTTAAAATTGGTTCCGGTAATCTTACTGCCGTAATGGGTTATATGGAAGGTACTTTTACGCAGCCAATGCCCGCAGGAGATGGTACTTTTATACAGCCGACCGGTAAAAAATTCAAACTGCCAATGGCAACTATAGGAGTTTGGGAGAATGGAACAATGCAGGAAGAATATTTATTCTGGGACAACCAGTCTTACATGAACCAAATATTAGGTAAATAAAAAAACAAAAAGATGGATAGAAAAGATTTTCTTAAAACTATGGCCATTTTACCATTGGGAGCTGCAGCCATGCAGCTCAGCTCCCTTAAAACTGCAACTGATGCTTTTGCTGCAACAGAACGTATGCCTGTTCTGTTTCTTGGACATGGCAATCCGATGAATGCCTTGGCAGATAATAATTTCACACAAGGTTTCCAGCAGATGGCCAAAACACTTCCAAAACCCAGAGCCATACTTTGTATCTCTGCCCATTGGGAAACTAAAGGTACATTTGTTACTGCAATGCAAAAACCCGAAACTATCCATGATTTCGGAGGCTTTCCGCAGGCTCTTTTTGACCTTCAATATCCTGCACCGGGAAGTCCGGAGCTTGCACTTGAAACCCAGAAACTTATTACTTCGATACCCGTTGGACTTAGTAATGACTGGGGACTTGATCATGGATGCTGGTCAGTGATAAAATTTCTTTATCCCAATGCAGATATACCAATAGTAGAAATGAGTATAGATTATACTAAGCCCGCTTCCTATCATTACGAATTAGGAAAGCAACTTGCAGCCTTACGACGTAAGGGAGTACTTATTGTGGGAAGCGGAAACACCGTGCATAATCTTAGGCTTGCGGCATGGGACAAAATGATGGTTCCCGGATACGCTTTTGACTGGGCTCATACGGCCAATGAAAAAATGAAAAAGATGATTTTGGAAGATGACCATCAGTCCCTTATTAATTTTGACAAACAGGGTCGGGAATTCGAGCTTGCCGTGCCAACTCCTGAACACTACATTCCGATGCTGTATACTCTGGCACTTAAGGAAAAAGACGAAAAAGCTACTGTATTTAATGATGCTTTAGTAGCCGGATCGCTCAACATGCTGTCCATAAAAATTGACAAAGCATGATTTTAAAAAAACATTTATGGATATGCTTTGGCATACTAATTATAATTTCAACCTTTAGCTTTACCATTATGAACTCAAGTAAAGAAAAAACTGCGCTGCATTATCTGGTAAGACAGCCAAAAACAAAAACAGAAAAACCGCCTCTTCTCTTAATGCTTCACGGTGTTGGAGGAAACGAGAAAAACTTATTTTCTTTCGCCAGCGATCTTCCCGACAATTTTTTAGTGATTTCTGCACGCGGACCCCTTACACTTGGACCGGACAGTTTTGCATGGTTTCAGGTAAACTTTACCGGCGGCCATCCACAGATTAACGAACAGCAGGCTGAAGCTGCAAGGGTAACTATTTTAGATTTTATTGAAGACCTGAAAGAGGAACATGATTTTGATGACAAACAAGTTTATTTAATGGGTTTCAGCCAGGGAGGAATCATGAGTTACAGTGCGGCACTTACCGAACCTGAAAAAATCAAAGGAATTGCTGTGATGAGCGGCAGGCTCCTGCCAGAAGTAAAACCTCTTATTGCAGATGAAAGTCGTCTTGAAAAACTAAAAGTATTCATCTCTCATGGCAGACAGGATGCTGTGCTACATTTTCCTTTCGCTGCAGATGCCGCTGCTTATCTTCAATCCAAAGGAATTAAACCTGATTTCCATCAATATGATGAAGGACATACCATTAATAAACAAATGTTTGATGATGTAAATCTCTGGCTCAAAGCCAATCTAGCCAATTAATATATTAAATATCATAACTGATTAAAAAAATGCCTGCGTAGAAAACAGGCATTTTTTTATCCGATAGAATACCACTAACAAGAGGTAATCCCAAAGCATTAATCTTAAGATAGTTTAAGACTAAATATGAAATTAGATTATGGGTACATAGCTGCCAAATTGCTGAACTTCGCTTCATAAAATGTAAATACATTAAACTAATAATTAAAATCATGAAGAAAAAAATAATCACAATCCTATTCATAATGATTTGTATTGGCGCTAAAGCGCAATACAGCAGCAAATTGATTATCGAAAAATTGATGCAGTCAGATCTTAACAGTATGGGGCAGAAAATATCATATCCAGAAGTTAAGGATGCTAAGGTAACCATGATGAAAATTACGTTTCCTCCAGGTGAAACTACAGGCTGGCATAAACATAACATTCCTGTATTCTCATTTATTATAAAAGGAACGCTGACAGTTCAAACCGAAGATAATAAGATCACTGAATATAAAGAAAACACAAGCTTTGCCGAATCCTATAACATTTATCATAAGGGCACCAACAATGGAAAAACTGACCTTGTCGTTTTGGCAATCTATCTCGGAGGCGATGCAAAAGAGTTATCGGTAAAAAAGAGGGATTGAATGTCTGCCATACTTTAATTTTAGCAGATCAGTCACAGCGAAGCGGTAGTCCAGCCTATTTTATTACCGATGGCGAAAAACCTGTTTTTAAGGAATTTAACGAAAACTATGTAACGACTTAAGGAATTATTTTTCCTGATAAAGCAGTTTCTTTGGCAACAGCAAAAAGAGCGGCTTCAGTAATGGAATTTATCAGGAAGATTTTCAGACTAAAGGGACATCCGCCGCTTTATAGGGGACTTGTAAATGCATTGGGATTGGAATTTGTAACTACTGATAATAAAGCCAGTCAGCAACTTGGCTATAAACCTTTAGTAAACATTTCCCAAGGCCTTAACATGATGAAGAAATAAAAATTCTATTTTTACGCGGGACTTTCAGTCCCTCTATTTTATTTCATTTAAGATTGAAATGAAACATTTGCCATTTTAATCTCTACTTTTACAATTAGTATAAATGATGTTACTAAAATCTTGAAAAACCAAAACCAAACTATTAGACAATTCGAACTTCCTCCTTCTGCAAAAGCAGGGATTAGTATCGTTAATATGGAGGATAAGGAAGTGGAGAACCACGATATTTCGATACCGCACCGGGATAATCACTGTCAATTGATGTTGGCTCTAAATGGAACATTCAAATTAAATCTTGATTTTGAAAATGTAGAATTTTCTGCTCCGGCCTTACTTTGTGTATTTCCTGAACAAGTACATCATATTATAGATGTAAAAGATCCTAAAGGATGGATGATTAGTTTTGATCCGTCATTGGTTAGTACAGAAATATTGCAGCTTTTAGAAACTAAAATCGACAATCCATTTTTACTTCAACACGAATCTAATTTTTGCCAGCAGCTTGCTATTCTAATGAATTTAATAGAAAAAGTACAGCTAGAAAATACAAATAACTATACTCAAAAAAGTATTCATTTTTTATTTAATGCACTTTTAAGTTTAATTTCCGGAGAACTTGTTTCTACTATATCTGTTTATAAAGAGAAAGAAAATCGCAGTATTATCATTAAGGAAACTTTTATAAAACTAACAAAAGAACATTTTAAAACTTGGAAACAGCCTGCACAATACGCTTCTGCACTTTCTATTTCTCCGTCTCATTTAAATGATACTGTAAAATCGTTAACCGGAAGTCCTGTATCGATTCATATTCAGGAAGCATCGATTATGGAAGCCAAAAGACTACTTTATTTTACAGATAAAAACGTCAAGGAAATAGCCTACGAAGTTGGCTATGACGAACCGGTTTATTTTGGAAAGCTTTTTAAAAAAGTAACCAAACTCTCGCCTCTTGAATTTAGAAAAAAATTCCGTGATTAGGACTATCCTTCCCTTTATTGAAACTACATTCAAAATCCTACTATAACTAGCTTTGCATTGTAATTAACACAATAACAAAATGCAAAACGAATTCAATATTCAGATTGTACTCGACGCAGTAAGAAAAGTGGGCGATGTCTTTTTAAAAGACTATAAGCAAAATGCGATTCCACAAAATATAGATGAGCTTTTAAAACAATTAGAAGATATCGACACTTTGTGCCTGAGTTCTTTAAAGCAAGATTTGTCTTTAGAATTTCCAAATATTCCCTGGCATATTGGCGACGAGTTTGATACAGATTCACAAAGGAATCCGGCAGAGCAAGAAGAATACTGGCTTTGCGATGCCATGGACGGCGCTATTCAATATCTGCAGCATATTGCTGGATGGACTATAAACTTGGCGCTTATCCGTAATGAAAAACCTTTCTTTTCTGTAATTTTTGATCCTCTGGCCAATGAAATGTTTTGGGCAAAACAAGACGAAGGAGCTTTTATGAATGGGAAATTACTGGAAATTAGCAGCAAAACAGATTTGGCAGTTATGCTAGCTGTTTTTGAATATGGTCATCAGGATAAATCAGCTAATCATTTAAATGAAAAAATTGGCTCAACGGTTACTAAACTGCTTGATAATTTTGGAATAGTTAGAAACTACGGGCCACATGGCCTGCAATTAGCTTATGTTGGTTCCGGAAGAATTGATTTGTTTGTTCAGGAAGATCTTGATACTTATAACTGGATTGCGGGATTGCTGATTGCCAAAGAAGCCGGAGCTCAAATCATGACAACAGCAGGATCTCCGTGGCAATGGGGAAGCGAAAGTTTACTTGTTGCACCAAAAAGCATTACAGAAAAATATCTACAAATTAAATCAACAAATTAAAATGAATATAGCAATTGTAGGAGCCGGAGCCGGTATTGGATTGCAATCGGTAACACAGGCACTCAAAAAAGGACATACAGTAACAGCATTGTCAACAAATACAGATCAGATTCCAAATCATCCTAATTTAATTAAAATAAGCGGCAGTGCTACATCACCAGTAGATTTAAAAAATGCCATAAAAGGTTCTGATGCTGTGCTTATAACCGTTGGAACAAAAAATAAAAAAGCAACTACCCTATTTTCTGATATTGCAAAAACGCTTATAAACGTTGCTGATCAATTAAATTTTACAGCGCCAGTTCTGGTAATTACCGGTTTTGGAGCTGGAGAAAGTAAAAATTATTTGAGTTTTTTTATGCGAACGGTAATTTCATTATTCCTGAAAGACCAATACATCAATAAAACGATAATGGAAGAATTAATTACTAAAAGTAATATTAAATGGGAAATCATTAGACCGGGAATGCTCACGGATGGAGATCAAAGTTCATCTTATAAAGTATTATTCAAACTAGAAAAAGGAATGAAAGTTGGAAAAATTTCAAGAGCCGATGTTGCGCATT
The DNA here is from genome assembly GCF_054075165.1 of Flavobacterium erigeronis. NCBI lineage: Bacteria > Pseudomonadati > Bacteroidota > Flavobacteriia > Flavobacteriales > Flavobacteriaceae > Flavobacterium > Flavobacterium erigeronis. Next base: position 278,391 of record NZ_JBSKGP010000002.1, on the reverse strand, counting down.
TTTTAATTACGGAAGCCGAAAGTCCTCAACTGCATTATCACTATGTAGCACTAACTAATTAATCGATAAAAAACCAGCAACAACATTAACAATTTACACATTAATAGTTTAAATAATTAGTAGAGAGAGCTCAATAAAAATCAAATTCTTTTTATCTTTAAGAACTAATTACTTCTTACACTGTATAAATGAAAATTCAGTTTTTTGTTACTCTTATTATTTTCTTGACTGGTACGCTCTTTATTAAAGCACATGCCCAAATAAAATGCAAAATAGAAAGCTACACCACCGAAGACGGGCTCTCACATGATAATATTAGAGATATTATAAAAGACAAAGAGGGTTTTATATGGCTGGCAACTTGGGACGGAATTAACAGGTTTGACGGGAAAAACTTCATTACATACAAAGCCACTGCAGGAGATAACAGCACGTTGGGCAATAACCGCATCGATCTGATGAAGGAAGATGCTTACGGGTATATCTGGGTGAAAGCTTATGACCGACAGATATACAGATTCGAAAAAAGCACTGAGAAGTTTGTTTCTGTAGCCGATATTTTAGCTACAAACAAAATTGAATTTGAAGATATTATCACTGCAAAAAATGGAAATGTCTGGCTGACCACCGTAAAAAAAGGCATCTTTCTAGCCCAAAAAACAGCCAATAATCAGATTAAGCTTTCGCATTTTTCTAATGATTTAAAAGGTTCTTATCCCCCTGCTTCAAATAAGCTTAACGCTTTTAACATAGATACTGATAATGATTTATGGGTTGGCTCTGAAGATGGTCTTGATGTAATATCTAAATTTTTGCAGCAGTCGTACAGAAGGAACAGAATTCTTCAAAATAGAAATATAAACTGTATAATTTCTGAGAATAACAACATTTGGACGGGAACTAAAGATGGAGAGCTGATTTGTTACAACAAAATTTCAAAAAAAATCAGCAGCTATAAAATCTCGATAAAAACTATAAACTCAATAATCAAATCAAAAAATGGTGGTGTTCTCTTCATTACAACAGCTACAGGACAACTGCTTACCTTTGATCTAAAAACATTCAAAATAAACTCTACCATTCAGATTTCCCAAGGACCTATTTTCTCTGTCTATCCTGATAAGAGCGGACTTCTGTGGATAGAACCTGAAAAACACGGTGTTTTCTTAGTAGATCCAAAATCGAAAAACATAAAGTTTTTTTCACAGCAGACTGATGCCACTTTTTTGCAATTGGAACATAGTTTTGGTGTTTTTGAAGATAATTTTGATAGAGTTTGGGTAAAACTAAAAGGCGGCGGTTTTGGATTTTATAACAAGAAAGAGAATACCCTCGATTTCTTTTATAATAGGCCTGGCAGTGAAAATCAGAAGTTTTCTAATATTGTGGCCAGCATGTACTTTGACCCGTCTGGAATTCTCTGGATGAGCACCAACGACAGGGGAATAAACAAAGTAATTTTTCAAAAAGATGTTTTCCAGCAGCAGCTTTTAGTAACTAATACCAAAAATAAATCTGAAAATGAAATTAGATCTGTCTTTACAGACCATAAAAATAGGCTCTGGATTGCATCAAAAGCGGGAAAAGTAAAAGTTTATAAGAACTCTCAGGAAATTAAAAACTTTTTTGTCAATTATACAAATGGGGATATAGGACTTGTATATTCAATTGTGCAGGATAAAAAAGGAAATATTTGGCTTGGCACAAAAGGAAATGGTTTATACAAAGCAGAATCCGTAAATAAAGAAAGTTCACAATACCGATTAACTCAATTTAAAACTGACAAGAAAGACCCGAACAGTATTGGAAGCAATGCAATTTACTCTGTTTTAGAAGACCAAAATGCACGTATTTGGATAGGAACTTACGGTGGCGGTTTAAACCTGATGAAAGAGGAGAATGGAAAAATAAGCTTTATTAAGAATTTTAAAAATTATCCTATTACAGAATCCAGCAGAGTGCGATTTTTAATTAAGGGTTATAAAGGCGAAATCTGGGCGGCAACCACAAACGGCTTGATTACTTTCAGTCCCAGAAATTATAATCCTGCAATCATAAAATTTTCAAGACATGTAAAAATTTCGGGCGATAAATCGAGTCTTGCCAGCAATGATGTTATACATCTTTACAAAGATTCTCAAGGTAAAATATGGGTTTCGAGCGCAGGAGGCGGACTAAATCGTGCTTTTGAAAAAGATAATCGATTGGCGTTTCAAAATTTTTCTAAACAGGACGGCCTCCCAAGCGACTTTATTTTAAGTATGGCCGAAGACAATGACAAAAATTTATGGCTTGCCACCGAAAATGGAATTTCAAAATTCAATCTTACCAATCATACGTTTAGAAATTATGATTCGTATGATGGTTTGCTTAAAACTGGATTTTCTGAATCGTCTAGTTTGAAATTACCCAATGGCAATCTGATTTTTGGATGCAGAAACGGTTATCTTGATTTTAATCCTAAGAAAATTGAAAATCAAAAAATCACAGCCCAGCTGGTTTTTACCAGTTTTGAAATCAATAATAAAAGTTCGAATGTCAAGTCAGAAGAATATCCTTTAAAAGCAGATATAAATTACAATAAAGAGATAGAATTAGATTATCAGCACAATACAGTCAGCATTTATTATACGGTCTTAGATTACAGATCCAATAACAAACAGTTGTATGCATATCGATTGAAAGGGCTCGATGATACTTGGCATGAAGTAAAAAACCAGAAAAAAGCCACTTTTACTAATCTTCCTCCGGGTGATTATGAATTTGAAGTCAAAAGTTTAAATCCAGAATTGTATTCCAGCGTACCGCACAAGAGTTTAAAATTTACCATAACTCCGCCATTTTGGAAAACAAATTGGGCTTTTCTGCTGTATTTTATTATTTGTGCTGCTTTATTAGAAACGTCAAGAAGAATAGCCTCTTCTATGATTCAGCTTCGAAATAAAGTAATTGTAGAACAGGAAATGACAGAACTCAAATTGAGTTTTTTTACTAATATCTCACATGAACTCCGAACACCTTTGACTCTTATTGTCAATCCGTTGGAAGAAATCGCAAAAACCGAAGATCTGACTCCTCAAGGGCATGATTACATTGCAACAGTCCGAAAAAACACTAACCGATTGGTACGATTTGTAAATCAGCTTCTTGATTTTAGAAAAGTGCAGAGCGGCAACGAAGAGCTTCATGCAGAGCCTGTAGAACTGGTTACTTTTATTAATGAAATAAACTCTCTATTTGTTCAAACGTCTCATGAAAAAAATATCAGAATTAAAACAGATTACGGCTCTGAAAACCTTATTGTCAATCTGGACAGAGAAAAAATGGATATTGTGCTCTACAATTTATTATCCAATGCCTTTAAATTCTCGCCCGATAACAGCACCATTACCATTGCAGTTAAAGTAGAGAATGAGATTCTTGAAATAAGCATAGCCGATCAGGGCACTGGCGTGGAAGAAAGCAAACTGGAGGAAATCTTCAAGCTTTACTACGAAACCAATACTGGAAAAGCCAAAAATGTTGGAACTGGAATTGGACTGGCTCTTTGCAGAGAATACGTAAAATTACATCAAGGTAATATCTATGCAGAAAATAACGGTGATGGAGGATTGACTGTTTTTATAAAAATTAATTTGAATACTAAGATTCTTCAAAATTCTGATAGCCTTCATTTACGCAGCGTAAAAATAAAAGAACAAGGTGTCGAGATTGAAACTGTAGAATATAGTCGCTCCAATGCAGACCCAAATTCGGATATGCCCGTTGTTTTAATTGTGGAAGACAATGCTGAACTGCGATCTTTCTTGAAGGTCCAGCTTCAAAAATATTACCGCATATTGGAGGCTCCTAATGGAAAAGAAGGTCTAAAAATGGCTGTAAGCAAATTGCCTGATTTGATACTCAGTGATGTAATGATGCCAGAAATGAACGGAATTGAACTTCTGGACGCTCTTAAAAACACAACCGAAACCAGTCATATTCCTGTTATTCTTCTGACTGCAAAATCATCGGTAGAAAACCAGATTGAAGGTTTAAATTACGGTGCAGATTATTATATAACGAAACCATTTAACAACGACTTTTTACTGGCTTCTATTGAAAATCTGATCAAATTCAGAAAAAAATTTTTCAAACAGCTGCAGAGCGATTTGAAAACAATCGCTCTAGAACCTGGAGAAATCGTGATTACTACAAAAGACGAACAGTTTCTAAAAGATGTAATAGCGGTTGTTGAAAAAGGACTAACTGACACTGCTTTCAATATTGAGGTAATTGCCAATTCGATGAATATGTCGAGAGTTACCTTTAACCGAAAATTTAAAAGTCTTACAGGTATGACGCCTGTTGAATTTGTAAAAGAAATGAGAGTTAAACGGGCAAAACAATTTCTCGACGCGGGAGAAACAGATATTGCTGATATTGGGTACAGAGTCGGATTTAATAGTTCTGGCTATTTCAGCACTTGTTTTAAAGAAGTTTTTCAAATGTCACCTTCTGATTATCTAAAGCAAAAATCAGATAATCAGAAAACGAAGTAACATTTAAAGAATTTTATTATCTGCTTTACTCGAAAGTAATTTCAGATGCTGTTACTTTTTTACTTAAAACAATCTCTTTACCAGATGCTTTAAAGTCTTTTTTACTAAAGGAAATATTCTGAGTTTTATTTCCTAAAATCTTGACTTTTGCCTCTGCTTTTTTATCAAAAGAAATCGCGTTGAACTGCAAGTTTTTTCCGTTATAAATCTGAAGATCAGTATTATTTGCTGATATGATTTTTACGTTAGAGAACTGCATTCCCTCTGAATCAATAATTTCAATGCCTTGATCTGCTTTAAGCAATGAATTTTTTAAATGGATATTCTTTAGATTCATTTCGGGAAGTCCCATAAAGAAAGCAGCTTTTCCTGCTCCGGCAACCTGAATATTTTCCATAAAGATGTTTCTGAAAGAAGGCGTTTCTTCTGTAACCTGATATTGAGGCTGCGATAGATTCTTATCTTCATCATCAAAATCTGGCACATTTTCGCCATAAAAAAGATTAAAACCAATTGCTTCTGTCACAATATTGGTCATGTTGATATTCGAAATATAAATATTTTCAACCACGCCGCCTCGTCCTCTTGTGCTTTTAAATCGAAGTCCGATATCGGTTCCAATGAAAGAGCAGTTTGACACATGGATATTACGAACTCCGCTGGACATTTCGCTTCCTACCACAAATCCGCCGTGCGCGTGATAGACAATATTATTTTTTACAATTACATTTTCTGTTGCAAAATTGCGGTCTCTTCCGTCTTTGTCTTTACCCGATTTCAAGCAGATTGCATCATCGCCAACGTCAAAGGTATTGTTATAAACCAAAACATTTTTGCAGGATTCTAAATCTAAACCATCACCGTTTTGAGAATACCACGGATTGCGAATAGATAAATTTCTAATAATAACATCTTCACACATTAACGGATGCAGATTCCACGCTGGTGAATTTTGAAAAGTAGGTCCATCCAGTAAAATCTCTTTGCATTCTACCAGACTGATCATAACAGGACGCAGAAAATCCTTAATTTCCTTTAAACTCGGATTATTTATATCGACCTGAAAATTAAAGTTTGAGCTCGAGTCATACCCTTTTTTTGCTCCCGCAGAAGGAAACCAGATACTTCCGTCATCAGAAAGGACTCCTCCAGATGCTTTAATGTTTTTCCATTGGCTGTCGGTCATTTTCATTTTTTTAACTGGCCTCCACGCATCCCCGTTTCCATCAATAATACCTTTTCCTGTTATGGCAATATTCTTTGCACCACGCGCATTTATTGGCGAAACGCATCGGTAAGAATTTAAGCCTTCAAAACTTATCTGCTGTAATGGATAATCGTTAAAATCTCGGCTGAATAGCAATAGTGCGCCACTTTCTAATTCTAAATTGATATTGCTTTTAAGGGTAATTGGCCCAGTGAGCCAGATGCCTGCAGGAATTATTACTTTTCCGCCTCCTTTTCTTGAAACCTTATCAATTGCCGAAATAATGGCAGTTGTATTTTTAAAGATTCCGTCTCCAATTGCTCCAAAATCTGTAATGTTTACTTTATAGTCTGGAAACTTTGTTTCTTTCACTTTTGGCATGGAAAATTCTATATTGCTATAAATATCTTTTAGTGTTAATTCTTCAGACAATTGAGCATTTGCCTGTAATGAAAACAAGGAAAAACTTAAAACGGAAAATATAATTTTGATTGGATGATGCATGGATGAAATTTTAATATTCTTATTTAATTTTTTGTAAGCCTTCATATACTAATCTTGCCACTTCTGTTGCGCCAGCTGGCTGAAAGTGCGTATTATCTTTTTGCCCTTCAGGATAAGCTTCATAAACTCCAGCTGGCAGATTCATAAAGTATTTTTCAGAAACAAAGTCTTTTCCTTTCTTCGTAAAAAAGTCTCTTGAAGCTTTGTTCAGGTCTATTAATGGAACTTTCATCTCTGAAGCAACATCTTTTGGCGCTTGGTCATATTCTCCATGAATGTCATTTAAAACACCATCTTTCCACGGAAAATTTCTTGCCACAGGAGTTAGTATGATTGGATAAGCATTTTTCTCTCGAGTCTGAGAAACAAACAATCTCAAAAATTCCTTATAGCCTTGCACATCAACATATCTTTCTGTTTTGTCTTTTGCTCCGTCGTTATGACCAAACTGCATAATCACAACATCGCCTTTTTTAAGTTTTTCAAACACGGCACGCCAGCGCCCTTCTTGAAAAAATGTTCTTGTGCTTCTGCCTCCCATAGCACGATCGTCTACAAAAGAACTGTCGGTTTTAATGATATTTTTAATTTTAAATAGACTATCAGAACTTACAAATTGCTGAAAAACCTGTCCCCAGCCTGTTACAGGATATCTTACTTTCATGTAATCCTTGCCAGGCTCATAATTATTGCTGTAATCTGCCATAGTAGAATCGCCAATCAAATAGATTGTCGTTACTTTTTTTGCTGGATAAAAAGCCGTCAGAACAAATAAAACTGCCAAAGTGAACATTGCTATTCTTATTTTCATACAATAATTTTTAATTATTTATTTGGTAAATATTTTAGTCAAATAGGTATCTATGTACTGAATGGTGGGTTCAAACCACGGATTAAAAAGACAGAAAGTATGTGGTGAATTTTCAAATTCATGCACTTCTGAATAAATGTTATGCTGATTCAAAATTTTAATAAAATCATCACGACCGGCATGCATTCTCGCAACAGAGCTATTAATAAATAAGGTCGGCGGTGTTTGTGCATTAACATAACTTAATGGTGAAGCAGTTTCCCATAATTTCGGATTTTCACTTTTCGAATAACCAAACCAATACTTTCCAGCAGATATTTTAGTGCTGTCATTTCCTTCACTCGATTCTGGATGAACAAAAGACAAAGTCCCATCGATGTCTACAACGGCATTGACCTGTGATTTTGCATCAGTATTGGTTACAATACCTTCAAAAAGAGGCATATTACCTGTAACACCCATAAAAGCAGCCAGTTCTCCGCCTGCCGAAAATCCAAGAGAGACTATTTGGCTGGGATCGATATTGTACTGGTTGGCATTCTCACGAACCCAGCGTATTGCGGCTTTTATATCATAAACTGCAGCAGGAAAAAGTGCTTCCGTCGAAAGACGATATTCTGGCGAAAAACAGACATATCCTAAACTTGCCAGTTTTTCTGCCATCTGTCTGTGCTGTTCCCTATTGCCAGAACGCCACCCGCCGCCATGAATAAGTATAATGCCAATCTGTTTTTTCTTTTTCTTTGAATCGAAATAAACATCAAGTCTCATTTTGCGTTTTCCGTAGGTGCAGTAAATAATATCTTTTTTCTGTTTTACATTTTCATAACGTTTTTCAGGAACCAATCTCGCATCTGGAAAATATTTTACTGTTTTTTTGAAAGCACTCGCAGTTGTAAACGAAGTATCTCTAACAGGTGTAATTCCTTCTAAATACTGAGCATTTATACTCTGAAAAGAAATGATCAGAAACAATATGTACAGCGTTCTGTTTTTGAATGGCTTTGCTTTACTCCTCATAATTAGATTGAAATCAATTAATTGCATTAAAGATATAGGTTTTGCCTTTTTCGGTACTGAAATCATACAATTTTGTGTCTGGAACATCAAAACCTTTTAAAACTGCTTTATTAGAAATCAGTGGTTCTTTAATGGATTCCACCTTATAAAAAGCATTTACATTTTCTCCTTTTGCTTCAGTTAATTTGGTTTTACCGTTAAATGTCACTTCAGAAGCTGTACGGATTCTGCAGTTTCCTCCTAATTCAGATTTTATGGTCAGCTGTTTTATTTTTCCATTTTCCCATTCTAAAGCCACTTCAAAACCTCCCCGAGCTTTTAAACCAGTTACTTTTCCCTTTTTAAAATCATCTGGAAGAGCTGGAAGCAAATAAATAGATCCATCATAGCTTTGCAGCAACATTTCGGTAATTCCAGCAGTGCAACCAAAATTACCATCAATTTGAAACGGCGGATGTGCATCAAAAAGATTTGGATATGTTCCACCCGATTCTCCTTTGCTTTCTGTTGGAGCTGGACTTAACTGGTCTTTAATTAATTTAAAAGCCCTGTTACCATCTAATAATCTTGCCCACCAGTTTACCTTCCATCCCATAGACCATCCTGTCGAAACATCGCCTCTGGAAATAAGGGTATTTCTTGCAGCTTCCGTAAGCTGCGGTGTTCTAAAAGGTGAAATTTGTCCTGCTGGAAAAAGTCCGTATAAATGAGAAATATGTCGGTGATGATCGCCTGGTTTGTCCCAGTCACCAAGCCATTCTTGCAGCTGCGAATATTGTCCGACCTGCATTGGCGGCAGTCTTTTTAAAGCCACGTTTACAGAGTCTGCAAAAGGTTTATCTATTCCTAAAACTTCCGACGATTTTATGATGTTATTAAAGACATCAAAAACAAGCTGATTGTCCATTGTAGTTCCTGCTGTAACTCCAACATTTTTCTCATATGTATTCTCTGGCGACATTGATGGGGCGACAACGAGCCAATTGTGTTCTGGCTCCTGCTGCAATACATCCAGATAAAACTGCGCTGCACCTTTTAAAACTGGATAATATTCTTTTAAAAAACTTTGATCTCCCGTATACACATAATGCTGCCAAAGATGCTGTGTAAGCCACGCTCCGCCCATTGGCCAGAGTCCGTAGAATCCGCCGTCTACTACTCCGGTCATTCGCCATAAATCGGTGTTGTGGTGCATGTTCCAGCCTTTGGCGTGATACATTTCAGAAGCGCTTTCTTTTCCTGTTTCTGCTAAATCTTTCAGCATACTGAATAAAGGCTGGTGCATCTCTCCCAAATTGGTTATTTCGGCAGGCCAGTAATTCATTTCGGTGTTAATGTTTACGGTGTACTTGCTATCCCAAGGCGGACTCAATTTATGATTCCAAATTCCTTGAAGATTAGCAGGCTGATTTCCTGGCTGCGAACTGGAAATAAGCAGATACCTTCCAAACTGAAAATATAGGGTAACGAGCTGAGGATCATACGATTTTGCAAATTCCTTTATCCTCATATCAGTAGTTTTATCAGATTGTGGAGAATCTCCTAAATAAAGCGATACGCGTTTAAAGTATTTCTGATAAGCCTCTATGTGATTTTTTAAAGATAAAGCATAACTTTTTTGAGAAGCTTTAGCCAAAACTGAAGCTGCTTTTTCTGCTGCATTTATGCTCAAGTCTTTATAATTTCTAAAATTTGTAGCCGCAGCAATGCGAATAACAACTTCATCGGCATCTTTAATTACGAGTTTGTTTCCTTCACTTTTAAGACTTCCTCCAACTAAAGTACAAACCGCTTCACCAACAAATTTTACTTTTCCGCTTTTATTATCTACACTTCCCGATGTGCCTTCAAAAATCAATTTATTTTTCCCTGTTTCAAAATTATGCAAAAGCTGCGGACTCGTGCCTGACAAAGAAAAACTGATACTTTTTTTCTTATCAGCTGCTAATCTGATTAAGATAATATCATCCGAAAAAGAAGTTAGAAATTCTCTTTTATAAGTAATGCCATTCGTTTTGTATTGTACTGAAGAAACAGCCTTTTCGATATCTAAATCTCTGCGGTATTCTGTGTAATTCTCATGGTTTGGAAATTCAATAAAAAGACTTCCAATCGTTTGATACGGCATTCCATAGTTTAAATCTTTTGGTGCGTGCCTCGGAAATGCAGCATTGGCCAAATCCTGTGCTTCTTTATTTTTGCCTTGAAACAGCAATTTTCTGATCGCTTCTATATCTGGAAATACATTTTTGGGAACATTATTTCCGGGTTCTCCAGCCCAGACAGTTTCTTCATTTAACTGCAATTCTTCTTTTTGAGGCGTTCCAAAAACCATTGCTCCCAAACGTCCGTTTCCAAGCGGCAAAGCTTCATTCCAATTTGTGGCAGGTTTGTCATACTGAAGTTTAAGTTTTTGCTGTGCTTCTATTTTTATGCTAGTACCCAATACTATAAAAAGCAACGTAATTTTAATCCTATTCATTTTAAATGTATTTATCCAAAAAAGGGAAGTGTGACTTTTTTTTAAAGGTTCAAGATCTTATTGCTATCTATTAATATCAAACCAATCAACATCAGCATAACCACCTCTTTTCGAATCCTTTTCACTGACACTAAACAATCCTACTTTAGCTCCTATCCATTTTCCTGGAACCGCTGTAAATAGTTTTCCTATTTTCTTGTAATTTTTACCATCTTCAGAATAACTAAACTGACAAATGGCGTCTATTCCTTTTCCTGTAACATTTACTTTGAAATAGGCTTCATTTCCAGCTAATTTCTGCGTTTCATTTACAATTTCGGGGGTGTTTTTTGCTGCGCTTTTAACCTCTGTCTGCTGTAGAGAAAATCCTTTTTCGTCATGAGTTATTTGTAATGCAGCATAATCCATTCCCATAATAATAAGACCTGCTTTCTTGCCAGATTTTGCTTCTTCTACAGTCAATTTAATTTTGGCAGATGCGCTGAAGTTTTTTGCTGGAAACTTTTGCAGCAGCAGATTAGGAACCATCCATAAATTAGCAGCGTCATCTGGCATGTTCATAGAAAATAATCTCAAATGGTCTGAATCTCGCATTTTCGCATACCAAACAATATTCGGATTTGCCTGCCACTCCCATTGCAAGCCTATTTTATCACCTTTAAAATCGTCTGATTCTTGAGGCGTTTCAATTGGATAGGTTCTACCAACATTTGGCTTTTTGTATTTCATAACAGGTTCGCCGATACCATTTTTATCCAAATCTTCACCTATCAGCGGCCAGTCATTTTTCCACGACATAGGCTGAAGATGCACAATTCTTCCGTAAGCTTCTATATCCTGAAAGTGATAAAACCAAGATTCACCATTTGGCGTGTCTACCCACGCACCTTGATGCGGACCGTTTATTATAGATTTACCTTGTTCTAAAACGACTTTTCTTTCGTAAGGACCATACACATTTTTTGATCGTAAAGCCAGCTGCCAGCCTGTTGCAACTCCTCCTGCAGGAGCAAAAATGTAGTAATAGCCGTTTCTTTTGTAAAATTTTGCCCCTTCAACTGTAGGATCTTTTTCATGTCCGTCATAGACATGAGTTCCCTCATCTATAATTGCTGTCCCTTCTTTATTCAGTTCTCTTACTGTTAGAATACTTTTTACACCGGCACGGCTTCCTGCCCAACCATGAGCTATATAAACACGTCCGTCTTCATCCCAGAGTGGACAAGCGTCGATAGCGCCTTTTGCTTCCATTACTAAAATTGGCGCATCCCATTTTCCGAATGGATCTTTGGTTTTGACCATAAAAATTCCGAAATCTGGATCTCCCCAATAAATATACATTTCATTGTTATGATATCTTATGCTTGGTGCCCAAACGCCATTTCCGTGCTGCACTGTATTATAATGGTCAATAGGAGCCACTTTTGGAAGCGCGTAATTGACAATCTTCCAATTTACCATATCTTTAGAATGCAGAATAGGCAATCCTGGAGTGCAATTAAAACTCGAAGAAGTCATAAAATAATCATCTCCCACACGAACTACATCGGGGTCTGAGTAATCAGCATGAATGATAGGATTTTGATAGCTCCCGTTTCCTAAATCTGGAGACCAGACTTTAGACACGTAAGGCGTTTTATTTTGATCTTGTGCTGATAAGGCCGTAAAAGAAAAAGCGGCTAATAAACAGAAATAGAACTTCATTTATTTTTTATTTTATAATCATTAGTTTTTTTAAATATTCGACAGAAGGCGGAACTTTTGTCTTTCAATTGAAAGTATTATTTTCTATATAAATCAATAACTTTCTTTGGATTCCAATTATCCACAACTGCTGGATTTGCGTACGTAGTTTTTAAAACATTTTCTACCGTATACAATGCCGCCTGCTGTTTTGTAAGCTGAGTGATCCATTTTACTCTTTCTTGCGGATGCGCTCCAGTTCCAGTGGAATTATATTCTTCATAACGTGCAGTTGATTCGTTTTCAACTTTTCCCCAATTGTTCCATCCCGCAGGTTTTATTGCATCTGACATTTCGGTATTTAAAAATACAACGGCAGCATTTGGTCGCCACGGTCTGCCTAAATCGGTTATGTTCGCACCTGTTCCTGTAATTTTACAATTGCTGAATACGTAGCCATACTTCACAAAATCTTTGGTAGAAGCTGCTGTAATAGCACTTCCGCCTTTGGTATGGAGTTCACAGCTGTCAAAGAAAGCGGTTGAGCCTCCAAAAATGAAATCGGTGCTTCCCTCAATGTAGCAATCTTTAAAATACTGGCGCACATCACCACCGTAAACCGTATCTTGAAAACCTAAGAATCTGCAGTTGTAAAATACAGCTTTATCTCCCTGAATGTGAATAGCCAGCGCTTGTCCAACAGGTCCCGAAGCATTTTCGAAAGTTATGTTTTCTGCATAAAATCCAGAACCTTTTATAAAACAGCTCGAAGAACCGCTTGTTCCATATTTTGCATTTGTTGCCGGATTAATTCTGTTCGCGTAATTATCATAAGTCAGGATAACTTTTTTGCTGTCTTCTCCAATCAAACTGACATTATTTCGATCTGAATCTAAGGTTACAACTTGCTTATAAATACCATTTTTTACAAAAATAACCGTTCGTTCTGATTTTAATTTTGGAACTGCATCAAAGGCTTCTTGAATGGTTTTGAAATTACCGCTGCCATCTTGAGCGACGACGATATCATATTTTATCTTTTTTTTCTCTTTTAAATGAATATTGTTTTCCGCCTGTCCTTTAGAACACAAAAACAGAATTACAGTCAATGCAAAAATTATTCTAAATCTCATCTCTTTATTTTCTTAATTATTTACTGCCAAACTATTCATGTATACTTCGATATTTTCGTAACCCGCATTTAAATCATGTCCGTTTGGATTATTTTTTGTTATGTCTAATTTCATTTTCTTTTTCCAGTCATCTGGAATTCCATCTCCCGAACTGTCTATCGGAGCTTCTTTGCTAATTAAATTGGGCCATCCGCCAACATCTTGCTGAGAATCGATAATACCTTTGGTGCTTCCTTTGGAACCTTCAAAAGTATAAGTCCCGTTTTTTACCTCAGCAACAATTCTTAAATCAACCGCATCTCTTACTAATGATGCTCCGCCAGATTTTAAAACTCTTTCGTAAGCTTTCAGCGCGGTATCGGTATAAACATTGTTCTGTATATCATGAGGAACTTTCTTTTTCATGGCTAGTTTTTCGGTCTCTGGAATCACACCATAACCTGAATGAAATTGATTGTACACGCCATAAGTCCAATTGTCTTTTGTGGCTTCTGCACTACCTTCCACTACATTTCCGTCGATAAAAAATTTTCCCCAAATATTAAAAACCTCTTTTCCTGGAATTTTATTCTTATCAATGGCAACAATCTTGGAAGATTTTCCTGTTGCGGGTCCAGGTTTATAATAGTTATTTACAATGTTTACATTCATTCCTTCTCCGCCATAACAGCTGTTGGCTCCCCAATTATAAATGACATTATTGCGCATGTCTACCAAATCTGTAAGCGCAAATGCCGTCCCTGCAGATTCTCCTAATCTTGGATTTCTGCTGTCATGATGTGCGAGTAAATTGTGGTGGAATGAAGCTTTTTTTCCTCCCCATATTGCTCCGTAACCATGAGAACCTTTTTCATGCACCGACTTTCTAAGGCTTTCTGTGACAAAACACCATTGAAAAGTAGTGTTTTCATTTGCATATAGCGACGCCGTTTCATCAGATGACCAGCTTAATGAACAGTGATCTACAATTATATTTTTGTGAAATCTGGATTCTAATGCATCTGCCTGCTGTTTTGCCGCATCTCCCATTCTAAATCTCATATATCGCACAATTATATTATCTGCATTGAGCACTACTGGATAATCTTTGATACAGATTCCATCTCCCGGAGCGGTCTGCCCAGCAATTGTGAGGTCATTTTCTTCAATGCTTAATCTGGATTTTAAAGCTATATTTCCCGAAACTTTAAAGAGAACATAACGTTTTCCTTTGGCTGTTACGGCTTCTCGAAAACTGCCTGGCCCCGAATCATTTAAATTTGTAACAAAAAGAACTTTTCCGCCCCGCCCGCCTGTGGTATATTTGCCAAATCCTTCTGCTGTTGGAAATGCTAATGCTTCATCTTTTGTTTCATTAATAGGTTTTATTGATTTCTGATTTAATTGATGTTCTTTCTTATTTTCTGCCTTAACTTGTAAAACAACGGCTATTAAGCTCAGTACAATTAAAGAAAGAGATGCGTAAGTGTGTTTATAATTCATCCGTTTATAAAATTATAGTAGTTGAAAATGATATATAGTTTGAAGTTTAACTGAACTAAATCATATAGCAATTGATTTTGGAAAAAGGGGGAAATTCAGATAAAATCCCCCAATCCAATCAACCACGATTAACTTAAACTTAAACTTAAACAAAACAATTCTAAATTTTCTAAAACCATCGAGGGTCGCCTGCAACACCCGTTCCTGCGAATCCAATACCCGGTTTGATATGATAATCTCCAATCGATGCATTAACAAAGAAATCGGTACTATTTAAAGGTATCTCTGTAATGCCAGTCATCGGTCTGGTGCCGTTTACCAGATCTTTTGTTTTATAATTACCTCCGTAGGAAATACTGATACTGTTGTACGTACCAGCAGTACTGTTAAGCGCCGCTGCACCGTTTGGTCCAGCAATAATGCAGTTTTGAATGGAAAGCAGAACTGGAAAATTATTATCAAAATTCCAAAGATGTCCCATAGCTGCAGTGACATTCACACAGGTGATATTGCTGAAATTAATACTGGTTTTTACCCTCACGTCTGCAAAACGAGTACTGATTTCGGTAAGTGTACTGTTGGTTACATTGATAGATTTAACCGTTCCTCCCGCTCCTACGTTCATAACACCGTATCCTCCAGTTTGCGACACGAGACAGTTGTTTACCGTGATATTACCGATAACACTCGCTCCACTTACTCTGACAATAGAGTTTAATTTTGAAATGTTACATCCTTCTACCAAAATGTCATTTACCACTTTATTTCCTAAATCAATAAAGAAACTGTCTGAAGAACTTGTCGCTAAGTTTTGGATTAAAACATCATTCACTTTATCCTGAACTCTGAATCTGATATTAGCAGCTCTGCTTAATACGCCTTCACTATTTTTAGAACCAACAAAAGCGATGTTATTTACTCCAGTCGGAATCGTAAGATCACCGCCCATTACGTAAGCTGCACCTGCTGCAAATTCTACCGTAATGTCTTTGCTGCCGCCAGCAACAAGTCCCTGAAGTGCCGTTCCAATGCTTGCCGCTGTATCTGTAAGCAGCACTTTATAGGTTGTACTGTTAAAAATACCCGTTGTTTTTACTGGTAAACTTCCTCGTAAACTGGTTCCGTTAAACATTTTGGCTGTATAAACAGTTCCGCCTTTCAAATTTCCAATTGTAAGAGTGCCTTCTGTTTTCTGCTGTTCGGTTAAAACAATATTCTGAACCGCAACCGCAGCTTCGTCGTATAACGTTATATTGGTTACTCTCGGATTGACCGTCCAGTTTAAGGTAATATCAGATGATGATGAATTATACCCTTTAAAAAGCTGTTCTGCCGAAGTAACAAAATACAGCTGACTGTACTTGGATTCTTTTCCTGTGTTTTCATCGATGCTTTTCATTCTGACAGAGTATCCCGTTGTTCCATCAAGTTCGTCAAAAATCTGTCTGTATTCCACTTTGGACTGATCTGAAGAATTAGAATACGGAGTGAGCGTATCGGCAATAAGTTCTACTTTACTGACGATTTCATTAAAAAGCAGACTGTCTTTACTGAATTCGAAAATGTATCTTGTTGCCGAAATGGATTTGGTAAATTTTATTTCAACAGAAGTTGGGTTTATAGCCGAACTTTCAAAAATAATTGATTTAAAAAGCCTGTCATAACTGGAATCTACATCCCATTGATTGTAATCTTTCTCACAGGCTGTCATGAATAAAATGAGGACCATAACACTTAAAATTCCTAATATATTTTTCATTTTAATTAAAATTAGATTAATGTCATTTTCTAGAATCCGTACGAATTGGCAATCTTACCTTTAGACTCGAAAATGTCTTCATAGTAAATGGCAAAAAAGTGTCTGTAATAACAGGTTCCATTTCCTTTTGTGTACTGAGCCAAACTAGATTGAATTTCTGTTCCGTTTGTCATAGATCCTAAAAAGCCTGAATAATCATATTCTCTCGCAAGACCCGTTGCGGCTAACAGTGTTTTAACCGGCCAGTCTATATAATTTTTGTTGGTTCCTGTAAGCGGTTTTTCTGCCATTGCAGGAAACCAGCTTACGCTTTTATACTCAGGTCCTGGACTTGCTGGTAGATTGCGATAATAATTTAAAGAACTTTTATCAATATATTCTGCGTCTTTATATTTATAGTAAACCGTTCTTGGAAAATCTGAAGGCTGGTAATTCTTATCAAAAATTTTAACAGCTTGTTTATTGTCAAACATTAAACAAAGTGTTTTTTTCATGGTTTCAATTTTTTCATACAATAATCCCCAGCGCACCAAATCATGTTTGCGTATCGATTCACAGCCAAATTCCCATGCTCTTTCATTAATAACCGCTTCAAGAAAATTAGCGTCATAAGACTGAATTTGGGCTGAACCCATGCCAAATGCTCTTTCACGGACTTTTTCTAATGCCTGTCTGGCTGACATTCCAGCCGAAGTATTAACGGCATCTGAACCCGTTAAAGCACTTTCTGCTTCGGCAAACATTAAATAAATATCAGAATAACGCATTACAATCCAGTTTACACCAGTTGCTATACGAGATGTAGCTGTTTTATGCATTGCCTGATAAGAAGCTGGCATCCACTGCATTCTCCATTTTGCAAAATTCACGCTCAAAGGATCGTTTTTAACTCCTTCAATATTATCTTTGGTGTAATTGGTCCAGCTTAGTGTCACGTCTCTACGTTTATCTTCAGGCGTGAAGGAATAGAAGTAGTAAGCCTGCGAAGCAACATAAGTTCCCCCAAAACCTCTGCTGCCGTATTTGCTGGCGCCAGCTACTTCATATCCCATCAGTGAGCCGATGTCTCCATTATTTCCAAGGCCAAAAGCCACTTCAAACATGTTTTCATTACTAGAATTCTGCTGCAGACCACAAACTGTTTTCCAGATGTTTTCATAATCAGGATCCAAGTGATGCGGATTTTCGGGACTTCCAATAATTTCAGCAGTATGTTGAGCCGCAATCTGATAATAGTCTTTCCAATTTTTTACCCTTCCTACAAAATAACCTCCAGCTTCTGGTATCGTAGGATGATGTTCTAAATCTTTTCCCGTGAAAAGATTTCCGTCACGAAGCGACCATCCTCCTGCAAAAAGTGCCACTCTTGCCAAAAGTCCTTTTGCAAAACCTTTAGTAATACGTTCTGCTGTGCTGTAATCGGCTGCCGATTTTAGCCAAGGCAGATAACCTTGTGCTTCATTTAAATCTTTTATCAAACTTTCGTAGATAACATCTCTATCTACTTTTCCAATGTAAACATTAGACAAATCAGATTTTGATGTTCCTTCTTTATACGGCACATCTCCCCAATTTCTTACTAATTCAAAATAAGCCAAAGATCTCATAACAAGCGCTTCGCCTAAAAGCGGTTTCATCTGAGCGGCATTGGTTTCTAGAATTGGTGAATTTCTTATACCGTCTACTGCAGAAGAAGCCAGTTCTGCCAGCTGAAACAATCCCTCCCATTTTGTTGTCTGGTTATACGAATCATCATAAAAATTTCCTGCTCCTTGATCGCTCGTCGTTGAGTTGTAAGCCGTAGCTGTAAATCCCTGATTACTCTCAATATCTGAAAATCCCTGCCAGTTAACCGATAATTTTTGTCCGTAAATGTAAGTGTCTGTCATTCTTCCGTAAATTCCCATTACGGCTGCTTTCGCCATTGATTGGGTTTGGAAAACAGTTTCAGAACTTAGTTTTGAAGGCGAAGTGGTATCTAAAAAATCATCATCGCATGAGATGCAGGTAATGATAAAAATCAAACTGAAATAGTATATTATTTTTTTCATGTTCTTTCTAATTAAAATGTTACATTAACTCCAAAAAGGAATGTTTTTGCCTTTGGATATGCTGACCAGTCTACTCCTGGCGTTAAAGGTGTAGACCGTATACCATCAACTTCTGGATCTTGTCCTGTATACTTTGTCCAGATATGTAAATTGTATCCTGTAAAATAACAGCGTACATTTTTTACAAATCCATTTTTGGTAATGGTGTCAGGCAGCGTATAGCCAAGCGTTAATGTGCCTAATCTTAAAAATGATCCGTCTTCAATTGCCCAATCAGTTAAAATAGTCGAGTTAGAAAGCGGATGCCACAAGCTTTTTCCCTGATTGATTTCCTGCAGCAGCTGCGGATTTGCATTGTCTCCAAACATAATATTGTATCCCGTTGCTGGATCAATAGTTGTAAATCGGTTTTGTATGCTCATTTCGCTGCTCATGTTCTGGTATCTTTTAGAACCGCTGAAAGTCGTATTATCTATTTTGTTGGCGTTATAAATATCATTGCCATACGACCAGTTAAACATTGCCGATAAATCGAAATTTTTATAGACTGTGCTTATAGAAAATCCTCCTACGTGTTTTGGCTGTGCTCTGCCTATTACTTTTCGATCCTGATCTGGAGAAATTACATTTCCATCTCCACTTAATTTTTTAAGTTTGATGTGTCCTGGTCCAAAATAATTTCCCGAAGTGGTGATCACTTTAGAAGCATCTGCCACGCCTTGATTAAGTATCCATTTCTTTTGCACATTATCATAAGTAAAATCGTCAAAAGTGTACATCCCATCAGAAACATAACCATACATTAAACCTACTGGCTGGCCTACAATTGCTCTGTAATCGTCTCTTCCCACGGCAGGCGCCCAGTTTGAGGCAGCTATCATTTCATTAGATCCATCTAATTCCTTTACTCTATTATCGTTGAATGCAATATTAAAACTAGCCGATAGTAAGAATTTATCATTTTTAATAATATCTCCCGAAGCTGTAATTTCAAGCCCTTTATTTGAAGTTCTTCCTATATTTTGATATTGTGTCTGATATCCTGAATTCGAAGGCAGTGCCACGCCAAGAATCAGATTTTTAGTATCATTTTTATAAGCATCTACAGTTAATCTCAAACGCTGGTCAAAAAAACCCAGATCTAGACCTAAATCTGCAGATACCGTAGTTTCCCAAGTTAGATTTTCGTTTTTAAGCACATTTGATGTTACCAGAGCACTTTGCGGCTGTTCGTTTATGTAATATAAATTTCTGCTCGTAGACTGAAATCCGTATTCTTGTCTCCAGTAAGAACCAACTCTTGCATTTCCAACTTCACCATAACTCAAACGAACTTTAGCATTTGAAAGCCAGTTTTTAGTCAATTTCATAAAAGACTCATCCGATAATCTCCATGCAAATGCAGCACCTGGGAAAAACCCTTCGCGGTTCTCTTTTGAAAATACATTTTTAGAATCTGATCTAGCTGTCAGCGTTAGAATGTATCTTTCATGGAAAGTGTAATTAATACGCCCGAAAAACGATGAAGTTCTCGAAGGCTCTAATATTGTTGTATATGTAGGCTGAGGCGTCCCGTAATTCCACATAGCCAAAACATCTTTAGCCGTAAAATCTACTGGGAAAAACTTGCTATCACTTCTCATTTCTTTCCCTTCAGAATTATACATTTCCTGTCCGGCCATCAAATCTATTTTGTGTTTATTGTTGTCCAGCTCAAGATTATAAGAAATCGTATTTTGGATAGTCCACAAATAACCTTTAAAATCTATGCGTCTCGCTACAGGCTGCCCGCCGTTTGCACTGGCTTCACCCGTTTTATTAAGCCATATATTATCACTATAGTCTCTATTGGCCGCATAGCTCCCTTTTGAAGATACGGTAAGGCCTTTTGCCGCTTTCCATGTGATGCCTGCATTAATTGTGGCATTAAGTCTGTTCTGGTCCTTATATTCATTTGTAATATTATAAACAGGATCATTAAGTGAACTTAAAGCTTCTGCTGAAGTTACATCATCAGCTCCGCCTAATCCGCCGCCCGTACTATTTAAGCTATAAACGGGAGCATATTTAATTCCATCTCTCAGTTTACTGCCGCTGGAAACGCTTGGTCCTGTGATGACAGCGTTCGAAAATCGGGTATTAAAATCAAAAGTCAGTTTAGGACTGATTTTTTTGTTCAGACTGAAACTTAGATAATCTCTTTTGTATGCAGAGTTCAGCATGATATAATCTTCATCATCATGCGTATAATTGACTTTGTATCTTACGCTGGATTCTCCTCCTGTTAAACCGATATCAAAATGCTTTTGTATTCCAGTATTTCCATACAGCTTTTCCTGCCAGTCGGTACCTTGTCTCGACTTGTAAATATCAATATCATCCCAAGTTCCATACATGCTGTAGAACGAGGTGTTTGATGTATTCACGCCTGGATCAAGCTCTTTCTGAAAATAGACAAAATCGTATGGAGAAAGAACTTCTGTAAGGTTGTACGTGTTCTTAATACCTGTATAGGCATTCATATTAATTTCTGTCTTTCCAGCTTTTCCTGATTTGGTGGTAACCAGCACTACCCCGTTCGCTCCTTGTGCTCCATAAATAGCGGTAGAAGAAGCATCTTTAAGAACGTCAATAGTTTCAATATCTCCAGGTGCAATATCGTTTATATTAGCTACCTGAAAACCATCTACTATAAATAATGGCGAGTTATCCTGCGTGATAGAGCCTCCTCCTCTAACTCGCACTTTAATTGGCGTATCTGGCGAACCATCTGCAACGGTTACGTTTACACCGGCCATACGTCCAGCAATAGCTTGAAGCACAGAAGTGGCAGGAATATCTTTTAGTTCTTCCATGCTTACAGAAGCTACAGAACCAGTCAAATCTTTTCGCTTTGCAGTTCCATAACCAATTACGACGACTTCATTCAAATCAGTAGAAGCTTCTTTTAGCACTACATTCAAGCTGATTTTGCCTGAGACAGGAATTTCTTGAGTTATCATCCCAACAAAAGAAAATACCAGACTGGATTTCTCAGGAACGCGGTCTATTTTGTAATTTCCGTCCATATCGGTTACAGTTCCTATTTTCTGGCCTTTTACCACAATGGAAACCCCTGGAATTCCCATTCCGGAATCATCTGTAACACGTCCGGTTACTATTATTTCTTTTTCCTGAAAAAATCCTCTGGTGGCTATAACATCTTTTTCAGTGTTTTTCAGTTTTTTAGTTTCTTTAGCATAAAGTGAAAATGAAAGCATTACGTAAAGCAAAAGAGCTATTTTGGCTTTCTTTTTACCTCTTCTAAAGAAGTCAATTTTTTCTTTGGCTACTTTTTTTCTCATACATTTTGGTTGGTTTGGTTAGATAGTGTTTATGATATTCAAGCTGTGCAGTTACAGCCTTCTTTATCATTTCTTAATTGTTATTCATGTTTATATTTTTAATTATTTCTTTTGATTTTATTTTTATGAATTGAAAATTATTCTGCTAAACTGAAAGTATATAGCTTTCCTTTTTCTGTATGAATATCATATTCTGAAATCTTCGGAATCTCGATTCCTTTTAGCACCGCTTCCGCAGATATGACAGGCTGAGCAACGGGCTGATGTTTAAAAAGAACATTTGAATTTTCTCCTTTTGCTTCGGTTATAAAATTTCCTTTTAGTTTAGAATAACTTCTCAACCTAAGATTTCCTCCTGCTTCTGATCGGATTTCTATTGAAGCAATCGTTCCATTCTTCCACTTCATATTCTCTATTATAAATCCGCCGCGCGCCCTTAAACCCGAAACAGAACCCTCTGCCCAAGCATCTGGCAATGCTGGAAGTAAAGCGACCGCACCATCGTGACTTTGCAAAAGCATTTCTGCTATTCCTGCAGTACACCCAAAATTCCCGTCTATTTGAAATGGCGGATGCGCATCAAACATATTGGCATAAGTACCGCCGTCTGGTTCTTTTATTGTTGCTGATGCGGGCTTCAAGTTGAGCTGATTCTTAATCAGAAGATAAGCGTGGTTTCCATCCAGATATCGCGCCCACAGACATACTTTCCACCCCATTGACCAGCCGCGGCTGGCATCGCCTTTTCCTTCAAGCGAATTTCTAGATGCTTCAAAAAGTTCTGGAGTCTTAAATGGTGAAATTTCTCTTCCTGGAAAAGCGCCCCATAGATGCGAAATATGACGATGAGCATCATTTTTACGGTCCCAGTCTTCTATCCATTCTTGCAGCTGACTGTGCTTTCCAATTTGCATAGGGGGCAACTGGCTGCGAATATTCTTTAATTGGGCAGCAAATGCTGCATCTATTCCTAAAATTTCGGCTCCATCAATTGTATTGGAGAGTAAATCAAAAACCATCTGATTGTCCATAGTGACACCAGCAAAAACATTGCATCTTTCTTTGGCAGGAGTCCCATCAGGTTTTACAATATCATAATAATGAAGACCCGGCGAATGCTCTGGTGAAATCGAAGGCGAAACTACAAGATATCCCGTCTTTTTATCCTTAATCAAGAAATCCTGATAAAATTCGGATGCACTTTTTAAAATCGGATAAACTTCTTTCAGGTAATTTTTATCGGCAGAAAAAAGAAATTTCTCCCAAAGGTGTGCGCTGAACCAAGCATTACAGGTCGGCCAGATTCCCGCCGTATTATCAACCGCTCCTGTCATGCGCCACAAATCTGTATTATGATGCAATGTCCAGCCTCTGCTGTTATACATTTCAGATGCTGTCTGTCGACCTGTAACGCTGACATCTTTAATCAATTGAATAAACGGATCGTGGCACTCGCTCAAGTTTGTGACTTCAGCTGGCCAGTAATTCATTTCCACATTAATATTGGTGGTATATTTGCTGTCCCAAGCTGGATACTGCCCTGAATTGGGATTCCAAATTCCTTGCAAATTAGCTGGCTGCGTGTTCGGCTGAGAGGAAGAAATCAATAAATAGCGGCCAAATTGAAAATACGATGCTGTCAGATCAGGATCTTCAAATTTTGAAAATTCTGCTATTCTCTGATCTGTTGGTTTATTGATCTGCGATGATTCTCCCAGATCCAGATGCACTCTATTAAACTGTTTCTGGTAAAAGGCAATATGATCTTGTTTGGCTTTCTCGTATGGCTTTGAAAATTTCGATAGAATATCTGCTGCACGTTCTTCTGCATTTCCTGAAATATCCTTGTAATTAATAAAATTTGTCGCAACAGAAACATAAATGAAAGCTTCATCGGCTTTTTTAACTTCGATATGATCTTTATTTGCTTTTTGAGTTCCTCCTTTTGCGCTTACTCTTATTTGGGCATTGAAGTTTAAGAGATTAGGAATGTTTTCTTCTTTTTCTTTTGTGCAACGTCCCGTAACTACAAGCAGATTATTCTGAGCTTCAACTACTGCCGACGACACTGTAACCATATTGGTTTTTAAAGGCCCTGCAAAAGAAGTTTTAAAATTTACTTTTTGCTTTTTATCGGCAGTTAGCCGTATAATGATTAGCTGATCTGGAAAAGACGTAAATACTTCCCTCGTGTAGGTAACACCATCAACTTTATATTTAGTCGTTGCAATAGCAGTATTTAAATCCAACTCTCTGTAATATTCTGAATAGTTTTGATGTTCTGGTATTGTCAGAATAAGATTTCCTATAGACTGATAAACCTGCCCGTGTGAAGTGGTTTTTCTATCAGCAATAATATTTTCTAATGACAGTTTTTGTGCATCGACATAATTTCTTTCAGAAATAAAGTTCTGGATTGCTTTTAAATTTTGTTTTGCTTTTGGATTTATATTTTGATACGGACTGCCTGACCAAAACGTATCCTCGTTTATTTGAATCGTATCAGACTGAGGAATGCCATAAAACATTGCTCCTAATCTTCCATTTCCCAAAGGCATTGCGTCGGTCCACGCAGCTGAAGGTTTATTATACCATAATGTTAACTTTTTCTGCGAAAAGGTGTTCCAAAATGATACAATAAATAGTAACGACAACAGCAGCTTTTTCATAAGTAAAATAATTTTGATACAAGTCTGTAGAAGTACAAACAACAATCTCGATCAAAAGACAAATCGTTTGTTTTTATTCTTAATTTTTATTGATAATTTATTTTTAGTATTAAAAAAATACGCAATCAATAAATGATACAGTTCAAAAGTATTTTATTAGCATCATAACGACTTTTAAATTTTGGTCATTTACTTTTAAATTTTGGTCAAATCGAGAATTTACAAAGGTTTACGAGTTTTATTTTAAATAAGAGAACAGAATATTGATCGAAATAAAAGAATGGAGAATGTTTTTATTTTACAGAAAAACGATTAAGCGAAAACATTAAATAAAAAAAAGCAAAAGAACCTATTTAGTGATTCTTTTGCTTTCGGTTTAAATGTCAATTAGAAAATCAATGCTGACAATTGTATCTTAGATTTATTTTTCAAATTCCATACTTGCAAGGATAAATGGTCCTGTTCCTTTTGGATCGTTAGCACGAATTGGTTCGTTAATGTAATAATCATAAGAACCATCTCGATACGGTTTACCGCCTAATCCCGCAACAGCACAGCATTTGTTTAAACTAACGAGACCTTTTTGATCTACAGTAATAAGATTTTTGATAATGCCATCGTAGCCTTTTTTCGCCGCCTTTTTATAAGATTTTGGCAGATAACCTTCGTTAACAGATCTTATCATGGTATAAACAAACATCGTCGAAGCTGTAGCTTCTGTATAGTTTCCTTTCTCTCCAGCTTTATCCAATACCTGATACCAAAGCCCATTATCTTTATCCTGAAATTTAATTACAGCATCGGCATACGATTTTATGTATGATATCATTGTAGCTCTCCCAGGATGATCTTTTGGCAGATAATCTAGAACATCTACCATAGCCATTCCGTACCAGCCCATCGCTCTGCCCCAAAAATTTGGCGAGTGTCCAGTGGTTTTGTCTGCCCAAGCTTGTTCTTTTTTTTCATCCCAGGCGTGATACAATAAACCCGTTTTTTTATCTAATAGATTTTTCTGAACCAGCGTAAACTGAGAAACAATATCATCATATGCCTTTTTTGCATCAGCACCCTTTATAAAATCATGGGTATAGTGTGCGTAGAAAGGCATTCCCATATACAAACCATCGAGCCAAACTTGGTGCGGATACACTTTTTTATGCCAAAAAGAGCCTTCGCTGGTTCTTGGATGTCCGTCAATCTGTAAGCGAAGTGTCTGAAGCGCCTTTAAATATTTCTCTTTTTTTTCTTTTTCATAAAGATAAAGAAGGACATTTCCACAATTCAGCATATCGATATTGTACTTATCCAATTCGTAAGAAACAATGCTGCCATCTTCATTAATCAGACTTTCTCCAAAATTGCTGATGTAATTGTAATAGTCTTTCTTTCCTGTTTGAGCATATAATTTTTCAGCTCCATCAAGCACAATCGCCGAAGGGTAAGACCATTTAGGACTGCTGTTAAAATCCAGCATCCATGATTGGGGAAACCTCTGCATTTCTGAAAGCATCATTCTTTCAGACCATTTTAAATTATCAGGAATTGGCTTTGAAGATTTATAATTTTCTTTTGGAGATTTTGAAACAGTAACCGTTCCATTTTGGGCAAAAGCCAAAGAAGTTCCAACAAGAAAGACAGTCAAACCTAGTATTTTTATTTTCGGGTGAATGAGATTCATAGTTATAATTTTTAAAAATGTTAGTGTTTCCAAAAGTATTTTAATAAATGGATAATGACTTTTAAATTTTAGTCATTTGTATTTAAAAAATGGTTTCTTTTTACCAATCTATTCAAAAGGAAATATAGAGAATAAACCTGTTTTAAATTTAAGTGGAACAACAATTACGAGAATTACTAAATGTTTTTATCTGCCTCAACAATTGGTTTTGTCGCATCTGTCAGAATCAAATATAAGAATTTAAGTGATTTATAAGTTGGCCCGCCAATTTACAGAATGATTTAAATATAGATATCCCCTGGTTCATCACCAGATTCTTTCTAAGCATATTCAAAACCGTAATACCGCATAGAGTTCTCTTTGCAGATTCAAAACTTTTAAGACCTGGAGGTAATACCTTTTTTACAACAAAAAATTAAGGCGGTTTTTAAAGATATTTAACTTCGAAGTTTTCAAATGAATGGACTTTAATTATTACTAGTTAGAATATTATTTTAGGTTATATATCAGAATTGCGACTCGTTGCTTTTGGACTTGATATATTTTACAATTCTTTTTTCTTTAAAGATTCCAATTGTATAGCTTCTGATGCCTTGATTTTCTTCTCATCTATCACTTTTGCATAGATTTCAGTAGTTTTTACGTTGGTATGCCCCAGCATTTTACTGACCGTATAAATGTCTGTACCGCTCGCTAGCTGCAGTGTTGCAAATGTATGGCGGAAGCAGTGGAAGGTAATATTTTTTTTAATTCCTGCCAATTCAACCCATTTTTTCAGGGGGCGCGAAATCCACGTTATGTCTGTTAAATCCTCAAAAACAAGCTGCTGGGGGCGCCTCGGTTCTCCGCAGAGCTGGAAAGCCTGGTGGGAAATAGGCATATATTCCACTGTCTTTGTCTTTTTCTGCGTAAAATGCAGTTTCACTATACCATCTTCCAGACTAATCTCTTTCCAACGGAGCTTCTGAATGTCGGAATGCCTCAGTCCTGTAAGCGCTGAGAAAATTGCGGCTCTTTTAAGGACATCCTTTTCGCATGCTGTTGATGCCAGTACATTCAATTCTCCAATGGTCAGATATTCACGTCTTGATTCCTGCTCCGGGATTCCTTTTATTTTTGAAGATAAATCAACCGTTAAATATCCATCGATAAAGGCCTGTTTCAAAGCCGCTTTAAATATGGAAAAATAGGTTCCCGCACTGTTGCTGGAAATGGTTCCTTTTCTATTTCCTTCTAGTGGCGCAGCTAATAAAAACAGTTTAAAATCCTGTGCCATTCTGTAGTCAATCTGAGAAAATATCAGGCTGTCTCCTGAATAGCTTTTTAAAAATTCCATGACCCGCTTCCAATTGATCTGAATAGATTTTGAACTTCTAGCATGTCTTTTAGCCGCTACAGCAGCAATGTATTCAATAAAATTCTCCTGCCTTTTTTCTTTCTGTTCAGCCAATAGGTTGTCAGCGTCACTGTATAGATCTCTATTATCATATTCCTTCTGCCGAATTTTACGTATTCCGTCAGCATACAGCATTATTTCACGGTCGCTCTCGCTCCTGCACATTATTATTCCTTTATCGCTGCGCTTTGGTTTATAGGTCTTTGTTCCCGCTGCATCTGTCCGGGCGGTTCTTTTTTTGTCCCACTCAACTGTTGTTACGGACCTGTTAATATATTCACGGATTCTCTGGGGAGTTTTCTTTCCGAAAACCTCAACAGGATAGCTTTCTATGTAAACATACCATTCATTTTTGTCTTCTGCTTTTCGAAGACGCACAGTTGCCTTGGTTTTCGCTAATTGCTTCATATAAAATCATTCCGCTATACAAAGTTGTCAATTTCCATTTTTGGAGCATATATATACTTTTCGCTCTGTCTGGTCGGGATTACATATTTCCTCATATGGCTATAAACAGAAGCCACGTTTTTAAACAGTAATTATACCCCGCAGATAAGACATTCTTTCTTCAATCTTTTCATCGCTTCTGTCTCCTCATTAAGGTACCATAAGGGTACATAAGTGCCACTTTATACCCTTTTAAGTGCCGGTGCAAATGTGGTACAAATATATGATCAGAAACGATTAAAAACGAGCAGAAACAATATAAAGAAAAAAGAAAAACCGCTGTAAACATTAAGTTTACAGCGGTTTAGCACTTATTATTAATTGATGTTAATCAATACTAGCGAACTTCTTCAAAAATAACGTACACTGAAAATCAATAACTTACACATAAATGGTACAAATATGGAACAAAACACTTATTTTATTTCACAAAACTACATTAATTGGTTATCTGCTTATCCGCCTCAGAAGGCCTTACCTGTCCTGAGGGATGGTTATGAATCATAATCAGCCACATTGCATTAGATTTAATTGCTGCTGCAAATACCATTCTAAGGTCAACTGAAGTGCCAGCAATTCCGCCTGAGGATACTTCATACATGCCCAATACCTTATTGGACTGGTTCAAAAGCAGGATCTTAAACTCCTCAAAAAATTCGATTGTATCTGGATTCCAGAACTGGAGCGCCAGCTGATAAACTGTTTTGGAGGAACTGATATAAGGTCTATCTGATGCTTTCACTTTTGTTTTGTAGACCAACTGTATTTCTGCCACCTGATTTCAGTTCTGAAATGTTTTTGAAGTTTCCATCTTTTCTTAAGTGTAAAGATTAATAATGGAACCTGCACCAGCAATGAGAAAGCGAGCGAAAAAAGCAACGCAATAAAGCAGGTTTTTCCGCCTGCATTTATGGGGATTTTTTTTCGGCGAACCGTCTTTCCTTCCCGAACTTTGTTGCGGAATTGAGCCTCAACTTCTCTAACAATTACTGTTTGAAGTATCTTCGTGTTGAAATTTCAGGACATAAAAAAGGCCGAAAACTAATTTCCGGCTTTTTGGGCTTTTTTCTTAATCATTTCTGTATCCTCCATAAATTACAGCAGCCGGGGTAGGTGCATAATGTTTAAAGCTTACAGCATCAGAGTACTGCTTCACACTTTGCATAAAAGAAAGAAAATCAAAATTTATACCTGAGATCCTTTATATCATTCAGCCACATAAAAGCGGAATCCTCCCCCCCTTTTATCTGTCCCTTGTCATTGGTCCTCTGGGTGCTTGACATCAGCACGCAGGCTTTTCTTGCCCGGGTGACCCCCACATAATGGAGATTCAGATCCTGCTGATAGCTGAGATATTCAGGGTTTTCCCAGTCTTTTCCGTCTTTGGGGCCCATTGCCGGAAAAACCCATTTGTACAGATCGAGATGTATGACCACATCGTATTCAAGCCCTTTAGATTTATGCAGGGTGAGGATATTGATCTCGTCATCGACTGCCGGTTCATAGGATTTTAAATATGCAGCATCGCCAAGAACTTCCCTTAAGAGTTGAATAGACTCTGCGCTGTATAACTCCGGAGCAATAATACCCGCAATTTGTATAAATATCTTTTCCAGTGCGGGAGCACTCAAATTATTTCTATCTGCGGCCAAAGTTCTCAGATCCTGTTTTAATGCACTTAATTTTTTCAGATCTGAATTCTTAAGGCGGTCATAACTCGTAAAAATTTCCACTACTTCCACAAATGTCTGAGAAGGGTCAAATAAAAAATACAAAAGCCCTGTAAAAATCGAGGACCAGATATTAAGATTGGTATCCAGATCGGTACTCATTGAGAGCTTGTGCGGTGCCTTCAGGGCGGAGGACACTATACTCCCAGTTCTGTTTCCCCTTGTGAGCACGGCAATTTTATTGGCCGATTCGACATCAAAATTTTTCATCAGCGCGGGCAGGACCTTATCTATCCATGCCGCAATTTGCGTTTCGCTGCCCTCCACCCTTTTATAAAAAACAAAATTTTTGCCCTCCTCAACCGGCAGCAGATCCGTGCCCGGGTCCAGCATATAATTGCTGTAGTTGATTATGGAAGGGTCACAGCGGTGGTTTTTGTTCAGCTTGAAATTCTTAAAATCCCTGCTCTGGGTGAGTTCATCCAGAAATTTAGAGTCCTTGCCCGAAAAGCCGTATATGGACTGATTTAAATCTCCCACCGCAACTGCTTTTATCCCCAAAGATCTTATTTTCAAAAAAATATCATGTTGCTGCAGGCCCGAATCCTGATACTCGTCAATATAAATATAATTATATCTGGCGGTGATGTATTTGCGGCAGGCCAGACTTTTGGTAAAAATATAATTAGCAAAAACCCCAATGGTCTCGATAAATATTATTCCCTGCAGAAAATAAGCAGCAATCTGCTGCACCGCTGCAGTATCCAGATCTTCCAAAGTTGTATAGCGGGTGAACCAGTCCAGAGGATTTCCCTCACTGTTGTCAATGAAACTTTTTTTCCGAATGGCTATGGCTGCCGAAGGAAGACCGAAAAGCTGTTTCCCAAATGGGACAATTATTTCTGAAAGATTGAACTTATCAATGGTTCCGAAAAAAGAGCTCTTAGGGTTTTCCCCGTTTGAGAGACTTCTTCTTTTGAGCTCGTTGCTGGCTTTATTGGTATAAGAAATCGCAATTACCCCCTGATGATCATAAAGCTCTTTTAAATTGTTCTTTATTTTCTGGGAAATAACAAAGGTTTTCCCGCTGCCAGGAGCGGCAATCACTACGCATGAATCATCATATTTGATAATTGCTTCCTGTTGTCTGGTTGGTTTCATTTATTGATTTCCTTTGCTAAATTAACCGCTGCATCAAGGGGCTGAGCCAGGGCGCTGCCCCTCAGTTTTGGAAGGGATGCTTTAGTTTTCTTGATAAACCTATACATAAAAATCGCCTTGTTTTTTGTCATTGCCTTGAGAATTTCATCCCTTTCCTCCAAACCGAAAAAGGTTTCAAGATCTTTCTTAAGCACTGAATCATAGATATCGTTTTCCAGATCGATTTCAGACAAAAAGATATCGAAGCCTTCCAGCGCTTCTCTTATTTTCGCTGCCGATTCTATATTGGCGGCGCCCGGGATTCTATCGGGAAACTCCCTTATGCTGCTCTCATGCTTCGTCAGGATTTTTTCCATGGCAGGATCTGACTGGCAGTATTTTCGGTAAGCATTAATGCCCCTTTTAACTCCGGAAAAAGTAAAGCACTCCTTTTTCGGGACTTTAAAAATATCATTATCGGTACGCATGACCCATGCTATGGACAGCGCATCCAAAATTTTTACGAAAACATTAAAGCCGATCCCGTCGACCATTAGGATGCTGATATTATGATGATCCAGGTCTATTCCGAGCTGGCTGGCGAGTGTCTTATAAAAAAGCTGTTCAGAGGGCCCTTCCACCAGAAATACGACATCGGCAAAAAATGCCTCGGCGGGTATGATGCTCATGCGGTATCCAAAATCTTCAAAAGCCTCTCCGATGACCTCGGAACATCCATCGGAAGCCGCTTCCGTGGAATCATCCGATTTATGCAGTCTTACAATGGAATTGGGACTGAACTCGGAGGCTATCTGAGGCGAATGGGATGATATGAGCACCTGTCCGGTGAGCGACACATTCAGGTAATCGGCCAGTTTTCGCTGCTGGTGCGGATGCAGGTGCGCCTCAGGTTCTTCAATGCAGAAAATGGTCACTTCCCTTAAGTTTTCCTCGGTCAGCTGGTTTCTGGATGCCCATAGCGCCAGATAAATCTGATTAAGCCTCCCGTCTCCGCCGATCAATAGGCTTTTGCCATCTGTCTGGGACGATATCGAAACATTATTGATAAAAGCGTCAACATTGGAGGTAGAGGCGTCAAAATTGACCTGCTGCTTTCCATGATGCAGGGACAGTTTCTGCAGCTCTTCATTAATGGTAGCCGTTGCTGAGGATATAAAATGAAGGTTTGGAATTTTTTGGTCAATCTGCTGCAGGTCTCCCCTTATGGTCTCATAGAGCAGGTCATCTTTAGCTGTCTGCTCTTCATCCCTGTTTGCTTTAGCAGTCTCCAGCAGATAATTTTTCTCACGGTTGATGTAGGTATGAAAATCCCTTCTGCTGCTGATATACTTTACATTCAATACTTTTCTGTAAAACCTGTCCTCTATTTCTTCGAGCTTGCCCAGCGACGGTCCTGCCGAGAGCTGATAATGTTTGGATTTTGTGTCGGGATCCCTGAAGGCTTCATAGCGAAGGATAAATTTATCATCGCCACTAATCCTGCCTTTGAGCTTTGATACCACGCAGTCTTCGGTAACGTTCTTAAAATAGAGCGTTATGGTGTACTGATTCACATCCTCATAGACATAAAAATCGGAATCTTTCGGTTCCAGATCGTAATCGGAAAAGCCCCTGTCCAGAAGAATTCTTAAGGCATGAAAAAAATTAGTCTTTCCGATGTCATTTGATCCGATAATCAATGACTTCTGGTTGAGCCTTATCACCGCATCCTTAAAGTTGCGGAAACCCTTTATTTTAACTTTTGAAAGTTCCATACAAATTATAGTTTTTGGACAGCTGCTGCTGCCGCGTTTTATTAATGTCCAGCACCATTATAATACTCAGCCAGATTATCGTCATCGGCTACTTGCAGGCCATATTTATTCTGAAAATGCTTCAGGCAGTGCATAATGACTGAATAAGCATAATAGATTATTTCTGCAAATTCAGAGTAGGTATGGTCCCTCTCGGGATCAATGGCCTGAACCTCCTCGTGGGAAAAGCTGGAAGCATGCACATGGTCTGATAATTTGCGCCAGATAAAATACGCTCTTTTTAAAGAATGCTCATAGCCGCTGTCCTGCAGGTCCCTTATCAGATTTCCTGTCGACTTGAAGGTTTTTAATCTGAAACTATCCCTGTCAATAAAATACTCGCCTCTCTTTGGTGACTGCTTTATTTTTTCCTTTAAATCTTCCATGAAAGCGTATGTGGGATATTCGGGATAATTCCCTCCAAGTTTTTCTTCATTAAATTTTGCCAGATCGGCAAGTTTACTAACATTCTTGTTTATGGCATCGGCATTAAACTTAGTTATTTCCTCTTCCGGATTATCTTGATTGACAAGAAATCTTACGTGGATAAAATCATCGGCAATGCATCTGAATAAAACAAACTCCGAGGTCAGGTATCCTCCTTTTTTGAATTCAAGAAGAATTTTGATATCACTCAGAATGGCATACTGGCGCACGATCATACCCGAAAAAAAATTATCGAGCTCGTCATCGGTATCGATGTCTGCTTCCTTGATTCCATTGAGGCTGTGCTCTGAAAAACGTATTATCCTTTCGAGCAGCGTAATGATATGTTCTTTCTTAAAATGCATAATTCGATTTGGTTTATGGTTCGTTTACAAAAAACTAAGCGGCTGTTTTAAAAAACGATATGCCGCACAATGCAAATCTATTGTAATCTGCGATTTTACACATCAGTAAAAACACCTAATTATCAATGCCGCTTCTAAATTAAATGACCTTCGGACTGGCAGCAGAAATCCGTGCTTGCCTCCGAAACAATATCCCCTTCAAGTATCTGCGTCGCGAAATTCCACAAAAAAGCCGAAAACTAAATTTCGGCTCTTTCTTCTTTATTGTTTTTCATACGCTTTTTAATCTGATACAGGTTCTGATGCAGAAGCTTTAAAATCTGCTTATGATGCGGGGAAACCCTGTTTTTATTTCCCCTGCACTGCAGGACTTCAAGCGAGGGAAGCGCCACCTCTATGGTCTCCACAGGTTTGTTCTCAAATTTGGCCGACAGGATAAGGGAATTTTTCTTCTTGTAGTATTGGTTGGTAAATACGCAGTGGCGGAGCATATCGCCCTGTTCAAGAAAATCATGCACGCTTTCCATCACGCAGATGGAAAGATTCTCACGAGTGAACTCCAATCCGAAAAACTGTTTTTTCTGCTCTTCATAGCCAATCTGCGCCTGCTGTATTTGGGCTCTTAGTTCCTTTATATGCAGACGCCTTTGGATTCTGCGCTTTTTCTCCACAAGCCTGTCGTGCACCTCTTCCAAATTCTCAGGGCATACCAAATCGGCATTATTCAAATCCTTTTTGAACCATCTGAGAAGGCTAATGTAATCTTCCCAAAGTGAAAAGTCCTTTACCTTGTAATTGTTCTTGGCGCAGGTTTTGACTGCCTGCCAGTTCTCCCTGATGTGCTGTGAGTAAGAGGTCAGATAATGAAAAAGAAAATCGGTCTGCCCTGTTTTGAGAAGCGTTTCCGCATGGGAATCTTTTAAAAGGGCGTTAAAGAGAATCTGCGGAGCGATGCCATAGAAAGTGCCTTTGAATCCGTTTCTTTTCAGTATAGAAATCGCTTTTGAGGATGAGTAAACCTTATAAGGATTGATGCGGAATTTTGGGGAACTCTCAAAACTTTTCGGGCGGATTTCAAGGGAAGTATAATATTTCCAAGAATCATAGGCTTGCGAAAAAACGTTGGTGCCGAGCGAGAGCGTGCGCACCTCCCCTTTTCCATCAATCCAATGCTGCATTACTTCCTTATGGAAGTATGCCGGCATGCAGTTCTTTTTCATATCCTTGTGCGAACAGATGATGCGTACAACCTGAAATCCACCGCATACATCCAACACGGCGAAATACTCAATTTCCTTAAAATGCACCTGATTGTACTGGTGCATTTTAAGCTTTCCATTACACGCATTGCAGTTGATGTACTTTTGGCACGATGCTTTCAGCGCATCAGGCTTCCAGGAGTGTGCGCAGTCAAGGCAGTGGAATTTCCCCCTTGAAAGCACGCCCCATTTAAGAAAAATATTTTTCTCTGCCCAAACCTGCATCTTTTGGGTCACGGGTGCAAGTGTTTCGCTCAGAGCCGTAATCTGCTTTTCGATAGTGGTCTTCGGTATCATAGGTCAAAGAGTGTCAAGGTTTTTGATTCGGCTTTGGGAGCAATGACTGCCGTTTTTGCAACAACGGTATTCTGGGGAACTTCGGGAGCGGAAGTAAACAAGTCAGCCACAGCAGGCTCTTTCACAACAACTTTGCAGTTAACGGGCTGAGGCTGTCTGATGCTGTCATCAGTGTAGTATCTGAGCGCCATGTCAAATATTTCCTGATCGTCAAAGGCGCACAGACCTGTCTTTTTGACCTCAGCGCCAATGTAATTGAAGCAACTCTCCAAATTTTTGGAAGCTTTAGCATAATGCTGCGCAAAGACGGTATCGCCCTGCGCCGCATTATTCAGGAACTCTTCTATAACGGTCTTAAATTTATCAGAAGCTTTCATAAGGGAAGATTTAATATTGTACAAATAGTGCTATTCAAAAGAGGTTCTGTAGATGTCATAACAGTATTCCTCAAAGCAGAGCCAGCACATAAAGGTGTAGTGAGGCAGACCGTAGCGGTCTTTAACCGCTTCCCCAATGGAATCTTCCATTTCTTTTCTGATATCCTCCAAATCGTCCAAATATTCGATATAGAACTTTTTACAGTCGGCATGATAGATAAATTCTGAAATCATACCGCTGATGCATCCGCTTCTCTGCATATCTTCAAGGAATGCTTTGAGCTGTTCTTTCTTTTTTCCGTCATAAGACTGCATTTCCGAAAGAATAATCTTTTGGAATGCTTCGTGCACGCCATACTCGGCGTATACTGATTTTTCTAAGGCTTTCATAACTCATTTCTTTAGGCTTGTACATTTGATTCGGATTAAAAAGGCAGGTCGTCAGGCTGTTGCTTTTTGTCCTTTTTTGCAGGAGCTGACTGCTCCTGCAAGGGCTGAGCATCTGAGACAAACACCAGTATTTTGATATTGCTTGTGTGAAAAGTGAGGCTTGCCACAGCCTTGCCTTCCGAATTGAGATAGGCGTTCACTCCTACTCTTCCGTAGAGTTCCACCATAGCGCCTTTTTTAAGCCATTGCGCAACACCTGCGCTGAGCCAATACGAGCAGTCGATATAGGTGACTATTTTTGTTGTTTCCGTACTTCCTTTGGCTTTGTAAGTGTCGTTAACTGCTATGGAGAAGTTTACCACCTCCCTGTCTTTTGCTGTTTTGGCAACAACCGCATCCCTTGTCAAACGTCCTGTGATTTCCATGATTTCTAAATTTTAAGTGATTACTCTTTTAAAAATTCTTTTCCCCTGCCCTTCCCAAAAATTGTTTTCAAAAGAAAAAACGGAAAAAAAGAAAGCGGCAATAAAGCGGGCATCAAGGATACGGAGGGCTATAAGTCCCGAAGGGCGGCTGTGCCGTTATGCGCCTGCAGGATCCGGTGCACGCTAACTTGGCTGCCTTTTTATCCGTTTCGAATGAAAACAGCTCAAAGATTAAACTTACTATAAGACTATAGCATAATTCTAGTCCGATACTAGCTTATCCAGAAATTTTTCTTATTTTTAAAAGACTAAATTATTTCACGGGATGAACTTTAAAAAAGAGGAGATCATAATCCTAAAAGACATGGCATGACCTGCTTTACAAAAGGTTAGTCGATAAAAAGCAAATAAACACGATAAAAAAATCGTCAAATATTTTGTCACATAAAAAATCGTCATTACCTTTGACGAAAATTTTATCGTCATGTCTAAAACAGAAAATCAAGATTTATTTTTAAGAAATAATACCGGAGGAAAATCAAAATCATCTATTATAGAAGGTTTTGTAGTGCGCACGAATGAATTTAAAAATATTAAGGATGATCTGCTTGAATCCAGCATTCAAAAACCGTTTAAAAACACGCTTATTATAGGACAGAGAGGCGCTGGAAAAACGACCTTGATGCATCGGTTAAACTACTCCATTTTAGACGATGACAATCTCAAAGAAAAATATCTGCCTATATTGTTTTCTGAAGAACAGTACAACCTTTCCGATCTCACGAATCTATGGGAAGCTATCGCTATTTATATAGATGACAGCGATCTATATCTGGAGAATCTATCAAAAAAACTGGAACACATTATCGAACAGGAAAAAGATTTTGAAAAAAAATCATTTGACTTTCTTCAAAATTTTTTACTGTCGAAAAACAAAACAGCACTGCTTTTCATTGAAAACATAAACTTTCTCTTTAAAAAACTCAGCAATACTGAAAAACAAAGGCTAAAAGCGATACTTACTTCCAAGGCACCAATAAGAATAGTGGGGTCGTCAAGTTCATTTGCAGACGGACATACTGATTTTGCAGATCCGTTTTACAATTTTCTGAACATCGTAACTCTGGACGGACTGAATCAGGAAGAGTGTGAAAAGCTGCTTATAAAAATCGGTCAGCAGTATAACGAGGAGGAACAGATAAAAAATATAATCCGCAATTATCCTGGCAGAGTGGAAGCGCTTAGAAGACTAACCGGAGGCATTCCAAGAACCATATCGTATCTATTCCAAATCTTTCTGGACAATGAAAACGGCAAAGCGATTAAGGATTTATATATCTTAATCGATAATCTATCGATGCTGTATAAATCAGAACTGGATCAGCTGTCGAGCCAGCAGCAGAAGGTAATTGATGTAATCGCCAGAAGATGGGATGCAATTTCAGTGAAGGAAATAGCTAAAAAAACAAGACTGGAAAGCAAAAACATATCCTCAATCCTTTCTTATCTGGAAAAAAACCAGCTTATAGAAAAGGTGCCTACAACCACCAAAAATCATCTTTACCGGATCAAGGAAAGATTCATGAATATATGGTATTTAATGAGATTTGGAAGAAAGCATGACAAAGATAATGTTGTCTGGCTGGTTCGGTTCTTTGATGCCTGGTGCGACGAAAGCGAACTGACTAAAAGGCTGGAAAAACACATCCGAAATATTAAAAATGGAAAATACGATCCTACGGCGGCAATCGACATGGGAAACACATTCCTGTCGTGCGAAAACCTGCCGGAAGCCTTAAAGGAGGAATTAATACATACGACCAATTCGATCCTTCCTAACAGGCTTCTTAAGAAAAGCAACACTTCTTCTGAAGAAGCGCTTCAGCATATCAAGAATTTGGTATTTGAGGAAAAATATGACGAAGCACTTGAAAAATTAAAAGAAGTTGAAGACAAAAACGTTTATTATTATTCTTTAGCCACTTCTGCTTATTTAAATAAAGGCGCCGTTCAGGAGGCACTCGATGCTGCTATGGCCGCAATTGAACTGGATAAAAAAGAGCCGCTAGCCTATTTAACGGTCGGCCTAATTTACGACCTGCATCTTAATGATCAAGATAGTGCAATTGACTATTACAATAAATGTTTAAGCCTTCCTCCGGAACATCCTTACGCAGCCAACCTATTAGGAAACATATACAGTAAAAGGAAAGACTTTAAAACGGCTATTGAATACCATAACAAGGCTATTTCGAAAAATTTCAAGCAGCCTCTGCTTTCACTGGGAAAGATTTACCACGAACTTGGAGAAATGGAGAAGGCAGAGCATTATTTCAGGGATGCCGTTAAACATAATGTTGAAGGTTCCCATACAGCACTTGCCAAGGTTCTGCATCACACCAATCGACATGCAGAAGCAGTGCTTGAATTGGAAAAAGCAGTAAATGCCAACGAAGAAAAGAGCAACATACTTCTCGGCATGTCATATCTAGTAACAAAAAAACCGAGCATTAAAAAAGCGGAGCACCAATTTTCAGAAGCTATTAAAAAAGGTGACACAGAAGGTTTTGAAATGCTGGCCAGACTATATTTAAGAACCGGCAACAAGGAAAAAGCGGTAAAAGCATACCTAGAGGGCATCAGAAACGGCAGCAGCGAATGTGCGCACCGTCTTGCGCATTTATTAAACAAAGATGGTGAATTTCAAAAATCTGATGAAATGTTCCAAAAAGCAATTGATCTGGGAGACAACTCGGTTCTCGGCTGCTGGATAGAATGTCTTTTTGACGACAAGCGCAATGATAAAAAGAAGTATGCTTTAGATTTACTGGAAAACCATATCAAAATAAACGGCCATTCGCTCAGATTCAATCTGCTATACGCCAAAATACTTTTATGGAACGATAATCTTAGAAATGCTGTTGAAATCATAAACGAAGAAATTCCAAATATTATAAGCATTTATTATGATGAGAATGAGGATATGAAACACAGCAATACAGCTTTCAATCTTCTTATAGACTTTTTTGTGCTATTGATAGCCAAAAAAGAATTTAAAACTACGCTGGGACTTTTCGATGAATCAAATGAATATGACTTAAAAACAGTTTTAAAACCAGTTTACTATTTATTAATGGGCGAACTGAAAAATGAATATCCAATGGAACATCTGAAAGCCGGAAAAGAGCTAACCGAAACAATTAACGATTTAAAAAAGGAGGTGCAAAATTTAAGAAAAAAGTAAACTAAAAACCCATAACCAAAATGTTAGGTGAAATAAAAAAAGCATAGTAAAAGAGCTCGAATTCTTAAACCATGCCTTTATATTTCTCAAAATTTATGAGCTTATTTAGATCTGACAAATGATAACCAGAATCAATATACATTCACAAAAGTAAAAAAACATTTATTTTGTGCAAGCCTTGTTGTCATAATCTTTTCTTAAGAAGTCCATATTTAACAGCAATTATCAGCTTTACTAATATTTATGCTGAATCAGACCCCTACATTAAGGGCCAGACTATTGCTTTGAATACGAAAATTAATTTTTAAAGAAAAGATTTAAAATGGCAAATGCAAGAATAAAATATTACCCTGTGGGTAATGGCGACACTTCCCTAATAACTTTAGAGGACAACACTACAATACTAGTTGACTGCAACATCCGAAACTGCGATGATGATGTCACTTTTGACGTAAAAAAAGATTTACTAAACTGCTTACAGAAAGCTAACGGAATTCCTTTTGTAGATGTATTTATACTGACGCATGGCGATCAGGACCACTGCAGAGGATTTAAAAAGCATTTTTATTTAGGTGCTCCTGAAAATTATTCTGAAACTCATAAAAAAGAAGGACTGATACGTATCGATACCATGTGGTTTTCTCCCATGATTGCGGAGCAGAACACAAACGATGACGAAGATGCACACCAAAAGGAAGCTGAACGCCGTCTGACACTTCACAGAAACAAAGACCCTAAAAGGAATAATGCAGGCAACCGAATCAAAATAATAGGTTATGACGGCAACGAAGACTATACGGATCTGGATCATTTAAGAGCTGTTCCAGGCGATATCATTACGCGTTTTAATGATAAAGACCAGACTTTATTCTCCACATTCATCCATGCACCATTTAAGGAGCATCTGGAAGCTTTGGGAGATGATAAAAAAAATTCGACCAGCATTGTATTTCAGGCCCGCTTTAAAAACAGCCAATATCAGACAGATTTCTCGACACTTGCAATGTTCGGCGGCGATTCTGATCATACCTCATGGTGCATAATTCTGGAGAAAACAAAAAAGTATCAAAACGAACATGCTTTGAAGTTTGATTTGTTTCTTTCGCCCCACCACTGTTCATGGTCTTTTTTCAATGACAGGCCTCAGGAGGAAAATCCAGAACCTAAAGACACTTCATTAAAAGTCCTGGATTACAAAAGAAACAATGCCAAGGTAATTGCATCAAGCAAAACAATCCTAAATGACAAAGACAATCCTCCTCATTATGAAGCTAAGCGAGAATACGTTAAAAAAGTAACGCAGGACAATTTTCTTAACACCACAACCTACAACGTGGTCAATAAGATTCCCCAGCCAATCATTTTTGAAGTAACATCGCAGGGCGTGGTAAAACCGAAGCAGACCGAAGGTTCAGCAAAAGCTGCCGGAAGTGCGGGCTTAGGAATTATAAGCAATCCTTCAAAATATGGAAATGGAAAGATTTAGCACTGGCCTTCCTGCATATACACTTGAAATTGAGAATCCTGATCTTCAGGATTCTCTACTTTCATTAAAAAAATTATCCGGCAAAAAAATCAAGATCCTTGATTGGGGTTTTGACAGGATTGCAGTTCCACTGGA
Source organism: Flavobacterium erigeronis (assembly GCF_054075165.1). Classification (NCBI taxonomy): domain Bacteria; kingdom Pseudomonadati; phylum Bacteroidota; class Flavobacteriia; order Flavobacteriales; family Flavobacteriaceae; genus Flavobacterium; species Flavobacterium erigeronis. Next base: position 237,153 of record NZ_JBSKGP010000002.1, on the reverse strand, counting down.
ACTTAAAATTGACCTTCCCAGCCTTGGAAATTTTGAAGATTTAGATATTAGGGAAACCGAACCTGTCATCATAGTTTTTGATCTGAAAAATTATCCTGTAACGGCTCCCAAGGTTTTCACTGACAGACTGGATTTTCCAAAAAACAATCTTGCGCATCTTTACATTGCATCAAATAATCGCCCGCCTGCATTTTGCTTTGTGCGCGGCAATGCTGATGAGTGGTACGCCAATAAAAGGATAGAAGATCTTGCAGCTCGCATAAGCAACTGGCTCCGTGATGCCGCCACCGGTGAATTAACGACAAACGGCGAGCAGTATGAGCCGCTACGACTGGAAGGATATTCCGGAAGCATTATTTATGATTATGACAGTATCCTTAATGAACTAAGCACCAATCAGGATATCCAGGTTGGAGAAAGAACAGCATGCGCCTTATTTACCAGCAGCCATAAAGATGATGATTACACTTATCACTTCTCTAAATTTATCGGCAATGAAAATGCGGATACTATTTTAAAAATGGTTAACGAGGAGCGAGAAAAATTCAAAGAAAATAATAAAGGAAAACGGTATTTTTTTTCCGTTTTCTTATGGAATGATCGATCCGAAATCAATGAGGATTATGAAGTAAACATCCCTTCTTCATGGGAAGAATTTAAATCGTTCTGCAGTTTTTATAAGATCAATTATGATGTATTTGAAAAGTTTGCATCAGGAATCGCCCATATAAATGAAAATGATTTTTTTCCGCTGATTATAGGAATCCGAAGGCCACGCACGCTGATCGGATATTCTTCCAATGTTGAATTCATAAACCTGCGTATTAAACTGGCACCAGAAGACACGGCAGAAGGCAGGATTATTTCAGATCCGCCTATAAAAATGCTGGATCATAACCAGCCGCTTACGCAGCAGCTGGCCTCAAAAATATCGGGAATTGAAAGCCCCAGTACGGAAAACAGCGCAGTTTTTGGATGCGGAGCATTAGGTTCAAAGGCGGTGCTTCATCTGGCCAGGTCAGGAAACACAAACCTGACCCTTATCGATCCAGACCACTTATCACCTCATAACCTCGTTCGCCATTCCTTATTTGCGGACGATATCGGCGAAAGCAAATCAAAGGCGCTGGCAGATAAAATCAAGGCCATTTTTCCTTACGAAAAAACCAATATCATTGCAGGCCCCTCTTTTAAGGAAGGCTATCTTGAAAAAGAAGAGTTCCTCAAAAACTTTGGCTGGATCATGGATTTTACGGCATCCAATTCATTTTTCAATAAACTGTCGGCTTTAGAAAGCATTAAAAACTGCGGGGTTTTAAGCGCATCAATATCAGATTTTGGAAATTTAGGCATCCTTTACAAGGAAGGTAACCTGAGAAATCCAAGAATGGACGATCTTCAGGTTTATCTCTACAGCCTTTCAGAAAGTGACTCAGAAATTGAAACATGGCTAAACGGCGAAAAAGATGCGGAAAATTCCAGCAACCTCATGGTTCCTGTCGGTATAGGCTGCAATTCAGAAACCACCATTTTATCGGACGACAAAATTTCCTCTCATGCATCTTATTTTTCAGGAGCCATAAAAAAAGAGATGAGCAATAAGTCTGAAATTGGAAAAATTTATCTCAATAAGATATATGATGACCGTGAGTATAAAATAGAATCAACAGTACTGTTTGTAAATCCATTTGAAATCTATCCCATGACAAACAGGCCCAAATGGACTGTGCGTTTCAGAGATAATGTGACTGAACAAATGAGAAATTCATTTACAGCAGCGGGAACATTTGAAACAGGCGGAGTCTTTTTAGGCATATGTAATTATAAAACGAAAACAATTCATGTTACTGGGATAATCAATGCTCCTGCTGACAGCGAATCAAATCGTGCTGAATTTATAAGAGGACGAGAGGGACTTGCAGAAGAAATAGCAGAAATTGAAAGAAAATCAGGCGGCCAGATCGGCTATATCGGCGAGTGGCATACCCATCCGGAAGGTCCTGACGGCTTAAGCTATCAGGATATGCGCAGCATTTCAAAGCATAAACAAGAACTAAGCCAGCTGATACCTCCCCTGCCAGTTTTTATCTGTCTTGTGACACCTAATGGTTTATTTCCCTATATATTTTAAAAAGCTTTTGTATGGAAACTCAAATTAATCTTAAAACAAAGAACACCCCTCAATTGTGGGTGTTCTTATCCGGTAACATATTCTTTTTATGCAGCATGTTTTTTCCTGCTCATTTCGAAAAATTAGTTAAAGAGTTTGATATGATGTTTGTCATAAAAACACTAGGCATGTTCATTGCTCCTTTAATTCTTTTTCTCCTGAACGGACTTTTATCTAGCCATCAGAAAGCAGTATTGGTCTTTTGGAAAATGAGCAATCCCCTTCCAGGTTCGGAAGCCTTTTCTAAAATCAGCAGAGCTGATACAAGAATAGATCGCGAAAAGCTAAAAACTGCTCACGGCTCTCTTCCCAAAAAAGCTGCAGATCAAAACAAGCTCTGGTACAAAATATATAAGAAAAACAGTGCTGATTTAATCGTATCTGAAAGCCATAGAGCTTTTCTGCTGGCAAGAGATCTGACTTCATTAAGCTTTCTGTTTTTGATCTTTATAGGGCTGCCAATTTTATGGAGTGAAAAGTGGCCTTTAAGCTTTATTTACTTTCTAATACTTATTGCACAATATCTTCTCGTACGTGTTGGAGCTAGAAATCGAGGGCGAAGATTTGTTGCTAATGTTCTGGCTATCGAATCAAACAATTAAATTCACCTGTTCTCTTTTTTAAGTATCAGATAAGCCATAGCGGGATCATTAAACATCCTGTCCAACTCAGAATTAATTATATCCTGAATATCCTGCTTGATCTGTAAATAATTCCGATGAATCATCATTTCATCAATTTTACGGACAGGTGGGATTTCATTATAGTTTTCCTCTTCTTTTTTCAGTGCTTCATGATCGTTTATGATTTCGCAGTGAAACGATTTAAGTTCGATCCTGCAATCCGGATTGTCGGCCACCATACCAACAAATTCACCCGAACTGAGCGCAGATATTTTAGATGGCGGCACTGCCGATTCCAGCTGCTTAGACCTACTTATTGAAGTATCCCCGCTGTTGATTGAAAGGCTTTCCCGGTCCTGCAGAATTTTGCCAAAACGCTCCGATAACTGCTTGGAGGTATCACCTGTTACCTGCCCAGAAATTATATTTCCGGTGATATTCATGATGACATCTGCCTGCTCTCTTCCATAGTCCTTTCGAAGCTGGCTGAAATCCTGAATACCTAAACACGTGGCCACTTTATTGCTTCTTGCCGTTGCGATAAGGCTGTCCATATTGTTGAGATAGATGGTAGGAAATTCATCGAAAATCAGGCTGGATTTGAGTCTGCCTTTTTTATTTACCAGCTTTACCAGCCTGTTGACATACAGGGATAAAACTGCTCCATAAATCTGTATCTTCTGGGGATTGTTTCCCATGCAGACAATCTTCGGTTCCTCCGGATTATTGATGTCTAAAGTAAAATCATTACCTGACAGCACGTAATACAACTGGGGAGAAGACAAACGCGCCATGGCAATTTTAGCGGTGCCTACCTGGCCCTCCAGCTGTTCATTTGCCTCATTTAGGTAGGCACTGATAAAAGGATTAATCAGCACCTCAATTTCCTTTTCTGTCCTCAGTAAAGTAAATAGATTATCGTAATCTGCCTGCATAAGTTCAATGACATGTGGCAGGGTACAGAATTCCCCATCATTGTATTTTCTTAGATACCAGATAACAGCGGAAAGAAAATTAATGGGCGACTCGACAAAAAAGTCGCCCTGCTTTTTAATCCATTCCCTGTTAAGCCCCATCAATATAGTTCGGGCCGATTCCGACGCATCAGTGATGTCTTCCATTCCTTTTGGATCTAAAGGATTGCATCTGTGCATAATTTTATCAAAATTTATAAAGTAGCATTTGGGAATTATTTTATAAGCTCCTTTATTTTTCTCAAAAGTATTGTAGACAATTTTGGATAGATCATCATATTTGAAATCATACACAAACATGCTGAATCCTTTCTGTATATGCTGGGTTATAACATGCCTGATGACAAAATAGGATTTTCCGGAACCCGGACTACCTAAAACCAGCAGTCCCCGAAATGGATTTATAATATTTATCCAGCTTTTTCGGATCTTATTTTTCAAATAATAGCGGGCAGGAAGGTTAATGGAATATTCATTTTCCAAAAGCCTTTCTTCCTGAGGAAAAGTCTCATTCTCTTTATTAAAAACATCTCCATTCTGAAATTTTGTTCTTATTATTCTGGATAATAAAGTTCCTCCTGAAAGCATCAACAGGAACCCCAGAGATGTTACGCTAATATAAATTCCTGCTTTGTAAAATCCATTAATCGGAAGATAAAAAACAACCGCTGTGGCAAAGTAAACCAACAGACCGTTGAAAATATAGACCAAAGCTGTTCTGTAATTCATCTTCTGGTCTTTTTTCCCTCTCGCTCCTATGAGAGAAACTGCCAATAACAGCAGTGAAAAAAGTTTTGATTTATGGAAATCATCAAAAAGTCCAGTTCTGAAAATCCTGCCTACTATCTTCTCCATGATTTCACCTGCAAGATGCCAGCGTACAAAAGCTTCATAGCAGTAAAAATAAAAATGCAACACCAGTATAATGACACTGATCAGTCTTGTCATATCCAGTATTTTTCTCAACGCCTGTTCATTTTCTCCTGTCTGCATAGCCATTTTCTTTAGATTTATAAATTATTAGAACGTCTTTTTACTCTTTTCTTTTTTGTTGCTTTCTTAAGCTGATTTGGAACATAAAAAGCATCATTTTCGACCTTGGTTATTACTTCTATCATCTTTTCAACAGCAGATTTGAAATCAAGGGATTTCAAATCCTGCTGAAGGTCTTTGAAAAAGTCTACCTTATTTTTTTTTCGACCAATAGTCTTATTAGATTTAGATGTCTGAGACTGAACTGAAATTGACTTTTCTTTTTCCTTTTCAAAAGATAAACGGCATCGCTGCTCTATCAATTTAGCACTGTAGGGCTTTCCTAAATCGCTTCCGTTAAATACGCATTTTGAAGTGTGGTCCACATAAGTAATCCCATAAAGCTGTCCCTGTGCACTTTTTCTGAAAACCATGTTTATTCCTTCCTTTCTCAGCTTCAATTCCAAATCAGAAAGCGAAACGCTTCTGTCTAAAAGTATAAGGTCAACTGCATTGGCAATTCTCTTCTTCTGAGATGCTGACTTAGTATTCTGCAGAAACTTCATCTGCAGAAATTTTAAAGTCGGTTTACTATAAAATCCGCTTGATTTCAAAGGGACACCCACAGGTTTTCCATTCTCGTCCAGCGTTCTGTACACCAGACCTTTTGTTTTGAATATTCTTGAATTTTCCTCTCCCCTGTCCGCCTTTACATTATACAAGCCCAGCACTGCATTCAGCTCGGAGAGGCTTTTGTATTTATATGCCGGAAGCACATGATCAAGAACCGACTGTACAGCGCTTTTTGATTCTGTTCTGCCATATTTAATCTTTGAAAGCACAACAGGTTTGATAAGCTCATGCCTAGTGTTTTTCTTTTCCTGAGCCTGAACCAGACCGAACATTTTTTCAATCTCCTTTCGCGCTGCTTCAGACTGGTTTCTTCCTATATTCTGCATATCAATCCTGCTGCCGTCTTCCCTAACTTTTATAGAAACCAGATGCAGATGCGGATGTCCTGAATCATAATGCCTGTAGATTAGATACGGCTGACTTCCAAAACCTATTTTCTGCATATACTGCGATGCTATTTCAAGCATCTTTTCATTCGATAATGCAGATTCGGAAGGATCAAAATTCAGTGAAATATGTACGCTGTTCCTCTTTACATTTTCATTAAGTTCATTCTGTTTCAGAAGCCTGTTAAGCTTCATTGCACCGGATAACTTTGAAGCTTCCAGAGGATAATTTCCTTCCCCGATACACTCTGCAATTCCTTCTTTGACTTTATTTTCATTGTAGTTAAAAATGTTATGCACAGAATTGCCTGTCTTAATTACTGCAACCATTTTTCAGTAATTTTCTGGAAATGGATTTTAATTTCCTCCACTTTCTCCAAAAGCATTTTCCGCTCGAATTGAGAGTTTAAAACCCATGATTTAAACTCCGGAATCTGCCGCAGAGTATGCAGTTTTTTTACAGACTGATTAAAGTTATTTCCAAGGGAATTAAGTTCGCTTTTCAGCTTTATAACCTCAGCCATAAATTCATCAAGAGACTCGCTTCTATACTTCACTGTAATGGGCTTATTAAATAAATGCATCCGGATGTAATCGCTGAGTTTTTTGCAGGTGCTCGCTTTCCATTTCCGTTCTATTTTCTGATACTCTGCAGGGGTAAAACGAAGCCCTACAATGCGTGTTCTGTTTGAAGTTTCCTTTTCCATCATCAATCATTTTCATTACTTTTTCAATCTCTTTTAGCCTTCCAGTTTCACTGCCAACGAGTTCCGAGTATAAGGCAGCAAGATTCGGTTGTTTAACAAACGGACATCTTGCCGATTGCAGGCACGAGGCAATCTTTGTGCTTTCCAAACACTTTTAGTATCGCAGCAATATATTAAGAGCAGCGTAGGATACCTTAAAAAGCATCTGTATTTCAACATCACAGTTTTAATTTATTTCGGCATAACGAAATTAGAGAAGACTGCTGAATTTCACCTATCATGGTCATATTATGTCCATGACGAATCTAGATGTCCTTTATATCTTTACTACAATTAATTATTAATCTTATAAGTGAAAAATTATGATGACAGAAAATGATGTAGCCAAAGTCCTTGATACCATTTTAAGTATTCCGGGAATGAATGAAACAGTGAAAATTGATCTTAAAATTTCACGCAAAAATGTACTGCTTTTAAACAATATTATTGAACGCGGATCGTCATCAGATCCTAATTCCAAAACACATGTATTTTTAAGCAGTATTCCTGGCGAGAATCTTCAAGAGCTAAAACTACTTGGAGATGAATGCCTTCAAAAAGCAGGACTAAATGAACTGTATGAAAAATTAAAAATCTTCAACGAAGCAAGGCCGTAAGATCCTCAGCATTTATTTACTAGACACTTATAATTTCTTTTTATAAGTGTCTATTTTTTTTTTAAAACACAGCTACTAGAATATCATTTTAAAACATTTAACTTAGAATGAACAGTATTGAAAAATAGTAGCGTGTTTTTGATAACTATCATTTTATCAAACTACTATAATTTTACAAAAGAAAGTTTGGCAAGTTTTTAAGACTGCCCTGACAACTGCAGCTTAACAGCCAATCGTAATTAAAAACAAGTATTAAGCATGAACTAAATCTTAAATAAGGAAACCCATGATTTTTACCCGTAAAATTAAAAATATTGCAATTGAGATTATATGTCTTCTATATGTTTTGCTTTTTGTTTATGCTGCTGCCAGCAAGCTGATGGAATTCGAGCATTTCAAAATTCAGCTAGGACAGTCCCCATTGCTAAGTTCATTCGCACAATGGCTTTCAGTGCTTGTGCCGGCAGGAGAATTTATGATTTGTATTATGCTGATTTTTCCCCGATACAGAATGGAAGGGCTATTTTCTGCATACGGTCTGATGATCATGTTTACTGCGTATATTTTTATAATACTAAACTACACCTCTTTCATTCCCTGTTCATGTGGAGGTGTTCTGGAAAAACTTGACTGGCGATCACATATGATTTTTAATCTTGTTTTTGTATTTCTGGCGATAGTGGCAATCCTTCTCTATAACGGACGGAATAGTATAAGCAAGCGCAGGCTTAAGGCATCAAAATTAATTGGCGTATTCTCTCTAGTGAGTCTACTTGGCATTAGTACTGTGATTATACTATTTATGCTCTCTGAAAATATTGTTCATTATCACAATAAATTAACAAGACGGTTTCCTCATTCTCCTTTGAGACAGTATGCAGTTTCAGACTTAAAAGTAAATTCTTACTATATTGCTGGAGCTGACAGTTCTCAAATTTACCTCGGAAATGTTACAACCCCTTTACAGGTCACATCGTTAAATAAAAAATTAATCAAGAGCCAGAATAGCATGATAAATTTGGACCGCAAAGACCTGCCATTCCGAGGTGTGAGAGTCAGTGTACAAGCACCATTTTTTTTTGTAACTGATGGAATTGTGCCATGCGTATACAGAGGAAAGACCAGTGACTGGAAAGCGTATTTAAGTTATGAAGGCGGAGAGTATTTCACTATTGCACAGACTCTTGATTCAGCACGAATCGCCGTACTTACAAGCAGCAAAAAAACTGGCGATAATATAATTGGCATCATTAATATAGGGAAAGAAAAAAAAACTATATTGAATCCCAGTCTGCTTCAGAAGCAGTTGGATGGGGTTTTTGATACGGACGGGCAGCTTTTATACAGCGAGGATTTGCAGGCAATCATTTATGTCTATGCCTACCGAAATCAATTTACAATCACTGATAAAAAATTGAAACTCATACGCAGAGGAAACACTATTGACACAATTACGAAAGCGAAGTTAGATATTGCCAAAGACCAAAAATACAAGCAGAGAAAATTTTCTAAACCGCCATTATTTGTTAATAAAAGAAGTGCCGTTTACAAAAATCTGTTGTTTGTTAACTCCGCTATACCAGGCTTATATGAAGATGACAAAATGTGGGAAAGAACCAGTATTATCGACGTATATGACCTCACAAAAGAAAGCTATATTTTAAGTTTTACCATAAACGATATTAATACTAAAAAACTCAAGCAGTTTGTTGTCCAAGACAACCTTCTCTATGCATTAATAGGCAATAATATTATATCCTATAAAATGGACGAGCAAATTACTAAAAGGTACATTAAAACAAATTCAGATAATCTATTGGCCAAATAGCAGGGAATTGATCGAAAACCTGTAAAAAAGAGTAGATCATTAACCATAAATTATGTTATTATGAAATCAAATGTTTTTAAAATCGTTCTGCCAATGGCAGTAGTTGCATTTGGACTGGCAAGCGCTGCAGGTACAAGTGCTTTAAACAACAAAGGAAAAGCCGCAATAGTACCAGGTTATGCGCGTATTTCTTCCAATCCCGTTCAGTGCCAATATGTAGCTGATTGTGATGAAGGAAGTCAATTTGCCTGTACTGCTCCTGATGGCGTAACACAGTTGTACAAGGAAGCTAATACTTGCCAGACTCCTCTTAGAAGAGATGAGCAATAATAAATATTAGCAGAAAAAGGTACTGCCGCAATAAATAAATTGCGGCGGTATTTTTTTATTAATCATCTGTTGAAATTACATCTCATCCAGTCTTCCTCAGGTTCGTCTTTTAAATAATGGCCGAACCATTTACTAATCCGCAGACTTAAGTCGATTGCATTTTTTTTATTATTTATTTGATGGTCTTCCCCCGGATAAATTAGTAGTGTATGAACTTTATTTAACCGCCTAAGGGCAAGGTAAAATTCCATGCTCTGAAAGGTGTGAACTTGACGATCTTCCTCTCCAGCCCATGCCAAGAGTGGCGTTTGTACATTTCCCGCAAGCAGAACTGGAGAATTATTTAGAAATGCGGGCATATCCTCATAGAGAGAGCTGCCAATTCTGAATTGATGATTCTCTGTCCTGAAGTAATCCGGTCTTCGGAATAACGGTCCGTCATAAAGATATGCACTGACCAGGTCTGTCACTGCAGCTCCCGCAACTGCTGCCGCAAAACGGTGAGACTGTGTAATTATAAGATCCACCTCATATCCGCCGAAGGAATGGCCGATTACTCCAATTTTGTCGGGTTTGACGTCTCCTTTCTGTAGTACCGTATCTACAGCTGCAAGTACACTTTTTGTGACGGAATGTCTTAAATTCCCCACTTCATAAATAACATCAGGATACAAAACAAAATAATCCTGCAGGGTGAAAGAAGTAGCGTTGAAGCCATCGGGTGATATAAGTGAAGGATTCTGATATTCATTTAATTTCGAGAATAAACGCTCATAAAGGTACACCACCATTGGATACTTATTGCCTTTTCGATAGTTGGCCGGATAAAATAAAATCCCTTTTGCTTTTACGCCGTTGGACATGTATTCTATGCGCTCGTTACGGCCCCACATATAATGCTTTTGCTGTTTGTTGGTCTGAACAATTTCTCTATTAACACTATCGCTAAGCATAAGCCTCGGCGGACAAGTAAAATTCTGATCCAGATACATGTAAGCATTTTTATTTTTTGCTTTGCTAACCAGGGAGATTTTCTTTCCCGTCCACACCAACTCCCTCACTCCGTAATTAAAATTCCAATGGCTTAAACCGCTTTCGCCAGTCTCTTTATTTTCTACCGTCATTAAAAAACCTTGATTGAGGTTCGCTGTGTTTTTTATGAATTCAGTGTCACCGATAACGGATTCCGTGTCGAAAAGTTTTACACGGAAAGTTTTTTGCGATTCCCTCCCGTTAGTAAGCCTCTTTTTTGTTTTTCCGTCAACTGAAATTAACCAAAGATCATATCGGTCATATATGATTATTTGACCGTCCCTTGTCCATGCTCCCATTCCATAGTAAGCAATATTGTTAGGAATGTCATTTTCTTCATTATAAAAAACGGAAGAGATCTTTGCTGTAATACAGGTGGTATTTTTTTTCTTAATATTGTAGATCCACCAGTGTCCTTCTTTTGCATAGGATAAATAAAGTCCGTCAGGGGAAACTGAAAGACTCTTTCCCGGATAATGATTTTTAAAAATCAAGTTTTTGTTTCCCGATTTCAAATCAAAAGCATATAAATCGTATGGACTCATCTGCATGCTCTGCGGTTCATACGAGGAAGGGTCAAAAATAAAAGCAGTGTCGTACAGGGGACTTAAAAAAGCCTTTGGAAATTTTTTATCGGTAATCTGCCGGACGGTATTACTTTTCATATTCCAGACAGCGAGCTTATCCGACCAAGCGTAATATGGAGCCTGTTTATGAAAGTCAAAAAGAAGCTTGTCTCTGGCGTTCCATACCTGGACCTCATTCTCCTTAATACGGCTGTCCTCGTCCTGGACTTCCTTCAGCCAGAAGAAAATTTGAGAACCGTCTGCAGAAAGTATTGGATTTACATTATCTTGGTTAGAAATGGCCATTTGAATCGCATTTCGCGCAATGCCTGATGAATTTAACAGTTGCAGTTTTTTTCGTTTCAAATCATAGCAATACAGAATCGGGTTGTCTTCAACGTTTTGAATAAAGGCAATTTTATCTCCTTTCCAGATAATATTCTGGTAGGACGAGGATGTGTTTTCAATAATCTCGTGTTTAACGGTGATGCCACCGAACATAACAAGTTGCATTTTAAACGAGTTTGGCTTGGAAATGCTGTAGGCAATTCCCTTTAATTTCGGATCAAAACGATATCTGTTAACATTTGATGTTTCGAAAATCACATTTCCATTATTATTTCTGATTTCAATTCCAAATTTGCCATCCGTTTGCTTCAGTATAATAATAACATATTTATGGTCTGCGGAAAATTCAAAATGATATGCGTCCTTTCTTTCAACAGTGCTCTTATCCTTAAGGTTAATAAGGGTAAAAGTATCTCCAGAGATGCAACCAAAAGTTAATTCTGCATTGAATTTTCCTTTTGTGGCTCCGGGTAGCGCAATATTTTTACTGTTATCTGAACTGGGCTGCAAAAACAGCGTATCATTATCAGTGTATTTATAATGAAGACGGTAGCTCGTCCAGTTTCCGTTGTCTGATATTTGGTCTGGGATTAAAAAGCTCCATTGTTTGTAGTCACCCAGTGCAAGCTGTTTTTTTGGATAGGCCTGTCCCATAATAAAGGGACAGGTTACTAACCAAAAAATGAAACAGGAAATCCTGGTAAAAAAAACTTTATATATATTTTTAATAGCCTTCATTTTGCGGTTTTAAATTAGTATTCAGCAGCAATTCGCTTTCAGGAATTGGAAACAGGCGGCTGGTGTTTTTCCACTGTGGTTTTACGGCAGAAAGTATTGCGTTAAGTCGCCCCGTTCTTTTCAAATCAAAAAAACGGTGGCCAAATTCTGTAAAAAGCTCGAAACGTCGTTCACTAATCACCGCATCTATTATTTCTTCAGCGGTTATCGCGGTGGTATTCTCCAATCCTGCATGATTTCTTATCCTATTCAAGTCGTCTTTAGCTCCAATTAAATTACCAGTGTGTGCACGTGCTTCCGCTCTGATCAAATATTGCTCTGATATGCGGAGCACGATCGAATATTCCTCAGATGAGGCTGTTGTGCTCTGCCTTTTGTATTTGTATGCATGGTACCAAGTCCCTGTGCTATTAGAAACGGATTTCATCCACTGCGCTTTGCGCTTGTCGTTGAGTGTAAAAGCATTAAATAATTGTGTTGAAATTGCTGCCGCAGTAGGCGGTCCCTGCGTAAAAATAGAAGTATTCCCTTCGTAAGTATTCCTTCCTGCAGCAGGGGGCATCAAATGCCAGATAGTTGAACGGCTGTCCTTGAGAAACATAAGATCAAGCGGAACTGAATAGTCATATAGTTCCTTCTCACTTATAACAGCTGAAGCGTAGTTGGATGCTTCGTCCCATAATTCCATATACAGGGATAGCCTCGCAAGCATTGCCAGCGCAGCACCCTTGCTGGGCCTTATTTTAGCATTACCCGAATAATTTGCCGGAAGCAGATTGACGGCCTGCTCTAGATCCTGTTTTATAAAACCATAAACAGTCCCTTCAGAAAATTTTGAGACTTTACTGTTTTTCTTGTAATCCGTTTCAGTGACATAGGGAATATTACCAAAACAGTTTACCAAATAAAAATGAATCAAAGCACGAACAAAAAGTGCTTCACCAGCAAGCTGCTGTTTATCGGCAGAGGTTAATGAACTTGATCCGGCTATTCCCTCTAATACCGAATTGGCTGCATAAATCTGGCTGTAGCTGCTATTCCATAATTCTGATAATTCAGATCCAGCAGACAAGAGCGTATTATTATAAAAATTTGCCTGAGCAGTTCCGGAGATACCGTAATACTGCAACTCATCAGCATACAGCCCAAGCTCTCTGCTAAGACCTGTCGTAAAACCTGTCAATAGTCCTCTGTCTCTAATTTTAGAATAGATGTCAGCCATTGCTGCGTTTGCGGTAGCCTTGTTCTCATAAACTGTGGCTGCAGCCAGTTGTGACGAGGGAAGATCCACTTCTGTAAAATTGGAACACGATAAAAAAAAGAAAACTATGCAACTTAGTTTTGTCACGGGTCTTATTTTTGATATAAATGTTTTCATAGTGAAAGAAAAATTGGTTAGAATGATATATAAAGTGCTGTGCTGTAAATGCGCAGCGGCGGAAGAAATCCGGCAGATTTAAATTCGGGATCCATACCCTTGTATCTGGTTAAGATCAGTACATTCTGTCCTTGAATTGCAAGCCTGCAGCTAAAATTCTTGGTCCATTTTTCGGGCAGCTGATATGACAATGAAATGTTTTTCAACCTAATGTATGAAGCGTCGCTAACTGCAGCATCACTTTGTATATATCTGCTGTTTGCAAGGATTTTGGCGTTGTTGCTATTGCTGTACCCCTGATAAGGACCGTAGTCACTAGGTGACTCCCAGTGATTGGTGACCCCCGACGGCTGGTTAAACATTGTGCCTGGCATTGGATTGGCAAAATTTTCGTTGAAGTTATCCTGTTTCACAAACTGGAACAAAAAATCGAATTCAAGGTTACCGTAGCGAAACTGGTTCTGAAGCCCCCCATAAAACTTCGGGTTTAAGTTTTTTAAAGTCTGTTTATCATCGGCAGCAGTTAACGCACCATCACTATTTACATCTTCGAACTGATAAATGCCTGTTGCAGGATCGAGACCTTTATAATGATATAATTTTATAATATTTAGCGGCATTCCGACAACATATAGATTCTTATATGTTGAGGAAGAAAGATTAGGAAAAGATAGAAGTTCGTTCTTCAGGCTGGTAAAATTAAAATTTGTGGTCCAGCTAAAAATGCTGTTTTTTATATTGACTGTTCGTACCGTCAGTTCTATTCCTTTGTTTTCGACAACAGCGTTAAGATTTGACTGTATAGATTGAAAACCCGTGGTGCCTGGCAACGGTACCCCTACAAGCTGATTGGAGGATTTATTTGTGAACCAAGAAGCTGTTGCAAAAATCCTGTCATTAAAAAACCCTACCTCTACGGCAGCTTCAAACTTTACGTTGCTTTCCCAACCGAAGTCGGCATTATACAACCTGCTTGGCTGCAATCCGGAAATACCAGAGTAGTTAAGCCCTGAAGAGCTGTAGGTATCGAGGAATTGATAATCCCCAATCTGGTCATTCCCGCTTATGCCATAGCTGGAGCGGATTTTTCCGAAACTAAGTAAAGGTATATTTTCTCTTAATGCGTTCTCCTTACTGAAGACCCATGCAGCACCCACTGCTCCGAAGCTGGCAAATTGCTTTCCTGGCCCAAATCTGCTTGATCCGTCACGCCTTCCTGTTAAATTTAGAAGATATTTTCCGTCCCAGTTCAAGTTTATTCTAGTGAAAACAGCATTGTACCGATACAGATTCTGATCACTGTTTTCAACTTTGATACTCGCTGCCGAAGCTGGATTTTCCATTAGACCATTATTGGCAAACCCTGTCGCATTGATCACCTGACGATCGCCTTTCTGCTGCAGGAAAGTACTTCCCAGCAGGACTTCAATAGTCGCCTTTTTAATGCTTTTTTTATAGGATAGCTGGGGCTCACAAATCCATGAGTTTCTGTTAACGAGATTATTGTAAAGTGTTGAAATTTCGCTTCCAAAACCGGAAGAGGGGCTAAAGATGGTATTAGGCTGGAAGTTTAACTGTCTCTGTTTAAGATCTGTGTAACCAAAACTACTGTTCAAGGTTAAACCAAATCCTATATTGTAAGACAGTAATGCATTTGCAAGAAGATCGTATGTGTTTCCTTTTGTTTTTCCCTCAAGAGGAGCTATGGGGTTGTCAAAGGTATTATTTTCCCAGTTAAGATTTCCCGATGCATCATATAAGGCAGGAGCATTTGGCGAGAGCCTTGTCGCAATTTGCGTCAGATCTATAGAGGGAAGGCTACTGAACTGTCCTCCATAAAGTACAGATAAATTAACTTTGAATTTCCCGTCTGCTGATTCATGATCCAGATTCAAATGTCCACCAGCCTTGACATATTCAAATTGTTTTGGGAAAACTGTGGTCTCCCTTGAATAGTTTCCGCTGAATAGGAAATTTGTCTGCGGTGAGCCTCCTGAAATTGAAGCCTGTAAATTCGTATATTCAGCAATACCTCCAATCAGTTGTTTCTGCCAGTTCGTATTGCGGTTCTGGTCCCAAGTACCATTGACGTCGTAGGCGGTGGAAGGATAATTTGTTACGCCGTCATTTGCAAAAGCCTCACGCCGCATGCTCAAATATTGCGGAGTCTTCAAAACATCTTTAAAACGAGTGACCTGTCCGAGTCCATAAACATATGATGAATTAAATGTTGTTTTACCCTCTCTGCCTTTTTTAGTTGAAATTAGCACTACTCCGTTTGCTCCGCGCGAACCATAAATTGCAGTTGCATCGGCATCCTTTAAAACTTCTACAGATTCAATATCTGCAGGGTTTATACTGTTCAGCGGACTATTCTGTGACGGCATATTAGAAGAAGTGACCGTGCTGCCTATGCTCTGAGAGGAATAAGGAACCCCATCAATAATATATAGAGGATCGTTACCATCGTTCCTAATGCTGTTCTGCCCGCGGATTTGAATTGCGAAACCTCCGCCTGGCATGCCAGTATTTTGTGTGATATTTACGCCTGACATTCTTCCCTGCATTGTCGCAAACACGTTAGTGACGGGCTGGTTCTCGATATCTTTTGAAGTAATCCGGGCGATGCTCCCCGTCCGGTCACTCTCCTTTACAGAATAGTAACCAGCATTCACCCGGACTTCCTGTAATGTGGTTGTATCGAACTCCAGAACAATGTTTATTTTAGACTGTGATGAAACGGGAATAAATCTTGTTTTAAAACCTATAAACGAAACAATAAGCGTATCATTAATACTAGCGAAAATTGTGTAGTTACCTGTATAATCAGTTATAGCAGCGGCATTGGGTCTGCCTTTAACGGCAATTGTTACTCCTGGAAGCGGAGAACTTCCGTCCGTGATAACACCTTGAACCTGATTCTGTTGAAAAAAAGAACTGAGACTCCGATTAGAATTTCGGGCTGAAGAAGATGAGAAAGAGAATATCAGTGCCATTAAAAACAGGCAATAAAGCGCTTTCCCATCCTTGTAAAATGAAAAATAATTCATAATATTGGGATTGGTTAATTAAATGGTATTTGATTAGCTACGGTCCTCTGCTCTAGTTTGGTCGCTGCTGCAGAGGGCCATTTTTTATGCATTAAGTAAACGGCTTAACAATCATAATTACCAGTTTTTTACTTCACGTGTAAATAGTTTAAAGGTTCGACGTTAAATGCGAGACTTTAAATAATAAGGGAAAGATTTGCTATGAATTTTATCTGATTGCTATAAAAAAAAGGCATGGAACTCAGCTTATCGAACAGAGGTACTGGCGGCACCAACCACAATAAGTGAGCCCACGCCAATGACGTGAGCATCTTACTTATCCTCTCGTGGTTTAAAAAACGCCAGTTTTCTGTTCGAGATTCAAAGCGAATGCTTCAAATATTTTTAATTGAAGAGTCGCAAAATTAATAAAATCCTATTTAAAATTTCTTTAAATAATTTTTTAGAATTCAAATATATGAAAAAAATCACAAAATTGTCAAATTTGACAATTTTTTTTATTCTAATTGTCTCAATTTCACTTTATGAAGGAGATTAGAAAAAAATATTATATAGCATTTGGTCAGAATTTACAAAGGGTAATGGATTACAATAAAAAGGATGTCATGACTGTTGCTTCTGTTGGAAAGATTGAACTCAAGCAAGTATATAGAGTTTTAAACGGCGAACACGGAGCATCGTTAGGTACGATAATATCAATAGCAAAGGGTCTTGATATTGAACCTAAAGAATTGTTTGATTTTAAATTTGACTTAGAAAAGGAATAATAGAAAGATGCTTCGGCATCTTTTTTTATGATTAATAAAAATTTAAAACAGGTATTTATACGGTAGTAATATCTTTTTTAAAAGAATATTTTGCAACTTATTACTGAGACAGATTATGGAAAACCATAAAATAAAAGAAAAATGGTTTTGTATGTTTGATTTTGAAATTTATACAATGCCGCAAAGCCACCCAAAACAGTACTTATTTAAGCAATTTTATCGCCTAAATAAGTAAGTTATGTAAAACTTTAAAAACCAACAATATGCATATAGATTTAATTAGAGAGAAGATTGCTGAAAAATTAAATGATTCCTTTGATTTTTGGAGTTATTGTTTGACAGATACTAATCCTGGAAATTATGGAGCAGACGAATGGGAAGTTAATGCAATTATGGAAAATATTTATGTTGACATTCCTAAAAGAAAATTCACATTCAAAGATGTAGAATTTAACTTTGATGTTAGACTAAACTCAAGTGGCGAGGATGGTTTTGATGAAAATTTTTTCTTTTTAGTTGATGGAGAAGGAGAATTTGATTTTCCTGAAAGTGGGAAGATCATTTTAAAAGAACTGAAATTAATAACAACTTTAGATTTATATTCTGAAGATTAGCATAGATATATGAAAGAAATTTACAATCAGATAATTGAAAACACTAAGAAGATTTCGGCTGAACAGGATTATTTTAGCCTTCCAAAAATTGAAAACGCTAAAGTAACTACAGAAGATTTAGAAGCAACTGGTGCAACTCTTTTAAAAAGAAAATTCATTATTGAAAATGAAGATGGAAAAATTGAAATATTATATGAGTCAAAAGACAAATGTAGAGTTCATCAAATCAATCCAGATTGGAATAAAATAGAAATTACTTTTAATGGTAAAAATGGTGAAAAAGATACTTTCACCGATGGTTGGTCTGATAAAGTATAAAAAAAACTTCATATAACAGAAGTTTGCAGAAATGGCAAGTTTTGGGCTTAATTTTAATTTGGTTTTGTATTTGGGAAATTTGTCTTTAACCAAAAAATCACACATCTTTATTACCCAACCTCGCCAACTGCCAGAACGTTAGCGATAATTTTAAAGAACATTCGATTTCGAATCAAATTATAAAATGAAAGATAAAATAGTAGATTCTTTGAAAATTGCACAACCAATAAAAGTTAAAATTATTGAAGAAAGTGACAAGATTGATTGGAATATTTGGTTTCTTTTTATTGCAGTATTGTCTCTAATTTCCGCCGTTCTAATTCCTTTTGCACAAAAAAAGTATGAAGAAAGTAAAAGTAAATATGCATTTCATCTTTACGTCAAAAAGAAAATTGGAATTGTTTTTAATTTACTTACTTATGATCGTTTTTCATACAAGCAACCTAAAAATGCGGATAATTTAGATGACTTAAGCTTAACTTTTGACAAAGTAATTTACCGCTTTGAAGAGGATTACAACAAACATAAAAATACAATCCATCCCCTATTCGCATTTGGTATTTTATTAAATTTCCAAAACCTTCTGTTCACTACTAAGAGAATTCAATATTCTTTAAAAGCGATTGATTTGAATAATCTTGACGATAAATCTTTAGAATTTGGAGATAAACTTTCTAAAAAAGAGCATACAAAACTTACTGCCGTATTTTTATTATTGGAACATTATTATACAATTACAACTTTTCACGATAAATTTGATTCTCTACAGTCAGTTAAAAGAGAAATTAAGGACAAAGAATGGATTGGCTTAAAAGTCGAAAATTCCTTATTGAAAAATCAAAATTTAATTCTTGAGGATTTGGCATTTATCAGAGAAAATGAGATTAGTTTAGAAGAAATTCTAAAAATAAATAAATTACTAACTCAAGAACTAAAATCATATTTTAATTTTGAAAAATTGGAGAAGAAAAAACGTAAAAACAATTGACAGAAAAACTATCACTAACAGGTAGTATAACAGATATGGGCAGTTGGCTAATAGAAAGTTAGTTGTGTATTTGAGATGATTTACTTCTCCATTCGCTATCGCTCGGGTGGCAAATCTGAAAATAGGAATTAAATTTAGTCGCTAACGCGCTGCAGTACTACAACATTATCTGCAATTTTACATCGGACATAATGAAAGAAATTGCAAAAAAATATATAAACAGTCTTCCCAAAATCAGGAATTTCACCTGTACACTTTTTAAAGATCTGGATTCTTACAAGCAGCATGGGACAGGTGTTTTTGTAAAAATTGGAACTAAATATTTCCTATTCTCTGCAGCACATGTTTTTGATGATTTTGAAAAATTATTCATACCGATCCAAGAAGGTAAAACATTAATAAAACCTGGTGGAAGAATTATTAAAAATAACCCGGAAAAAGATCGAAAGTCTGATGAATTAGATGTGGCAATTTTAATTTTGGACAATCACTCTGTAAAAGATTTAAGCATTGATTATTCCTTTCTTGAAAGTTCAGATATAGAGATTAATCATTCTTCGGTTGATTTTATGAGTTACATAGTTTTTGGATACCCAAGCAGCTGGTCAAAAAAATCACATTCAAGAAATTCTTTTCACTCAGTTCCGTTTATTGGTATCACAAAATGTGTGAATATAAACGAGTATAAGAAATTAAAAAGAAATGAATATTTAAATCTAATTGTAGAATATGACCGGCAAAACACTCCCAACCTAAAATCGAAATCAATTAGTTATGGTCCTGATTTATTTGGAATCAGCGGATGTGGGCTTTGGTATATAAATTATTCTGATTTGGAAAGCGAACCAAAATTAATTGGAATTATGAATGAGTGGTCGATATCAAATAGAAACAGATTAATCGCAACAAGGATAGATGCCTATACAGAAATACTGCGTAAACAAGGAATAATTGATTTTCAAGAGACGGAATTATTCGGATTTAAGTAAAAACTACAGATAACAGATACCAACAATGTTACTATATTTAAATGCTTATAAAAAGCAGAATATTTCTCCCCAGCCCCGATTGCAGCGGAAATCCTTTTATGCCGGGGTTCGGCAAAAAGATTACTTCACTTACTTTTTTATCTCAATCGGAGTTCAGTGAACTTCGTTTGCAGCGTAAAGCGGGATAAGCTACCTGATAAAAAACACCTCATCATAGCCTCAACGATTAAATTATGGTTTGGCTAAAAATAACATAAACATCCAACAAACAATAAAAGAAAAAAACAATGGGGCCAAAAGCCCCACTATCCACCTTTTACTGTAAAATATCAACAGCAGTATTATTTCTTAGACTCCTCAATAGAAACCTTTCTGAACTCTTTCAAAAGCTTTTCGATTTCCAAAGAGGATTTGCGCGCTCTGGCCCCTGCCGCCTTCACGCCTTTTTCGCATAAAGACTCAGATTCGGTTTTGAATGTTTCGATTTCGGAGTTTATTTTTGCTACTAAATCTTTCATGATACTATTCATTTTTAAATTAAGCAGACAAAAATAGAGTTTTCCCTAAAAACTCCAAACAGCTTATCAAAATAAAGCAGCATAATAAATGTTATAAAACAGTCTGTTTCATTAGGACATCTTATTGAGCTCATCTATAAAAAAAGAAGTCGGGCATCCTGTTTTGGCAAAAAACGCCTGTGCGAATTTCTGGGTGCTGCTGAATCCGCCTTCCTCCGCAAGCGCCTTGTTGGAATATTTCCTTATCTTTTTATCTTCTTTCAATAAAGCTATTATATGATCAATTTTCAGATCGCTGATGTAGTTGACGAACTTTTTTCCTTTGTGGTGCCTTATAATGGCGGAAAGATATTTAGGATTCGAATTGGTGATCGATGCCAACTTTGCCGCATTAAGATCCTTCAGCAGAAACTTCTTGTCGCTTTCAAACTTTTCCAGCTTCCTTAGAATCTGCGCCACGGTCTCACTGTTGATATCCTCAATGCCGCTGGCTCCGTTTTTTCTCTGGGCCCTCTGCACTGAAGCTTTCCTGCCATTAATGGCCTGTTCAAACTTGAGCCTGTAGGTCTTTTTATTGCTGGAATGCCGATGGGCAAAAAATATAATCGCTGAGAAAAGCACCACAATGACCCCGCTGTATATGTAGTCATTGTATTTCCTATTATTGAACAGCTTCTCGATTTTCTGCTTGTCCTCTATCAGCACTTTGGTATCATACACCTTTCGGATCCTGCCGGACAGGTAAACGTACCTGCTGCTGAGCACGCTGTCGGCCTTCAGTAGTTTTTTGATGTAGAAAAGCTCCTTGTTCAGGTCCTGCTTTCCTTTGTAATATTTTATCAGCAGCTCATAATTCTGCCGCAGATCGGGACGGATATAATTTTTATTTTCAAATATCCGGTCCACCTTCATAAAATAGGGGACCGCCCTCTCGGGCTTATGAAGATCCCAGTAGCTTCTTCCCAGATAGAAATAGGCCACCGCTTCATTGGCAAAATCCCTGTTTTTTAAAAGCATCGGAATCGAAGCGTTTATGCTTTTGACGGCATCGGCATAATTGCTTTTAAAATACTGGTTCACCCCTTCGGAGTGGATAAAGTAGTATTTCATTTCATCATTGGAAAGCCTCTCCCCTTCCTTAAGGCCTTCCGCATTGGTCTGCGAGGCC
Organism: Flavobacterium erigeronis; assembly: GCF_054075165.1. NCBI lineage: Bacteria > Pseudomonadati > Bacteroidota > Flavobacteriia > Flavobacteriales > Flavobacteriaceae > Flavobacterium > Flavobacterium erigeronis. Next base: position 215,400 of record NZ_JBSKGP010000002.1, on the reverse strand, counting down.
AGCCCATAATTGCCCATCCTGCCGTAGCACAGTCCAAGGGAATGCAGCGAATTCAGGTAGGCCCTCGCATTTTTTCCGCTGAAATATTCAATGCACTGTTTCAGCAGCGGCACGGCCTCATCATAAAACCCCAGATAGTACTTGATCTGCGCAATGTTGTACTTTACCTTATAGACCAGGTAATCATCATTGGTTTTCGAAATAAAGTTATCGGCAATCAGGTAGTGGTCCAGAGCCGATTTGTAGTTCTTCAGCGAATAAAAGACAATGCCTTTCGAGAGATAAGCCGAACCGATAAGGGCATCCTTATCTGCCTTTTTAGCCGCATAGATCATACTGTCTGCGTATACCAGCTTGAGCTTCCCATCGCAGTAATGCACATAGTTTTTGTATCCGTTCAAGATTTCCTCGTCATTTTTTTCTGTTTTTGCCTTACGAAGAAAGCTGGAGAGATAAATCTGCTGCCGCTCGGAGCCTGCTGTCAGCTCAATCTTGTCAAAAAGATAATCATAGGATCTGCCTGAAAGCGTATCACTTTTCTTCGGTTCGTTCCAATTCGCAAAAAGCTGCTGGGTCATCAAGAGCAAAAGAAGGCTGGATCTAAATTTAAGCATAGAGTCAGGATTAAAAATGATACAATACGGGGCAAAAAATGCTTTTCCTTATCAAAATTCCCGAGCTGGAAACCAAAAGCAGGCCATTTGTAAAGAAAGACTTCCAAATATAACGTAATATATTGATAACAAAGGGTTAACATTAAAAAAACATAGTGCCGATTTTCCGAAAATCCATACCTGAAATTCAGAAAATCCACAGCCAAGGGCTTGCAGGGCGGCTTTCATGAGACTAGATTTGCTTTGAATTCACAAGCAAAAAACGGCATCGTGCCGTTTAAGGTTCTGCTTGCCCGGGTGAAATGAACCGGCCCAAAAGGCCGCTCCATTTAACACACTTTAATCATGAAAAAAATTTTAATCGGCATGCTTGCAGCACTTTCTGTGTCATGCGCCAATGAAGATGACTACACACATGAAATTCCAATTTCCAAATCAGCCGAAAATGAGCTGCTGTCCAAAAAAACCGTGCAGGTGAATCCTGAAAACCCAGCCAACGCATATGACATGGCGGGGAGAATCCACAATGAGATACTCAACGCTTATCTTTCCTGCACGATTTCGGACAGCACCATCAATGCTGTCAGCTCCAAGATCGATTCCATATCATATCTGAACACAGATCTGCAGAACCTTCCATCCCCTGCTGCGCCCAATTTCCAGCAGATACAGCAGATTGTCTCTTCGCCGCAGCTGCAGCTCGAGCAGATTCTTGCAGGTTCCCCCATGTCGGCCGCAGCAAAAAACAGCCTGTCCCAATTCATGTCTTGGGTTCCAGCCTGGCAGGGCTATCCCTACGGCGATGTGCATTCGCAGATTATCTCTTTTGAAGCAGGTATTATAAATAATGTCCAGTTTACGGCTGAAGAAAAAAGGATAATCCTCACCTCATCGGCCATTGCAAGGCATTCGCTCTATTTTGAATCAGAACGCAAGGATAAGGACTGGGAAACCTCCGTGGGCAACAGGGTCGGTGCAGTACAGGGAGCGCTGAGCAATTCCGCTACCGCGGTTGCCAGCTCACTGCTTGCAGGAATTCTCAGCAGAAACTAAAAAATAAAAAAAATGGACTGGATCATACCTTTTGAAAAGCGGATCGTATACGGCTTTTACGTATTTCTGATTGTTTTGAATCTGGCGGCTATATACTTTATACTGACCATACTGTTTAATAATGAGCCTCGCTGCATCTCCTTTACTGAGACGCCCCCGATTGATTCTGCAAGGAAATTAGTGTATCTGCTTTTCATCAATATGATGTCAAATCTGCTGTTTGTCTGTGTGAGCATGATAGCAAAATTATACCGTTAGCGGCATGGAACGTTCAATTTAAATAAAAGGCTTTGATATTTAAGAAATCAAATTATAAGACGCAGGGTATTGCGTTGTGCGTTTTTGAAAATCTAATTTCCGCAAACGCTTTCAAGGATTTAATTCCAGAGCAGCACTCGACGGTCCTCATCGTAAACTCAGGTGCCGCCGCCATCAGCATCAACAGCAGGACGATACACTTATTTGCCAGTGAACTGATAGCCATTCCCAAGAGATCAGACTTCGAGGTTGTGATGATGAGCACGGAACTGTGCGTATCCATACTGTCATTTACATCAGAATTTGCATTTGAAAACAGCATCAGGTGGCCCCATATCGGGTATTTTAATTTTTTCACCGCCAGATACGCGTCCAAAATTTTCCTGAAGAAAAAGGAACTTAAGAATCTCATGGATCTGCTGCTGTTGGCAGGCACGAGGCTGGAATTATCAAACTCGCGGGTTTTCAAAAAGGAACTCATCCTTTTGAGCTTCAACCTTTTTTTATATGAGCTCGCCAGTCTGTACTACAGAAGTTCCTGGCTTGAAAAGACCAGATATTCCGCTGCGGAAAAAACAGCCGTCCATTTTTTCAGATTAGTTGAGCTCCACTGCAGAGAACAGCACAGCGTAAGGTTTTACGCAGATGCCCTGAACATTTCCTCAGGGCATCTTACTAAAACCATCAAACTGGTTACAGAGATAACGGCCAAGCAGTGCATTGAAAACGCGCTGGTTCTTGAAGCCAAAATTCTGCTTCAGAATAATGATTTAACCATTCTAAATGTTTCGGAAACACTACGATTTGCAAACACTTCTTTCTTTAGTAATTTTTTTAAAAGACATACCCAGATGTCTCCTTCCGAATATCGATTAAAATTACATTCCACCTACTGACTTGGCCTGACCAGGATTGAAATGTTCTGCAGTTTAAATTTAAATACTCCTGCTAATGAATCAGGAGCGGTATTTACTAAAAAATGAAGACATGACGCAACCCTATCTATTGGAATGGCTGGATGCTATGGTTACACTTAATCTAAATCCCAGAAAGAATAATTTTATAGAGCTGACCCAGCAGCAGTCCAAAGAAATAATGGAAAAGGCTGTCCTGGAAACCCAGCTGATCCAGTCCAAGATGACTATTCAGGTTTTCTCGCTCACCAAAGAAAAAAAGATAAAAGTGCTTATAGGAAACTATCACAGCTCACTGGTCAATCTTTGGAACAGCCTGATGCTCATAGAAAAGACAAATGGTCCTAAACAGAACAGCCATCGAAAAGTGATCAGCACCCTGATGTCCTGTCTGGATGAACTCTTGAATTTCATGGAATCCCGATTTGACCAGTTTCTAAGCCAGGATGCAAGAATGCCAGGGCTTTATGCGGCATCGGTAAAGAAAAAGCTGAAAAAGAAGATCGGCCTTCTGGCGGGCAGAACGCAGTTTCATTCCTGCAGCAAAACAGCTTCTGAAATTGTTTTCAGCGAATTATACCGATTTGCAAACTCATCGAAAAATGAAAAAATCACGTTTCGGGACGTTATGTATAGAAAGCAGCTGATCAAAAAACTGGAATCCTTAAAATTAAATCATAGAGAAAACAGCCTGTTTAGTGATCTGGATGAAGTTCTCATACATCTCAACTTCAACAGTCCCCTTTATCTTAACTATCTGACCAGCCTGCTGTCAGCTAATATAAACGAGTGCGAAAGTTTAAAAGAAAAAAGGGAGCGCCTGCTTCTTTATTCCAAGGAACTGAATAAGATATACACCAACAGCACTATTTCCCTGTATAAAAATTATCCCGACCTAAGAAAATTAATCCACCAGTGGTTTGAGCAGGAACTGCTGTTTTTAGAGAAAGAACAGCAGTTTGCTGCTGAGGAAACCTCAGCTGTGCTTAAAATCGAAAGCCCTGCATTGCCAAAGCCTGCCGTAAAGGACGAAGATAAGGTTACCTGCCGGCTGTCAACCGACCAGACGGCTCTCATATTAAGAGCTTCACAGGAATTAAATGTTCTGGTTTCCAAATCGATGAACCAGCTCTTTAAAAAAATAGTTCCATTTCTTTCCACTCCCAGCAAGAGCACCCTTTCTTATGACTCCATGAGAAGCAAGGCCTATTCGATAGAGGAACGCGACAAGGAAATTGCGATTGAAACCCTCGAGAATATCATTAAAAAAATCAGGAACTACTAAAACTTCTGAGTTTTTCCTTCCTAAAACCCCAATATTGCATAAGCAGGTATTGGGGCTGCTTCTTTCTAAGAAAAAGCAATATTAAACGCTCTGCTAAAAAAAATTTATAAGCCAAACTCTTCTAATTAATTAAAACTTATTTTTTTTATTTTTTTTCTCCTGATTTTACTGCGGGTCCAGCAGGGTACAGCCGGGGTACAGCAAAAAGCTGGACTTGTACGCTCTAAGTTCTAGTCGTTCCTTTGACCCGTAGAATAAATCATATCTGATTCAGATAAACATGATTTATAGAAATGAGAAAAATGTCGAACGATAAATGATGATGACTATGTTTACAAATGTTTCATGGAACAGCTATCTAACTGTAATAGGTACAGCGGTAATAATCTGGTATTTATTTATAGTGCTAAAATTTTACAGCGGAGATTTAAAAAAAATCTTCTCAGGGGAAAAGAAACTAAAACTCCCCTCTTTCAAAAACAATATTCAAAATACAAGGGAAGCAAAATCAATAAAAGAATCCTTCTCGGAATCATTTGACACTTTAGATGATGCAGAACAGCTTTCATCCCGCATACAGCAGGCTGCTGCAGAAAGTGCAGAAAAAGGCTTATCAAAAGAACAGTTTCAAAACTACTTAAGAATGCTTCTTGAAGAATATCCTTATGTGAAGATTTCTTCACTTAGAGAAAGCATCAACAAACTGATGGTTTCCGAATCTGAAAAATACCCTGCTCTGCATTTGACTTTAAGCGAGGCAGACAGTCTCTGGGAAGAATCAGTTTTCTAAAATCCAGCAGAGGAATCACCCCCGTTCTCTCTGGTGCGGTATGGCTTTATGTGACAAGGAAATAGAGCTGTAACGGCGGTATTCCTCTGCTTTTTAATAACGAAATAACTTTAAAAATGATGTATGATGAAAAAATGTAGCTGGAAATTAAAGTGTTTTTGGAAAAAGAATAAAGTGCAGGCCACTTCAATTCTTTTATTGCTGCTAATTAATGGCAAGGGTTACGCACAGGACGGCGTGGCAGGCATTAATGAAGCAAACCAGAAAGTGAGAAGCTATTTTGATGCGGGCACTGAACTCATGTATGCAGTAGGTGCCATCCTCGGCCTGATAGGCGCAGTTAAGGTGTATCAGAAGTGGAATGCGGGTGATCCTGATACAGGAAAAGTCGCTGCAGCCTGGTTTGGAAGCTGTGTATTTCTAGTTGTGGTGGCAACCGTAATTAAATCCTTCTTTGGGGTTTAGCAAATTAGATATGATGGGCAACAGTGTTTACCACATTAATAAAGGAATCAATCAGAGCATTGAATTCAAAGGGCTTAAGGCACAGTACATCTGGTATCTTGGCGGAGGCGTTGTTGCACTTATGATTGTGTTTGCTATCATGTATATCATCGGTCTGCCTTCTCTTGTATGTGTTGGTTTGATTGGAACAGCAGGAGCATTTCTTGTCTTCAAGATTTATAGAATGAGCAATAAATACGGTGAGTATGGAATGATGAAAGCTCTTGCGAGAAAACAGATTCCAAAGCATATCAAGGTTTATAGCAGGGATATTTTTATAAGAGATAGCTATAAGACGTTAGAAGTAAAATGAAAGAAAGATGGAGAAGAGGATGGAAAATATACTGCCGATTATGGCAGTGGAACATGATTGCATTTTATCAAAACAGGGAGATGCAACAATAGTTTTTAAAGCAGAGCTTCCAGAGATTTTTACATTATCCGATCAGGAGTACGAAGCTTTTCACCAGTCATGGATTAAAGCCATTAAAGTTCTTCCTAAGTTCTGCGTTTTTCATAAGCAGGACTGGTTTTTAGAAAGCACGTATAAAGCTGATTTCTTGGGAGATGACAGCAGTTTTTTGACCAGAAGCAGTGAACGTTTTTTCAACGAAAGACCTTTCTTAGAGCATTCCTGCTTTATAATGCTGACCAAGAAACCGCAGGGAAGAAAGAGCTCAAGCTCCCTTTTTTCCAATCTGCTAAGAAGCTCCATTGTTCCCGAAGATGTTCTAAGCCCGCAGCTTCTTGAGGATTTTGAAGATGCCTGCGGACAGTTCAAGAGAATTATGGAAGACGGCGGTTTTGTCAAGCTGGCAAGACTGAAAAATGAAGCGCTTAAAAGCGAGAGCAGAAAAATTGGCCTGATCGAAAAGTACTGCTTCTTATCTGAAAGGGAGGATTCATTTGTTTTTAATGATATCAAATTTGAAGAAGGTTTATCAGTCGGCGACAAACACTGCCAGCTGTTCACTCTGGGAGATGCCGCTGATCTGCCGGCTTTATGCGGATCCAGAATCAACTTTGACCGTTATTCGACGGATAAAACCAAGTTCAGTGTCGGCTTTGCCTCCACTCTCGGCCAGCTCTTATCCTGCAATCATATTTATAATCAGTACCTGTTTATTGAAGATGCCCAGAAAACAATCCAAAAACTTGAAAGCAAGAGATTAAGGCTCCAGTCTTTATCAGCCTACAGCAGGGAAAATATGATTGCAAGGGATGCCACAAATGACTTTTTAAATGAAGCTCTCTCCCAGCAGAGACTTCCGATTAAAGCACATTTTAATGTGCTATGCTGGAGCACAGATAAGGAAGAGCTTAAGGATATTAAAAATAAAGTCTCCTCTGCCCTTGCGCAGATGGATGCGGCAGCGAAGCAGGAAACTGTCGGAGCGCCACAGATCTACTGGGCGGGAATCCCGGGAAACGCGGCGGACTTCCCTATAAATGAAACCTTTGACACGTTCACCGAGCAGGCTGTGTGTTTTCTGAATATGGAAACCGGTTACAGATCATCGCTCAGTCCCTGCGGAATAAGACTTGGCGACCGTCTGACGGGAAAACCTGTCCACGTGGATATCAGCGATGAACCCGTCAAAATGGGAATCTGCACCAACAGAAACAAATTTATTCTGGGGCCTTCGGGAAGCGGCAAGTCCTTTTTTACCAATCATATGGTGAGAAGCTATTATGAACAGGGAACGCATATTGTACTGGTGGATGTCGGACACAGCTACAAGGGGCTCTGCGATATGGTCAGCGGCTACTATTTTACGTATGATGAAAAAAATCCTATCCGCTTTAATCCGTTCTATATTTCAGAGGGAGACAATCTGGATACTGAGAAAAAAGAAAGCATTAAAACCCTGCTACTGGCACTCTGGAAAAAAGACGATGAAACCTTTAACCGAAGCGAATATGTGGCGCTTTCCAATGCGCTTCAGATGTATTATGAAAAAATGGAGATTAATGCTGATATATTTCCCTGCTTTAACAGCTTTTATGAGTTTCTAAAAGATGATTTTGTTTCCATTCTGGAAAGCGACAAGGTTAAGGAAAAAGACTTTGACGTTAATAATTTTCTCTATGTGCTGCGTCCTTACTACAAAGGCGGCGAGTTTGACTATCTCTTGAATGCAACCGAAAATCTAAACCTCTTGAAGGAAAGATTTATAGTATTTGAACTCGACAATATCAAGGACCATCCTATTCTTTTTCCAGTGGTAACCATAATCATCATGGAAGTCTTTATCAACAAGATGCGCAAACTGAAAGGCATCCGAAAAATGATTTTAATTGAAGAAGCCTGGAAAGCTATTGCCAAGGAAGGGATGGCGGAATATTTACGGTATTTATTTAAGACCGTTCGTAAATTCTTTGGAGAAGCTATAGTAGTGACCCAGGAAGTTGAAGATATTATTTCTTCACCTGTGGTGAAACAGGCCATCATCAACAACAGTGACTGCAAGATCCTGCTGGACCAGAGCAAGTACCAGAATAAATTTGACCAGATACAGGAGCTTCTCGGTCTTACCGACAAAGAAAAAGCACTGGTGCTTTCGGTAAATAAAGCCAATGATCCCGCAAAGAAATACAAAGAAGTTTTTATCTCTCTGGGAGGAATGCTTTCAAAAGTTTACAGGACAGAGGTGTCGCTGGAGGAATATCTTGCCTACACAACAGAGGAAAGCGAGAAAGTGAAAATGAACGCGTACGCCCAAAAGTTCGGCGGCGACATCAGAAGGGGAATTGCCGCTATGGCTCAGGAAATGCGAAATGGAAATTAATGAAAAGGAAATATGAAAACAAAAATCACGGCCTGTCTGATCTGCCTGCTGCTAATCAGCACTCCGGCCAGACCGGCTGAAAAAACTGCGGCACTGCCCATTCTTGAAATAGTAAAAGCAGTAACCAAAAAAGTAATCAAGGCAATCGATCTGCGGATCCAGAAACTGCAGAATAAAACGATATGGCTTCAGAACGCGCAGAAGCAGGTCGAAAATGTCCTCTCTAAATTAAAACTCGACGAAATCTCAGACTGGACGCAAAAACAGAAAGATCTCTATAAAGGATATTATGAAGAGCTGGCGAAGGTAAAATCCATTATCACCTATTACCAGAGGATAAAGGAAATTACAAAAAAACAGACCAGACTCATCGAAGAATATGAAAGAGCGTGGAACCTTTTTAAAAGAGACACCCATTTTAAAGAAAGTGAGATTGCGTACATGGAGCGTGTCTACACTGGAATTCTGGAGGAAAGCGTAAAGAATATTGACCAGATCTTTTTGATCTTGGAATCCTTCACAACCCAGATGAGCGATCTGAAAAGACTCGAGATAATCAATAAAGCCGGGGACCAGATTGATGCCAATTACGATGACCTCACCATGTTTAACCAGCAGAATATGCTGCTGAGCCTCCAGCGGGCCAAAACGGAAGCAGATGTAAATAGAGTAAAACAATTTTACGGAATTCCATAATTTAAAAACAATCATCATGAAAAAACTGTTTTTTATATTCTCGATGCTTATCATTTTCCCTCTGGAAATACAGGCTCAGGCAAAGCAGAGAAAAGAACTCCTGCTTCAGATTGCCGCGCTTCAGGTGTATATCGATTATGCTAAAAAAGGATATTCCGCTGTGTCAAAAGGACTGAATTTTATTGGTGATGCCAAAAAAGGCGAAGTAAATCTCCACAGTGATTATTTCACATCGCTTTTAAAAATTAATCCAAAAGTCAGAAACTATTATAAAACCGCTGAAATTATTTCAATGCAGCTGAAAATAATCAAAATGTATAAAAGGACTTCTGCAGATCTAAAAACAGCAGATTTATTTCACGGCAGCGAACTGGATTACATAGAAAGGTCGTTTGAAAGACTGCTGCAGAACTGCGGCGACACACTGGAACAGCTTCTGGCAGTCACTACCGATGCCAAATTAGAACTAAAAGACGACCAGAGAATTGAACGTATTGACGCGCTGCATGAAACAATGCTGGAAGATTACAATTTCTGCATTTCTTTCAGCAGTGATGCCAGACTGCTGTCTGTATCCAAGGCAGCAGAAAAAAAGGACTCTAAAAATACAAGCGTTGTTTACGGATTATAAATTAAAAATCATGAAAAAAATACTGGTTTTAGGGCTGATTATCACCTTTTCGATTATTCCTGAAAAAGCACATGCCCAGTCAGCAGAGATACAGCAGCTGATTCTCAACATTGAAAAACTATCGCAGTTCAAAAAGATTCTCAGCGATATGAAAAAGGGATACGAGCTGCTTTCAGGAGGATACAAGACGGTTAAGGATATGTCGCAGGGAAACTTCAGCCTTCATAAAACCTTTCTGGATGCCCTGATGCAGGTCAGCCCGATGGTAAAAAATTACAAAAAAGTTGGCGAAATTATCAATTATCAGGTCCTGCTCGTCAAAGAAAGCAGAAACGGACTGAGCAGATTCTCAAAAAGCGGGAACTTCAATGAAAAGGAGCTGAAGTACTTTGAATCCGTTTACCGCAATATTTTGAACCTGAGCCTTCGCAATCTTGATGAGCTTACTATGGTGGTTACAGCAGACAAGCTGAGAATGTCAGATGATGAACGGCTTGAAGCGGTTGATGCTATTTTTCTTGAGATGCAGGATAAACTGCTGTTTCTGCGGGATTTTAATGCCTCTTCAAACATACTGCTGCTGCAGCGGGAAAAAGAAAAAAATGATGTGCTTGCTTCTAAAGGCCTTCAGCAATTAAAAAATTAAGGATATGAAACTTTCATTAAAAAACAAAAGCAGAATTCCCTTTATAGTTCTGTTCCTGCTGCCTTTTTTGACAAGGGCTCAGGGATTAGGCGATGATATGCAGAGCCTTCATTCCATTCTAGACCAGCTTTACGACGAAATGATGCCTTTGTGCAGCAATCTTCTGGCAGTGGGACAGGGAATCGCAGGATTCGGCACAATCTGGTATATCGCTTCCAGAGTTTGGAGGCACATAGCAAGCGCCGAACCGATTGATTTCTATCCGCTGTTCCGTCCCTTTGTAATCGGATTCTGCATCATGATTTTCCCGTCTGTCCTTGCTCTTATCAACGGGGTTATGAAACCCACAGTTACGGCAACTGCCGCTATGGTAACAGGATCCAATAATGCAGTTGCGGTCCTCTTAAAAGAAAAAGAAAAGGCTATTAAAGAAACAGATCCCTGGAAAATGTATGTTGGTGCAGCGGGTGCCGGGGACCGGGACAGATGGTATAAATACACCCATGAGGGAGCCGACCCCTCAGATGAGAGCATGCTGGCAGGAATAGGCAATGACATCAAATTTGCAATGGAAAAGGCTTCTTACAGTTTTAGAAACTCAGTCAAGGAATGGCTGAGCGAGGTACTGAGAGTTTTGTTCGAGGCCGCTGCCTTATGCATTGATACACTCAGAACATTTCAGCTGGTTGTCCTCTCCATACTGGGGCCGCTCGTTTTTGGAATAGCGGTCTTTGACGGATTTCAGCATACCCTTACTGTCTGGCTGGCAAGATATATCAATATTTATCTGTGGCTGCCGGTTGCCAATATATTCGGCAGCATTATAGGCAAGATACAGGAACTGATGCTCAAACTGGATCTATCCCAGGTGCAGGCTACCGGTGATACCTTTTTCAGCAGGACCGATATGTCTTATTTAATTTTTATGATAATCGGCATTATAGGGTACTTCACTGTGCCATCGGTTGCCAATTACATTGTCCATGCAGGAGGCGGCGGCGCCCTGGCCCAGAAAACCACAACCCTATTCAGCACCTCAGCAAGTTCAGCGGTTTCCAAGACATCACAGGGAACCGCAATGGTTCTGGATTCAATGGGAAATGCCGCGGGAAGGATGTCGCAGAGCATGTCTGCCTCCTCCTCCTCTGCTCCTTATTTTGAGGAGAAAGGAAATTATATGAGCGAGAGGCTCAAAGGAAATTCAAAACAAACTTAAATGATCCGCTCATGTTCACCAAAATGAAAAATATAGACACTGCATTTAAATATGTGAGAGGATTTACGATGCTTGTTATTATATGCTGCGCTGTGATCTGCTGTTACACTTTAAGCAGGAGTTTTCAGACTGTAAGCCGCATGCAGGATAAGATATACATCCTGGCGGCAGGAAAAGCTTTGGAAGCCTATGCGTCGGACAGGAAGGATAATGTGCCTGTTGAAGCAAGAGACCATATTAAAACTTTTCACCAATTTTTCTTTACCCTGGATCCGGATGATAAGGTCATTAAAACCAATGTGACTAAAGCGCTATATCTGGCGGACGAAAGCGCTAAAAGAATTTATGATGACCTGAAAGAAAACGGCTTTTATTCCGGGATTATTTCAGGCAATATAAGCCAGACCATCCAGATCGACAGTGTAAATGTCGATACACGGGATTATCCCTACCGCTTTAAATGTTTCTCTCGGCAGAACATCATCAGAACCACCAGCATTTTAAAAAGAAGCCTGATTACCGAAGGAAGCCTGCGCAATGTATCAAGAAGCGATAACAATCCGCATGGTTTTTTAATCGAGCGATTCAACACGATTGAAAACCGGGATTTAACTGTTGAAAACCGAAAATGACAGGTTATGATATCACTGTTTAAAAAACGAGAAATCCCTTTTACATACCATAGGCACTATCTCTCTGCACAAAAAAAATGGTCTGAAAAAATGAGCAGTCTGGCGGAAGGGTGTTCAAAGAGAAAGCTCATTTTTCTTCTGATCTTATTCATAGTTATATCATCAGGCTACCTCCTTTATAACATTTATACTGTCTTTTCAGAAAATGAAGCAAAACAGGTAAAAAGCTTACAACAGACTTCAAAAATTAAAATAATCGATTAAACCTAAAACATGGAAAACAAGACGATATCAATTAAAGAAGCAAAAAAACGAAAAATGCTTCTGGCTCTGCCAGTCATAACTCTTCCTTTTATCACCATTCTTTTTTACACCCTTGGAGGAGGAAGAATGGAAGCCGCAGCGGCTGAAAATGAAATAAAGAAAGGATTTAATTTTAAACTGCCGCTTCCCAATTTCAAAGAAGATTCTTCTTTGGATAAAATGAGCTACTATGACCAGGCAGCTGTAGATTCAATCAAACTGCAGGAGCAGATTAAAAAAGATCCCAACTATTCGAATCAAAAAGTTCTGGAAGAATCTTTGAAGGAGTTTCCAGAACTGGATTTTGCTTCCCAGCGTTTTTCAAAAAAAAGAAGCGGCTTGAATGCAGTGGTTCCGCAGGACAGAAACGAGCAGAAAATCTACGAAAAGCTGCAGCTGCTCCAAAAAACCATCAGCCAGCCTGCACCGGTTAAAAATTACGGGCAGGATATGAGGGAGTTCGAAAACTACGGCTCATCAAATGAAGCATCTGCCCAGATTAAGAACTTGGAACAGATGATGTCCGCAATGGGCGAAACTCAGCCGGATCCCGAACTGCAGCAGCTCGGAGGCATGCTCGAAAATATCCTGGATATCCAGCATCCTTCAAGAGTGCAGGAACGTTTAAAACAGAATTCCGAACAAAAAAAAGGAAAAGTTTATTCCGCAGTCCCTAAAAAAACGGCAGACAATATTACTTCTCTCCAAGAAAATGCAATACGGGGAGAGTCCTTTAAATTGAATGCTTTTTTCACGGCAGATGAGGATTTAAATCCAGATCATCAGCAGAATGCACTTGAAGCCGCCGTGCACGAAACACAGACCATTGTAAATGGATCTGTGGTTAAACTAAGGCTCTCTGCCGATATTACGCTTCAGGGAACAACAATACCCAAAAACACTTTTGTATACGGCATGGCGGCATTGAAAGGTGAAAGGCTTGAAATAAAGATAGAAAACCTCCAGCATCACGGTTCCATTTTCCCGGTGCAGCTCTCGGTCTTTGATATGGACGGAATTGAGGGCATATACATTCCAGGTGCCATTAACAGGGATGTGGCTAAGGCATCTGCCGACCGCTCGATTCAGACACTCGGACTTAACGGCATTACCGATTCATGGGGAGCACAGGCTGCGGGAATGGGCATTGAGGCGGCCAAAAGTCTTATGAGCAAAAAGGTAAAACTCATAAAAGTTGCGGTAAAAGCAGGATACAAGGTACTGTTGTATGATGAAAAACAAAAGGATTTAAAACCATAAAATAGAATAAGATGAAAAGAATTAATTATTTGTTTTTAATGAGTCTGCTGCTGGTTTCTGTTTGGGCTTATCCCCAGCTAAAGAGCAGGGAAACTGTTTTTTATGAAGACCGCTATAAAAATCTTCAGATTGGCTATTCGAAAACTACCAGCATCGTTTTTCCCTACCCGATTAAAAGCATCGATAAAGGCAGTGCTGAAGTGCTGGTGCAGAAAGCCAAAGGGGTGGAGAATATTCTGCTTGTAAAAGCGGCGAGACAATATTTTTTCCAGACTAACCTGACAGTGGTTACATCTGATGCAAAATTGTATGTATTTGTACTGAACTACAATGAAGACTGCCCTGACCTGAATATAAAAGCACAAAATGCGGCGGCGGCGAGTAAGGATGTACTATTTACTTTGGAAAACGAAAATCAGAAAAAAATAGAACAGTCTGCTTCACTGGCATTATCAAAAAAAATAAAGACCAGCGGCTTAAAAAAAACTAAGTTTCAGATAAAACTTGAGGTCAGCGGCATTTTTATACATGAGGATGTGCTGTATCTGCGCGTAGTACTTGAGAATAAATCCAAAATCAGCTACGATATTGACCAGCTGCGTTTTTTCATAAGAGACCAGCGAAAATCAAAACGAACTGCCTCGCAGGAAATCGAGATCCAGCCGCTGTACTGCACTTCATCATCTGCGGTGATTCCTGATAAGTCTGAGGTAGTAAAAGTTTTTGCACTGGAGAAATTTACCATTCCAGACAATAAGCTTTTAACGCTCCAGCTGCTGGAAAAGAATGGCGGCAGGCATTTGGAAGCCAGCATTAAAAAAAATCTGGCCGATAAAGTAATCCCGCTGCCATAATCTCGGCACCATCCTAAAAAACTAAAAAAGCAGCTTATGAATATAAATATCAATGAAACCGAAACGCTGTTAAGCTTTGCAGAGGAAATGGCTTCACTAGGCTATCGCTATGCGGCGCACCCTGTTAATCTATCAGCTGACTGCGATAACATTGCTTTTTTCAGGACATCAATGGGCGCGGAGGACCATTGTCTCGCAGGAAGGAATGATATCGACTATTTTAAGAGCGTGCCGATAGATTCGCTTATAAAGGACTTAAAGACAGTCATGCAGAGCGGTATTGATCTGTACAGCAATCAGAAACTTGATCTTACGGAGTTTGTCCGTCTGTCAAGAGAAAACAAGCAATTACCAGAAAATAACTTAAATACAAACATTATGAATGAGACTAATTTAAAATACCTGAAAGACCAGCTGAAATATACTGGATTTGGAGAAACTTTCGATACCGAATTGAGAGAAAACATGCTGAAAGGTGATAAGGATTTTAAAATCATGCACACCGGCATTATGAACAATGGCGTTCCAAACAGAGATACCGTAACGGTTGAGCTGAACTTCAAGAAGTCAGACCAGACTGATATGTACTTTTTTAATTCCTATCATGTGAATCTCCAGAAAGAAGAAAACAAGCCGGGACTGGAACAGACGTTTTACATCAACAATGACGGCACAAGCATTACGCTCAAAGAAGCTTATAACCTGATGGAAGGACGTTCAGTAAACAAAGACCTTAAAAATAAAGAAGGCGAAACGTACAATTCGTGGATCAAAATAGACTTCAAACAAACCGACAACTCGGGCAATTTCAAAATCAACCACTACCATCAGAATTACGGCTATGATCTGGAAGCGAGCCTTGAGAAGCACTCCATAAAAGAACTCAATACGCCTCAGTATAAGGAAGACCTGATGAATTCCCTTAAAAAAGGAAATCTTCAGTCTGTGACTTTTGTTGTCAGAGGCGTTGAAAGCAAAATGTTCGTAGAAGCAAATCCGCAGTTCAAGACTCTTAATGTATATGACGGAAACCTCCAGCGCATCAATCATCGAGAAAGCAAGGAAGAGAAAAAATCAGAAGGAGAAAAAACATCTGAAAAACAATCTGGCAAAAAACAGTCTGAGAGCACTGACGAGAACAGTGAAACCCCTTCGGCGAACAAACCAAAAAAAAGAAGACAGCAGTCTAATTCGGTTTAGAGATTTTAAAATAATTAAAGATTAGATCATGAACCCGCAGTTTCCCGTAAATAGAGTAGAAATGGAATTCAGCCAATGGAAAGCAAGAGAAGAGCGTTTGAGTACGCTCTTTTCAATTACTCCGGCAGAAAACAGATCTTTATTGGCTGAGAAACTGCGCCAGTTCGAGAGAATCAGAACGAAATACAGATCTTCAAAAAATATTGAGGAGCAGCATACGCTTCGAGTCCTTAAAATGGAAATCCATAGGATATCAAAACAATTGTATCCAAATCTCATTTCACGTATCCTGAGGAAAATAATCACCAGCACGCAAAATCAGCTTTCACTTCGCAGCGACGCAAAAAAAGACAAGATAAACTTCAATTCCCTTAACGAGGAAGTGCAGCGTATCGGCTTTCCTGATTTATCCGAAAAATTAAAAAATCTTATTGGCAAGGAACAGGAAAATTTCAGCATTCCTCTCTCCTACTGCCTTAATGAAAAAGAAAAGATCACTCATACCCTTTCCTTTTCAAAAAATGCTGAAGGCCGTTTTGAACTTGATGGATTTAAAAGCAGCCTGCAGAATAATTCTAGACCAGAAGACAAAAGGGAATATTACTTTAAAAATGGGCTGGAAAACAATTTTAAGCTCAATGAAGCTTATAATTTATTGTCAGGCCGTTCTGTAGAGCATAACCAATCATGGTTTCAGCTCGACTTTAATGACAGAGATGCTTCGGGCAGTTATCACCTAAAAGAATTTCGAAATGACTATGCTTATGATTTAGAAAAGACTTTAAAGGCCATTCCTTTAAAAGAGATATCTAATACATATGAAATGGAGAAACTAAAAGATGCTTTAAGACAGGGTGACAGCGTATCTGCTTTGGTGATCAAAAATGGACGAGAAAATCAGATTTATATAGAGGCCAATCCGCAGTTTAGATCATTGAATATCTATAACCAGCATTTTCGTAAAATCCAGAAAGCTTCATCAAAAAACCAGGCAGCAGCATTGCCGAAACAATCTGTCCAAAAAGGAATAAAATCTAAAATGCAGCAGTGATGGAACAATTAAACCCTTTAACTGAATTCTTTAGATCGATAGAAAAAGACCAGCGCATCAGCATTACCCATATTGGAATTTTTGCGGCACTGCTCCAGTTCAGAGCAAATCAAGGCAACATCAATCCTATCAAAGCCTACAGGCATGAAATTATGAAAATAGCCAAAATAACCGGTCCTGTCACGTATCACAGGTGCATAAAGGATTTAAATGAATACGGTTATATAAACTATATCCCCAAAAGAAATAGAAACCAGAAAAGTGTCATTTATTTTCTTGTTTAAAAAACAGGTTCTGACATAGTTTTAAAATTAAACTTAAAGATCGAAATTATCTAAATAATACAATTTCGAGGGTTAGTAAAAATATCTTTACGACCTTATCATGTAGACGGCTGGCACCCTAAATTAATTATTGAATCATCACCAGCTGCGAGAATATAACTTGATTTATGTGAAAAAGTAATTTCTGAAAGGCCCGGCCTTGCTTTTGCTTAAGGATACGGACTACTACTACTACTACTACTACTACTACTACTACTACTACTACTACTACTACTACTACTACTACTACTACTACTACTACTACTACTACTACTACTACTACTACTACTACTACTACTACTACTACTTAAATAAGACAAAAGCATACCGCCTCTTTGATAAAAGAAAAGGGAAGCAACGGGGATACTGTGGATAAAGGGCATTAAGGAAAAAAGCAGACAGCACGGGCTTGAATTCCCCAAGATGGCAACTTCGGTTCAAGACTTTCAATCTTTCCTATAGAAACATAAAAAACCGCGGCTTCTGGGTCGCGGCTGGAAAAATTGGATGATTTGATTTGTGATATCTACCCGCATCAAAAAAATGAGTTTTAAATTTTTATGTTATAAAAAATTATACATCAATTTTATGAGTACCGCATGCAGCTGAATCAGTATAAAGCTGGTAAATGTAACTTGTGCTGTTCTCATTGTTCCTTTTTATACCGTCCATTTAAAATGAACTACGAAATATAAATACACCTTAAATTATAATTATTTGATAATACCGTATAAATACGTTATGCCACAATTTGCATAAGTTTTAAATTCGTAAGTAACTAAACAACAACACTCTAAACCATGAAACAAAAAATTATAAATGCTGTAGAAGAGCTTAAAAACCTGCCTGGCAGCTCAGAAAAAACCATTAAGTTTGAGCATCATGCTTTACAGAACAAAGGTGTAAAGGGAGAAGTTACCCTTAGTAAAGAGGGTACAATTAATCTTCTTCTTACTGAAGTTAAAGGCTACAGTCCAGCCTACATTCATAAGGCTGCTAATTCATACTTTAAGCAGGCAATATTATCAGAACCTACAACTGGCAGCATTTTATGGACAAAACCGAATAAAACACCCCATATTATAGGACAGAATTACACTTTAAACAGCGGTTATTATTACTACGGTGTAGGAGAAAACCCTTATATAGACTGCAACGGACGCCCATTATTTCACGATGTTGTGGCTGAATATCTAGGAGAAAAACCCGGCAGCTGCAAACCCGGTACTGGTCGTGAATATAAATTATTTAAAATTGTATAGAGCCATGAAAATAAAAATCTACTTTATCTGCATTGCCAGCCTGATATATCTTACAGGCTGTAAAAGTCCTAAACCAGTTTTTAGCAACCTTCATCATAATGAATTTGGCAATGAATCAACAACAAGCCCTGTAATTGATGTAAGGGTTGGTGTACTGCCTTATAAGGCTTCTGCTCAGCCGGAAGAGAAGCCTAAACAATTATGGGAACTTCAGGACAGCCTGCCACATCACCTGTTAAAAGTAGTCAGCAGTAAAACTCAGAGACCCGAAGATATTATTGCCTTAATGTCTAAGCCAATAAATGCTAAGAAGGATAGTGCGCCTCCAGAATTGCCAACTGAGTTTACTGAATACAAGGTCCGCTTGGCTTTTTCTAACATAAAAAGGTATTTTACAGATAAGAGGTTCACACATCCCAATACCAGACTTGCTTATTTAAACACTTACATAAGCATTCCAACAGGGGAAAACAGGATCGCTTTCAAAAGTATTGATAAATTGGAAAACGAATTTGAGGAAGTTGAACTCGGTAATTTATCACGAAGCAACTCGGTTACTTTTAATTCAAAACTTACCGCTACAGGACAAATTGGAAGCAGCATCGACAATACAAGTACAGTTTCTTCAGAAAACAGCAACAGCTCAAAGTCTGGGAGCGAAAAAAAGGTTTATGATGAAGATGGAAACGTAGTAGGCACGATTAATAGTTCGGGAGATCTAAACGGTGCAAAGAAATCCAATAATACAACAACTACAAAAAATGGTGCCTCAGCAAATGTCACAGGTGAGATAGGCTATGTAAATGCAGAAACTTTGAATGAAGCACGCCTTGTTAAACTAAAGAGGATGAAAGCAGGATTCTCATTTTCTCCTAATGAAATCGTAGTATCGCAGGAAGGCAGACAGAATGCAGATATTTCATTAAATGTCTTCGTAGACGCAACCCTTAAATTTAAGGGCTCGGACTTAACTGATGAGAAAAACGTCTATACTTTCAAGAATTTGTTTGACGAGAGCTACCAGCCTGTCTCGGCAAACGATCTTTCATTTGGCCGCAGGACTGTAAGTTATGTGAAATGCGTCGACAGCCAGCCTTTACTGCTCAAAGTGAAATACGAAGGTGAACTAAGGGCTGTTGAAAATCTAAAAGAACAAACAGGGGAAAATTCCCTGGAATATGACGACAAAGTCACTATGTACCATCTTCCTATGAAAGATGGAGCCGATGCCCTAATAGATCCTATGTTATTTTGTAAATATGTATACCGTATTAGCGCAAAAGATGCCCTTGGCAACACTGCTATTCTTAATATTTCATGGAAAAAAGAAGAAGAACTAGATTTGTTTTCAGATGACAAGCCTGAAGAATTTTTAAAATGGATCAAACTACAGATTGCCAAGGAAGATCCGAAAACTCTTAGTACCAATAAATTTGAGATTTATTTCGAAGTTTCCGGCACTGAAAAAATATACGTTGCTAAAAACAAGATGACATCTGAAGATTTCAAAAAACTAAGACAGCTAAAAGATTTAAATATTGAAGCACGCTCTTAACATAACTCCCCCCGCAGCAATAAACCGCAAAGGCAGACAAAAACCGAATAAAAATGAGCATTAAGCTCTTCGTTAGAACTCCTTCCAACAAACAGTATATGTTAAGAACAGAATTAAAGGAAACTATTTTTAAATAAGATAATAAATTTATAATTTATGAAATATACACTCACAAATCGCGTAATATTATTGCCATTAGTTACAATATTATTTTCTTTTTGCTGTTCAAAAAACGCTCATAAGGGGACAGACAGTAAAATTGATGTAACCGCGGAATCTACAGGTTCTTCACAATGCGATTACGGCATAGATCTTTTCAATAAACAGGCAGCAGGCAACGTGATCAAAGATATAAACTTAGTTTATTCTAAAAACAATGCAATACCCGATGATTTAAAAAAGGTTTACCCAGCTGCCAGGGATACATGGAACAGACTTTTAAAAGAAGTACAGCATAATTATACAAACTCCTACACGGTAACTTCTTTGGATAAGTTGACAAGTGAAGAAATTAGAGACTGGCGCAATAAAAATCTTAAGGATGATCAGGTTTTTTTCCTCCTTTTGGCTGAATATAGATATGGAGCATATCCTTATCAAACAAATGATCTGGAGAAAAAAGCAGGCTGGATAGAAAAAGCAGATCCGAAAAAAAGACTGGAGGCTTGCATATCAAATGCGATTACGGGTAATTGTTATTCTTTGAGCAGTGAAAAAATAAGAAAAAAACTTAATCCTATTTTACTTCCTGACAATATCGAAGCGTGTTATCAGTAAATATTTCTGAAAAAGATCTAAAAAATTAATTAACTATCCTGGCTTTCCTGATTGAAACTGCTTTTCTGCAAAGATTTTGTAGCCTGCTGTTAAAGGGTTTCAAAGTAAGGTTTACGGATATACTGCTCTATATTATTAAACAAACCTCCAAAATCAAACTTGGAGGTTTCTTTAATCTTTAGGGATCTAAGATCAAAAGATCGGTAAATAATTGCATCATTGATACAAAAACACAAATACCAAGACAATGGTAATTTATCTATCTGATTTCATCAATTAATAAGAGGTTTGCTAAATTATCTCTTGAAGTCTTATCAGGATCTGTTCGTAAATATTCAATATTATTCACTACTACTATACCAATATCTGATCCTCTGCTCCAGAATCCACCGGTATAATTGTAAACCGCGGTAGTTAAGGTCTTTTTTTGTTTTAAAAGTGTAATTACATCATTTTTAGTCATAATTACTCCTTTTTTTAAACGACCTTTTTCTGATTCAGGAACATGTACCATAAGATGGGAAATATAGGATCCATTGGTCGTATATCGAACAGCTGTTACATAAAATGTACTCATAAAAATAAAAATTAAAGATCTCTGACATTATCAAATTAATTTTATAGGATCATCAGAGGTTGGTTAATAAAAAGTCTAAAATTCATTTATATTTTATATTATCGCGATAATATAAAGTTGAATAAATATTGGTAACAAGTACTACAATAATAAATGATTGACAACAGGTATTTATACGTTTTTTTTGTACACTTTTTTTATAAAGCTACTACTGAAATAATTCCAAGTTATCTTTACTAATATATATGGGTGATCAAAGCATTATTAGTATTAAGGGCCTAATTAGTGTCCAGCACTAACTTTTCAAATTAATCATAAACTTTTTGTTTTAACTCTGATATCCGTCATTCATTTTAACCAACTTAAAATGTTTAAAAATTAACAATTTGAGTTTTGAGTCACAATACCAAGGTCGATAAATTTTTAATTATTATTGGGTCTGAATGGGCAGTTTCCCAATACAAAACGGGGCTGATCAGCAGCCCTAGCCCCGACAGCAGTGAAAATCCTTTTGCACCGAACACTGGCACAAAAGATTGGAGCGCATAGCGGGAAGAGCTCCTAAAAAATAATATTATATACAATTGACGATGATAATCACTTCGAATTAGATTCTGCTAACAATTCTTAATATCCGATTAATTCAGGCCTTGCAGAATATGAGCTAGGAAAACCCACATGGGTGGAGATTTTTTGGCCAGACCTGAAAGGCCCGGCCTTGCATTTGCTTAAGGACACGGACTACCTTTGCTCCTGAAATAAGACAAAAGCATACAGGGTCTTTGATCAAAAGTAAAAGGGAAGCAATTGAGACACGAAGGATAAAGAGCTGTCTGGAAGAAAAGCACTACGCTTGGAGGGTGAATTCAACTATACCGCTTTGGAACAGTGAATTATTGTAGAATCAATTCTGAAATTACTCATTTACAATTATCGTTGCACAATTAAAAATTTGGTATTTTTCTTATATTAGCTAAAATAATGCTTGCTAATCGCGGAAATCAATTGTCAGGAGTGGTATTGGTGATAGTGTATGTCAGAAACAAATAAGCGGGATGTAATTTTAGAAAAAAAATGAGTATAGATATAGTAAAGTATAAAGAAAATGCCTTAAAAATATTAAGTCCTGTTAAACCAGCCGGTGAAAAGATTAAAGTCAGCAGTTTCTTTTTACATAATGCTATTAGAAGTGCGGCCGGTCGACAAATACAAGATTATTATTTAGTTTATTTTCTATTTGTGAACCTATTAGATTTTAGAAATCTTGGTAAATTTGAAAAATTAGCATGGTCTATTCCTGTTGAATATAATGGAAAGGTATTTTTAATTGAGCATCGTAAAATGGGTGTTGGAATTTTCATTGATAAACAGGAGGATGAAGATGATGCTAAAATAATTACACGCAAAATTAATGCTGCAATAAAATCTTCAAGACCATACTTTAACTATTTAGCTGAACAAGCAATTAAAAGCTCACAAATCAACATTGTAAACAACAATGAAAATCTATTTGATCGTTTTACATACTTTTTAAATCTCTATAAATCAGAAAATCAAAAGTTTAAAAATTTTTCGAAAGAAAAAAATTCAAATACTGTCAATTCTATTTTTGATTCTCAAAAATATTCTGATGCAAGAAAAAATACCAAATGGTTAGCTATATCGGTTATTGAGTCATTTTTTAGTTGGACAGAACATTTATTTATTCATCTTGCGGTAATTACTCAGAAGGTAAAAACTGGTGTTGAAGTTACTAAGTTAATAGATGGAGAATGGAAAGAAAAATTTAATAAAGCAATTTCAGACCCAATTTTAAATAAATATCTTAATGATTTGCTATTAGTTAGAAATCAAGTAAGAAATTTTGTAGCTCATGGAGCTTTTGGAAAAGAGGGAAATGCATTCTATTTTCATTCTGGTGCTGGTGCTGTCCCTGTAACAATGAGTTTTAAAAAGAATAAAAATCGATTTTCATTTCAAGGGACACTTGAATTTAATGAAAATGAAATTATTAATTTAATTGAATCTTTTATTACTGATTTAAATAACAGTAATTTAAAACCGGCTTTAATTTATACACAGTATCATAGTTTAATAACCATATTACCGCATGCCAATAATGGATTTTATGAATCAGCTATGCACGATGCCGAAACAATGCAGAAATTTTGTGATTATTTACAAGGAGTTTTTGATAATTCGGCAGACATGGATTGGTAAAAAAACAAAATAATCCTTACATTTTTTTTTAATTAATTTACTTCTCTCATATATGTCTGAGCAAAATGTTTTTACAGATTTAACAATTACTTCTAAGAATAATATTCGATTAAACAAATATTTCGACTCAATAAAAAGGGATTTACCTGAAAGTTGGTCATGGTTGCGTGACAAAACTTATGAGGATAATAAATCATTCTTTTTAATAGAAAATACAATTTGTTTGAAGACTCCTTATTACAAAAATAAACAACATGACCTGATATATTATGGGATTTTATCTCTAGCATTAACTGATCAAAATATTATACTTTTAGATATTGAAATTTTAAATCTAGTTAATAACGAAAATTTAAGTTCAATTTACTCTGCTCATGAATTAATCCATATAAAATCAATATATTTAAATTTGTTTGTAAATTCTATTTTAAAACAAAATAAACTTTATGAAAATTTCAATCATGTACTAGAATACGGCGGACATCTTGATGAAAATTCATTTAAGAATGACATCAGAGATGAAAGAATGATTAAACTTCATGACAAGGAAAGAGATAAAATATATTTCTTAAATAAGGGAAAAGAGGCAAAACATTCCGATAAAAGAATAGTTTATTATACACCAAATAATATTTCTTTATCATTAAGCTTGATGAAGAAATCATATAAAAAGTCAAAAAAACATTTAAAAGTTCTACTCGGAACGCACGAGCAAAAATTAATTAAGCTTAAAGAAAAAGACAAGGTTGATCTTTATGAATATTTTGAATCAATAACAACAAGCGTAATTTTTGCTTATATTGCTGTTGAATCTTTTGCTAATGCGTCCATACCAAATGATTTTATTTACGAAAGAGTAAATGAAAAACAAGTTAAAGAATTATGGACAAAAGAAAATATTGAAAGATGGTTTTCTACTTCACAAAAAATCAGTGAAATACTTCCTATCTTTTTAAAAACTGAAAACATAAAGAATCAATCATTCTGGCCACAATTTAAAAAATTGGAACAAATTAGAAATCAAATTGTTCACCAAAAAACTATCGAGGACGGAACTCAATTAAATTCAGATCTATATGATAGGTTACTTGAGAACGATATTTTTAGGATCATTGGTTCATCTGTATCGATAATAAAATTCTTTTACGATTACGATAATGCACATCCATACTTCCCTTTAGGCTTAGGCGTAGCTAAATTTCAAATAAAGGAAATTTCAAGTATTCAACATGAACTGGGAGCATTAACCGAAGTGGAATAACTGCCACAAACCATTGCTAGATACAATTTAGTTTTAGACCAAATGGGAAGTTGGTTGATAGTTGGAATATTTGGCAAATCCGAATAATGGCATTAATTTAATCCTACAATGCTTTTAGCGCTAGTAATTTATATAAAATCCATATCACCTATTCAATAAATTTATAACCATGAATGAAGAAATGAATCAAGATGAATTCCATGCGTCACAGCGCGTAGTTGGTAAAACATATTTTTCAAAAAGTTTTCAGCCAACTTTCTCTAATTTTAAGAAAAAATTTGCCCATAAAATTTTAGACCATCAAGAAAACGAATATCTTCTAAAAGATGAAACAACATTAGGTCACACTCTAAGCGGCTTAAGACAGTTAAAAGCTTTGTTTTTTCAAGATGACAATCGAAATATTGAGAAACTCATCCTCCAGCAATTTGATGTTAAAAGAAATCCTCTAAAAAATTCTCAGAAAGAAGCTTCATTTCACGGCAGAGAAGTAGAACATCTATATCAATTTCTAAAAAGCATTAAAGAAGTTGAATTTCCAAATGACAATACATTTAATGTTAGTGATGCTGAGCTTACAAAAATGCTTTTAAATAAAGATCAAGCAGTAAAATTGATTGCAGAAAATTTGGAAATATTACAAGAAGCTTTAAGTAATAATGTTACCTCGAAAGATATTATCAATTTCGGTTACAGAAAAAATCAATTAGAATTTTTTGATAAACTTTTAAACCAGGATGGCTTTTTCAATGAGTACAAGGAGCAGATCAAAAATGAAATAAATAAAAGCCAAGGAGATGAAGCCGTGTGGCAAAAATTCTTCGAAAAAAATACTTGGATATTAGGCTACGGTTTAGATTATATATTTAATTCAGAATTGGATTCAAAAAAATTAGAACAAGTAACATCTGGTTCAAATTTTTTATCAAAAGGCAAAAGAATTGATGCGCTATTAAAATCTCAAGGTGCAATCAATTCACTTTGCTTCTGCGAACTGAAATTAAGTTCACATTCTTTACTAAAAGAAATCAAAAATTCCTATCGCGAAGAGTCTTGGCAAATCTCTGATCATTTATCAGGTGCAATTGCTCAGGTTCAGAGAACGATTCAAAAAGCTATAAAAGAAATTTCAACAAAAACAGAAATTAAAGATTCAGCAGATTATTTAACAGGAGAAGAACTTTATCTTTACAATCCTAAAGCTTTTATCTTAATTGGAAATCTAAATGAGTTTATAAAAGAGGATAAAATCAATGAAATTAAATTTTCATCGTTTGAAATGTTTAGAAAAAACTTAAAAAATATAGAAATTCTTACATATGACGAGCTCTATCAAAGAGCGTTTTATATTTGCCATAAAAAAGAAAATATTACTCAATAATAACCTCATTTTAAAACAAATAGATATTTCAAACCTACAAAACTATTCTTAAAGAAATGGATTTAACAACGGATTCAGCACCCGTGTTTAATGGGAAGGTGATTATGTTTTTATTTGTGGGATTCGAATAATGTGCTTAAATCTAGCCTTAACCCACTTTAAAAATCTACCGCTGTACAATACCACCCTAGCCCCGATAGAAGTGGAAATCCTTCTGTGCTGGGGTTCGGCGCAGAAGATTGGAACGAATAGCGGGAAAAAGCTCCTGAAAAACAACATTAAACCTAAAATAATACAACCGGCCCTGCCACGTATCACAGGTGCATAAAGGATTTAAATGAATACGGTTATATAAACTATATCCCCAAAAGAAATAGAAATCAGAAAAGCGTCATTTATTTTCCTGTTTAAAAGCGGAGCTGCTATTTTTTGGGCTGCAAAAATTAGAGCAGTTTTTTATAAATATTTAGCAATTCAAATTTTGTGACAGAATCGTGGCAAAATGCGTTTTTGAAAAACAAAAATTCAGCAAAATCAATCCCTAACGAACTTAGGCTCGAAACTGTGTATACGAATAAAAAGAAATACGACTAACTAACTAACTAACTAACTAACTAACTAACTAACTAACTAACTAACTAACTAACTAACTAACTAACTAACTAACTAACTAACTAACTAACTAACTAACTAACTAACTAAAGCTTAAAAGAGAATTTAATAATCTGCTCTTTAAATAAAGTGACGTTCCAGCCCTATCGCCCATCACCATTCAAAACGCAACATTTGCAACGTTTATTTCCGTTAGATTGAAATCCATTTTTTATGCATTTCCCATTGCAGAAATTACATCTTATTTTCATGACCCGAATTGAAACGCTAAGGAAAGGCAAAAGCATTTTAAAGCGCATTAAAAGACAAAAATGAAAGAGACGATCTGCTGAACGTCTCTTTATCTATTCAATAATTAAAATTTAATCTTCTTTTTCAGTCAGTCAATCGTTTAAACTATAAAAACACCTAATCCACAACATTACCCAATTTGAGA
Source organism: Flavobacterium erigeronis (assembly GCF_054075165.1). Lineage (NCBI taxonomy): Bacteria > Pseudomonadati > Bacteroidota > Flavobacteriia > Flavobacteriales > Flavobacteriaceae > Flavobacterium > Flavobacterium erigeronis. Next base: position 188,300 of record NZ_JBSKGP010000002.1, on the reverse strand, counting down.
TAAACGGTCTGCAAAATAATAGCGTTGGGATAACAATGACCTTTGGTATTCATTTAATATATTTCAAGGCCTAAAGATAATGGTTATGCAACTGATGCGACAGAATCAGCATGTAAATTTATAAACTCAACCATTTCGCTATAAATTTAGTGCGGTACATTATGTGGTCATAACATAAAGACATTCTGTAATCAATTTATCATCATTTTTTATCCTTAATAAAAAGAATGGCACGGTCTAAAATTTCATCCTTACCATTTTGAATACCCAAAACTGTACGCTCAACTTTAATATCAGGAACAATTCCAATCCTTTGAGTTTCTCTCCCATCTGGATAGTAAACGCCAATTCCTGAAAAAGGAGCATCGTAATCTTTAACAAAATCAATATGGCTCGTATTACCATCTGCACCTGACGTCTGACTTCCAATTACGGTGGCATCATCTGCCGTTTGAAAACACATTGTAGCCCATTCAGATTGGCTTACTGAGTTTTCGTTGACCAGTACAATTACTTTTCCTTTATAGTTATCTTTATTTTGGGCACCACAAAAATGCAGTTCTTTCTGCCAGTAAAACTTACCAGGATAGCTAAGCTCGGGAATAGTATATTTCGCAAAAGCTTTGGATGTGGAATTTAGAAAATTTGAAATTTCAAAATTTGCTCCTTTAGGATAGTTTCTAGAATCTAAAATTATAGCCTGTGTGCCTCTAAATTTAGCGAACATATCGGCAACATCAGAAATCTTAAGCTTGCTCATATTTACGTAACCAATATTATCTTCTAATAAATAATATTTTTCGCTTTTTGATTTTTTAAATTCGTTACTATGTGATAAATTATAATCAGAACATTCAATCCTTTTATTAGTTATAATTTTGTTACGTGAGATTTCTAAATCCATAAAATCATTATAACTAGAAGAAATTTCTGAAACTAGATTTCGAAGATATGCAGACTCGTTAGAAGCACTTATATAATCTCTTTCATTTTCCATTATTTGCGAGATAGTTTTATTATCTACTTTGGTTATAACATCTCCAATCTTAATATCATAATGTTTAGCCAAAGTATCACTTAAAATCTCAGTTACCACCATTTTCTTATCCAAAATTATACACTTCATAGGCAGAAATTTTCTAATTTTTCCGCTGTTTTTAGATAATGTGAAATAAAAACTTGAATGGGTATCATTAATCCTAACAACTAATTTCAGCATTGCTATTTTGAAATCGTCTTCATTTTTAAAGTTTAAAAAATTAGGCAGCATCTGTTCTAATGTTTTACTCCAATTATTATCCATCAAATATTTATATGGGTAAAAATACTCGATGACATTCCAATATCTAAAAAGTGCTAAAAGACGCAGATCTTGCTTCTGCCAGTTAAAGCCGGAAATATCTTCATTCATTAAAAATACGTTGCCTGCTTCCGTTTGACCAACATAAAAGGGCTTGCCTTGATACCTGTTCTTCTCTATAAACTTAAGCTTACGGGAAAGATCGTTCGAGAAGATCTTATTTTCACTTATCCAAGACAGATCAAAATTTTTGTCAAAATAGTCAACATCTTTCAAAAAAATAATATTTTCTTCTCTTACTGTTCCCAATGAGTCTACCAAATCTTCAATGATTTTTGAGAATTGATTTGCTGTCTGCACCTTTTCAATTTGAGGTAGAATCTGTAACAATTCTTTATCCCAATTTTTGCTTCCGTCTGCAACATTTGGATGATAGTATTTTAAAAAACCCCAAACCTTTGCTGTTAATGCTAACTTTTCAACCTCACTAACTTTATCTTGAGAATATCCAAATTGGAAAAAGAAAACACATGCTATAAATAATATTTTCTTCATCATGCGGTTTTTGTAAATTTAATTTGGTTTAAATAGGCTTTAGCTAAATAATAGGTTTTAAATTCATTAAATCTATGATTATCTTCAAAATGTCTGTTCATACTCATATGTATCAAAATTGAAACGTAACGCTGCCTGTACGATTTTTTAATTTCTAATTCTGTTTCGATATTTCTTTTTATGCAATCGCTACTCAAATAGCTATTGAAAGCAAAATTATTTATTTGAGATTTTAAATTTAAAAAATCTTTATTCAGTGATTTTCTTAAATCTGCTGTTAAATCAAATTCATTTTCGAAAAATTTAATTGATTGCTCGCAATATTCAATCATCTCATCTATTGAAAAATCAAATAGTTCAAGGTAACTTTTTATTTTAAGTATAGCCCCTATTTTAACATCTTCATCCGATAATTCTCCTTCAGTTAGCATCATTATAGCATTTTTGCTATCCAGTGAAAAGATTGTTTCGGCTAATTCCATTAATTTAATCCCACCATATCTCTGAATTTCCTGATCATATAATTTTATATGATAATTACTTATAAGATTTATATTTTTAAGATGGTGAATTTTATTAATTATATCTTCTTTACATTTTTGCGAATTAGTTTTGAATCTTAATCTGATACATCTATCAGGATTATGGTAATTAACAAAAAAGAATAAATATATTTCTTTATTTATTAGAATATTATTACTAACGTATTTTAAAATATCTTTACTAGAATACGAATTTGTAAATAACTCCAAATAAAGCCAATCTGAAACTATGGGAATTGTTTGGTCACAGTTGGACAATTCCTCAATACTTTCATACGAAATGTCGCTTCTAAAATATTCATTGTTTTTAACGCTTATAACTAATTCATGTGCATAATTTGAATCTGCCTTATCTCTAATTTCCGGATAAAAAGAATCATATAAGGATTCAGCTATATAAATAAAGTTCTTCTCCTTGACTTTTTCAAAAATGATTTTAATGTCATCTTCATTTTCTGTATCAAGCACAAGTTGACCACTGCCTTCAGATAAATTAATTAGTGTTGAGAATTTATAATCCTTGATATTTTCTGAAAAATAAATTTTAAACTCCTCAAAAGTATAATCTCTATCTACCAATAAAAGTTGTGCCGGATAAAGCAACACATCCTTTTCAAGATAGATTCTTGGAACAAAAGGTTTAAAATAACTATACGAATTAAAATCAAAATTAATCCCATAAATTTCCTGGTTATAAAATTCGAAATCATATAAAAATTTATATACTTCAGAATCAGATAGATTAGGATTTAGTGAGGAAGTAATTTTTGGCAGAATCTGTTTTTTATACTTTTTAGATACGAGTCGCATTTCTCCTCCATTTAAATGGAGAAAAATATCAGACATTAAAATAGAATTTACCTCATTAACAGACGTGTTAATAGGTATTGAAAAGTCATAAAATTGCTTTTTAGCCGAAACATTTATACTTCTAAATGTACCTATGCAATTGATGTCAGCTACTATCTTCCCTTCATTGATTTCTTTCTCAAAACTAACAATTTCTTGACACAGATCATTTGTTATGTCACTAAAACGAGCCACTAAATTCAAAGCTGAAGTAGAACCTAATGACTTAATATATAAAATTTCTTTATTCGTCTTTTTACAAACTAGTATTTCAGCCATAATACTAAAGCTAGCGGGAAGTTTGGTCGTCTTTTTTCCGATATTGGGATCAATAGGCAGATCCATATAGATATTGTTTTCGGTTTCAGCCAATATTTTCCCTAGTACTTTTCTATCTAATTTTAACTCATATTGTGTAGCTAAAGAGGTATAATCTAAACCTGAATATGGATTAAATATCTTACTCATCGCTATAAATCCATCATTGTAACGTTCAGAAATTTTGCTGCTAAATTTGTTTAGCAAATCATTCCTGTGCGTGGAGTGCGAGTTATACTGAATAGCAAAATCAATATAACGCTTAATTTTTTCTTTAAAATGAAAATCTAACGTCCCCAACTCCCTATCAAATGAATTAACCGCATGAGAATATTTTACACCTGAATTGTTAGATTTGAAAAAAGCATCTTGCTCAAGTAGATATTGTTTCGAAAAATCATTAATTTCGCTTGTATTGTGCAATAGATGAAAATCTTTTTTTATAAGGTCTGAAGGCAAATAGAAATTAGGTTTTGATAATTTTTCTGCATAGGGAGAAAAAAGAAAACATTCAATGATTAATCCGCAGTCAATAATGTTTTTTAAATAATGCTCTACCTCATCTCTCTGAAAGCCATCTAAAATTATCTCGTTTAGTATCTCTTCAAGCAAAACGGCTTTTTTAAATCTATTTACTACCCATTCTAAATTATCGTCATAATCAATTTCCACATATTTTAGCTCTACTTTGTCCCCCTTTTCAACATCCGATTTATAAAAGCTAATTCTCGTACTATTTAAAAAATGTATTGAAGGGTTTAAACAATAACTTTTATTTAACCAATCTGCCGCAGAATCTGAATGGATATGACCTGATAAGAACAGGCTGTCATATTTAACAGATAATGCCAATGCTTCTTGTTTTTTTATCGAAGTGGAGCTACCCCAATTCAGCACGCCAACACTATTAAATACTCCAAATGGAGTGGGATTAAAATGTGCCCTGATAAAATATTTAGATAGAGATTTCTTAACTTTTGTATCCTTACTTTTATTGACATCTTCATATAAAGATCTTGAAGAAATTAAAATCGAAAGTCTGAATAATTGATTATTCTTAAAAAAATCAACTCTATTTTTTCTATTTTCATTATGAGATTGGACTGAAAAATTTGCAACTCTTTTTACTATATTATCAAAAAAAATCATTCTTTACGTAGGTTTACTTTGTTTTTTAATCAGGGAATAATTGACATTAATGTAAATTAAATATATTTAGCCATTGGGATGAAATGTGTTTTTTTAAGGTAAGCTCTCCCATACCTACACCTGCCAAGCCCGTTATTAGATTAGTTTCTTTCACGTATGAACCATTATGATAGGTTAAAAATTCATTAAAATCGTTTGTTTGAATAGATAGAATGTTTCTCCATTTATTTATTGAATAATTGAAATCGGTATCAGAAACTTGAGAGATCAGATCATATTGAAGGATAATTCCGATCGAACCGTGGCACATCGTATAATCTTTTACACCAGAATCAATTAGTGAAATATCTTCTAAATTTCTAATTAATTCTAGCGCTTCCTCAGAAATAGAATTTTCATTAAGATATAATCCTAAATTAAATAATGCATTAGAAATACCCAAATCTCCCTGACACCAGCTAATCAATGGATCAAACTGTGAATTATCTTCTAAAATAATTAAATTCGGGTAAAATTGTTTTGAGCCATTTGTCCTTTTATAATTGTTTAAAAAAACTTTTATAGCTTTTAATGGTATTTCGATGTCGTCCTCTATTTCAGGAACATTTCTTTTTAAATCAATTAAAAAATTTATATACCCTGCTGCACCGTGTGCCAAACCAAAATAATAGCAATGCTTGTTTGAAAAAACGGACTGAACTACTACATCATCAAAACTATAATTAATTTTTTCTATAAGTTCTTTTGTAAATTTGCTCAAGATTTCAAGTGCTAGAGAATCCTTTGTCGATTTGTAACGCTCTATAAAATATTTTGCAATCCCCATTGAACCATGTAAATAATCATAATTATTATCTACTGTTTGCTCATTAAGTTCTTCTTGCAACAATAAATCTATAGCTTCAAAATATTCTTTATCGACATTGATAATATTATTTTTTATTCTTAAAAGCATTATGCCATATCCTGCTATTCCGCTACAGAGAGTCATTGAAGTATTCTCCTCTTGAATGAGGTTATTAATTTTTTCGACAATACTTAAAAGCTTATCATGATGCTCTTCATTTCCAAAAACTTCAAATAGACTATTATAAAAAAGAGCTATTCCCGAAAGACCATCCATTAAACCTATTTTTCCTTCGTCATGAAAACTCTCCCAAATTTTTTGCTCTATCTTTAAAAATATTTCATCCATATCATAAAACTCTACAAGCAATTTTATTTATCTTTTTTATAAATATTTATATATATAAGAAAGAGCAATTTCCATTTAATTATGAAAATTACTCTTATCTAATACAATTGTTTATTTAACAATAGTGAATAAACAAAGTATTCTGAAATAATTAGTTAGTAGTACAATTCCATGCTCTTGATGTACATTTTACTGGCCACACAGAATCTTGATTACATTGACCAGATGTCTGCGCAGGTATATTTCCTCCTTTTACTGTAGCCAATTCTTCCTTATTCAATTTCTTTACTGTCAAATTTTTTAATTCTAATTTTTTCATTGTTAATTTTGTTAAAGGTTATTATTAATTTTGATGACATTAAAATTGCTCAATTCTATCAGTTTTTAACTACGTGCACTTAGTTCTTTCTATTAAGAATTGAATCAGTTTAATCAAAAGTATTTTTATTAAATCAGATATCCTTACGGTTTCCCACATTGTCAGATTTTTTTTTCAGCACTGAACATTTATTTCAGTTTCATTGTAAAATCTTGGTCCATTTCAATTTGGGGTGGACCTTTTTCAAACAAATAACTAAGGTGAATTTTAAGATTTTCTCCTCTCAAAGTTTTGTGGCAGAATCGTGGCACATTGGCTTTTGGAAAATTCTAAATCCAATAAAATCAATTGCTGACGAAATTAGGTTCGAAACTGTATTAAATCAAGAACTACTATACAAATAGCAATAAAGATTTCTGGCATAATCTAAGCACATTGAGTTTTTGAAAAACAGAAATCCACTGAATTGAATAGCTAACAAGTTAGGTTTGAAACTGTATTACACTGTTTTTATTTTAGTCATTTTATTTTGCTGAGAGGTTCGAGTCCCATTCCCGCTGCAAACCAGCACTTCTAAATATGTTTAAATTTTGCAATTCAAGTTTTGTGGCAGAATCATGGCGCAAGCTATACGTACAAAACAGAAATCCAGCAAAATCATGGGCTAACAAATTTAGGCTCATCCCTACCAAGCTCCTTTATGTGCTCGCAGAATATATAGTGCATAAAAATTACTTCCGCTGATGGATGCTCAGTCAAGAATGCCTTTTCCATATATTTTCTCCACATGGAAGATATAGCTGTCCAGTATCGCGGTGGGAAGGAAAAACCTGCTGACTGCAGCGGCTTTCGCATCTGACCTCTGATGTCCGAATGACCATTCCAATAGGTCCGCATAATCCTGAAGCTGGCTGGCATCAAGGACTTTTCGCAGGCACCTTTCCGTATTCGCAAACGATTTGAGCATGGGAAGATCATTGCGGCTATCTTCATACCGGTCGAGTCCGGCCAGTATCTCGTCAAACTCCTTCCGCAACAGCTCCAAAACTGCCTCCAGATTATGCCCGTAAAAGATGCTGGGCACAAGTCCGGCTTTATAGTGCGCATAATGCTCCTGCGATGCCAGCGGGTTTTCCAGATACTGCTCAAAAGTCTGGATCCTGCATGCATAATCCGCTTCAAAGATATTTGGGTTCTGATAATCTCTATCCATAACATCCGGCTTTTAAGTTATAGGCATAAAAATAGCTAATTTTTTATTGGAATCCAACTGCAAGGCAGCAGCTGCGGACGATTCCCCTTGCATTGAATGTTGCGCATCCGCTTTCTTTTTTTGATCTGCTGGAACAGCTGCTCCAGACGGATTTCAAAAGCGCAAATAGAAAAGATAAATTTTCAATTCAAAACGGGTTAAAAGGGCGGCCAAAGCAGTGCCCGCCCTCACCGGCGTATCTTTCAAAAAATACAAGACTAGAGAAAGATTCTTTTCCCGTAAAAAGGAGAATAAAACTGATTAATTCCCATTTTATTCTCCAGATATTTCACTAAGAAAAAAAACAATTTTGTTCGCCTTTTGCTAGCAGCATGGCAATCAAACCGTATATAAAAGTAATATTCATGCAAAAGTAATTTAAATGCTATTTACGTTTATTTGCTTTTTATAACTTTGGATATTGCGATAATGCAAATTTTAATTAAAAACAATACTTAATGCTTTCAGTGGATAAAAAGCCTATCGTAGGCATAATAGGTTTAGGGATATTCAGTCTAGATTTTGCGCAGAGATGTGCCGATGCAGGTTATGATATTTTGGTCGGCTCTATCGAATGTATTCACATCTGCAATGCAACTGTTGGAAAAATAGGAAAAAAGGCCCACGCAGTCCCGCTCGAACTTGCTGCATCAGCCGATATATTATTCATATTTTCTCCCAAAGAAAAGAGTTATCTGCTTAGCGCATCTCTGCCCTGCCTCGCAGGAAAAATGGTATTTTTTCACCAGTATTATTTTCAGAAGCGCGATATTAGGATTCGGGCAAATGAAAAAAAACTGCCCTTACCGTTATTGCTTTACAAAGCGCTAAGAGATGCGGATGTGGTTCAAATTTACAGCAGTTTGACAAAATCTGCATGCAGCGGCGCAAATTGTACGCTATACTACAGCACGAACTGTCCCGCAGCGGCAGAAACAGCAGCATTATTTCTTGATTCTATCAATTATAAAACGCCTATCTTCCTTAACAGTAAAGAATATAAAAATAGGCCATAATATATGCATAGTGAATGCATGCATCAAAAAACCGTACGAAAACACTATATTAAAATAAGCTTCTTATGCTGAAGGCGAGCTCTACCCATGAATTAAATATGAATCGCAAGCCCATTCAGACAAGATGGCAAATGGCTGGGTGAAAGTTTCCTGACGCTAGTTTTTTTTCTGCTGTCCCGGAGCATAAGCTTTAGCGCTTTTATCGCCAGTTATTTTTTTTGCCTGCCCCGGAGGAACTTTACCGGAGGATGCTGTATGGATATGCGCGCTGCAGCCGCTAAAGCCAACCACTAGCACTGCAATCGCAAGGATTGCCGGGTAAGATATTTTGTTTTTGCCTTTTTTCATAAAATTGATTTAAAACATTTACTATCAGGCAAATATATTTATTTATAAGCGAATATATTAAAAATAGAAGCCAAAATTCAAAAGAAAACAGCCTGAAGGCTGTTTTAGAGGTTAGATAACTGCTATTGAAAAGCCAAAACCTAGAAATCCATTCAAGTAAAGTATAAGGCATATTGACAGAAGCTTAAATAACTACAATTTCAAGGTAAGTCCGGCTCCAGGAGAAAATCCAGAAACATTCCCTCCGCCAATTTCTACGTAAACGCCCCATTTTTCGTTCCAAAACCACCTTCCCCCTATCTGCAGGCCTACATTAAAATCGCTTCCATCATGGCCGTTATTGTCATGGTTATGCCTTAAATCGAACGAATATCCGACATTACCGCCGCCGTATACATCCCAGGCATCATCTGTAATGCCAAATACATGATCAAAATAATAATTTCCCTTCACCCCAGCATTTAGCCAGTCAAGATCAAGAGTGGTTCCTACTCCGGGCGCAATGGTTAAATCCCTATGGACCGGTATTTTATAATTGATGCCTACAAGTCCAAATTCAATTCTTTTCTGGCCTGCGCAAATGCACCTGCAAAACATGATACTGCAAAAACTGATAGAGTAATCTTTCTCCTATTTTAAGATTTAATGTTATCTCCAAATTTAATTAAAATCATTCAATAAAACCCTAAAAAACAATCTACAAACCTCAATATCACCCTTTTGAATTGCTAACCGAATTATTCGACGGGAACGGGATTTGCAAAATCAGATAATAAGCCAAAAGAGCATAATTGATTGGCAGACAATTGCAATCGCCATTATCAGACAAATAACCTTTTAATAATCAAGATTCTTAATTAGATGCCCTTTATAAATCTTAGCAATATTAAAAACGTTTTCCTATGCCAATACCGATAGTCCAGGTATCATAAGCATCCCATTTAAAATCGTAACCAAAACTGCCTAAAAGTTCCCATCCTTCTGGCAGTTCATACCCGTATTCAATACCAGCTCTGGTCAATAGGAAGTCCTCTTCTTTGGCAAATTCGCCGCCCATTCCAAGTAAAAAGCTCCAATGGACGTTAAGCTTATAAATGCCCATAATGGCCGGGGCAATCGGATAGCTGCGTTCAATTGTTTTTTTCTCCCGGCCGCCTGACTGATTTTTTTCCACTGTAAATTTCTCGATAATAAAATCAGTATGAAGACCCGCAGCCCATCTCTTGTCAAAATGATAGGTGTAGTCAATTCCCCATGAGGGCAATGACAGCACTTCCCTATTTCCGTCATCGTCTCTTCCCTCAAAGACATGGGCATGACTAAGGACAATGGAGAGCTGATGGGGATCAAATGACTCTTGGGTTTGCTGTGAAAAACATTTAGAACCTAAAGAAAGTGCTGAACTGAAAATTAAAATTAATGTTTGAATGAATCCTGCCTTCTGCATTTGAAAAAATTTAAAATTAAAATCTGATTTGCCTCTGATTACCTAAACTATATTTTTGTTTCAATATGGCCTTGCGCTGTGCACTTTGTACAGTTTTAAATATACTGACGGTGCCATACCTACGTGTTTTTTAAAAGCCCTGTACCCCGTAGTCCTGGATTTAAAGCCAGAAGCCAGGATCATTTTTTCGGCCGTTAGCTCCTTCCAGTCAGCATCGTTAATTTTTCCTTTAAAATAATCGATCCTCTTCAAATTGATATAATCGGTAAAATGATGATTGATTTCCATATTGATCAGATAAGAAATAGCATGAAGCTGAATTCCCGTTTCTTTTGCAAGATCGGGCAGAGAAAACTCTTTTTTCAGAAAGAGCTTATTGCAGACCAGAACCCTTTCTATTTCTGCTAAATAAAATTTCTTTTCTATTGATGTTAACTTTTCATATCCCATAATTCTTATCTAATGCCCCCGAGCGGCATGCTCTGCAGTGAAAAACGAAAGCGGCCATTTGGGAACTGATTTTCTAATATTAAATCTATTGCAGCCCATAAAACTACAAATCACCTTCACCTTGATCAACCTGATTCTTTTTTCGTTTAAATGGTTTTGATAAGTGGGAAAATGCGTTGTTAAAAACACCTTTGATTTGAAAAGCATTTACTAATTTGTCTGTTCCGCTCCGTGGCATGATTTCATTGGCATAGGCCGCTTCAACTTTAAGATCATCTGAAAATGCAATGCCGCAACCCAGCATGGCACGGTTGCGGTCAAATACCTCCGGACCGCTTACCTGGCTTTTCGTTTTAAAAAAGAGTTCATCGGAAGCGAAAACATATATTTTCTTAAACTTTAAGCCAAAAGCAGAAAGCGGGCATACGGCCTTGATTTGGAGCCGCAGGCGCTGCACAGCTTCCATATAATTTTCATCGGTCTCCATGTGCCTGTCCTCGAACCTTGCCCGCAAGTTCATTTTAAGGGCCGGAGACTGAAATGCACTATAAGTTGCCTGCAGGGCAGATCTGAATTCCCGTGATTTTTTTTGATTTAATTCGGGAACGTTTTTATTTGAGTAATTAGAAATAAAAGCAGAAAATTTCCATTTTTCAAATCGGTAATAATGGATCCATCCCCTAACATAAAACTGGGTTATGCCGTGAAACATATTGGAGCCATCCGGCGTGCTGCTTGACACAAATCCTGCATCGGCCTGCAGCACCCAATTCTGGCTTATATCCCTTGCAAAATCATACTGATTCCAGAACTGGTTCAATTCATCGGTCTGGGTCGAAGAAAGGGAGGCCACAAAATAAAAGAAAGAAAGGTAAATACATCTCAGCATAATGGCACAATAGAAAATAGCTCATAACAGAAAAAAAAACTTAGTCCCCGTTTTAGAGAAGTCACAAAAATTTCAGCACAGACAACAACAGATTCCGGTTTTAAAAGTAAATTCTAAAAAGATAAAGATTAAGGTTACGGCAGATATTTGCAGCTGGCATAGAAGCAGAAGATACCGCTTCATTATTCCTGCAAATAAACTACTTAGGAAAAAGAAAAATAACCATAGCCCTCCATCCCCAATCCGCTCTCATGCTTTCTGGGGCAATAAGATGCACACGGGGCCCGATAGCCAGCGAAATTTTTTGCTTGCCGATGCTTGTCACCCCGCTGACATTGGGAATCAGCCATACTGATGTGGTTCGGGCTTCCCAATTCTGTGTCCATTCGCCTACAACCCCTATGCCGGCTCCGCTTTTCCAGTTGTGGGTTATAAAAGGCTGCACAAACATTTGGCTTACATCAGGACGGTCATCGCTTCCCGCTACGCTCCACAATTGATTCACCAGTGCACCTATGGTCCATCCGTTGGTCTGCTTTAAGGCCACAGCAGTCGGACCTATGCCGAACTTTTTACCGGTGAGCAGATCATCTGTCCCGGTAGGAATCAGAAAAGCGGGTCCCGCTCCCCATGTAAAGCCGTTCTTAGTATTTTTAGGGCTGAAAAAAGCGCTGGCCACTGCATCGCTTAATCCGCTCTGTTTTTCGGAGATTCCCGTAATGTTGTTTTGTGTAACTATAGGCAGTACAACCCTTCCTATCAAATTTAAGTTTTCGTTTATGCTTATTGGTATGACCGGCTGAAAGTTGAGCGTATTGCGGCTTCCTTTTAAATCTCCAATGCCGTAATCACTGTTGTTCTGAAAAGGCACGCTGATCAAACTGGCAATCGGATTGGCAAGCTTCTTGGCCAATTCGGCAGCGTCATCCTGTGCATGAAGAGTAGCAATAGTGAAAAATAAAATACAGAGTAAAAATCTTGTGTTGGATATCTGATTCATAAATTTTAGTGTTAAGTACATTTTTAGAGTTTCACGTTCTTATGCGGCATACGGCAGAAAGGTTAAAATCAATATTTGAAAGCAGAGGTTTTTCACTTCTCTATAAGCTGAAATCTCAGCCATGGGGAAGTAATATCAGACTTGCAAAAGGCTGTCGGCATTTTTTTTTTGAATGGCTGCAGATTTATCTCCTGCAGCCATATATTCCAATTATGCACTGCCTTGGTAAAGTTATATTCCTTTATATAAAAAAAGCTCTCTTTAAAAATGTGGTGAGAATATTTTTTAGTTATAGTTTCATGCCTGATGCCGGCTGATAAATTAAGGATACCTGCTGAAATACTCTGTGATCTCAACAAACATTTATTGCTCCCGGCGGTTATCCATCATTGAGCACTTTCAGGCTGATTCTTGATAATCATCACTATAATGTTAAGGCTCAACAATATTAAACCAGAAATTAAAACTGTCTATTTTCCCTAAAAATGATGTAAACGCATTTTGATCCCCGTCAATTTTGATTGCTTTTGATTTGAGTAAATCAGCAAAAGTGGCCTCTTTCAAACTTACTCTGTTCAGATCGCTCCTGTTAATTGTAATTGTCGCTGTAACATTGTCTTTCACGCTTCCGCCAATTCTGGGGTTTACAACTCCATTTGCTATTATCAAAGCCACTTTTTCATTTACATCGGGAAGTACGATATTAAAATTGTATTTCATGGCGGCGGCATCCGCTTCTGTTCCTTTGAATTTCATGGCCAGGAAATTAAAGAATAAGTCAGTGCTCATACCGCGAACCATATCCGGACCTGCAGTATCCGGCGAGGGCAACACCCTAACTCCATTTCGTAACTCTGCTGCCCCTGACAGATAAAAGTTTCTCCAGGGCCCTGATTCAGCCACATAACCAAGCTGTTCGTATGCGTCTGCAAGAAGATTTCTGGCATCCTGATTTTTTGGATCTGCAAAAACGGCATGGCTGACAACTTCAGCTACCCAGCGGTACTCCCCTTTATCATATGATTTTTTTGCATTCGATAATAGATTATCAATTCCTCCTATAATCTCAACATATTTTTTGCCGGCATCTACAGGAGTTAGTTTATTTAAATTGGAAGGATTCCCATCAAACCATCCAAAATACAATTGATACTGCGCGCGCACATCATGGCTTAAAGTTCCATAATAGCCTCGGCTGTAAAATTCTTTATCTAACGATTCAGGAAGTTTCAGCATCTCGGCAATCTCAATTGGGGTATAACCTTCATTGGCCAGCCTTAAGGTCTGGTCATGAATAAAACGATATAAATCACGTTGTTTCTCCCAGTATGGTTTTATATTTTTATTCTCCCATGTTGGCCAGTGGTGAGAAGCAAAAGAGAATTCTACATCATCGCCCCATTTGGCAAGTGCCAAATCAATATAAGCACTCCACTTCTGGCCGTTACGTACTTGTGCCCCTCTTAAGGTATATAGGTTATGAAGCGTATGTGTCAAATCTTCTGACTGGCAGAATGCTTTTAGTTCAGGAAAATAAAACATCATTTCAGCAGGCGCCTCAGATTCAGGAGTATAAATAAATTCTACTTTTAAACCATCAACCGTTTTTTGCTCACCGGAGAGTTTACTGATTTTAACCGTACCATCCAAAATCCCGGCCAATCCGGTAGAAGTGGTTTGCCCTAAACCTGTTCCTAATGTCCCTTTTGCATCTTTTGGAAGTAAATTTCCGTACATATAAGAGGCTCTTCTTCCCATTGTATTTCCTCCCATCACATTCTCACTGATAGAATGATCAAAAAAACCTTCCGGAACATAAATTGGAATTTTACCGCTTTTCACATCTTTTTCGTCAACAACACCTCTTATTCCTCCAAAGTGATCAATATGGCTGTGTGTAATGATAACTGCCGCAACCGGTCTCTTTCCTACCTTTTCATTGGCTAATGCTAATCCGGCTTTCGAGGTTTCCGGAGACAAAAGAGGATCGATTATAATCCATCCTGTTTTACCTGCGATTAACGTCATATTGGCCAAATCAAATCCTCTGATTTGATAAATCGAACCTTTTTTTACTTCAAATAGACCATTTATACTGTTCAGCTCACTTTGTCGCCATAAACTTGGGTTTGTGGTTGCAGGCGCAGTACCTTTTATAAAATCATACTGCTTCATATCGTAGACCACATTTCCTTTCGCGTCTTTTATATTTCCTCCCGGAATTGTAGCGATCAGACCTCTTTTTGCATTCTCATAATCAGTTTTGTCTGCAAATGGCAAGTAGGATAACAAATCATTATTAGCTTTCTGAGTAAAATTAGTTGCTTCCTTTTGATTTTTATCTGTTTGTATCTTTTGGGAATATGTCTTCATCATAACAAATAAACTTATTAATGATAAAAACCTGACTGTTGTTTTTGGTACTCTTTTCATATCTGTAGATTTAAGTTAAATGATTATACTAAGTTGAAATAGCGGAATCTAAAATTAATTCCAAAATATTAAAAGAGAATTCTCTTATAGAAAAAAGGTTGTTTCAAATTATAATTTGAAACCAAAAAACAGAATATGCAACATCTCTGGCTTGAAAACCATTTACAGGGATATGGACAGTCAAAAACAGCTGTCAATCTTTTTTCACTGGAATTAGACACACGCGCAAAAGCCCATAATGTACGAAGCTATTCCTTCGATAAGTTCCCATTTTTTTGTGAGTTTATTTAAACAGAATTGCTTACCTTAATAATTCCAACTAGATGAGCGCCATGGATCTATTTAATTTTGAATCGTATAATAACTTTATTCAGCTTTATGCTATTTTATATTTGGAGAAAATAAGTTTCTAATAGAATTCATTTTTTTTTTCCAAAAAAATTATAAGTTATTTTTTAAAATAGTTCATAAACGGGTTTTAATGTAGACCGTTTTAACACAGAAAGTAAAGGCTGTCTTTTTTTTAGAATTGAATACAATACACAAACTAACTGCTTTTTTAAATGAAACCCCGAGCGGTACAGCCAAACCAAATTCACAAAGCCGCTAAGGACAAACACTAAATGCAGTAAGCGACTTTTTCAGTTCATCCGGAACTTGTTGCGCGACTGAGGCAAAATGCTGATTTATTTCTCATAAAAAACTGATTTGAATTGAAATGCAGTATCGGTGCATTAAGCTTCAAAATTAACTTAAGACACTGTAATAAAATACCGCGTAAAACTTAATATCGAAACATTACTATGCTTTTTATTGCTATATTTGTCTGATAGCGCGCCAGCGGCACCATTCGGATTAAAAAGCTGGCCAAACAGTCAAAACCAATATGTCATTTACTCCGGATGTACAATATACTCAAAAACCATATAGCCAAGTTCGCACAGGTCTCAGACAATGACTTTGAGCAGATCAAAAAATACTTCAACATAAAAGAAACGTGTAAAAAAGAAAATCTGCTAAAGGAGGGACAGATCTGCCGGCATCATTATTTTGTTTTGGAAGGCCTGCTTAGAAAGTTTTATATTAATGAGAAAGGCACCGAGCAGACCACTGAATTTGCCATAGAAACCTGGTGGATTACCGATAACTTCGCCTACGAGAACCGGCTCGCGACAGAATTTTTTATTCAGGCAGTAGAGAAATCCACGCTGCTTTACATCACTTCGGAGAACCAGCAGAAGCTGCTGGAGGAGTTTCCGGTAATGGAGCGCTATTTCCGTTTTGTCTATCAGCGGGCTTATGCAGCGGCCCAGAAACGCATCAAATTTCTTTTCTCTTTCTCTAAGGAAGAGTTTTATTTTCAGGCTGTCAGAAACCACCCCGAATTCATCCAGCGTGTTCCCCAATACCTGATCGCTTCCTACCTGGGATTCACTCCCGAATATTTAAGCGAAATCCGCAAAAAGCTTCTTTCTTAAACCAGTTTAAGTTTTTTTATTTTCTTATTATTCAATTTTGCATGGAACAATTTTAAAAGAATAATACCATGCAAAAAAGACTTAACATTAAGCAGGCCGCCCCCGATGCACTAAAAGCGATGATCGGCCTTGAAAGCTACCTCTCAAAGATTTCCATATCCAAGACAGCCAAAGAACTCATAAAGATACGTGCCTCGCAGATCAACGGCTGTGCCTACTGCATCAACATCCACACTCAAGATGCCGTTAAAAACGGCGAGACAAACCAGCGCATTTTTCTCCTGAGTGCATGGAGGGAAGCCGGGGACATTTTTACAGAAGAGGAAAAAGCAGTACTGGCGGTAACCGAAGAAATAACGCTGATCCATGAGAATGGACTAACGGATGAAACCTATTCAAAGGCTCTGCTGTATTTCAGCGAAAACCAGATAGCAGATATAATAACGGCCGTAATTACCATCAATCTTTGGAACAGGGTTGTTCTCAGCACCCGCCTTCTTATAGGAGAAAGTTTAGCATAAGATAGCAAAAAAAAAAAACGGATTTAATCACGAATGATTCCAAAGGTTTAGAATTGCAATTGAATTTGATTATAAGGGGCCCGATTTATTTCGGGCTCACTGCTTTTACTAAAAACTCATTTAGGATTACCAATTGGTAAACTATTTAATATTTCCAAAGAACAGCATATTGCATATTCCGCTATTTGTCACCAAACTATCCGGTCAGCTGCTTAGCTTTGATAGCAGCGTAAATCCTTTTGCACTCAGGTCCAAGAAGATCAGAACGGAATAGCGGAAAAAGCTCCTAAAAAATGCCATTAGCAGCCCTTGCCGCCTAAAGGCGTCTATTGAAAGTCAGAAATTTTGTAAAATTCTTTTATCAGCAAACTAAAGCTAAACAAATCGCAGGCAAATGCCGTTAAACGATAATTGTAATGAGTAGCACCGCTATAAACGACAGTATCGAAAAAAACATCACATTTATCATCATGCTTTTTCTATTTATTGAATCCTGCGCTTTATCTATTTCATTAATTCTTTTCTTTTCGTGCGTTTTCATTATATAGTTAAATTTTGAATAAGTGCAAAATTATAGCTCATAGGCGGGAAACATTTACAACTTACTCCTTCAAATTATCATAATTCCGATAAATGGCGGGTCAAGATAAACGACAATACTGGAGCTGCCATCAAATTTTATGATTAAAAAATTAATACAGTTTGTTCTGTTTAAATAGACTATTCAATAACTTTTCCATCGATCCCCAGCAGGATAGCCAAACCAAATTTATAAAGTCAATGAAAGACAGCCTCTACTTCCAGTAAGCCAATCTCTTCAAATCTTCCATAAATTTTGTTGAAATTTGTCCCGTCTGGGTCACTAGTCGGGACAAAAGAAAAACATCATCTTTTGTCGTGTTTTTTTTTAATACATTATTTACCAAGGATGTATAAAAACTTACCTCCAACAGTTAACAGTTGAGTGCACAGCTTCTGTGTACTGCTATACACTGCACGATATGATCTCAGAAATGATTTAGTGGGGTAAAAACCACCGTGACAAAATAAGGGAGGACTGACAGATAGTTGTCAAAACAAAACAGGGCTCCTCAGAGTCCCAAGCCCCGACAGCAGTGGAAATCCTTCTGCGCCTGGGTTCGGCGCAGAAGATTGCTTCGCCAGTTCGCTTTCGCTCGGGTGCAACGGATAGCGGGAAAAAGCTCCAAAAAAAAAGCATAATTTACAATTAACAGTGATGACTGCTCCGAATAAAATTCCACAGCAATTTTCCCAATACCGATTAATCCAGACCTTACAGAACTCTGCCTGCTTTTATGCAGACAGCCATAAAAAAAGGGACCTGCCAAAATCCGGCTGATGTATCTCAGCGATAATAAACGGCGTCAAAAAACATCCCCATCTATAAATTATATAACAAAATAACTGCAATAATCCATTAATTTTGCAGTTTAAAAACCCGGCCGCGCAGACAGCCTCAAACAGCAGTCTTCTCTAATCGGAGCGCCTGTCTGGGAAATTATGGCAAAATGAAAAAGTTTAAAATTAAAAAACAAGACAACGACAAATGGCTGGTATCCCATAACGAGTTCCCCAAGTTTACCTGCTCCTTTGCGGATAAAAGATACAACTATGGAAAGACCATCACAGGGCTGTCCCACCCTGCAGGGGACCTAAATGAAATCCGGCTGCTCCAGAAAATGGAAAAATGGCTCTATCAGCACCACACGGAAAAAATAAACCGATAGCAGCATGCAGCCTCTTTAAAAAAAAAAGCAATGAGCAAAACTGCCCGCTGCCGGCGCTGTTTTCTCTGCGATGCTTCTTTAAACATAATTTATCGTACCTCTATAGTATTGGCAAGGTTTTCCCTGTCGATAAAGGCGGCAATATACTGCCGGGCTTCATTGCGTTTTTCAGCGGCCGTTTCAAAAGTGTTGAGATGATACTCCTCATCCTGGTCCAGGATATGGATGATCTCAGTATAGCCCTTTGATATCAGGCTGCCCTTGAGCTTAAGAATGGTGTGCTGCATTTTGGCATCCAAATCTTTTCTCACCTTTAGCTGTATCGCTTTTTCCATTGTAAAAGATTGGCCTGTTTGTTTTGGCATATTTCCTGAATCAAATATAATTATTTAGAAAGCATATTCAAAACACGGATGTGTTAAAAAACAGACTCCGCAATGTGAAAATTTTAGAAGATTCAAATAGAATTGTATAAAACCAAGGGAAGCAAAAAAATTAATTTTAGAAAAAATCTTCCTGATCAAGGACGCATCAAAATTGCTAAAATCATGGAATACGAAAAAAAAATTATGCGCCCGAAGGACTGGGAAAAGATGCCGATGAGCAGGAAAACCTGCTTTTTGCCGAAAACGACTGGGAAAAATAAATTGCTTACTTTTACAGAAAAGCTAAGGCTGCTGCCCTGCAGCGCCCCTGCCTAAAACCACAGACTTGAACCAAGACTTTACGAATTCCGAATATTACTTTCTTCAGAACGGAGGAGAATCTGCCGAGCTTATTGCAAATATAGACTGGGAAAACCATGCTTTGGGAAGTCCCAGAAACTGGCCCGAAAGCCTCAAAAATACAATAGCCACCATCGTATCCTCAAAATTTCCGATGTTCCTCTGGTGGGGGGATGGCCTGATCCAGTTCTATAACGACTCTTACAGCCCCATTTTTGGCACGCAGGGCAGACACCCCAAAGCCATGGGACAAAAAGGCATCGACTGCTGGCCGGAAATGTGGGACTTTATTTATCCTCTTATCACAAAGGTGCTCAGCACTGGGGAAAGCGTGTGGTACGATGACCTGCTGATGCCGATCCTGCGCAACGGAAAAATGGACGACGCATATTGGACTTTCAGCTACAGCCCCATCAGGGACGATCAGCGGCAGATCAAAGGCGTATTGGTGATCTGCAATGAAACTACTGAAAAAGTAAACCACAGCCGTATACTTAAGGAAAACAGGGACGAATTGGAATTCGCCATCACTGCTGCCGAATTTGGGACCTTTGACCTGAACCCGGCCACAAACCGCTTTGGTGCAAATGCAAGACTCAAAAAATGGTTCGGCCTTAAATCCGATGAGGAAATACAGCTGCCCATAGCACTTGAATCCATTGCCGACTGGGACAGGCAGCGCGTAATGGAAAGCATCCGGAAGGCCCTGGATTATGGGTCAGGCGGCAAATATGATATTGAATATACCATCGTACATCCTAAAACTAAAAAGCGCCGTATTGTGCATGCCCTGGGAA
Source organism: Flavobacterium erigeronis (assembly GCF_054075165.1). NCBI lineage: Bacteria > Pseudomonadati > Bacteroidota > Flavobacteriia > Flavobacteriales > Flavobacteriaceae > Flavobacterium > Flavobacterium erigeronis. The sequence goes on along the minus strand of NZ_JBSKGP010000002.1, from coordinate 167,969 downwards.
AAGCATGGTTTGACCAAAACAAAACGGCCTACCGTTTTAACGGCACACTGCAGGACATTACCCAGCATAAAAAAGCGGCCGAGGAACTCCAAAAATCAAGACAGCTCACCGACCTTACCATAAAAAGTATGGGACTTGGGCTTTTCAACATCGACTTCGCCGACAACACCATAGACTATTCCCCCGAATTCAGCCTGCTGCTCACAGGCAGCATCAAGAAGAATTGCAAGAGGAAGGATTTCCTCAAATACCTTCATCCCGAGGACCTGCAGCTGCGGTCCCAGGCTATCCAGAACGGAATCGAAAACGGCTCCTTTTTCTACACGCCCCGGGTCATCTGGGACGATGGCAGCATACACCGCATTGCCGTGTCGGCAGCCAGAATCCTTACTTCGGATGGAAAAACATCGGCATTCTCAGGCACCATTGCCGATATCTCCCAGCAGGAGAAAAACCGTGATGCGCTGAGGCTCGCCGAGTCACGCCTGCAGCAGGCGCAGCGGGACGCCGCAGTGCTTTTCAAAAATGTGACCGACAGCTCACCGACCGGTTTATGGCTCTGCAATACCCAGGGCATGATGACCTATTTCAATAAGACCCTTATTGAATTTACAGGACTTCCGTACGAGGAACTGCTGGCAGGCAGATGGACACGCGTAATTTATGAACAGGACTATCTGCAGGCTAAAAAAGCATTTCTGGACGCTATCCAAAGCAGGAAACATTTTGACGTGCTGTTCAGGGCCGAAAAAAATACAGGCGAACTCATCTGGTGCAGGGCCGCAGGAGATCCGTTCTTTGACAGCGATGGGAATTACGGCGGTTATGCAGGATTCTGTATGGATATGGACGAGATCATCTCCGGGCGTAAAGCCATTACTGAAAGCCAGCATAAGATCAGTGCCATGGTCGAACAGTCACCGTTCGGGATCTGCCTCTTTACGGGTCTGGACATGAAAATAGAGATTGCCAACGACATTATGGTCAGCTACTGGGGCAAGGACCGCTCCGTTATCGGCCTTCCCATGGAAGAAGCGGTCCCCGAGCTTAAAGGGCAGCCATTTATGGACCTGCTCCAGGAAGTTTACCGTACAGGAGAAACCTACTATGGACACGCAGTGCCTGCCGATTTGAAAGTCAATGGAAAGCTGGGCACCTATTATTTTGAATTCACCTATACCCCGATACGAGACTCAAAGGGAGAAATTTACGGAATAATGGACATTGCCGTCGATGTTACAGATCAGGTCATGGCTTCCAAAAAACTCGAAGAGACCAGACTGGCGCTCACCGGCGCCATAGAACTGGCCGAACTCGCCACCTGGACCCTTGACGCCGGGGAAAAAACCATCACCTGCTCTGAGCGTTTTAAAAACTGGCTTGGAATGGACACCAGCACCGCCCCACGCGAGCAGTTCCTGGAGCGTATTTCGCCGCCCTACCGCGATAAGGTGTCCCTTGCACTGGAAGAGGCACTCAGCGGATCGTCCGAGCATTTTTACGATTATGAATTTGAGATCGTAAACAAGATAACCGGCCAGCAGCGCATCATCCATGCCAATGCGCAGGTGCTCTACAGTAAGGACGGATCTGTAGCCGCGCTCAGCGGCACGGCACAGGATGTGACCAAACAGCGCAGCCTGCAGCAGGAACTTGCCTTTAAGGTAAAAGAGAAGACTGCAGAGCTCGTGTCAGCAAATGCTGAACTCGAAGCCAGCAACCGCGAGCTTTCCCAATTCGCCTATATCGCTTCCCACGACCTGCAGGAACCGATACGGAAAATCAGCATTTTTACCGATATGATGAGAAGCAATCTGGATAAAAATCCCCAGAAGGTGCAGTTCTACATCGACAAAATCCTGACCTCATCGCGAAGAATGGAAAACCTGATCAAGGATGTGCTGCAGTTCTCCAAACTGGCCAATATCACCCAGCAGTTTGAACCGGTAGACCTTAATGATGCAGTAGCCGATGTCCTGACGGACTTTGAGCTTATTATTGAACAGAAAAATGCCGTGGTGCAGATTGGAGAGCTCCCTATTGTGGAAGCAATCCCCCTTCAAATGTCGCAGCTTTTCGGCAATCTGGTATCCAATGCCCTGAAATACACCAAACCTGATGCGCCGCCGCAGATCAGCATTACGGCCCAGCCGATGGCAGAATCCGAAAAAAGGCTCCACGCCCTGGATCTGGAACTTGAGCACATAAAAATAGAGGTGCGCGATAACGGGATAGGTTTCTCCCAGCAGCATGCCGAACAGATATTTAATATCTTCCAGCGCCTGCACGGCAATGACCAGTACTCCGGAACGGGGATCGGACTGGCCATGTGCCGCAAGATCATGCAGAACCACAAAGGTGAGATCACCGCTTCCTCTCAGGAAGGGGTCGGAACCGCTTTTACATTGATTTTCCCAAGGCTTCATGAAAAATAAAATAAGGAATTGTAAGATAATGAAACGGAAAACTATATCTTTGCTGCCCATTACAATCCCTAGATGAAAACCATTTTTTTAATTGATGATGATCCCGACGACCGCGAAATTTTTGAGGAAATTCTCAGCCAGGAGCATCCCTTAATTGCATTTCAGCAGGCCGAAAACGGCGCAGCGGCATTTGAAAAGTTACGATCCGGCAGTTTTACAAAGCCTGATCTGATTTTCCTTGATCTCAATATGCCCGTTATGGACGGACGCAGCTTCCTAAAGCAGATCAAAAAAGAAGCGGCGCTGCAGGATATTCCGGTAATTATATACAGTACATCATCCAGCGAAATAGACAAAGCATTTGCTCAGGATCACTTGGCGGCGCAGTTCTTGACCAAACAGTATTCCATTGAGCTGCTGCGCAAAGACTTGAACGCGGCAGTGGAAAATTTTCTGTCCTGATTTTCCATAGGTCCGGTGATTTTTTTGGATCAACAAAAGGGAACTCTGATTAAAAGCTCCTTTTTGCTTTTTTTTTATGATTCCTTAGCTGCCAGGCTTTAGCGCATCGATCAGAATTAAATATAAGAAATTTAAAAGCTGGTCGGCCAATTTGCATAATGATAGTTGGCTGGCATCTGCACCACCTCAATCCAATTAGAATTCTCTTGCCGATTCAAAACTTTTAGTCCCTGATGCGCAGGCAAAAGAATGGCAAGTGGAAAACTTTCAAAACGAAAAGAGAATTGAAAGTGGCGGCTTTGCGCCAGCCCCATATGAATCTGCGTTTTAAAAAATCTTAAAAGCTTCTTAAGGCAGCTGCTGTGAGCCTTCCCGTATCCGCTATGAATCAATATAATGCGAATTATGTAAAAACAAATCTTATTCATATAAAAAGAAAAACCATCTTAAGCCTCATATTTGCTTGCAATCCTCAGCCTTAAGGCTGTGCTTTGGCAGAATATAATTTTACGATACAAAATACAAAAAACCATATCATATAAATAGTACGGCACCGTTCATTCCATCACCAATTCTGCGCTTATTTATCTTTTAATTCCCTGCGGTTTGCGGAGAAATTTTAAGCGGACATAAAATGGAAGATTTATTATGGATGCCCGTCTGATATGCAATCTGTCTGACGGTTTTTTCAGTTGTGATCATTGAAGAGAAAGATCCGTCATGAAATAATGGAAGCGGCTCTTGTCAAAGCACCTGCAATTCAGCTTTCAATTATTGGAATTATGATACACTATACGCCGCCAGCATAACAGTAAAATATTAGAAAACATTAGATTAGCCATAAGAACTAAATAAAACCCAACGCTATGCACCATAATCCAAGGCTTCTGCAAAGTATAATTGACGCTATTCCAATGCCCGTAGGGGTATATGTGGGAGATAATCTTAAAATTGAACTGGCCAATGCCGCCATGATCAAAACCTATGGAAAAGGGAATGATGTTATTGGAAAAACCTATCTTGAGGTTGTTCCAGAAATTGAAAAGCAGCAGATTCTCGATGAGGCGCTGGGCGTGCTTAAAACCGGCACCGCCTTTCATGCCGCAGCCAAAAAAGTAGATCTGGCGATAGACGGCGTGATGACTGAACATTACTTCAATTACAGCTTTATACCCCTCTTTGATGAGAAGGGAGAAGTATACGGAGTACTTAATACGGGCACTAATGTCACGGATCTGCAGCTGGCCAAAGAGGAAGTGCAGCATTCCAATGAAAAACTTAAGATGGCCATTGAGAGTTCGGGCATAGGGAGCTACGAAATAGACCTTGCCACAAAGAAAATCAAAACATCGGGAAGCTTCGATGCCATTTGTTCCATTTCAGGTGATGCAACCAATGAAGATTTAATTGCAAAACTGCATCCCGATGACCTCCCGGCGCGGGAAAAGGCGCATAAAGAAGCGGCAGTGACAGGGAAAATATGCTACGAAGCCCGAATTTTAAATGACGGCCGCCCGCACCGCTGGACCAAAATTAACGGCAGGATTATCAAGGATGAACAAGGCAGCCCCAAAACCATAATAGGCATTGTGCAGGATATCCATGAGCACAGAGAATTTCAGGAAGAATTAAAAAAGCAGGTCCAAAGCCGCACAAATGAACTCAACCGCTCCAACAGAGACCTTATGCATTTTGCCAGCGTGGTGAGCCATGACCTTCGCGAACCGCTGCGAAAAATTAAAATTTTCAATACCCTCTTAAGAGATGATATAGAAGGAAGCGCCAGTGGCAAATCTGAAAAATATCTTCATAAAGTAGCCCAGTCCGCCCAAAGGATGGAGAATATTATTGAAGGGATCCTGGCCTATTCGACCGTAGATAAAACCCTGCAGCATATCGAAGCCATAGATCTCAATGAGGTTATTGAAAATATAAAAATAGATCTGGAACTGGTCATAAAAGAAAAAGGCGCTGTTTTAATTGCTTCTGACCTGCCGCAGATTCAGGGAGCGCCGATTCTAATCAGCCAGCTTTTCTATAACCTCCTCCAGAATGCCCTAAAATTTTCAAAAGCGGACCAGCCGCCCAGGGTGACCATAACAAACAGCACAATCCATATTGGAGGGGAAGATTTTGTGCAGATAAAAATAAAGGACAATGGCATTGGAATCGATGGCCGGTTCGCTGAAAAGATCTTTACGGCATTTGAAAGGCTGCACTCCAAAGACCAGTACGAGGGAAACGGACTTGGTCTGGCACTGTGCAGAAAAATTGCCGAAAGGCATAATGGAAAAATAACTGCTGCCGGAGAAAATGGCAATGGGGCGGAATTTACCGTTACCCTGCCTTTAGAACAGAAGGCAGATACCATATAAAATTCAAATATTCTGCATTCTTTACTATCCATCACCTGCAATAATATTCTATTTTTGCAGTTCAAAACTGAGCGGCAAAAAACAGCCCAGATGCATTCGCAGCTGATTGTCTGCAGAGATTAAAAAGATGACGGAAATGAAAAAATTTAAAATTGAAAATGCAGGAAAGGACACCTGGCTGGTATCCCACAACGAGTTTCCGAAATTCACCTGCCTTTTCGAAGATAAAAGATTCAATTACAAGAGAACCATCACCGGGCTTTCCGACCCCTCAGGGGATCCAGAGCAGATCCAGCTGCTCCAGAAAATGGAAAAATGGCTAAAGCAGCATCACAAGGGCAAAATAGACGTATAACGCAGGCAGGAGCCCTTAGAAGCCGCCCTCGGAGCTATTCTTTTCCGAAACAAAAAATAAATTTATGGCCGGCCTCAATAAAGCTTTTGCCCAGTGCAGAAAAAACACTTTCTTTAGCACCATCACAAAGCCTGCAAAAGAACTAGGTTTCTGGACATAAAGGTCCGCCCCCTTTTCAAAGCTCTCTTCAATATCCAAAGGATGGCTCCAGGTGGAGAGCATAACGGCAGGAATATCCTTCAGCTTTTTATCTCGCTTAATTTCTTCCAGCGCCTGCTTGCCCCCCTTAACGGGCATATTGACATCTATAAAAATAATATCGGGATCTGGCTGGGATCTGTCTCTAAGGCTGTCCATGAGCTGCTGCCCGTTTTCAACGGTCGTTACCTCTGAGGGCACCTGCGCCTCATCCAAGGCATCGATGAATAATTCCTGATCGTCCTTATCATCCTTGGCCAGTATAATCTTTACAGGCTCTTTTTCATTTACCCCTTCAGCGGACGGGCGGGAATTCTCTGAACTTATCATCTTGAATCGGTTATATGCTTATCAAATGTAGTGCATAAATGCCAAAAAGATTTCAGCCATTCCATAAATTTAAGATAAATAATTTTCTTCCTATAGATCTTGCCGGCAGCGGCCCCATGTTGGGGCTGCCTTTAATTTTACCGAAAGAAAATCAGCGGTCTTTTAAAGATTTTTGGACAGCCTAATTTTGCGACAAAAACCTGACACCTGTTCTTTGGAGCTGATACTATTTCTGCTGCAAAAAATTTAGCATTATTTCAAAAAATCTGCCATTCCAACTATTGTGGCATACTTGTGACGGATAACTTTCTATATGCCTGTTAAATCATTAAGATCAAATTCTTGCCTACTGAAAATCGCAGTGCATTCGCTCTTCAAAATACGGCCCAGAATTATTACTTTATAAATTTATCATCTTTAAATTGCTGCATTCTCATTTAAGAGCCCGGTTCATTTTAAAAACAAAAAAAACACACTCTAAAAATCTAAAAAACAATATTTTAACCCAAAAAGAGATACTTATTTTCTATATTTGCAACTCACGCAAATAGAATTTTTCATGAAGTACCTAATTCTGCTTTTAATGATTTCAGGGTCTGTATTTACAGTTGCAGGACTATTGTTTCCTGCAAATTTTCTATTAATTTTTAAAATAAACGGAGTTCATTACCTCTGCAATAATTTACATCTCGGAATTATTTTAACTCTAGTTGCCATCTTATTTACCTTTCTATATGATTTGAGCCTAAAAAACAAATAATGCCATTTATAACACAGCTGAGTTTTCTAAATTACTGCTTATTTTTTTCAAAGCGGCTTACTTTAGAAAATAACAGCTCTCAAGCCGGTTCGATGAAGCAGAACGATAAATGCTATTTGTCTTTCACACATCTGAAACCAACATGGTTTGCTGCAGATCTGATTTCCCCTTTTCCCCTGGTTCCAACCATATATCTGGTGCAATATTGGTCTGTGCATAAAAATGAGCCGCCTCTGTGCACGCGTTTTATTTGTGTGGGATCGCTGGGATCATAATAAGCGTCTGGCCCTTGCGGATTTTTGGCTGTTTTGCCGCTTTCTGCCAAGGTTCTGTAATAATCTATGCTGTACCAGTCATTTACCCATTCCCAAACATTTCCAGCCATATCATACAAACCATATCCATTTGGAGCGTATTGTTTTGTTGGAGCAATTCCTTTAAATCCGTCTTCTCCCGTATCGCCATCTTTTATTGGGAAATGCCCTTGGTAAATATTGGCTTGAAATTTCCCTTTAGGTTTTAAATCATTTCCCCAAGCGTATAAATTTCCAGTTTTCCCCCCACGTGCGGCAAATTCCCATTCTGCTTCTGTCGGAAGCCTTTTTCCAGCCCATTTTGCATATGCGGCAGCATCCTCGTAAACTACGTGAACTACAGGATAATTTCCCTTTCCTTTAATAGTGCTTTGAGGTCCTTCAGGATGCCTCCAGTCAGCGCCGGGTTCATAGCGCCACCACTGCAGAAAATTATTCAAATTAACTGCAGATGCAGTAGGGGTAAATACCGCGGAACCCGTAATTAAATCTTCTTCGCTTGCATCAGGAAACTCTTCTTTTGTCGGTTTTTGTTCTGCAACAGTTACATATCCGGTTGCTTTAACAAATTTTTCAAACTCTTCGTTAGTTACTTCGGATTCATCCATATAATAACCGTCAACATACACGCGGTGTATTGGCGCGGCATCTTTTGTAACCCCTTTGATGCTGCACAAACTTTCATCTTCAGCACTGCTTCCCATAGAAAATTCTCCGCCGGGAATCCAGACCATGCCTTTGGGCGCTTTTCCTGCTGGTTTGTGCTTGTTTTCAATGGTTGGTTGAAATGTAGAAGGCGATCCTATATTTGGAGTTTCATGACATTGCACAGCATCTGCTGTTTCTTTTTTAGGCACGATTAATTTAGTGTAACCGTAAGCAAGTGAAATAATGAAAAGTGCCAGGGCCGCAAAAAGCCAAAAGGGTTTATTCTTCATGGTCAATAATTTTGGTATTGTTTAATGTTTTTTAAAAATCAGATTTCTTTCTCAGCTTGTAGCGCTTCGCACTTGTTTTTCCGTCTTCTGCATGTACGATCTGATATGCTTCTCCAAATTTGATGCACTTAACATCTCCGATGGCAGCTGCTTGCCTCCCTTTTTTGGCAGCCTTTCTGGAATTGCATTGGCTGCCGGAACTGCAACTTTACAGACATTAACGTCTTTTTCATAATAGGTGCCCCAACGGACTGCACATCTTCAGGGTTTTGCAAAAGAAAGTAAGAACGTGATCTTTCATGCCCCTTTTGCTTAAATTCCGCTGCTTCCGTCATCAACGCTTGTTTTGGTCCGCTTAAATGATTTTGTAAGGTTAGAAAAGAAATTATTAAAAATAAAATTAAGCTGAAAGGCATTGACAAGCTGATCCGAAGTTTCTCTAGGCATTACCTCGCGCGCATACGAAGGCTCAATCTGGATATCATTATTGAGTGATATGCCGAGCCCCACGGTAAAGCGGTTGCGGTCAAAAAAATCAGGTCCGCTTACCGCGCTTTTGGTTTTGAAAAAAACTTCGTCAGATGCAAATGAATAAATTGGAATTTTATTTACTTTTAAAAAGTTAAGCGGATATACGGCCTTGACCTGAAACCGAAAACGTTCTACAGCTTCAAAATTTGAAGATTCGTTTTTAAGATGCCTGTCCTCAAACCTGCCACGAAGGTTCACCTTAAAGCTTTTTTGGGTAAATAAACTATAGGTGACCTGAACTGCACTTCGTAATTCAGGAGTATTTTCCTGGCTTAATTCCGGAACGTTCCTGTTGCCGAAATAAGCATAGAAAATAGAAAGTTTCCATCTCTGGGCCGGATAATAATGCGCCCAGGCCCTGAAATAGACCTGCGTAATATTGTGAAACATATTCGGATTATCCGGAATACTGCTCGAACTTAAGCCCGCATCAAGTTCAAGAACCCAATTCTGGCTGAGATCTGCAGTAAATGCATATTCGTTCCAGAATTGATTCAGCTTATCTGACTGGCTGTAACTATGCGAAAACCCAATAAGGAACATTAACGCTATTTTCTTTCCCATAATTCTTCCATGCTAAAGTTTATGCCAAGTTACATTTTATCTGCAGCATGCTTATTGCTGTTATTTGCTCTGAACTGTTATGGCTGACTATTGCAGCATTATGCCGGGACCTTAGTCTGTGAGGCATCACTAACTTAAATCTATCAGTCCTCTTCCGCGTGATTTTATACTGCCGTCAATCTCTGCCAGCGTGCTGTTGGGAAGGCGTTTTATATCTTTAGCGCTTACAAGAAAAATCTGCCCATGTTCTTTAGAAGGCGCTGCAGGGACAAAAACAACCGCGCTTCCCCCTTCACCTTCTTCTATCAGATGCGCAGGCTGCCAATAATCCCCATTCTTTAAGAGCACCGGCAGATCGGTGCTTGCTTTTTTTTCTTTTGCCTTTAGTTTATCCTCTGCTATTTTTTTATTCTTTTCATATCCCGGCAGGAAGACCATCAGCTTATCATCGATCCATCCGGTAAATTTTCTGATATAGGTCAGGTGCAGCAGATAACCGCTGAAATATAAGAGCAGCAGCAGTAGAATACCCCCGATAATGTCGCTGGCAAATACGCCCAGAATCTGATCAAAGCGGAATAGATGGGCGGCTTTTTCTCCGTAGTTCTGGAAAAAGAACCAGACTTTTTTCAGTATCATAAAAAAAACAACCAGAGGGAGCAGCACCAGAGCCCCCGATATGCAGTTGCGCTCCACCTGCCTTAAAATTTTTTTCATATCAATAAGGTTTAATATTAGAGTAAAACATTTTCACCAACCAAAACAAAACAATCAGTCCGCTCCACCGTCCACACTGTCAAAAGTCTCCCTTTCCTTGGGTTTGACAGTATACTTAATCGACACCATCGGACCGTAATAAACATCAAACTGTGTCCCGTTTGTGCGAAGCTGCATCTGCCCGATAATGCCCGCTAAAAAATGGATATTGGGAGTAATCCCGGCGGTGTAGTACACCGAGAGCCTAAAGATGTCAAAATGCTCCGTGGCGTAATCCTTGGAAGCAAATTTGAGCATTAATTCGGCATAATACCCAATGTTTGGAGCCAAAAAAAGAGGTTTGCTTTTGCTTTGGGGTAAAAAATGGTTCACTCCAAACCTCATTCTGATCCTGGGAACAGTCTGATGGACCCCATTGCGGTCATCAAAAAATTTAGTTTCAAAACGAACCTGCTCAAAAATATTTCCTCTGGGCATATCCTGGGAAAAAGTGCCCATTAGGATCAGCCTGTTTTCCAAGGTTTCATAATTGCCCATTTCCCGCACGGCATATTTCTGGTTGTGAGCGTATCCCAGCCACAGCTTTATATTCTTAAACCCCGAATAGATAAGCCAGGGCCGCAGTACCACCCGCTGGGTATATTCAAAGGGATTCTTTGTATCATAAGAGCCCTGGGTTACCAGCTGCATATCGGCCTGTGCGCTCAGGTGCCATTTTTCATACACGGGAAAAGCAATATCGGCCTCCGATATTGAAGCCGGAATGAATCCGACCGTATAGGGTGCTTCCTGCTGGCCGCTTGCTGCCTGAAATGCTTTAAGGGTGCAGAATGAAATAAAAAACTTGCTAAACCGGCTCATAATTAAGATAGGTGTTAAAATGAATATGCAGATCTCGCTACTTTTGCAGCGGTCCATTAACAGAGATAAAGAAATCCTATAGGGCCTTTATCAAGAAGACCCTGCTGCAGCCAAATATTTTAACGGCATGGAATATACAAACCATTTCATATCATTTTTTTTGATCGGCCGCAAAAACGGCTTTCCAGTCCGTTTTTATATCTGCAAAAGCCCAGTTTTCAGCTTTCCCCTGATCTAAACCTTTATCCAAAGCTCCGATGGGAGATTTCCTGTCATAGGCCCACTCGCGAACCGAATCCGTGTGATGCACATAGAGTTCAAAATTTTTATATTTATTGGAGGCGGTCCATTGCAGCATCTGCAGGTCACCGTCAGAGTTCCCCGCCGCAAATACGGGCTTTCTGCCTATATACTTTTCTATTGCTGCAGGTTTTGCTTCTTTATCATCATTAAAATCAAGAGCGGCAAGCTTGGTAATTACAGGATTTCCATTGTTATACTCATATTTAGCCTGCAGGGTGCTCCCCACAATCTGGTCTTTGGGAATGCCGTAGATATCCTCTGCCCATGCGCGCATAAAATCAATTCCCCCGCCTGAAACAATGAATACCTTAAACTCTCTGGCCTGCAGAAATCTTACCAGCTCAAGCATCGGCTGATAAATGAGCTGAGTGTATAATTTCTTTTTTGTGGGATGCTGCGCTGTGCTGATCCATTTTTTTACGTCAGATTCGAACTGGTCGGTTGTCATTCCTGAATGGCTTGCGGCAATGATCTCAAGCAGCCCTGCTTTGCCTTGTTTAAGAAGCCCGGGCATATTATTTTCCAGAACATCCTTAAAGGGCTGTTTATTTTTCCATTCAGGATGTTTGGAAGCGGCGGCTCTTACCTGGTCCATAGCGAAGAAAAGCTGGAAATAAAACGGCTGTTCAGCCCATAAGGTTCCATCATTGTCAAAAACGGCAACACGGTCTTTTACCGGGATAAAATTTGAGCTTTCCGAATTGGTCACATCTGCGATGTATGCCAGAATTTGTTTTTTTACTTTAGTGTCGTTCCATGAAGGCAGAGGATCCATGCCCGATGCTGAAGGCTGTCTGATGTCTGGGGCAGGATTTTCTTGTTTCAGGCTGTCTTTTTTGCAGCCCGCCACCAGGATCAGCAAAGCAAAAAACAGTAGCAGTTTGGAAGGTCTTGCATTATTTGTTTTTTTCATCTTATCTGATTTTATTTATGCGCTGGTTATTTTAAAAATTCTAATGCAACGCCGCGCCTTTTAACCCGGCTCTGCTTAAATTAAAGATTAAGCGTGCTGCTGTTCTTCCCGTATTGCACAATCCCACTGATAATATTCTGATACTCCTTAAAATCAAATTTTTTCTCAAAATAGCCGTGTATGGGATACGAAAATGCCTTTTCCACATCCAAAGGAGCCTTTGAGGTGGACAGAAAAATATACGGCACGCATTTTTTTTCCAATTCCCCATCACTGAGAATTTTTTCCCTGAGCTGGTAGCCGTTGAGCCCCGGCATATTGATATCCGACAATATAAGGAAAGGCTTCACCTTTGTACCGGACAAATACCCCATAACCTTAGTTGGATCAGAAAAATAGGTCACTTTACTGGGAATATCCAGGCTCTCAAAAATTTCCCCAAGCATAAGCCTGTCATCCTCGTCGTCCTCTATCACTATTATTTCTCCATTTCTGTTCATTCTCTTAATTTGAAGGCATTAATTTATTACGTTTTCATCTTATCTATTCCCAGACCAGACATATTTCACAGAAAAACGTCCGTGCATAAAATTATTTGTCTTCTTCGACCAAAACAACTTCGTATTTGTTTTTGCCATCAACTTGTACGGGCTGGTAATAGGTTTCTCCAAATTTTACATATTTCACATCTCCAATGGTAACCTCTTCACCTCCATCGGGCAGATTATCCACCAGTGTGCCCGCTGTTGGAGCTACCACTTTATAAGTGCTCCCTTCTTTTTCATAATACGTCCCTCCATAGTAATAATTGTTGACTGTCCCGGTATTGACCGTTTCAGCACCGCTGGGAATATTGTTTACCGTTCCCCCGACGGGTGCCGGCACAGCGGTGTACCCCCCATTGGAAGGTGCATACCATACCCCTTGATCATAATGGTACTGATTGTTTTCAACACTCACCACAATGGCGGTGACGGCCAACGTGGTTACAAAAAATCCCCACGGATGCCAGACCGGCCCCCAATAGAAAGGCCTGTAGGGATGGAAATAATACGGATGGTACGTATTGTACCTGTAACCGCCATAACGGTAAGGAGGACGCGCATAAACAACGGTATTTCTTCTCACTACGGTATTTCTATTGTGGTTGATGTTAATATCCCTGCTCCTGTCAATACTGATGTTATTTCTATTTCTATTGACCGTGTTCCCGCTGATATTGGTATTTTTATTTCTATTGGCGGTGCCTGCCTTCCCATTCACATTTCTGCCTGAAGTATTCTTTGCAATCCCCGAATTTCGGTTTACCGTGCTTTTCTTATTGTTTATTTTGGAATTGCCGCCCGCAGCAGGCTTGGTTCTTGTCACTGCCGCACTGCTGTTTTTCGGCCTTGCTGCCGCTGGTTTTGAAGCGGCCGGCCTTGAAGCGGCTGGCCTAGAAGCAGCAGACGGTCTTGCTTTTGGTGCGGGTCTGGAATGGGCGCCTGCAGCTGGCCTGTTCGCTCCCCCTCGATGGCGCTGCGCTGCGGCTTCAAAGGAAATTAATAAAATTCCCGACAGGCACCATATGGCGGCTTTTCTTACTGTTCTATTTACGTCTTCCATTATAAATGATTTTAGATTAATAAAAAAACAAAACATACACCCTTTGTTAATTATAGGAATTATCTATGTATAATTCCCGATACGGAAAATTTACTTCTTACAAATAAAATTTATCTGCCTGCTAGTTCCTTAAAACCGTAAACTTACATAAAACATTAAAAATAAAATAATTAAGAATAAAAATCAATTTTTAGAGATCTTTTTTTTTAAATTTTAATTAACAGGAACAATCTGCTAACAAAAACATCAAATATTTAAATATCAATGCATTTACTTATTTTTTTTTACTTAACTTAGCTTATGCTTTAAAAAACTACCTGCCTTACATTTTTTTGTTCTACCAGCCCAAGCAATTTTGAAAGCCCCATAGATGGCTCTGCTGTATTGTAAAAAGACCTTTTTCCCGGGCTGTTATTTTCTCAGTAATGAAATAGATTTAATATTAACTAATACAAATCATTATGAACGCCAAAAAAAATACCAAACCTAAAAAAAGCGCAATGCTTTTAGCTTTATGCCTATTTTTCTTCAGCGTGCCTTATAGAATACTGGCACAGGCAGATCCCCAGCAGGTAACTAAGGAGACATTTAAAGGAAAAATCAGTCTTGATGTTCGCGATTCTAAAGAAGACTGGGCTCCTTATACGCCCAAGGTAGCCCCAAAGGGCGCCCCGAATATCTTATTTATATTATACGATGATACTGGATTGGCTGCATGGTCCCCATATGGAGGAGCTATTAATATGCCCACCATGCAGAAATTGGCAGATAACGGTCTGATATATACGCAATGGCATACCACTGCCTTATGCTCGCCAACACGTTCTACATTATTAACAGGCCGCAACCACCATCTAAACGGAATGGCGGCAATTACCGAAACTGCGGCAGGATACCCGGGAGCAAGCGGCAGGCTGCCAAAACAGGTAACTACTATCGGGCAGGTTTTGCAGGATAACGGCTGGAGCACTTTTTGGATCGGAAAAGACCATAACGTTCCAGAGCAGGATGTAGCATCTGGAGGAAATCGCAGCACTTGGCCCCTGCAGATGGGATTTGACCGATATTACGGATTTCTTGGAGGAGAGACCAATCAATGGTATCCAGATTTAGTGGAGGACAATCATTTTGTTGATGCTCCGGCAAGCCCGGAAGAAGGATATCATTTGTCTAAAGATTTAGCAGACCATGCTTTAGAATATCTTCGCGACCAGCAGGCAACCAATCCGTCCAAGCCTTGGTTTATGTGGTACTGTCCAGGTGCCAATCACGCGCCGCACCATGCCCCGCAGGAATATATAGATAAATACAAAGGAAAATTCGATGACGGTTATGAAGCGTACAGACAATGGGTTCTGCCTCGTATGATAGCAAAAGGAGTGATTCCTGCCGGGACTAAGTACGCTCCATTTAATCCTCTGCCTAAGAATGTTGCCAATGAAGGCGACGCTGTTCTAGAATGGAATAAATTAAGCGCCGACGAAAAGAGACTATTCTCAAAATTGGCTGAAGTGTACGCCGGATTTTCAGAATATACCGATGCCCAGGTGGGACGCGTAATTGATTATTTGGAAAAAACCGGTCAGCTGGAAAACACCGTTATCATTTATGCCGCAGATAATGGAGCTTCGGGAGAAGGCTCTCCTTCAGGTTCTGTAAACGAGAACAAATTCTTCAATGGATATCCGGACGAATTGAAAGAAAATTTAAAGCTCATTGACAAATTAGGAGGTCCTGATACTTACGAACACTATCCTACAGGATGGGCGGCCGCTTTCTCAACTCCTTTTAAAATGTTCAAAAGATACAGCCAGTATGCAGGAGGAACTTGTGACCCGCTGGTAATTTCATGGCCTAAAGGGATTAAGGCAAAAGGCGAAGTCCGAAATCAATTTCACCATTCAACGGATATCGTTCCGACATTGCTTGACATCTGCGGCGTAGAAATGCCTAAAGTCTACAAAGGAGTTCCGCAGTACCCATTATCTGGAGTGTCTATGCGTTATACATTTGACGCTGCTCCCGATGCAAAAACCCAAAAACACATCCAGTATTTTGCTATGCTGGGAAGCCGCGCTTTATGGAAAGACGGATGGAAAGCAGTTGCCCTTCACGCACCGCTTGTTGGAAAAGGGAACTTTGATAATGACGTCTGGGAGCTATATAATACCGATGTCGATAGAGCTGAAAGCAACAATTTAGCTAAGAAAAATCCTGAAAAATTAAAAGAATTGATTGCCGACTGGAATACAGAAGCGGCTAAAAATCTTGTATTGCCATTGGATGACCGCGCTGCCATCGAAATTTTGGGAATTGAGAGACCTTCCTCAGAAGCTCCACGCGACCAGTACGTTTACTATCCTGGAACCGCACCGGTGCCTGAAGGCGTTGCGGTAAATGTGCGAGGCCGCAATTATAAAATTGTTGCCGATGTCGATGTAAAAGATGCGAATGCTTCGGGAGTAATTTTTGCTCACGGATCCCGTTTTGGAGGACACTCCCTGTTTTTGAAAAACAAAAAATTATATTATGTGTACAATTTCTTAGGAATCCCGCCAGAACAGAAATTCGTTTCAAATGTTGATATTACGCCTGGAAAACATGTCTTCGGTATGGAATTTACCCGTGAAAAAGCAGGCCCAAACGGCGAATCACTAGGAACAATGAAACTATACATTGACGGAAAAGAAGTGGCTTCCGGTCCAATGAGAACCCAAAGCGGTAAATTCACGCTATCAGGAGACGGGCTCTGTGTCGGATTTGACAGCGGCGATGCCGTTAGCAGCGAATATAAAACTCCAGGAGAATTTAAAGGAGGTGAAATTCTTGGAGTAGGCATTAACGTGGGCAAAATCGAATATACTGATTTAAACAGCGAAGCAAAAAGAGCTATGAAAAGAGACTAGATTAAGTTAGTGGGTAAAATGGAGATATTTCAATAGCAATGAATATCTCCATTTTATTTTTATAAAGACAGTGTTGAAAATTCAAACTGGTAATAATTAATGAAAACTTATGAAACTTAAATATGCAACAATGTGTGCGCTTCTCATTGGAGTGTGGCTCCTGCCGTTTAAAACAGCTGCGCAGCAGACAGACCATTTAGCCGACAGCAGCAGCTTTTACTTGTCCGAAAATAACATTTCTGTGCAGAGTAAGGCAGACGATTATTTATACCAAAGAACAAAACCTGTCCCCCCTTGGTTTGCCAGACGCATAAAGGCAACTGTCGGGCTTTTTATTCCGGTCAACAATACCACTATCGAGGTGGGCAGCCAAAACGGCACCTTCGGCACCGAGATTGATTTTGAAGATGATCTGGGTTTTCGAAAATCATCGAGTACTTTTTTAAGTGACATCCAGTGGCGTGCCTCTCGGCGGTCCAGATTTGACCTGAGTTATTTTCATCTGAAAAGAACAACTTCCTACCAGCTCAAAAGGGATATTGAATTCGGGGACCATACCTATCCGGTGGATGCCAGTGTACACTCTTTCTTTGAAACCAGCATCTATCGTTTTTCATACGGCTACGCCCTGCTTCTGGATCCAAAATATGAGCTTGGACTGATGATAGGTGCCCATATCCTGAGAAGCGATGTCGGGATCAGCCTTGCAGGAGCCACAGCAGAATTGGGCTATAATGACGGATTTGATTTTACCGCGCCCCTGCCTGACGTTGGAATATGGGGAGGCTATGCCTTTACCGACAAGCTGGCCTTAACGGGAAATGTGAGCTACCTCTCGCTGAAAATAAATGACATAAGCGGCAAGATTATCAGCTACAATCTATCAGTCCTCTATCAGGTTATTCCAAATCTGGAGCTGGCTCTGGGTTATACAGGCCTGAATTTTAAGGTCGATGCCCAAAAAGAAAGGCTTCAGGGGTATTTTAAATGGGGCTATAACGGACCCTCGCTTACCGTATCATATTCCTTCGGACCAAGGCACCCTTTCCAGTAAGCAGTACATTTTTTTTTAAAACCCCTAAAAATAAAACAGATGCTCTTTAAATCAAGTAAAACAGGCTTTTTTCTTTTTTGCCTAAACCTTTTTTTAATGCCTTTCAAATCTTTGGCCCAGCAGAGTGAAGAATCATTTACCCCTCATCACCAGCTGGCTTTAGTGCTTAGCCACGCCCATGTTTTTGAAGGAAGAAACCAGGACGGTGAAAGAGAAGTGCTTTCTCTGCCTGCCTGGGGCATTGATTATACTTATCATTTCAGCCCTAAATGGGCAGCCGGCCTGCACACCGACTTTATAATTGAGAAATTTGCGGTCGAGAAGAATCTTGCCGGCGGTGAGGAAAAACAAACCATTGAGCGCAGCTATCCAATTGCTCCTGCCCTTGTCGGAATTTACAAACTCAATGGACATTGGAGTTTTCTGCTGGGAATGGGCGGTGAATTTGCCAAAGAGGAAGATTTTCTGCTCACCCGTGCAGGCGCCGAATACGGATATGAACTCCCGAAAGGCTGGGAAGTGCTTGGAAGCTTTGGCTATGACTTTAAATGGAATGCTTATGATACATGGACCATCGGAATTGGCATTGCAAAGAGTTTTGGAAGAAAATAGCCATCATAAAACAATTAGATGTGAGTGATAATAAATTCGCTTCGCCTATTCTCCTGATGCTCTTCTTCAGAACACTTCACCCCATCCGAGCATGCATTTATTAGCTGGCTTTCCCCATATCCTTTAGCGCTCAGCCTATCGGAATCAATGCCTTTTGAAACCAGCCACTGCATTGTTGATCTGGCTCTTCTCTGCGATAGGGATTCGTTGTATTTATCAGAACCGCGGCTGTCGGTATGGGAGCGGATATCGAGTTTCATTGTGGGATTTTCCTTTAAGGCAGCCAGAATTTTTTCCAAATCCATTGCCGCCCGGTCAACAATATCGGATCTGTCTAAATCAAAGTAAATTACTTTAATTCCAAAGCATTTGGCCAGATTAGTGCCCACAGCCAGCTGGCAGGCTGCTTTATTAAGGGCAATGGGAACATTGGTTTTTCCATTAAGGGCCGCTGCAGCCACGCTTATTTCTTTTTTGTCATAAGTTCTCCTTTCAGCACGTATCGTATACGTCTTACCGCACTGCGCGGGTATGCTATAAAGGCCCGACGCATCAGAGAATGCAGTAAATTTGATTTCATTTTTTTCATATAGAATCAATTTTGTATCGGGCAGAAAAGCACCGCTCTGAGCATCGGTTACTATTCCTTCCAAATTTTGAATGCATTTTAGTTTTCTGGTTTCTGTAAACTTATAAATGTCATCAGAACCCTGCCCACCCTCTTTATTGGAACTGAAATACCCTTTTCGTGTAAGCGGATCGATTACATAGGCAAAATCATCTTTAGGGGAATTAATATCTGATCCGAGATTCTGGATATCGCTAATGGTGCCATTGTCCTCTATTTTCCCCACAAAGACATCTAATCCGCCAAGGCCGGGATGCCCGTCAGAGGCAAAATAAATTTCATCCTCACTGGTAACATAAGGAAAAGTTTCCCTGCCTTCAGTATTGATGCTTGGTCCCATATTCTGGGGAATTCCGTATGCTCCATTAGCGTTTATGCTGACTTTATAAATATCGGACTGCCCAAAGCTGCCGGGCATATCCGAGGCAAAATAAAGCGTCTTTCCATCATCGCTTAAGGCAGGGTGTGCGGTGCTGTACGTGTCACTGTTAAAAGGAAGACTGGCAATATTGCCCCATTTGCCATTTTCAAGTTCTGCCTTGTAAATCTTAACTAAAGTCACTTTATTTTCATCCCAGCCCCTTTTCCCCTCTGCATAATTATTTCTTGTAAAATAAACCGTACGGCCGTTTTTGCTAAAAACCGGCGAGGATTCATGGAATTTTGAATTCAGTACCGATTTGATTTTTACGGCCCCGGATGGGTCCTGATCAGCCGCATATAAATTGGTAAAATATTCGTTATTCCATTTGTGCTTCCGCTTTGCAAAATTCCCTGTATCCCTGGCAGAAGCGAAATAGATTTTGTTATCATGAACTATGGTGCTGTAATCCGAATATTTTGAATTAAACCCGGCATCGCCTACCGTATAACGGCCCGAATTGGCCTTGATCTGTTCGAGGTAATCTGCATTTTCTTTATAGCGTTTGCCCCTGCTGTCATTTTTATAGAGAGCCGCAAACTCATCCATAATTTTCCCAGCCTTCTCCAGCTCGCCAATTGATTTTAAACACTGGGCATATCTGTAATAATATTCAGACCCTGCTGCACTATCCTTTGCAAAGAGTTCCCCATACCATCTTGCAGCGGCTTCATAGTCTGAATTAAAATAATACGAATTGCCCAGTTTTTTAAACATCTCTTGAGACTTATAGCCTTTTTCTGCGGCCCTTTCATAGGATTTGGCCGCATCCTTATAGGCAAGGCTGCCGTAACTTTTATCAGCGCCCTTAACTTTTGATTCCTGCGCAGAACCGGCAGATCCCAAGAGGCTCAAAATGGCTGTATAAAAAAATAGATGCTTTTTCATGCTCATTTGTTTTTAGAAGAAACGAGGTGTGGTCATTTTACTGTTGTTTTTGATAAATTCATACCGCAGGAATATCTCATGGGATCCCGAATTGTAATTATTGAGTCTGGTGGTCTCCCGGTCATATCCATATCCAATGTAAAGGCCGTCTGTGATCTGGAATCCGGCCATTGCACTCACAGAAGCGCTCCATCTATAGGCCGCACCCAGCACAAATTTGTCTAAGAACATGAAATTGGCCGAAATATCAACCTGCAGCGGCGCCCCTTCTACCATCTTGGCCAGTACGGCAGGCTTGAATTTATAATACTCATACTTGTCCAAATTAAAGACATAGCCGCCCATCAGATAATAATTGATTTTATCCTTGTAAATGGCTACATCGTTGTCATCATAACGATTGGTCTCAATAAAATTCGGAACCGATAAGCCTAGGTAAGCCTTATCAGAATGCCAGTATATTCCTGCCCCCAGATTCGGCGAAAATTTATTATCCAGATCCTGAAACTGGGCATCACCCTGATCTTCAGGGTTGAGTTTGCTAATATCCAGATTGAACAGGTTTGCCGTTGCCTTGATCCCAAAGGAAAGCTTGAAATCTGCCGAGGTCTGAACCGTATAGGAAAGATCCGCCGAGAAATTATTTTCATTTGTCGGACCTATTTTATCATTAATCAGCGAAACCCCAATCCCCAAACGGCTGCTGTTTAAGGGCGTATTTATGGAAAAAGTGCTCGTTTCAGGAGCACCGTCCAAACCTACCCACTGGGTTCTGTACAGGCCGAAAATGCTCAGCGCTCCGCGTGAACCCGCGTAAGCGGGATTAATGGTAATGGTGTTGTACATGTACTGCGTAAACTGGGCATCCTGCTGGGCATAGCTGCAGACTGTTACGAGCATGGTCATTAAGGCAAATAATTTAGTTCCCATAGCAGATTGTGTATTTAAATCATGAATCTTTAAGATTAATTTCCCGACAGATATAAATAACCTGTCTTGCTTATTGGTTCATTGAGATAGGTTTTATAGGTGATCACATAAAAATAAGTTCCATCTGGCAGTCGTTTTTGCTTGTTAACCGTTGCCCTTCCTTCAGAAATTCCCCTAAAGGCGACCGATTCGTTATCATAACCGTAAGCATCATAAACCAGAACGCCCCAGCGGTCATAAATCTGTACGTAAGAATCGGTGTAACATTTAATGTTATCAATTTTAAAGACCTCATTTCGACCGTCGCCATTTGGTGAAACGGCATTATAAATAGTTATCTTACAAGCGTTTAAAGAAAGAATTGTCGGATCATTCTCTGCCGTAGAACTATCGTCGGAAAGATCGCTTGCTGTTAATCCATCGGGACTTACGGCGGTAACCTCAGCCTGATTCTCAACAAGGCCTGCCTCAATATCTGCAGCAGTAAGGACGTAGGTGCCTACAAATGCAGCAGTGTTCGTTTCGCCTTGTTTTAGAATAATTGGGTCTCCGGTTATGCTTAACCCAGGTTTTGGATCTTTGATTACAGTGTTTACCAAAACAACATTTCCGGTATTGGTAACAGCAAAATGATACGTAACGGTTTCTCCTATTTCGGCATAGCCATTTTTGTTTTCATCATTGAATACTGCAGTTTTAACAAGCGCTATTGATGGCCTTAGCGTTAAATCGATAACAGTCGGATCATCATCACCGGTTAAAGCCGGATCTGTGCTGTCAGAAACATCTGTAACAGAGCCTCCCTGCGGATCATCACCAATAGCCACAGCAGTATTGATTACTGCACCATTGGCAGCATCAGCAGCGGTAACGGTATAAGATGCCGTCGCGGTGCCTGTTGCACCCGGAGCCAATGTACTTGGCGTTACAGCTATTGAAGCCGCTGCCAGCATCGGGTCTGCTATTACAACATTTGTAAGGGGTACATTTCCGGTGTTTCGAACGGTGAAACTATAATTGATTACAGAGCCGACCCCGCCGCTGCCCGATAATTGTCCGCCTTTCACCAATGTCAAATCTTTAAACTGAATAACAGGAGTCACCGTTGGATCATCATCACCGATAAGCGCTGGATCATCACTATCAGACAAATCCTCAATAGCAGCCCCTACAGCTGGCTGAGCAGTTACCAAAGCCTGATTCACTACGAAACCTGCATTGATGTCAGTCTGAGTCAAGACATAACTTCCAGTATAGCTTGTTGTATCTGACTGCCCTGTTGCTAATGCTGCTATTGGGTTTCCGGTAATTACTGCTTTTGGATCGGTAACGGTAACATTAGCAAGGTCTATTGCTCCGGTATTGGTGATTCGGAATGAATAGCGGATAAGCTCTCCCGGCTGCGCATAGCCGTCACCATTGGTATCAGAGAACACTCCTCGTTTAACAAGTGCAATTCCAGGCTGTGAAACTGAAATTTTAATTACGGCCTGATCGCAATTCAGAGCATTCAGATTTTCACAGATTGAATAAACAATCGTGTAGATTCCCGATGATGTGCCGGCCGGAACACTTACAAATCCGGTAGCTGGATCCAACGCAGGCACTGCTCCTGCCGCAATCGGGTCAGCCGGCGAGAGTACATTTATTTTAATTTGCGCCAGAGTTGGAGCGGCATTATCCAGTAAGTCATTGGTTAAGACATTTACGACATTTGATGCTCCATCCAGGCCATTGATTCCGCCTGCCGCATCGTCATTGGCAATAATGGGTCCGGAAATTACCGTAACAATAATATCAGCTTCACTGCAATTCGTTGGATTTAAATTCTCACAAATCGAATAGCGAATGGCATATGTTCCGCTTGGAGTCCCTGTCGGAACACTTGCATTTCCTGAAACAGTATCCAATACTGGCACCGGACCCGCATTAATCGGTGCCGCAGGCGTAACCACTGCAATGGCAATTTCTGCCAGTTGCGCTGGTGCTCCATTCAAATTATCGTTTGCAATGGCATTTGCAATATTGGCCTGGCCATCAAAACCATTTATATTTAAAACGGTATCATTATTGGCTTCAATTGCCGCGGCCGTAACGGTAATAAATACGGCTGCATCATCAAAATTAGATGGATTTAAGTTCTCCGCAATTCGATATTGAATGGTATACAATCCAGCCGGAGTCTTAGCAGGAACACTAATAATTCCAGTTGCAGCATCCAAAACAGGCACATTTGGATTTCCGTTGATCGGATCTGCCGGATTTAGAACTGTTATTGTAATTTGACTTATGTTAATAGCGGCAGCTTTTGCTTTTTTTGCCTCTATTGATGAATCATTAAATGAGTCATTATCCAGCACATTCAATGCATTTGCCGATCCGACATAACCGTTTACATTTAAATTAATATCATTGTTTGCAATAATGGCAGCTGCACTTACCTCAACTGTAATATCAGCTTCACTGCAGTTTCCTGGATTCAGTTTTTCACATATACCATAATGGATTGTATATATTCCTGCTGAAGTTCCGGCCGGAACATCAACATTGCCTGTTGCAGCATTAAGTACCGGAACAGGGTTTGCTGCAGTATAATCTGCTGGCGTTGCCGTGCCCATCGAAGTAATCGCTACCTGAGCCAATTGAACTGCGGTGCCGTTTAGTAAATCATTTGCAATTGCATTTATTACATTATCTGCACCGGCATAACCGTTCACATTGGCTACCGTATCATCAGCAGCAAGAATTGTCGGTCCGATAACTGTAATGTAAACTGCTGCATCATTGCAATTCGTCGGATTTAAATTCTCACAGATACGATATTTAATTTCATAATCCGCTGCCGGCGTTCCCGCCGCAACACTCACCATTCCGGTAAGGGGTTCTAATGTCGGTACTGGCCCGCCATTAATTGGTGCTGCCGCCTCATCAACAGTAATGGTAACGTTACTTAAGCTTGCTGCTGCTCCATTAAGGGTATCATTTGCTAACACATCAATAGCATTGGCAGTAGCTATGTAGCCGTTGATATTGGCTAAAGCATCATCATTGGCAGCTATTTCAGGAGCATCCACAACAACAGTTATAACGGCATCATCAAAATTTAATAAAGTTGATGCTTCTCTTAATCTGTAACTAATGGTATAGGTTCCAGCTGTGGTGCCCGCAGCAACGCTTACCACACCTGTTGCTGCATTTAATACCGGAACTGTACCTCCATTTATAGAAGCCGCAGGAACAACATTAGTAATGAGAACCTCAGCCGGATTTACCAAAACCCCGTTTAAGGTATCATTATCCAAAACATTGATTGCGCTTGCAGTGCCTGCAAAACCATTAATTCCGGACGCATTATCATCAACGGCATCAATTGTTGCGGCGGCAACTCTCACAGTGATCACTGCCTGGTCGCAATTACCTGAATTTAAGCTTCCGCAAATTTCATAGGTAATAAAGTACGTTCCTGCATGAGTGCCGGCCGGAACATCCACATTTCCTGTAAGAACATTTAATACTGGAACCGGAGCTCCGTTAATTGAGCTTGCAGGGGTTATGAGTTTTGCGCTGAAATCTGAAAAGTCCATCGGCAAACCATCCAAAGTATCATTGCTGTAAGCATTTAATACGTTGGCTGCCCCCGTGTTTCCGTTAATGTTGTCTGCAAAATCATCATTGGCGGCAATTGGCGGAGCCAAAACAAGAATAGTGATAGTGGCCTGGTCACAATTTAAAGGATTCAGCCTGTCGCATATCATATACCTGATTTGATAGGTTCCTGCCGGTGTGCGCTGCGGAATAGATACCTGTCCGGTTGCCGGCAGCAGGAAAGGAACCGCCCCTCCGCCTATGGGAGCTGCCGGAGAAACTACCGTTCTTATTACCAAATTGATATCTGTCAAAGCACCCCCGTCATATTTATCATTACTGGTGAAGGCGTTCAATACTTCTGGTGCGCCAAGATATCCGTCAATATTGGTAATTAAATCATCTTCAGCTTCAATTTGAGGCCTGTCCACCACAACATAAATTGAAGCCTGGCTGCAATTGGCGGGATTCAGTTTTTCGCAAATTTCATATTGTATTACATAAGTACCCGACTGCGTTAAGAGCGGGACATCTACAGTTCCAGTAATGGTATTCAATACAGGAACATTTCCATTAGTGGAAGTTACAGGGGCAGTAGTGCCGATATGGGCAATATTAACCTGAGCGAATGAAACCGCTGCGCCATTGAGCAAATCATTTGCCAGGGCATTTACAACATTGTCTGCTCCTCCATATCCGTTAATATTCTGCACAAAATCATCTTTGGCAATAATACCCGCAGCCAAAACAGTGATTGCAATATCAGCTTCACTGCAATTGGACGGATTGAGTTTTTCACAGATTCTATAATGAATTGTATAGGTTCCTGCTGATGTTCCCGCGGGCACATCAACAGTTCCTGCAGCAGTATTTAACAGCGGTACTGGATTTCCTGCAGCATAACCTGCAGGCGTTACTGTACTCACCGAGGTAATATCAATTGCATTGAATTGAATATCCATACCATTCAATCTGTCGTTTGCAATGGCATTTAGCACATTATTGGCACCAGCCAAGCCATTAATATTACCCGCTGAATCGTTATTGGCAATAATAGCTGGCGCTGTTACGATAATTGTTATTTCAGCAGTATCTGAATTAGCCGTGTTTAAGTTTTCACTTAATGTATATCCAATTGTATAGCTGCCTGCTGCTGTGCCTGACGGAACATTTACATTTCCGGTTAAAGGATCTAAGACAGGAACCAGTCCTCCATTAATTGGGGCTGCCGCAACAATATTTCCAATTGTTACCTGTGAAGGAACGGCTGCAGTTCCGTTCAATTTATCATTTGTTAAGGCATTAACCACATTGTTTGCTCCCAGAAAACCGTTAATATTGCCTGCTGTATCATCAACGGCATCAATTGGGGCTGAAATTACGTTAATAAATACTGCAGCATCATCACAATTTGCTGCATTTAGCTTTTCGCAGATATGATATCTAATTTCATAGTCGCCGGCAGGAGTTCCCGCCGCAACATTCACCATCCCGGTAAGCGGTTCTAATGTTGGAACTGGTCCGCCATTAATTGAAGATGCCGGGGTGTCAACTGTAACTGTTACCTGATTCAGGTTGGTTAAGGCCCCGTTAAGATTATCATTTGCTAAAACATTTATGGCATCTGCAGTGGTGAGATAGCCGTTAATATTAGCAGCCGTATCGTCATTGGCTTCAATAGCCGGAGCAATAACTTCTATTGAAATTATTGCCGTATCACTATTGCTGAGGTTTAGAATTTCTCTTAAACGATAAGTTATTGAATAGCTGCCCGCGGCTGTTCCGGCCGGAACGCTCACATTTCCTGTTGAAGCATCTAAAATCGGCACAGGGCTTCCATTGATAGGGGTTGCCGCTGTTAGGACACTTATTTCAACCTCTGCAGGATCTACTAATACACCATCTAAAGTATCATTGTCCAAAGCATTAATAACACTTGGGTTTCCTGTAAATCCATTTACCGAAGCAGAAGGAATATCATCGGCTGCCAGAATTTGTGCCGGAACAACCGTAATTGTTATAGCGGCCTGATCACAATTGGCGGGGTTTAGGGTTTCGCAAATCCTGTAGACAAATTTATATTCTCCTGCAGGAGTTTGAGGCGGAACACTGACAGAACCGCCTGCCAGATCGAATGAAGGAATTGGACCTCCTCCTATTGAACCTGGAGCTGATATAACTGCTGCTGTTATATCGTTAAGATCAAGTGTTCCTCCGTTTAAGGAGTCATTATCATAAGCATTCAGAACATTTGCTGCACCTTCATGACTGTTGATTCCAGAAGCCGAATCATCATTAGCAACAATTGGCGGCGCAATAACATTTATAATAATTACGGCATCATCGCAATTGCCAGTTCGTGAATCTCCTGCAGTTGGAGGAACTGCTGGCGTATTAAGATTTTCGCAGATTTGATATTTTATCTGATACTGGCCTGCAGGTGTTCCCGGCGGAATAGTAACTCGTCCGGAAGATGCAACCAGTTCCGGAACTGGAGCTCCGGGAGTTTTTGGTGCTGCAGGAATTAAAATTGAAGGTGTAAGAAGTCCCGCTAAATTAATATTTACTGGCGCTGCGTTGAAAGTATCATTGCTTGTGTAGGCATTAATTATATTAACCGCCCCCTCGTAACCATTGACATCTGCCACCAAATCGTCATTTGCTGCAATTGGAGCAGGATCGACAACAATTGCAATACTGGCATCCGAGCAATTAGCCGGATTTAATTTTTCACAGATGTGGTATTTAATATAATAGGTATCAGCCGGCGTTCCTGCAGGCACGCTTACCCAGCCCGTTGCTGGACTAAAAACTGGAACATTCGCTCCAGGATATGCTTCATCCGCGGCTGTTTCCTGTGTAACTATTATTTCACTAAGATTTGCAGCTGTAATTGGAACTCCATTTAAACTATCATTGGTTAAGGCGTTAACCACGTTTATCTGTCCCGTATAACCATTAATATTTTGAGCTGTATCATCATCAGCATCAATAATTGTAGTCTCAACCTGCACTAAAATACTTGCCGTATCGCAATTGGAAGGACTGGCAATTTCGCATATGCTGTATTTAATTTCATAAAGCCCTTTTACAGTTCCTGCCGGCACATTTACATTTCCTGTAGCAGTATCTAAAACCGGCACGTTCAAAACAGCAGGATCAATTGGCGATGCCGGACTGGTCACTGAAAGCGTTACATTGGAAAGCGTAGCCTGCGCGCTTGCCAGTCTGTCATTTGTTAAAGCATTAATAACATTATTTGCTCCCGTATAACCATTAACAGCAGGAACCGCAACATCAATTCTGGCGTCAATCCCAGCAGTTGTCACCGCTACAGTTTCAGTTGCTGTTGAGCAGCTGCTTAAATTTCCGGCTTCACAGATGGTATACGTTAAAGTATAATCGTCTGCCGGAGTTCCTGCCGCTACAGAAATCGTGTTGGTTAAAGAATCAAAGGCCAGATAACTTGAAATAGAATTTATGGTAACCTGAACATTGGACGCAGTTACCGGAAGTCCATTCAATGTATCGCTGTCTAAAATAGTCTGCGTTCCCGTATTTCCTCCAAGATCGCCGGAGATTGAAGCAAAAGTTTCTGCAACAGCACAAATTCTATTAAAAACGCTAAAAGGCGTACCGGAAGAAATACAGGCATTTAACCCGACCCTTCTCACATATATAGTTATAGTTCCTGAGGGCAGTCCGCTAAAGATATTACTCGCCTGAAAAGCTATTCCATCTTTACTGTACTCAAAACCGGTTCCTAAATCAGGATTCGTAACGGCAATGGTTCCTGTCGCATTTGCACAGGAAGGCTGCTGGGTTACTGCACCAATTGGGGCGGCAGGCATATCAAAAACATTTAAGGTTACAGTGTTTGAGATCGTCTGGCAGCCTGCCTGAGATTGGGAAACTAAAACTCTAAAATACCTATTGCCAGCAGTTGAATATTCTGGGGTGGTGTAAGAAGCTGTTGTTCCGCCGCCGCCATCGGTTACATTCGTATAAGGCCCGGATAAGACTGATGCCGTCTGCCATTGATAGGATATAGTGCCAGGCGGGATATTTCCCGAAGCCGCCACCGTAAAAGTATTGGATTGGTTAATGCAAACTTCGCCATCCATTGGCTGGGTGCTTATTAGAGGAGATTCAAAAACATTTACTTCTGCTGCATCAGAATTAACAATCCCGCAGCCTGCTCCTGAATCCGTTACCCGCAATCTGTAAAAAGTATTTATACTGATATTGCCCGTTGTATAGGTTGCTGAATTAGCACCTGTGCCATCGGTTACATTTGCCCATCCGGCTGTTCCATCCAATGATTTTTGCCATTGGTAAGTGAAATTTCCAGAGCCGCCTGCAACCCCTGATGACATTGTAAAAATTCCTCCTTCGCAAATATTTCCTCCCGCTGGCTGGGCTGTAATAACCGGGTCCGGGATTACTGCTGCCATAACAGCATTACTTACAAGGGTGCAGGCTGGATTTGACGTTGTTATTACAGCGCGATAATAGGTTGAGGCCGATAATGGTGCTGTGGTGTAATTTGCCGTTGCTCCTCCGGTTCCGGTAGAAACATCCGTCCATGCTGTTGTGCCGTCTTGCGAACTTTGCCATTGATAGGCAAATGCAGCTGAACCTCCATTGGCAGAAGCCGCTGTTGATAATGAAACCGTCCCCCCCGAACAAACCGGAGCCGGAACATTTGGCTGGGTTGTAATGCTTGGAATAATAACGGCCGAAACATTTGACGTTACCGGGTCGCAGCCCTGGGTTCCTTCAGAAATCGCCACTACATAATAAGTGTTTTGGGTTAAAGCCGGAGTTGTGTAAGATGCCCCATCTGCTCCAGGAATATCTGTGTAAGGACCCGCCAATACTGTTGAATTTTTCCACTGATACGTATAGTTTCCTGAACCTCCGCTTGCCGCTACATTTAGAGCTGCCGCCTGCCCGCTGCAGATATTAGTGCGTAATGCGGGCTGTACCGTAATCGAAATATCTGATAGAACAACAACCGTCGCAACAGAAGAAGTGATGGTATTGCAGCCATTTCCGCCGGCACCGACATCAACTCTGTAATAGGTGGTCTGGGCTAAAGCCGGTGTTGTGTAAGTTGCTGCTGTAGCGCCTGAAATGGCGCTAAATGCGCTATTATCCGTGCTGCTAAACCATTGATAGGTTAAATTCGGTGTGCCATTGGCTGCAGTAACAGATAAGGTATAGTTTCCGCCAGAGCAAATTGTAGTTCCTGCCGGCTGGACTGTTATTGCAGGATCTGCCACCACGGCTGCCTGTACAGCATTGGAGATTAGCGTACAATTGGTTGCTGATGAAGTTACTATAGCGCGATAAAAAGTATCCGCTGACAATGTTCCCGATGTATAAGAGTTTGTAGCCGCCCCCGTTCCATCGTCCACATCTGCCCACGAGGTTGTACCATCGGGCGAGCTCTGCCATTGATAGCTCAATGTTCCGGCACCTCCATTTAAGGAAGCCGAAATAGTTACATTTACGATGCCTCCAACGCAAATTGGCGCAGGATCGGCTGGCTGCGCTGTAATGGTGGCAACAAATACCGGAGCTGTCTCTGAGTAAACCTCGCAGCCGTTTAAAGCCTGGGTGATTCTGACCCTGTAATATAAAGTAGAACTCAATGCCGCAGTTGTATAAGAAGCTGTAGCAGCTCCTGTCCCGTCTGTTACATCTGCCCAGCCTGATGCTCCATCTGCTGAACTCTGCCATTGATAAATTAAGGTTCCTCCCTGATCATCGCCAGAAGCAGTAACATTCATGGTGTGGGATGCACCCGAACAGATCGTATTTCCGACTGGCTGCTGCGTAACAGTTGGATCTGGTATTACATCAACTAAAACACTATTCGATGCAGTAAGACCGCAACCGTTTCCTGCTGCCGAAACCTCTACTCTATAATACGTATCTGAAGTAAGGGCCGGAGTTGAAAAAGTATTTGATGTTGCTCCGGAAATTAATTCAAAACTCACATTATCTGAACTGCTGAACCATTGATAATTTAAACCAGGAGTTCCGCCAGCTGCTGCAACTGTCAAGGTAAAGGTTCCACCTGTACAAACCGATCCTCCTTCTGGCTGCACTGTAATTGACGGATCAGCGGCAACAGCCGCTGTAACGGCATTGGATGTGAGCGTGCAATTTGCTGCTGATGAGGTAATCAAACACCTGAAACTAGTATTCCCCGTTAAAGGATCTGAGGTGAAATTTGGAGTTGTGGCCGAAGCATTCAATTCATTTACAAATCCTGAACCTGAATCACTCTGCCATTGGTAGCTCAATGTTCCCGAACCGCCATTTAAGGAAGCGGCAACGCTTAAATTTACTATGCCTCCCACACAAACGGGCTGCGGAACTGAGGGCTGCGTTGTGATGGCAGCCACACTCACTAATGCGGCATTAGAAAAAGTTTCGCAGCCGCTTCCGGTTTGCGTTATTCTCGCTCTAAAATATAAATTTGAAGTTAAGGAAGCAGTTGTATAAGTATCTGTAGTTCCCCCGTTTCCTCCTGAAACATTTGTCCATCCTGAAATTCCATCCGCAGAGCTTTGCCATTGATAAGCAATTGTTCCGGCAGCAGCATTTGCAGTGCTCGCAGCAACATTCATAGTATGGGTGCCGCCTGAACAGATTGTATTTCCTACGGGCTGAGCGGTAACAGCTGGATCCTCAATTATGGTAAGTTTTACAGCATTACTGGTTATCTGGGCGCACGTACTGGAAACATTTACTCTATAATAATATTCGCCAGCGGGTAAAGAACTATCTGATGCAAATGATGGACTGGTCTGTCCTGAAATATCTGCCCAGCCAGTTGTTCCGTCTGCTGATGACTGCCATTGATAGGTATAGGGGGCAATGCTTCCTGAAGGTGTAGTATTTAATGTTAATGTGCCTCCTTCACAAATAACAGCATCACTTGTTAAGGCGGAAGTGGTCAAATCTGCCGGCCGAACGATATTCACTTCATCTGAATATGGTGTGCAGGAACCGTTGCTGATGGTCCATTTTAATCTTGTTGTACCTATGGATATATTCGTTACTGTTGTGTTAAAAGCGTTTGGATCTGTAATTACTGCCGTGTTTCCTGCATTCGATACAAAGCTCCACTCTCCTGTTCCCTCTGAGGGGTCATTTCCTGAAAGTACTGCTGCAGCTGCATTACAGATAGTCTGATCAGCTCCGGCATCTGCCAAAGAAGGCAGAGGATCTATGGTAACAGATACTGTGCTGGAACTTGGGGGACATGACCCGTTTGAAATGGTCCATCGAAAAACATACACCTCTACCGGGAGTCCAAAAACGCTGATTGTAGGAACAGTGCCAAAAACAGCGGTTACAGGAGATGATGGCGTTTCAAAAACTACAGCTGAGGGGCCAGAAATTTGTGTCCAAAGCCCCGTTCCTACTACTGGCGCATTTGCATTTAAGTTTAAAGGCTGAAATTCACATATCGAAATTGGCGCTCCCGCCGCAGAAGCTGTTGGCAATGCGTCAACAGTTAAGCTAAGATCATCAAAGAAGGAACAGGACAGATTAGTGGCTGTCCATCGTAAAACATAAGTTCCGGCCCCGTTTGGGGTAAAAGTAGAAGTTGGACTCGATGCATTAGAAAAAGATCCTAATGCCGGTCCGCTGGCTTGCGACCATTCCCCGCTTCCTGCTGAAATTGCGTTGGCTGCTAAAGCTGCTGTGGAAGACTGGCAGATTGTTTGGTCCGGTCCGGCTTCAGGGACCGTTAAATCTGCTGTAACCGTAATCTGGACAGTAGTGGCTGTTGGCGTACAAACGTTCCCGTTTGCAACGGTCCAGCTAAATACATATACGCCTCCTGTCTGGGTTAAATTGGAAACTGTTGTTGTTGGTAAAATTTCAGAACTGAAAACAGCCGTTGTAGGACCTGAAACCTGGGCCCACTTTCCTGTTCCAACATCTGGAGGTGTAGCTGCAAGTTCTGTTACCGAACCGCAAATGGCCTTATTGCCTTCTGCAATGGCAGGTGATGGAGACGCGGCATATTCAACCCTGACCTGATCCGAATTGCTGCAGCTTCCAGAACTTACTGTCCAGTTGAAAACATAAGTTCCAAATCCCGGATTTATGTATTTGGCATTTGGAAGCGCCGCATCATCAAAAGCTCCTCCCGAAGGGCCTGAAAGTACTGTCCATAATCCCGTTCCCTGAATTGGATTTGCCGCAGAAAGCTGAATTTCCTGCACCGGCAGATCAGCGCTACACAAAACCTGATCCGGTCCTGCATCAGCAGTTGAGGCCTGGCCGTTAACTGTTACCTGAATATCATCTGAAGATTCCGGGCACGAACCTTGTGCTGCAATTGTATATCTGAAAACATATGCTCCAGGAACTAAACCTGTTACCGCTGCGCTATTATTTCCTGTCGGCGTAATTGTCGGTGCTCCGATTCCTCCTGAAACATAGCTCCAGGTTCCTGTACTGGTTGGATTTCCAACCAGATAAAGCGGCCCTGTTAGGCAAGTAGAATAGTCTGATCCTGCGGCCGCAGCTTCTGTCACTTTTATGCTTACCTGATCTTTACTGACAGGGCAGTTTATGCCCGTATAGGTTATCCATTCTAAAATATATTCTCCTGTTACCAGTCCGGATAAAACTGAGTTGGGCTCATCTACATCAGAAAAAACGGGAGAATTTGGCCCGCTGACTAATGTCCATATACCATTTGTCCCTTCCTCTGGCGCTGTAGCTCCCAGTGTTGCGTTTGTCTGATTGCAAACCGTCTGATCTGGTCCTGCTGCCGCAGCTGATGGCGCCTGGCTAATATTAAGCTGTACAGAATCTGAAGAGGAAGCACATGCACCTTTAGAAATGGTCCATTTATATACCCAGGATCCCTGCGTCAAGCCTGTAATGGTCGTCGTAGGATTGGTAGGATCTGCAATTACGGGCCCATCTCCCCCGCTTACAAATTCCCATAGACCTGTTTCTCCTGCTGCCGGAGCATTTCCTGCAAGAGTGGCTGTGGATCCGCAAATATTTTGATCATTTCCTGCCTGCGCAACTGTAATGGATGGAGCTATGGTTATGGCAACACTATCCTGCGCATCTGTACAGCCAACGCTGCTTACCGTCCATTGAAATTGATAATTTCCGTCAGTGAGTCCCGTTACAGTTGTATTGTATTGGGCTGGATTGGTAATTGCAGCTGCCGTTCCCGATGTCTGTATCCATAACCCCGTTCCCGGAGACGGATCATTTGCAGCTAAGGTCATCGATGTCGTTCCCGCAGCAAGGCATTGATCCGGACCAGCATCTGCTGTTGCACCTTGTGATGCATTGGTGGTTACATCTAC
Source organism: Flavobacterium erigeronis (assembly GCF_054075165.1). Classification (NCBI taxonomy): domain Bacteria; kingdom Pseudomonadati; phylum Bacteroidota; class Flavobacteriia; order Flavobacteriales; family Flavobacteriaceae; genus Flavobacterium; species Flavobacterium erigeronis. Next base: position 133,931 of record NZ_JBSKGP010000002.1, on the reverse strand, counting down.
CGTATCAGAGGAGCTTCCGCAGCCATTTGCAATGGTCCATGTAAAGGTATAAGTTGTATTTTGCGCCAGACCGGAAGCGATTGCATTGGGGGCGTTTACATTATTAAACGTTATTCCTGCACTTGGAGAAACAGTCCATGTTCCCGTTTCACTTGCCTGTGCTGCGTTTCCCTGTAACTGGACAGGCGCGCCAAAACAAATGGACTGGTCATTTCCTGCCTGTGCGGGCGTAGGCGTCTCGCTGGACACAATAACTTCGGCAATGCTTTGGGTTATATCGCAGGCAGCACCCCCAGAAATTGTCCACCTAAACCTGTATTTACCGCTAATTAAACCCGACACGGTTGTTTCAGGATTTTTAACATCTGAAAATACTGCTGTAGAGGGTCCTGAAACCTGCGACCAGGTTCCGCGTCCTCTGGTCGGTGTATTCCCTGCCAATTGGGCTGTTGTTAAATTACAGGCCAGATTCTGAACTGTCCCTCCGCTTGATGCCGAAGGCGTTGCTGAAATGACTATAGAAACATCATCATAAACCGTTTCGCAATGGCTTTCAGGATTTGGGGCTTTCACTAATCTGATCACATAGATACCTGAAACTCTTAAACTGTCAATTGTGACAGCAGATCCCAGAAAATCAACCAAAGGGGTAGGAAATGAAGGATATGTTGCCGTATAAGGTGTAGGCCCGCTTACAATCTGCCAGCTCATCTGCCCATTGCCTGATGCAGTAACGGGAATGGTCGCTGTAAATTCATTACATCCCAAAGTCTGATCCGGGCCGCCTGAGATGGCTATGGTCTGCTCTAAGGTAACGCTGTAAGTTCCTGTAGAGCTGCATCCTGTTAGAGTATTGCTTAAAGTATATAAAAAATTATAGGTACCCAATGCTGTCATTCCTGTAACTAATGTAGAGGATGATGTTGGATTCTCAATTACCGCTGTAACCGGCCCACCGGTTTGAGTCCATTGGACAGTTTCATTCACGTACAAAGGTATTGTGCCTTGTAAAACGGTTGAGGTTCTGCCGTCGCAATAGGTTAGTCTTGAATTAAGAACGTTGGTTACATCAGCAGTTGGCGCTGGAACTGTAATGGTTACTTCATCAGTTCCGTTGGCACAATTTCCAGCCACAGTCCATCTTAAAACGTAGGTTCCTTCTATTAGACCGTTAACATTTGTATTATTGGCATTAGCGTTGGAAAAATTCGGAACATTTGGTCCCGAAACTACCGTCCAGGTTCCCTGCTGCTGTCCCGGAGAATTTCCGCCAAAGCTTCCGCTCAGATTAACATTTTGTGTCGAGGAATAACAGTTTGAAAGTGTAATATCTGCACCTGCCGTTACCGGTTCAACACCTCCTAAAGCACTAATTGCCACTTCATCAAAACTTTCACAGCTCGAAGCGCTGTTTACTATCGTCCATCTTAGTGTTGTTGTGCCGGATGTAGCGCCTGAAACTGTAATTGAAGCATTTGGCGAATTGGGGTTAATTAACGATATCCCTGCATTATTACTGCCTTGAATAGTCCAGGTTCCTGTCTCAGATGCGCCCGCAGCATTTGCATTTAATACGTACGTGCCCTGGCAGTAAGTCTGGTCCGTTCCTGCTTTTGCCTGGGTTATGGGCTTAATGGTTATTTGAAAATCATCAAAGACAGTTGAACCGTCCTGACATTGGGCAGTCAGCCTAAAGCCATATGTATTTCCAGCACTGGCTCCTCTTACCAGACTTTGAAGGCTTCCCGGATCATCAATAACAACTGCCGGACCGGATATTTGTGTCCACTTGGGATTTTGCAGATAGCCTAATCCAGAATCTGCGTTAGCTGTTCCTAATAATAAAAACTGATCATAGGGCAGTCCGCCTTCTCCTCCTGGACATATAATTCTGTCGACGTTGGCATTTACCGTGCAGTTTTGGGCGAAGCCTGAAAACGGAAGCAGACACAAAAGCGAGAATAGAAAAAAGAATAGATTTTTATAATTAAATAGCGCGTAAAATAATTTCATAAATCCTTTCATTTAAATGTATAAACAACTCAGATATTATTAATAATTTTGATCCGTAATGTAATCTTACAATAGAGATACTATTGAAATATATTGGCAGATGGCTTATAATCAATCTTGTAAATGCGCAGCGCTAACCAAAAGCTGCAGTGCTGCATTCCTAGCAGCTTTTTTATAAAATTATAAAAATCCCAAGCGAAACAATCACAGAACTTGTTGCAAGTTATAATTTGAAACAAACTTTTTATTAGCCTTTTTAAATATTATTATTCTGGTTTTCAATTAACTTCCGACAGATAGCTGCTGATGTATTCTTAAAAGACAAATTCCAAAAACGCCGTAAAAGCAATTCGTATAAAAGAGATATGTTCTTTTATAAAAACTACTAAAATTAGCTTTTTGCGGATTAAATTCTGGCTGCATTTTAAATTTTACAGACGCACAATTCAACCTTTTTATTGAAATAGAAATTTATTTATATAAAATAAAAAGTTAAATTTGAAAGAATTACCTTTACTAAGTTAGTTAAAAATATGATAAAATTGATTTTGTAATCGATTTTTTTTAATGCTTAATTTGCTTCCTATGAGAATTATCCGCAAAATTCGAAAGTCTATCATAAGTATTTTAGCACTGTTTTATTTTTCAAATGCCATTTGCCAAGCGCCAAAAGATACTGCCAAAGCAATAGATTTAAGTTATGGAAAGAAAGGATTCCAGTTAGCGACAAAAGACAATAAATTCTCGCTTCAGCTGCAGAGCAGGCTGCAGTTTCGCTTTTCCAGTCCTTTTGATACTGATCCTCTTACCTATGATGATTTTAATCAGGAAAATCAAACAACATTCAAAATAAACAGGGCACGGCTTAAAGTTGGAGGACATGCATACGAACCCTGGCTAAGCTATTATTGGGAATACGAACTGAGCCAGTCCAATCTGCTTGATTTTAGGATTATGGTCGAGAAATGGAAATGGATGAGTTTTAAAGCAGGCCAGTGGAAAGTTGAATTTACCCGGGAGCGCTTTATCAGCAGCGGGGAACAGCAAATGGTGGAACGCTCACTATTGAACCGCTATTTCACCGTTGACAGGCAGATAGGGATTGAAATTTATGGCCATTTGAAAGGCAGAGGAATAGCGGATTTTAATTATTGGCTGGCGGCCTTAACCGGAACCGGAAGAGGAAGCACTCTAAACGATGATAAAAATCTAATGTATTTTGGGCGTGCCCAATGGAATTTTTTGGGAAGAACGCTGGATTTTGAAGGCGGTGATTTAGAATTTCATCAAAAGCCCGCTGCTATAATTGCACTGGCCGCCGTTACAAATCGCAGCCCATATACACGTTTTTCGCAATCAGGGGGAGGACATCTCGATGGTTTCGAAGAAGAAAATCCAGGACAGTACAGGGTAAACCAATACAACTTGGAAACTGCTTTAATGTATCGAGGTTTTTCCTGGCAGAGCGAATGGCACCACAAATGCATTATAGATAAACTTAATTTAAATAAAACAACAACACTAATGGGCTATTATGTCCAGGCCGGTTATTTTTTTCATACCATTGCCGATTGGTTTCCTAAAAAACTGGAAGTCGCAGGCAGGCACTCGCTCTACAGACCCGATAAAAACCTTACTGAAAATCTGGAAACAGAATCAACCCTGGCTTTCAATTGGTTTTTTAACGGCCATAAGAACAAACTTACAGGCGAAGTCAGTAATTTCCATTTTCAAGATAAGACCTTACCTCTTCAGGGCGGCTGGCGGTTCAGAATACAATGGGACATTTCATTTTAAAAAATTCAAAGATTTGAAAGCTATGAGCTTACCACTAATTTACCTTGCGCATTTTAATCATATTGGCGTAACCTTTTGGCATAAACTTAAATAAACAGAAAAAAATCTTTTTTAAATATATTCTCCCCATTAAATTGCGGATGCAGTTCATATTATTACAGATAATGTTTGTAATCGTCCGATTTCGAAGAAGCAGATTGTTGAATTGCCAACAGCATGATTTACATTACGTTTTCCTTATCAGATAAAACAATATTTCTTCCTCAAGTTCCTTTTCTAAGTTTTTACTTTTAGTTTTTTTGTCAAAATTACTCGCCAATCTTTTTTCAAACTTAATTGTGTCAGTTTTAGCAGCACAGTAATCATCACAGATTTTTTTAAATTTATCATCCACAAGGTATAAAATCTGAATAGATTCGCTCCATTCTGCAAATTTTACATTGTATAATTCATTAGGAATAGCCATAATTGAAAAAATTACATCGTTATTTACTGCCGCTAAATTACAAATACAAAAAATGTTATGTTTAAAAAATAGGTTTCAAGTTATAAAATGAAACCACAAATATTTACAATTGCTTCCTTTTCCAATCATGAAGTCATCTGAAAATCTTTAGAGCCCTTTGACCATTATTAAGTGCTGAAACGGCATCATAAGCAGAAAATCGAGTGTAAATACTAAAGTCCTTCAGCATTATTGGCAAAATTAAATATGGCAGGCATTTTTTTCAAACCAAAAGGGGTATTTTCTATGCAAAGAAATAAAGTTCATCAAAATCATACGTAAATATTTATTGCAGCACGGCAGTTTAATTTGCCAGCCGGAGCACTATCATTAATACTATATGCCTTTTTCTGCCCTTGTAAGTTCCACGTCAAATACGGAAATGCAGTTATCCTCTATGGTTATTTTCTGGGTGCCTTTAATGACATTGTCTTTTAGATCATCTAAAAGAATATTGATTTTTAAGGTATTCTCAGAGAGGCTGTCCCTGCAGGATTCAAGCACTATTTGATCCCCATTGTAGACTGCCCTGAACACAGTCAGCAGTTTTTTGCCGTGCAGCGCATGGGCATATACCTTGGCGGAGTCCTCCATAAACTCCCAGATTTCATTTCGCCGGTCTCCGATTACATAAAGCCCGCAATCAGCTTTACTGCAGAGCATTTCACTGTTCCAAAACCCCAATATTGATGCATCCGGCTGCCTGAATGGTTGGAAATTGCCAGATATCGAATCTTTCAAGTGTCCAAATTCCTCAATATTTTGTCCTTCAGCCCCCTTTTTTCTTTGACACGAAATACATACACAGATAAGAAGCACCATTATTGGCATTTTTTTCATAGCTTTTTTTTTTAAATCTGTAATTTACTCAAAATACTGCTTGATATTCAATAACAGACTCGATAAATCGAAGATTTCCAATAAAAAGTAGGAAAACATCTTAAAATAATGGCATAGAAAAAATAATAGTTTGATTTTAATTTAAGAAAAGTATATTTGACAAAACTTTAAATATTTCAAAATGAAAAACATCATGCTTTTTTTTCTAATATTGTTAAGTACAGCTGCTTTTTGCCAAAAGGGCGCTAAAATTGAGTTTTCCTCCCCAGAGAACACTATCGATTACGGCCAGGTTTCAAAAGCAGAAATCACAGAAGGCGTATTTGAATTTAAAAATACAGGAGATGAACCCTTACTCATTACAGGGGCAGAATCCACGGCAAGCTATATTGTGGTCACTAAACCTTCCATGGCTATTATGCCGGGTAAAAAAGGAAAGATCAGCATTAAGTGCAGCAATATTCCCGCAGGCCCGGTCCGCAAGACCATTATAGTTGAAAGCAATGCCGTAAATCAGCCCGGCGGCAGGGTTGGCCTGAAAATCAAGGGAGAGGTTTTATAAAACCTCCTTATGGAGTTCTGCTATTAAAGGATTGCGTTTTTCTGCCTGATGAAAAGCTGGTCTTTACTGAATCAATAAAAAAAACCCGAAGCGAATGTCCGGGTTCTAATATTTTTTTGATATAATAATTTAACCTTTAAATGCTGCAGACCTTCTTTATTTTATCTTATAAAGCCTTGAAGCCGCAAGGGAGAAAATAAAGGCGGGTTGTTTCATTCTCTGCAAATATAAGACTTTAAATTAAAAACCCAGCAGTGAACTCAATGATGCGGTAAATTTTACCTCTTTGCCGCTTCTTCCTCTGCTAATTTCCTTTTTAAGAACTTCTCAAATGCCTTATCGGGATCTGAAGTTAATATTCATTTTCCGGTTCAGGGATAATGTGAATTTTTGAATTCTCCGCCGATATAATTGCCGAGCAGAAATATGCGCTAATTTTTCCATCGTTGCATTTAAAATCAGGTAAAGTCAATTTTACCCATCCATTGATTGACAGCGCACAATAATTGCCATGGCAGAATATCTTAAAATAAATCTCCTTAGTTTACACGATTTCAGCTGATTGCCCTGAATATTTTCAAAAATAAAATTCTTCCTGAAATCCTTTTCGCTAAATAATGCCCTGAACTGCAGATATTTTCAAATCGATTGAAATATAATAGGCCGCTCCCATCTGGTCACATTTGATTGCGAATCCAGCCTTCCCCATTGTTTTAATGGCCAGGAGCGCTTCCCATATAAAATCGCGGGATGGTCTTTCAAAATAAAAAACTTCATAACCGCTTGGGCATCAAAACTCCATTTGCTTTTACAATATGGTGTCCAGCTTTTTAAAGGAAGCCCCTACTGATTTTCCTTTGCCCAATGATCAAAGGCTGCGAAACTGCCCTTCACTCTTTTTGGATAATTTCTTTATCACTGCGCTTTTGGCTGATATATAGTAGGTTTCATAGCTTTCCGGTACTCTGCTTTCACTCACATTCATCTTCTAGAGCATATTATCATTCCACTGTCCGGGATCCCTGCAGAGAAAGCGTCTTTAGCACTCTTCCATAAAAGGCCATCCCGTGAGACTTCGCGGACAATATAATTGTGATTGGAAATAATCAGGCGAAACTAATGAGAAGCCTGTTTTTTCAATAAAAAAGATTGGTATCACCAAATACCCAGCTTTTAAATCTGATCCTGAACCCATATTTACTTAATTATCTTATAATGTTTTAATCCTTCCAATATTCCGGAGGAAGCCGGACTTGTTGCGACAAAAATACTTTTGGTGGTCTTGTAATGCTCTAATTCAGTACTTCGGTTGCCTACAATAATACCCTTGATGGCTCCCCTGAACATATCAATGTCGTTGCCTGAATCGCCCGCTGCAATTACCTTGGATAAGGGGATTGCCCACTTACGGCATAAAAATTTAATGGCATTTCCTTTAGAGGCCCTCTTTGGAATAATATCCAGAAACTGTCCGTGGCTGGCAATAATATTGATTTTATACCATCCTTTTCCCAAAGCGGCAACAAGCTGGTCATAATTGTATTTGTCCTTATCATAGCAGTAAGAGATCTTAAAAGGATTTTGCGCTTCTTCTTCCTGGAGCTTTATCCACGAAATGGTTCTTAAGCGGTTTTCCACGTCTTCTCTTTTCCACCGGCCCGACAAAAAAGTGGACCATCCCTTGTCTAAGATATAATCCTTGCCATTGGTGTAATAGATTTCGGTTCCTACAGAACAAATTATAAAATCAGGTACAGGAAAACGCTCTTCTTCAATTACCTTTTTTATCAGCCTTAAGTTTCTTCCTGATGCCAGTGCAAATGCCATTTTTCCAGTACGATTTACCAAATGGGCTTTTAGCTCCTTTAATCCCGGATTGTTTAATTTAGGTTCTATAAGGGTCCCATCAATATCAGAAACCAATAAATTCTCCACTTTTCTTTTTAATCTCGAAATATTAATGTTGGGATAATGCTGTTTTTTAATGCCTGCGCCGGAAGAAAGTGATAAATTCTCATTTATTAGATCCACATAATGGTTGACATGGCTCAGCCAGCTGTAATGTTTCTGAATGTTGATGGCGCCGTTATTGGAAAAATATTTCCACTGGTTCTCATCGGTTAGTACAGTGCGTAAAGCCTTCTTTATCTGGGCCGCATCCAAGGGATCCACCAATATTCCGTTCTGGCAGGTTGGGATAATCTCCGATGGCCCTCCATTTTTGGTTACCACAACAGGCAGACCCGAACTTGCTGATTCAATGACGGTGAGCCCGAAATTCTCATGCAGGGTCAAATTCACAAAAACACCTCTCTTTTCAGCTGCATAACGATAAATAATGGAAACTTCATTCTCCACATCGTGCTTTTTGGGAATTGCCATTTTTCCATACAAATCATACTTATCCATTGATAAAAGAAGATCGGTCAATACATCTTTTTCAGATTCCGGCATTCTTGAAATATCTTTACGGATTCCCGCAAAAATAACCAAATTGGCCATAGCCTGAAGTTCCTTGTCTTTTCCATAGACTTCTATTAAAGTATGCAGGTTTTTATGGCGGTCGGGTCTTGAAAGTGCTAGGATAAAAGGCTTATGGGGATTGATCAAAAATTTAGAAATCGTTTCGGCCACCCAATATTTCCGCTGCTCTTCCTGCATCTGCTTCTCTGAATCCTGTTCCTGATGGTAATAGGCGGCAAATTTACGTGTATCGATGCCTGGGGAAATGGCATGATATCTGGCCATTGCGAAATTTTTATAAGGCTTATAGGTTTCAATTTCCTGCTCTGTGGAGGTAATGATAAATTCTGACAATTCCAGTGTCTTTTCCTCAGCTGCAATCCTGGCTTCAAACTTAAATTTCTTCTCCATCTCTTGCTGCGAGATACCGTTTTCTGCCAGTTTTTTTCTTTTATAAAAACCCAGGGAATGTCCGGTGTGGGCAAAGGGAATATTCAAAATCACCGATAATTCTGCCGCGGCATATCCAGCATCCCCGTAATGCGAGTGGATCCAATGGGGGAATATATCATGGAATTTAATGTGCTGCACCATACCGGTTACAAATGTGTCCAGGCCTTCCCATAGCTGTTCTTTCGGCCTGTATCTTTTTCCTAAAAATGGAATTCTGCGTATATCCAGTTTTTCATTTACAGCTTCGACCTCTTGGGCATATTCAGGTGAAAGGCTGGGATCATCTATCATTCTGGTAAATAAATCAACATGTTCTACGCTGGGGTGCTGTGATAAAAATTCAGCAAGCTCATATACATATTTTGTCTGTCCTCCATTATCGGCATCTCTACCAATCTCCAAGCCTGAACCTTTTAATAGTCCATGAATGTTGATTATTGAAATTCGTAATTTTGTCATCATCTTATTTACTGATTAGATTTTTAATATACAAAAAAATAAGCCAGATCGGTAAAAAGATGAAAAAAATGTAAAAACAGGCATTGAAATACCGTCAATTGGAAGCCGTCAGGAGTTTATTATTGTCAAAAAAGGATGAATTGATCAGGAAATCGTAAAACTCTATTGAAACTATCCGCCAGTATAAAAATAAATTTTATCTTTAGTAAAAAAGACGCCTGCAATACTTTGATAATGCTAATTGGAAAAAACATGAAAAAAATTACAGATATTCTAAATCTTAAGGAAGGGGAAGACGATAGGGAAAAGACCCTGGAGACCGTTAAGAAAAACATTTCTTTTAAAGGAGCGAATCTTTGGATTTTAGCTTGCGCCATTATTGTGGCCTCGGTTGGGCTTAATGTAAACTCCACTGCGGTCATTATCGGCGCAATGCTCATATCCCCCCTTATGGGACCGATAGTAGGGGCTGGTTTTGCTCTTGGGATTTATGATTTTTCACTGCTTAAAAAATCGCTTCGAAACCTTCTGAATGCCACTGCGGTAAGCCTTGTGGTGTCGACCTTATATTTTTACCTGAGCCCTTTCAAGGAGGTGCAGTCTGAACTGCTGGCCAGGACGGCGCCCAATATCTATGATATCCTTATTGCTTTTTTCGGGGGTGTTGTAGGGGTTATTGCCGTTACCAGATCAGAAAAAGGCAACCCCGTTCCGGGTGTGGCTATCGCTACGGCATTAATGCCTCCATTGTGCACGGCGGGGTATGGAATTGCCACCGCGCAATGGTCCTTTTTTTTAGGAGCATTCTACCTGTACTGCATCAATTGCGTCTTTATCGGAATTGCTACTTTTCTAATCATCAAATACCTTAACTATCCTGCAGTCAAACAAATTGACGAGAAGCACCAAAAACGGGTAAAATACACTATTGCTTTTCTAATTACCGCAATGCTGGCGCCCAGCAGCTATCTGGCCTATTCCCTATACCGCGAACAGCAGTTCAAAAAGAACGTGAATCTTTTTATTGACGATGAATTCGGCAGTAAGGGATATACTGTTGTGTATAAAAAAACCGATTTTAACTCTCCGAATAAAAAACTCGAACTCGCCTTTTTGTCCAAACGGTTCTCACCTGAAGAAATAAAAGACCTTAAAAACAGGCTGAACCGCAATAAATACCTGATGGGCACCAAGCTTCAGATCAGGCAGGACAGCACGGATCGCTTCAACGACATAAAAGGCGATATTTTAAGCCAGATCAAGAGCAGCGAGAATGAAATGAATGTGAAAGACGTAAAAATCGTGCAGCTGGAAAAAGAGCTGAAAAAAAACAAATTTGACAGCAGACAGATTTTAAGCGAAATACGAACTTTATTTCCCAATGTCAATTCGCTTTCTATTGCAAAAAGCTCGCTGATAAATTACAAGGACAGCACCGCAACGATCACCGCTGTCATTTATGACGGATCAAAGAGCCTTACCCCGCAGGAAAATGAAAAACTCCGAAAATGGCTCAATACACGCCTATCGGTAAAAGATGCGGCAATTTTCAAAAGGCAGTAAACTGTAAGATCAATTCTTCTGCTGTTTTTTATTATAGAGGCTCAAAAGCAGAAAGCCCGATACACCGGCAAGTATAGAAGCAATCAGGATTGCAAATTTAGCCTCATTCTGAAATGCCTGCTGGGAAAAGGACAGTAAGGCAATAAATATCGACATGGTAAACCCGATTCCTCCCAAAAGCCCCAGCCCAAGGACATGAAGCCATGTTGTTTCAGCGGGCAGGTCTGCAGCCCTTATCTTTACCGAGAACCACGACATTAAAAAAATACCAACTGGTTTTCCAAGAAAAAGCCCCAGGATTATGCCCAGACCAAGATTTCCGGTAAGCCCCTTGAGCATTTCCGGTTCAAAAGCAATATTGGTGTTGGCCAGAGCAAAAATTGGCATAATGATAAAATTTACCGGTCTTGTCAAGGCATGCTCGAGTTTTTCCAGGGGCGAATCAGTATCCTCTTCATTTGTCGGCAGGGTCAGTGCCACAAGCACTCCTGCTATAGTGGCATGAATTCCAGAATGATGGATAAAATACCACATTACAGCGCCAGGAAGCAGATAAAACAGTAAATTCCTGACCCCTATTCGGTTAAAAACCATAAGCAGAATAAATATAGCTCCCGCATAGCCCAGATACAGAAAATGAAGCTCCGAAGAATAAAAAATAGCGATAACCAGTATGGCAATCAGATCATCCACAATTGCCAGAGCGGCAAGAAATATTTTAAGTCCAGATGGCACTTTATCGCCTAACAGCGAGAGTATGCCAAGGGCGAAGGCAATATCGGTAGCCATTGGTATTCCCCAGCCTTTAGCAGTCTGAGGATTTTGACCATTAAAAAGAAAGTAAATTGCCGCCGGAACAGCAACTCCTCCAAGTGCTGCCAATACAGGCAGGGCTGCCTGACGCAGCGAGGAAAGCTCGCCTTCTATGACTTCCCTTTTTATTTCCAAGCCGACCAGCAGAAAAAAAACAGCCATCAGTCCGTCATTGATCCACAACAGAATGGGATACTGCAGATGCACTTCCCCAGTTTCATATCCCAGCGGGTAGGCAAGCAAATCATTAAAATATGTTCCCAATCCTGTATTTGCTATCAAAAGCGATACAAAAACACATACCAGAAGCAGTATGCCTCCCGATGAGGATGATTGAAAAAAATGTGCGAAAATTTTAAGGTTAATCAGTTTTGCCATTTCACAAAAATAGGCATTACAGTGTGAAAAGCCAAGAACATCCATGTAAATTACCCGTTGCTACCGCAGAATGCTCCCTCTTAAGTGCAGGCAATCAAATTTTAAAAGAATCATAAAATTGGTAACCAGCCGAGACTTTTTATTCGTTGGACCTGCAATCGGGTGATTAAAAAAATGGCTTAAATGCCCAGCATGATGGTACTCCCAAGACTTTTATCTGCTTATCAAAGTTACATACCCCCTGGAAACAGCTTTTAAAAAAAAATGGATGACGCTGCAGCCGAAAAATAATAAATATTCAGTTACAGGTCCCCTTTTCTATTTCTAAAAAGAGCTTGTCTGGCGAACACCGCTAAAATAGCGCCATATTTAAATATTTTGAGCTGGGGTTGAATTGCAAAAGTCAAAAATTTATCACCCGCCATTTGAAATAATGAAGGGCCTTCTTTCAGACGGTCTGATGCATTAAACGATATTCTGAAATCTAAATGCTGTTTTTTGCCATATTAGAAGTATATTTGGCCTCTATTAGAAATAAACTTAATAAATTCAGATTCCAGACCCACTGATGAGTCTTTTAAAAAAAATACTGATTTTTTTCCTGTTCTCGCTTCGCGTGCTGCACGGAAGTGAAGCTGATAAGATTTATTCAATAGTTTTCACGGGATCAGCACTGGAAATCTTAGCAACTCTAAATTCAGAAACAACATCCGTTACTGCGACGCACAGCAAAAAAAAAGTACGCATAAGCTCTTCCCTCCAAGAGAGGAAAAATAAATTTAAGGCAACTGCCTTTGTACCGACAAATGAAAATTGCCGCTTTGGCGCAGTTACAGAAAGCCAGAGAAGGAAGACCTCATATTTTAGGAAAAAGAACTTTTTTTCATTGGGCTGCTGCAGTCTTTTATATCGTTTTCATCTTTTCTGAACTTGGAAATTATTCCTGCTTCATTTTTTGACAAGGAGACTGCAAGACGTTTACGATCTTCTTATATGCAGCAGGAAGCATTTTAAGGCCGGGGTTTTTCATACTCTTATCCTTATAGTATTAGCTGCCCACTTTTCTGCGTCTTATTTCATAATCATTTAACATAAAAAACAGCTTTAAATTCTAATGCATTTCGATGCGGGCAATATGCCGTGGCTGCAATTATTGGTTCTATTCTGCCGGCTTTAAAGGCATTCATTTATCAGCTTTATTTCATTATAGTAAAACAGCAAGTATATAACGGGGAAACATAATTTCAAGCATCTCTTTTTTTTCCAGTTTATCAGCATCCAAACAACATAGTTCATGAAACATTTACTCTTCTATTTATTATCCTTTTTTATATGCCAGACAGCAGAATCTCAAAAAAAAACATTAAAAATGATTTTAGAACAAAAACAGTCAGCAATAACAGATACCATATTCCGTCTGACCGCTGCCGATAGTTCCCTCGCTTATATTCCTGCTACATTAATAAGCGGCAGACACAAAGGCCCGACTTTTACCATTTCGGCGGGGATTTACGGCATGGGGTATTCGGCAATCGCATCTTTGCTGCAGCTCCGCAGGGAAATAGATCCCGAAAAGCTAAGCGGCAGCCTGATCATAATTCCCATTATGAATCTGGAGTCTTTTTACAATCGGACACCGTTTGTAAGTCCTGGTGACCAATTAAATCTAAATCTGGCTTTTCCTGGAAGACCGGCTGGCACCATTACTGAAGTTACTGCCGATTTTATCACAACAGGAATTTTCGACGCAACCGATATATTTCTGGAAATGCATGGCGGGGGCGTCAACGAGAACCTTATAGCACATGCCTGCTATTATGATAATAAAGAGTTTCAGAACCAGACGCTGCTTGCAGCACGTCTGAGCGAAATCAGCGGTCTGAGCACGGTGGTCAGCCAGCCTTATACCCAGGCTTCAGGCCAACCTGCACGTCAGGCTTTTAAGCAGGCTGTAAGGCTGGGAATACCAGCTTTGAGCATAGCCATAGGAAAACTGGGCAGCAATGAAAAAACAGATATTCTGTCTGCCAAAAATGCTGTTTACCGTATGATGCATGAATTGAAAATGTATGAAAATAAAAAGGTTGCGGCAGCTTCCCCAGTTAAGCACAGATATACGAAACAGGTTTCTGTCTCCAGTCCAGGCAGAGGATTATTTCACAGCAGCTTTAAGGCTGGAGGAATTGTCACAAAAGATGAGGAAATAGGCTATATAACTGATGTTTTCGGCAGGAACGTAAGAATAATAACTGCTCCCCTAAGCGGCACAATACTGAAAAAAAATATGGGACTTGCAGTTGATGACGGCGAAATACTATTTTACATAGGCCGCAGAGAAAAATAAAGAAGCATTTGCAGTTACGATCTGCTTAATTCTATTTCTCGATCCCGAAAAATAGGTAGGTTCTAAATCTGATAAAGATGAAATTGATTTTCAAATCCAACGATTTAATTCAGACCATGCTTAGATCCGCTGTTAAAACCGGCATATAAATAATTGATGACCTAATCTGACAGCTGAAAGAAATATTTGACTCAAATTGCGGAAGAATATACGGAAGATCATATCTTTTCTTAACGGCTTTCGCACCTAGAGAGGCGGCATAAAGAGATATTCGGAAGCCGTTAAAAAGTCGTATAAGGCTTCATTTTGGTTTGCTGTCTTTTTCCCAAACAGGCAGAGCGGTTAACAGCAAATAGTAAAGATCTGAAGATTTCATCATTCGTCTTGGGCGGATAACAGCTGTTTTTTTTAATCCTTAACCGCAGTTTATTTTTATAGCGCTAAACCAATCTATTTTCCTAATCCAAATACTTGTATATATGAAACTAAAAACGGACATTACAAAATTTTGTCACAGTCCGATTCTTATATCAGACAGCCTCGGCAGCAATATCATAAAATCCTTACTTATTAAATGTAGAGACTACTCCAACCAATGAGTGAGGATAAAGCGCCTGGATCTTTAAAAACCGTTTCCGATTCTGTACTGCACATCAGAAGAAAGAAAGAAAGAAAGAAAGAAAGAAAGAAAGAAAGAAAGAAAGAACTCAAGAGATTATAAATAAACCGCCATGATGCTGAACCGATGGGGAATGACTTAACTTATCTCCTGACCCATTATACTTTCCGCCATATTTTTGAAACTAAACTTAAGCTTTACAGTTTAATGCTTTTCTGGGCATTTCTGCTTTTTTTGTTTCATTTTTTTACTGGAAAAAGTACTAATTTATCGCGCCGTGAATGTTCAAATTCCTTTTTTATTTAAGACAACAATCTAACTATTAATCAATTAAAAATATTAAAAGACAAATTTTCTTACATAATTTTCATATATTTATGCGGTGTAACTTTAAACTCATTTATTATGAAAAATCTATTTACCATTATTGCGGCATTTTTTTCTATTCTGGCAGTTTACGGACAGCAGCAGGAGATTGACGATGAAATGGACTCTGCTAAAGGAATCACCTTTAAAAGCGGTGACATGTTTATAGAAGGCTCCATAAAGATCAGTACTGGGGGCGACCAGGATTTTTACGCGTTTAGCCCTAAGTTTGGCTACCTGCTGGGAGATAAATTTGCCATTGGTGCAAAACTGGACTACTCCAGCAACAAAATAGAATCTACAGGCACTAAAACCAATGTTTTCGGCATCGGAGGCTTTGCGCGTTATTATTTCCTTGAACTGGACAAAAAACGTTTCAAATCCTATGCGGAAGCAGGCCTGGGATACGGAAGAAACAAGGTGGAGACCCCAGTGCTGGGCAGCAACACCGACAACAGCATTACTGCTGACATCAATATCGGATTGAACTATTTTGTGACCCGAAATATTGCAGTCACCTTTATTCTGGCCAATGTATTGTCCTTTAACAGCGTGTCTCCTGAAAACGGCCCCTCATCGGACACTTTCCAGCTCAACATAAACCTCTTTGAAAATATCTTCGACCAGCCTCAATTCGGACTCCTGTACCGCTTTTAGGTAACGTGAGAAATAACAGGCGAGCAGAAAACAAACAGCCAGTCCCTGCAGCAAAACAGGAACTGGCTTTCTTTTAAATATTTTATTATTTCAAACAAATACTAGACTGCAGATAAAATTAAAATTAGCCACTATCCAGACGCAACCATTAAAACACATAAATCTCTTTAAGTCAGCCATCAGCGAGACAATTATTCTTCAAATAAAATACACAGATGGAGACAGCTGCCGCAATACATGTTAAATTTTGCGGAAAAAACAATATGACGGCGTATCTTTGAAAAAACTCAAAACAAGAGAAAGATTCTTTTCCCGTAAAAAGGAGAATAAAAAAATCTTCAAAAAAAAAATTTACCAAAGTCTAGCTCTTTATAATTTACGTTGCCCCTATGTTTAGAAAAAAAATTTTACAGATTGAAGCCCTGCTTGTCCTGGGAAGAAAAAAACTCCCTCCAAAACAGTTTATCTTTCTCTCCAGTGTTCTTGTAGGCATCATGGCGGCATTTGCCGTTATCGTTTTAAAGTACTTTGCACACTGGGTGTATTATTCCGCATCATACATCAACAGCGTTTTAAAGCTCAGCTTCATAAACTCAATCCTTCCGGTAATAGGCATACTGCTGACTGTTCTGGTAGTGCAGAAAATTCTGGGAGGCTCTATTGAAAAAGGCACCTCGCAGATCCTCTATGCGGTTGCCCGAAAATCCAGCATGGTACCTAAAAAACAAATGTATGCCCAGATCCTGACCAGTTCACTAACAGTCGGTCTGGGAGGTTCGGCAGGTCTTGAGAGCCCAATTGTGGTAACCGGCGCGGCTTTCGGATCTAATTTCGCCCAGCAGTTCCGCCTTAGCTATAAGGACCGGACGCTGCTTCTGGGCTGTGGGGTAGCGGCAGGCATCTCCGCTGCCTTTAATGCTCCAATTGCTGGGGTGCTGTTCGCAGTTGAAGTGCTGCTTGTAGATGTAACTATCTCTGCCTTCACACCCATCATGATTGCCGCTGCAACGGGCTCCTTGGTATCCACCGTGCTTCTTAATGAAGAAATCCTGCTTTCCTTTCGTGGAAAACAGACTTTTGATTACCATAACATTCCTTTTTACATTGTATTGGGACTTTTCACCGGAATGATCTCCGTATATTATTCCCGTAATTTTCTGAGAACCGAACATTACTTTTCCCGTCTTAATTTCCCTCCTTACCAGAAAGCTTTTATAGGCGCATCGCTGTTGGGAATGCTGATTTTTATATTCCCCACGCTTTTCGGGGAGGGATATGAGAGCATTAAAGTACTGGCAGATAGAAATCCCGGCGAGCTTCTGGAAAATACACTCTTTAAAGATTTCAGCAGCAGCCAATGGGTGCTGCTTGCCTTTGTGGGATGCTCCATGATGCTCAAAGCTTTTGCATCGGGCATAACCCTTGGAAGCGGCGGCAACGGAGGAAATTTCGCTCCATCGCTTTTCCTGGGATCCTATGCGGGTTATTTCTTTTCAAAACTTATAAGCCTCTCCGGACTAAGCCAGCTGCCGGTAAGCAACTTTGCAATAGTGGGCATGGCAGGCATATTAAGCGGCCTATTTCATGCACCCCTTACGGCTATCTTCCTTATTGCTGAGATAACAGGAGGCTATGACCTGATCCTTCCCCTAATGATCGTGGCCTCTGTAAGCTTTGCCATTTCAAAAAGATTTGAAAAGCATTCCCTTGACGTAAAGGGTCTGGTAAAAAAAGGAAATGTATTTACCTCCAACAAGGATACAAATATACTCTGGACACTTAAAATGGACTCCATACTGAATCCAGATCCCAAAACGCTTTCCCCAGAAACTGATCTGGAAGAGCTGCGCAGCGTAATAAAGAGTTCCGATCAGGGTATGTTTGCCGTCACGGAACAAGAAAAACTGCTGGGGGTGATTTATTTCAGTGACATCAAAGAGATCATTTTCAGCGACAACCGCATAGCCGCCCGGGACTTAATGACACCTCCAAAAGATATTATCTTCTACGATGAAAGCATGGAAACCGTCATGCAGAAGCTGGAAAACAGCAGCAGGGCTTATCTGCCTGTTGTAAAAGGCAGCGTCTATATCGGCTACATAGAGAAAGGAGCAGCCCTTGAAGCTTATCGAAACCAGCTTAAAGCGATGATTTTTGAATAGCAGAATAAGCCCCACGACCTGAAAGCAAAACGGCATCACCGCACTCAGATGCCTCAACGAAGTCTCAGTATCCAATACCATTTATATTCTTCTGTCTTTAAGGATAAATTTGCCTGGAAGAAGGCATCTAGTAATAATGAATTGCCTCTTTTTACCATCGTAAAAAACAGGATTCTAAAATATGGCAGGGCAAAACTAATAAAACAGGATTATTATTAATTTATAAATCCGTACCATTGTTTTTATGGGATCATTTAATTAAATTTGTGGCTCTTATGAAAAACTGGTGCACCAAACTTTTACTTTCAATTGTCATTCTTTTAAGCGGATATGGCAGCGGTTACGCACATACTTCTATCATTACGTACAAGAAGCTCTCTTTCTGCGCCACCTTTCATGGAATTGAACATCAGCAAATACTCGGAACAGGCCACTCATTTGAAACTTTTAAAAGAAAAATGTGCCTGTTTGATAACGAAGAAAATGAAGAACACTTTTCGACAGTCCAAAAACAGATCGCTAAGAACAACTACTTTTTAACTTTCCACCGCAATAGTCCTTTTGCCGTTTCCGCAACTGCTTTTACCCAAAAAGTAAATGACTGCAAAATTTTCAGTTTACTGGATAACAAAGTCTATCTGCTATTTCAGGTATTTAGAATTTGATTTTTAACGCTATTGCTTACCAATAGCCAATCACTTTATAGTTTTATCCTCTGTTATTCTTTAGTTAGAAAGTAGACGGATATGAACTCCTATGGCTTGTTCCCAAAGGCCTTTTTATTTAAAAATCAAAAATAAATTACATTTTAATGCTGAAATAATTATGAAAAGAACTTTCATGATCATGAGTTTGTGCGCCTTAGTTTTTGCTGGCTGTAACTCCAAAAAAGAAGAAGAAAAAGAAGAAAAAACCAAATTTGTGGTTACAACTCCAATTGAAAGAGATACTACAATTACAAAAGATTACGTATCGCAGATACATTCCATCCAACATATCGAGATAAGAGCTCAGGAACGCGGTTATCTCGAAAAAATCTATGTTGACGAAGGACAAATGGTAAAAAAAGGTCAGCTGTTATTTAAAATTATGCCTGCACTTTACGAAGCAGAAATGAAAAAATCGAAAGCAGAAGTAAGTTTCAGCGCGATTGAATACCAAAATGCAAAAAAATTAGCCGATGAAAAAGTGGTTTCGCCAAACGAACTGGCAATGGCAAAAGCAAAACTGGAAAAAGCAGACGCCGAACTGGCTTTAAGCAAAGTGCATCTTCAGTTTACAGAAATCAGAGCGCCTTTTGACGGTATTATAGACAAATTTCATGTGCGTCAGGGAAGTTTGGTTGATGAAGGAGAATTGCTGACAGAACTGGCAGACAACAGTTCGATGTGGGTATATTATAATGTTCCGGAATCTGAATATCTGGATTATCAGGAAAAGGCTGAAAAAAGTGGAAAGATGAAAGTCAATCTTTTGATGGCCAATAACAAAAAATTCCCTTATTCCGGAGTGGTTGAAACTATCGAAGCGGATTTCGATAATGAAACCGGAAACATTCCATTTAGAGCCGTTTTTCCTAATCCAAAAAGATTATTAAGACATGGCGAAACCGGAAGCATCCAGATGCCGATTGAACTGAAAAATGCCATGTTGATACCTCAGAAAGCAACTTTCGAGGTTTTAGATAAAAAATATGTTTACGTAATTGACAAAAACAATACTGTAAAATCAAGAGAGGTGGTTATTGCTGCCGAAATGCCACATTTATTTGTTATTAAAGAAGGTTTATCAATCAATGATAAAATACTTTTAGAAGGGCTTCGTCTTGTGAAAGAAAATGACAAAATAGACTACGAAGTGGTAAAACCTCAATCGGTTATGTCCAATTTAGAGCTATATGCAGAATAACCGAATCTAAAAAAAGAAGCAATGTTTAATAAATTTATACATAGACCCGTATTTGCAATTATAATTTCGATTATAATTGTCTTTCTAGGTACGCTGTCCATCAAACAGCTTCCTATATCGCAATTTCCACAAATTGCGCCCACCACTGTAAATATCTTTATTGCGTATCCCGGAGCAAGTGCCGATGTATTGGTGAAATCTACCTTAATTACTTTAGAAAATTCTCTTAACGGTACAGAAGGTGTCCGTTACATGGCAACAGATGCTACAAGTGCCGGAGAAGCAACACTCAGAATAATATTTGAACCGGGAACCGATCCTAATGAAGCCGTAATCAGGGTTAAAACAAGAGTCGATCAGGTAATGCCATTATTGCCTGAACTGGTTCAACGAGAAGGAGTTGTAATTACTCCTATTCAGCCTAGTATGTTGATGTATGTGAACCTTTATTCGAAAAACAAAAGCATGGATGAGAAGTTTCTCTACAACTATGCCGATGTAAAAATGATTCCCGAAATCAGCCGTGTAAAAGGGGTTGCGAGAACGCAAATACTAGGAAGCCGTAAATATGCAATGCGTGTATGGCTGAATCCTGACAGAATGAGAGCTTATAAAATTTCTGTTGAAGAAGTTATGGAAGCGCTTCAGGAACAAAGTATTATTGGTCGTCCCGGACGATTGGGACAAAGTTCTGGAATTGCAGCACAGTCCTTAGAATATGTATTAACGTATAAAGGAAGATATGACGAACCAAAACAATACGAAAATGTAATTGTACGTGCCAATTCTGAAGGAGAAAGTATTCGCCTGAAAGATATCGCAAAAGTAGAATTAGGAAGTGAATTCTTTGATATTTACTCGAATCTGGACGGTCATCCTTCTGCAGCTATTGTCTTAAAACAAAATTACGGAAGTAATGCCAGTGATGTAATCAATGCCGTTAAAGCAAAACTGGAAGAAATGAAAGGCAGTTTTCCTCCCGGAATGGATTATAAAATCAGTTATGACGTTTCGCAGTTCCTGGATGCTTCTATCGATCAGGTAGTGCATACTTTGAGAGACGCCTTCATCCTGGTTGCTTTGGTTGTATTTATATTTTTAGGAGACTGGCGTTCGACTTTAATTCCAATTATTGCTGTTCCGGTTTCTTTGGTTGGAGCATTCTTTGTGATTCAGCTTTTTGGAATGTCTATCAATTTGGTAACCTTATTCTCTTTGGTATTAGCGATCGGTATCGTGGTGGATAATGCCATTGTCGTCGTCGAGGCCGTTCACGCCAAATTTGAAGAATTTCCGCATATTACGCCTTATCATGCAGTGAAACTGGTATTGGGCGAAATTGGTGGTGCTATTATCGCTATTACTGCCGTAATGGTATCTGTATTTATTCCTGTTTCGTTCATGTCAGGACCGGTGGGAACTTTTTACAGACAGTTCTCGGTTACTATGTCCAGTTCGATTATTATCTCCGCAATTGTAGCTTTGACCCTTACTCCTGTTCTCTGCGCTATTCTTCTAAAAAATAATCATGGAAAAGAGAAAAAAGGAAATGTACTCACAAAATCTTTAGATGCTTTTAACGCCTGGTTTGAAAGACTTACAGGAAGATATGTTACCGTTTTAAAATCTATAGTAAGCAGAAGAGTATTGACTTTTGGAATCCTGATCGCATTCTGTGCTTTTATTTTCATTGAAAATCAGGTATTGCCTTCCGGATTTATTCCAAGTGAAGATCAGGGAACTATTTACGGAATTATTCAGACACCACCGGGAGCTACTTTGGAAAGAACCAATCAGGTAGCACAGAAACTGCAGAAAATCTGCGAAAGTGTTGAAGGAGTTGAATCGGTTTCATCATTGGCAGGTTATGAAATTATGACTGAAGGTCGAGGATCTAATGCAGGAACCTGTCTGATTAACTTAAAATCATGGTCTGACAGAAAACATTCTGTAACAGAAATCATGGAAGAACTGGAGAAGAAATCAAAAGATCTGGGAGCTGTTGTGGAATTTTTTGAACCGCCTGCAATTCCGGGATTTGGTTCTTCAGGAGGTTTCTCTATGCGTTTACTAGACAAAACGACGAGTACCAATTATCAGGAATTCGATAAAATCAACAAACAGTTTATGAATGAATTAGGGAAACGTAAAGAGCTTTCGGGTTTGTTTACTTTCTTCGCTGCCAATTATCCACAGTATGAACTGGAAATTAATAATGATTTGGCGATGCAAAAAGGAGTTTCTATTGGTAAAGCCATGGAAAACCTGAATATTTTAATCGGAAGTACTTACGAACAAGGATTCATCAAATTCGGGCGTTTCTTTAAATTGTATGTACAGTCTGATCCAAAATTCAGAAGACTTCCTTCAGATGTACTGAATCTTTTTGTAAAAAATGATCATGGTGAAATGGTACCCTACTCTGCTTTTATGACGCTTAAGAAAACGCAGGGACCAAATGAGGTAACGCGATACAATATGTACAACTCTGCAGCTATTCAGGGACAGCCTGCAAAAGGGTACACCACTGCAGATGCCATTAAAGCCGTGCAGGAAACCGCTCTTAAGACACTTCCTAAAGGCTATGATATTGCCTGGGAAGGTTTATCTTATGATGAAGCCGCAAAAGGAAATGAATCACTTTACATCTTCCTTGTTGTATTGGCATTCGTGTATTTTGTTCTTGCTGCGCAATACGAAAGCTTTATTATTCCGCTGTCTGTAATTTTATCTATTCCTGTTGGAATTTTAGGCTCTTTTGTAATTCTTCAAATGATGGGATTACAAAACGATATTTATGCGCAAATCGGACTAATCATGCTTGTCGGACTGCTGGGAAAAAATGCCGTACTGATAGTTGAATTTGCGGTGCTCAAGCATCAGCAGGGCGCTACAATACTCGAAGCGGCTATTGAAGGTGCAAAAGTGCGTTTCAGACCAATCTTAATGACTTCATTTGCTTTTATTGCCGGTTTAATTCCTTTGATTTTTGCTTCAGGTGCCGGTGCAATTGGTAACAGAACTATTGGAGGTTCTGCGCTTGGAGGAATGCTTTTCGGGACTATTTTCGGTGTGATTATCGTTCCGGGACTTTACTACATCTTTGGTTCGATGGCCGAAGGCAGAAAACTAATTAAAGGAGAAGAAGAAAGTTCATTGTCTGATGAGTTTATGCATCATGTAGATGATTTTTCGAAAAACAATCAAATAGATGAAAATGAAGAATAACAGAAATATAAAATACGCAGGCATCGCCTGCGTATTACTCTCTATCGTTGGCTGTAAAACTCCTGCTATAGTAGAAAAAAATGAAAACAAAACAGTACCCGAAACTTACGCTAATAACAGTTTAGACACGCTCAATACCGGAAAAGTAAAATGGAAAACTTATTTTACGGATGAAAACCTGAACAGTTTGATTGATATTGCACTGAAAAATAATCAGGAGTTAAACATTACACTTCAGGAAATCGAAATTGCAAAAAGTGAAGTAAAAGCCAGAAAAGGAGAATACCTGCCGTTTGTAGGTTTTAGTGCCGGTGCTGATGTAACTAAATCCGGAAGATATACAAGCACAGGCTCAGGTGAAGCTACAACAGAAATTATGCCTGGTAAAGAAACACCGGATCCGCTTCCAAATTTTCGCTTTGCGCTTACATCAAGCTGGGAAATAGATATTTGGAACAAACTTCATAATGCTAAAAAAGCAGCTTTGAATCGTTATTTAGGTTCTATTGAAGGAAAGAATTTTGTAGTTACCAATCTGATTGCAGAAATAGCAGATTCGTATTATGAACTTTTGGCTTTGGACAATCAACTGGAAATTATCAAACAAAATATTGATATTCAGTCTAACGCATTAAGAATTGTAAAAATTCAAAAAGAAGCTGCCAGAGTTAATGAACTGGCGGTACGCAGATTTGAAGCTCAGATTTTAAGTACGCAAAGTCTGCAGTTTGACATTCAACAACAGATTACAGAAACCGAAAATAAAATCAATTTTTTATTGGGTCGTTTTCCTCAGAAAATTGCAAGGAACAGCGATACTTTCAGTACTATAGCTCCTGCGGATGTTCATGCCGGAATACCCTCCCAGCTTCTGGAAAATCGTCCGGATATCAAAAAAGCAGAAATGGAATTAATCGCCGCAAAACTGGATATAAAATCAGCGAAAGCACAATTCTATCCTTCACTTGGAATTTCAGCCGGAATTGGATATGAGGCTTTTAATACCAAATATTTGCTGACATCACCAGAATCTTTATTGTATTCCATTGCGGGTGATTTGGTTGCTCCTTTAATTAACCGAAATGCTATTAAGGCAAGTTATCTTACTGCAAGCGCCAAGCAAATTCAGGCAGTTTACAATTATGAAAGAACTTTGGTAAACGCTTATGTTGAAGTTGCGAATCAGCTTTCTAAAATTCAAAATACAGCACAAAGTTATGATTTGAAGTCAAAACAGGTTCAGGCTTTAAACGAGTCTGTGCAAATATCCAATAACCTTTTCAGTTCTGCGAGAGCAGATTATATGGAAGTTTTGCTAACTCAGAAAGATGCTTTAGAATCTAAATTTGAACTTATTGAAACCAAAAAACAGCAGATGAATGCCTTTGTAAATGTTTACAGAGCATTAGGAGGCGGCTGGAATTAGTAGTTTTCATTTTTATTTATTTTTGAAAAAGAGACCTGTTGAAAAACAGGTCTCTTTTCTGCTTTCCGCTTAATCCCGAATCAAATTTAAAATTAATCCAGCTGTACAATTCCTAAGCGTATGCCCTTGAGGCGATAGAGTCTGTCCGCAATCTTCCCTTGCATCTATCATGATTTTATCAGCTCTGCATCATTTTCAGAGGCCGTTAAAAAATAATTGAGATAATACATTCCATCTTTACCAGCTATTGCCAATTTGGCCGGCCTCTGCAGATCATGCAACTTTCGGCTTAGAATTTTAATTCTGCACTGTTTCCAGACCGCTTTTATCCTGATTGCCTGTTTTGTTTTCATTTGTGTGCTCTTTCAGCAGATCCGTCACGCAGGCCATATTTTAAAACATTAGCTTCTTTTTCCCGATAGTAACCTCATCGGCCATCCGAAAGGTTTTCCACTATAATTCCAGCAGTTGGAGCTGCAAGGGTGTATTTTTTCCCATCCTTTTCATAATAGGCGCCTGCACAATAGTAATTGCTGGCCTTTCAGGTAAGATACGCCTGTAACTTCCATGCACTTGAGACGGAATTGCATAAGGGGACGCACTATCGTGTTGAGATGTTGCTCAGATGCACGCTATTTTTTTCTTAACAATGCATCATTCCTGTTCTGATTAACAGTATTTCAATTTCCTGTTCTGCTATGTTATGACTTCTTTTATTGGCAGTGAATGCCTGACATTCCAGAAAGCGGGACTGTTACTGAAAATTGTTTCTATATCCAGGCAACAGTTTACCTAGAGCTAAAAGCAGAAGTTCACACCATTAGGACTTCTGCTTTTTGGCAAAAAAAAATAAAATAAACGACTGTTTTCAAGCTGCTACATAATCAGCCTTACCCCGCCGAGTTCTGACACACGATAGGAGAATTTATCCCCTGGAGAAGCGATGAACATAAAGTTTTTTGGGATTGCCCATTCTTTGGAAAGCTTATCTATAAGATCAGGACCGAATATTCCAATAAGCTCAATAAACTCTATATGAATCTCGGGATAAGCCCTATCAAGCACTTCAAGATCTTTTTTAAGTTCTTCATTACTATTCCCCTCATGATGTACATTTACAATCTTAAGCCTTCTGGTAGTCTCATTGTTCTGCACATACTGCATTACTTTGTTTAGTATCGCCACGTCATCCCCTTTTGTAAAAAATACAAATTCTTGGGAATGGATTTTATGCTGTAATTTTCGCAGATAGCGGTTACTTACAATGGCAAATCTGCGGACAGGTTCATAGAAATATTCCAAAATATCGACCATAGTCTGTATCAGCATGGATCGATTTAGCATAATGAGTACAAATAAAGCTGCTGGCACTAGATAATTAATGAAAGTGTAAAAAGCCGTCTTATTTAGAAGAATATTTCCTGCAAATCCAATTATTATAAATGCTATCGCAACCACTACCGCTATTCCCTTTGCTTTTTCAGGTCTGGGCAGTTTTCTGCGCTTTATTTTAAGAAGCAGATTTCCAATTCCAAAAAGCGCCATAACGGCAAGAAAAGAAAAAGTGTAAACACCTGCCAATGATTCAAGCCTCCCTTTAGTAACGGCCATAACAGACAGGCAGAGCACCAGAAAGCTCACTATGATCCTGTAGCTTGATCCCCTTTTGTTTTCTTTAAGAAAATAATTAGGCAGTATACGGTCCAGAGTCATTCTTTTAAGAAGTCCTGATACCCCTACAAAAGAAGTAAGAACTGCTCCGCACAAAACAAGAACTGCATCAATGGAGATCAGCCATGAAAGCCATTCTCCGCCTGTGGCATGCCCCATATACGATAAAAGCGATTCTTTATGCTCTCCAAGGCGGGCAATAGGTATTATCGCAATTAACAGAAGGGCAATCACAGGATTAAAAAAACTGACAATCACCCACATATTCCTGAGGGTTTTAGGAAATACCCCTGCCCTTTGTTCTTCCACAAAATTAGCAGAACTTTCAAAACCTGAAATACCAAGCATTGCTGCCGAGAAGCCCAAAAAAAGCGTATATAAGATACCATTTGAACTCAATGGCAGTTCCCAGTTAAGATTAAAAGTATTCAATCCATTGTTTAAAACGAAAAAAACTGAAAATACTACAAGGAGTATCAGTGTAACCAAATGAATTACAAATATGCACACAGCGACTGTAGCCGATTCGCCTATTCCTATAATTGCAAGCATGGTAAATAAAACCAATACGACTGCCGCCGCAATAAGGATATTGAGTCCGTCAAATATGGTATGGAGATAGTGCATGGCCTCGGTGGCTGATATAACTGCTGTTGTCATATAGGACAGTACGGTCAGAATAGCGGCAAATGAAGCTATTTTTTTTGTTGATGTATTAAGCAGCACATTATAAGCTCCTCCGTTAAGAGGCAGTGCGCCAACAACTTCACCATAAATTTTCCGAAAAAGCAGCAGCACAAATGCTACAATTAAAAGTGAGATCCAAGCATACTGGCCTGCATAACCAATAGTAAGAGCAGAGACGTACAGACAGGAAGAGGTAATGTCATTGCCGCAGATGGCAGTTGCCTGAAGTTCATTCAGTTTTTTAGCAATATGATTTTTCATAAAAATTAAAGGTTATTATCAGCTATGGCTTAAGGCTTTTAAACCTTTGTTTTTTTTTTAGGCTTAATACCTCTAATCACAAAGTTAAGCCTAAATTAATAATTTACCCAACAAAAGCTCTAAAAGTCCAATAAGGCTGATTCATCTGCTATCTGAAAATATTCAAAAAAAATAGAAGTATTCAGAATTTTTCTTGGAATCGGCTTTTTATATGGGTAACTTTGAAAATATTAATTATCAGTTCACCTATTGCAAAATTGTAGCTGTGTAAATAATTCGTTGCTGCTTATATCAATAACCGTTGATCCAATATTTATCATTATTTCCTAGCTTTCACTGTCTTGAGACAGCACTCTTTGAGCTTTTTTCAACTAAAAATATTGATGGCAAAATTTGCATCTATTTTATGCTTCTGTAATTGAAGGTGTTCCATTAGTTTAATCTTTTTCAATCGAAACATTAAAAATTTTCTATGGATATCTTAAACACAACCTTTTTAGA
This sequence comes from Flavobacterium erigeronis, assembly GCF_054075165.1. Classification (NCBI taxonomy): domain Bacteria; kingdom Pseudomonadati; phylum Bacteroidota; class Flavobacteriia; order Flavobacteriales; family Flavobacteriaceae; genus Flavobacterium; species Flavobacterium erigeronis. The sequence goes on along the minus strand of NZ_JBSKGP010000002.1, from coordinate 106,255 downwards.
CAACACTATCATAAGCTGGCTTATAGCAGCCGGAATAATAATAGCTTCTGTAATTATTGTCAAGACTGTCAGAGCTACCGTAATTAAAAGGCTTAATCGCTGGGCTATGAACACCAAGACTACCTGGGATAATTTTATTATCGAAGTGGTAGATAAATCTGTGCTGCCTATATTGTATATCACTGCTTTTTATTTTGCATTGCTCACACTTAAGCTTCCAGAGGACATTGCTAAAGTCATCCATACCGCCTACATGTTTGCTTTTACATTTTTTGTCCTTAAAATTATCAGTGCCGCCTTTAAAAAATTTGTATATTCTTTTATCCAGAGATCCGAAGAAAGCGAAAGCAAACAAAAACAGGCAGGGGGGCTTATTGCCATTGTCAATATTATTATATGGATTTGCGGCATTATATTCCTTATTGATAATATGGGCTACAACGTCACTACGCTTATTGCAGGACTGGGTGTCGGAGGTATTGCAATTGCCCTTGCTGCACAAGCCGTTCTGGGGGATCTTTTCAGCTATTTTGTCATCTTTTTTGACCGACCTTTTGAAATTGGCGATTTCGTGCAATTGGGATCTGACAATGGAGTGATAGAATATATTGGCATTAAGACCACACGTATCCGCACGCTAAGCGGAGAACAGCTGATCTGCTCCAATACGGACCTTACCAATTCCAGATTGAGAAACTATAAAAGAATGGAAAAAAGACGTGTTGTTTTTTCTCTTGGGGTTACCTACCAGACCACGCATTCCCAATTATCAGAAATACCTAAAATTGTAAGGGAAGTTATATCCTCAAAGCTCCAGCTCCAATTTGACAGAGGGCACTTTTCGGGATACGGTGATTTCAGCCTGAATTTTGAATTTGTGTATTACGTGCTTGATGCGGATTATAACCTTTATATGGATAACCAGCAGGAGGTCTATCTTGAAATTTTTTCTGCTTTTGAGAATCGGGGTATCGATTTTGCTTATCCTACCCAAACCATCGTTATGGACAAAGAATCCAGATTGAACTGAATGGCATTCTGTTTAAATTCTCAATTCCGGCTATAATTCTAATACGCTTTACCAAAATTCGAAGCAGCGCTGAAACTACCACTTAAGGCTGTATTCAGTATGCAGATTTCTAAAACAAGGACATACGAGCAACACTGGAAGCTATCTGATCAGTCTGCATAAAACTCTTAATATGGAAAAAAATAATAAAAAAACAACTTTTGATAAAGGAGTCACCATTCCCGGACTGCTATTTATTTTGGGAATCTGCGCATTTACAGTGTTATTTCCCAAACCAACTGAAATAATACTTGAAAATATTAAAAATTTCATTTTTATAAATCTGAACGGGGTTTACGTCTGGTCCGTTACAATATTTGTAATCTTTCTGGTATATCTCATGTTCAGCAAGTATGGAAGCATCAAATTGGGAGATAATGACAGCAGGCCTGAACATTCTTTCTTCTCTTGGATATCCATGCTTTTCGCGGCGGGAATGGGAATCGGTCTGATGTACTTTGCCGTTGCGGAACCTATGTCCCATTATTCTGATGATGCATTTGCTGCCGATCAATACATCAATCAGGCAAAAAATGCGCAATTATATACTTTTTTTCACTGGGGTATTCATGCCTGGGCAGTTTATGGCCTGGTGGGGCTCTCGCTTGCATATTTTACTTATCGCTATCGCCTGCCTTTATCCCTTAGAAGCTGCCTTTATCCGCTCTTAAAAGACAAAATTAACAGCGGATGGGGCAATGCCATAGATGTTTTTGCGCTGTGCAGCACTTTCTTTGGAATTACAACCACATTAGGTTTCGGAGTAGTGCAGATTAATTCAGGCCTTAAGGCTTTAAATATAGTATCCGACACTAACTTCATATCTCAGGTGAGCATTGTTGCCGTATTGGTCTCACTGGCTATTTTCTCAGCCATTTCTGGAGTCAGCAGAGGAATTAAAATTTTAAGCAATATTAATATAACGGCCGCGATAGTCTTAATGCTTTTTGTGCTCATTGCAGGACCAACCGTATATATTATTGGAAGCTTTACCGAGGGTCTGGGGAATTATATAAGCAGCTTTTTCACCATATCTTTCAACACACACGTGTATGACGAAAAGTCCCTGCCATGGTTTTACAACTGGACGATATTATATTGGGCATGGTGGATTTCGTGGGCACCATTTGTGGGATTGTTTATAGCGCGCATCTCAAAGGGACGCACTATAAAATCATTTATAGCGGCAGTACTTCTTCTGCCGACAATATTCAATTTGATTTGGATGTCCGTCTTTGGCAGCAGCGCCATCTGGACAGACTTTCATATAGCCTCAGGAGGACTAAGCAGCCTGGTAAAGAATTCTGAAGCTTTGATGTTCAGCTTTTTGGAGTACCTGCCTTTTCCCCTGATTTCAAAGGCACTGGTTATCATGATTGTAATTATATTTTTTATGACCTCTGCCGATTCGGGAATTTTGGTGATGGACAGCATTGCTACAAAAAACTCTCAATCCTCCCCGACATGGCAGAAAATATTTTGGGGCGTACTGCTTGCTGCTCTGGCCCTTATGCTTTTAAAGGCGGGAGGGCTCAAAGCACTCCAGACTATGACACTTATAACTGCCCTGCCTTTTGCAGCGATCATGCTTTTTATGGCTGCTGCGCTAATGAAAGGCCTCTTTATCGATTACAGATATTACCAGCGCAATTTTTCCGTATCGACCGTACCTTGGTCGGGAAAATTATGGAAAGAGCGCTTAAAACAGATTGTTGCTTTCAAAGACAAGCGCTCTGTAGAGGAATTTATTATCATTAAGGCAGAACAGGCCTTTACCGAACTGAAGGATGAATTTGCTTTGAGGGGAATTCAGGCATCAATCAGATCTTTATCAGATCCTTTTAGTGTGGAGCTCAAAATTTCACATGATTTGGTGCATAATTTCATATACGGCGTTAAGCTCGAATCAAAAATGGTTTCAAATAATCTCGTTGAAGAGCAGAATCTGCCTGAATTCCAAAACAGCAGAACTTACTATCCTAAAACTTACTTTGGCGATACCAGAGCAGGATACGATGTGCAATATTTTACTAAAAATGAATTGATCAGTGATGTCCTGAAGCATTACGAAAGATTCATTGATATTACTGCAGAACAGTCAAACGAAATGTTTACCAGTAAATAAGTTGAAAAAGCTGCCCTTTAGGATAATCTTAGTTTTATCCCTGCAATCGAATCAATGATATCAGCCCGGCTGCATTGGAAATACTTTTGTGCCGATGTTCGGGACAAAAGATCGCTTCGCAAGTTCTATAGCACTCGGGAAGAAAGCATCTCGGGAAGAGCAGCTGAAAAATAATGTCAAAAAAAAACTGTGCCGGCCTCTGATATCAGATGCCGGCTGACAGTTCCAAATTCCTTGTTAATTTAGTCCGTGCAGAATTATGCGCGTCTGCACCAGAGGTTTATCGCCAATGCCGCTGTATAATACAAAAAAAAACGCAGCAGCAACTGCTAGACTTTTAACGAAGTCTATAAAAAGTGGTGCGAGGCAAAAACAGCTTCAAGGCATAAACCTTCGAAAATTGGCTTTTTTTAAAGTGATACTCTATATTTCTGCTTTTGGATTATTTGCGTAAAAAATAAATTACCTTTATCCGGCATTACCACTTTATAAGAAATCAAAATTTATTTAAGCTTTAAATCCAATCCTATGAGCCAAGAAGAATTATTGGTATTAATCCGCAAAAAAGATGAAAGAGCTTTCACCCATCTCTACGATATGTACTCAAAAAGCTTGTTTTCGGTCATAAATGTTCTGGTAAAAAACCGGGAAGAAGCCGAAGATGTCCTGCAGGAAGTCTTTGTGAAAATCTGGAAAAACATCGATAGCTACAGTGAAAGCAAGGGCCGGTTCTACACCTGGATCCTTAATATTGCAAGGAATGCATCGATTGACAAGCTGCGTTCCAAAAATTTCAACAACACCCAAAAAAACCTTTCTTCGGATAATTTCGTAAATCTGTTAGATGACAGCAATAAATTAGCTAATAAACTAGATGCAATTGGTATTCAGGAGTTCGTTAAAAAACTGAAACCAAAATGCATTGAGATTATTGATCTGCTGTTTTTTAAAGGATATACCCAGCAGGAAGCTTCAGAAGAGTTAGCTATACCTTTGGGGACTGTAAAGACACAAAATAGGAACTGTATCAACGATTTAAGAAATTATTTAAAGATATAATGGAAGCGAAGCAATATATTGAATCAGGCATTTTAGAACTGTACGTTTACGGCCTGCTGACAGAAAAAGAGAACCTGGAAATTGCCGAACTGGCCAGAGAAAACCCCGAGGTTGAAAGTGAAATCATTTCTATAGAAAAAGCTGTTTCGGCCTTATCATCAAGCTTCTCTCCTTTCCATTCGGTCGCCAATTTCGAGAAAACAAAAGCGCGTTTAGAGCTTAACGACGGTAAAGTTTTCAATATAAAATCACCATCAAACCGTTCGCAGTACTTGAGCTGGGCTGCGGCCGTATTACTACTCTTAGGTTTTGGATATCAGACTTTAGAACTGGCAAAATCCAAACAGGCAGTATCTGAGACCGGAGACGAAAAAAATAAAATTGAAAGAGAATATGCTTTTTTAGATCAGCAGAATAAACAGACTGAGAAAAACCTAAGCATTGTGAGAGACATTAAAAACACAAGCGTTACTCTGGGAGGACAATCTGTATCTCCGGCATCATTTGCAAAAGTGTACTGGAACAAAGAAGCAAAAACGACTTATATCGACGCGGCAGGTCTGCCAAACCCTCCAAAAGGAATGGTTTACCAGGTTTGGTCTTTAAAACTAAGTCCGGTGCTTACCCCGACAAGTATTGGTCTTCTGGATAATTTTGAAGAAAACTCTCAAAAAATCTTCGCTGTAAGCCAAACCGATTCAGCTGAAGCTTTTGGCATCACGCTGGAACCTGCAGGGGGAAGCCTTACACCTACAATGGAGCAGCTTTATACTTTAGGAAAAGTCTAATTCCATAAAAAGTCCAAACTAAAAAGCGCATATTGATCCTATTCAATATGCGCTTTTTGGGATTCAATACTATAACTATACTCTGGCGGAACTTTATTCAAACCCCTTAGCCGTAGTAAAAAAATCTAAAATCATCGTCAAATTTTGATTTGAATATTTTCTCATGATAATAGTTTAAATTTGTGCCGCCAAAGTAGAATTTTAAAGCATGCTTTCAATAATTAGATACTTTCCACTGATACTTTATTTGATTAAAAAGTTTATGCTTAAGTTTTTTTTAGTGTTTAACCCTTAAAGATGCTTATAAACTGTTTTTGACTAACAATTTCAAATAATCATCTTCTCAATCGACTTGAAAAATAAGATAAATTGAAGCTTAGCGTAAGTTAAAAGTTAACAGGATTCGAACGCCAAAAATGGAATAGCCTACATCCTCCTTTTTTTTAAATTTCTATTAATTGAAATAATGACAACCCATTAAAAATGGTTGACTATTTATCATTTATTGAATTTTCCGCTCTCATTCTCTAATTATCAATTATTGCTCAGCTGGGGCAGAAAATTAGTTTACTACTCAAGCTGGCACGCCGGCCTGCCTTTTTTATAATATGGATCAATGATCTCATATTATTTATAGTAAACAAGGTAACGATAAAATTAATTAATAATCATGTAATTATCACCATATTAATTAGTCTAACTTTACCAAATGAGGAATTGATTACTCCCATGCAGAATTAAGTAAACATTTTTTGGAAGATTATGTTTATGGACAAGCCCGTCGCAGCGTGCAGCGCAGCTGACGGGTTCTATTTTTGCATCACTTGTTTCAGAACTCTGGCAAGCTTTAAAACTGCAGCTCAATAAGCATTTATGACAGATTGATTTTGTATTTTTCTTCTATTGGCGAAGAAGCCTTATCCGGTGCAAGGTGTCCTATCTGAAATACTTTTTCAATGAGTTCAATGCTTTGATCCACTGAAGTGTTTTCATTTTTTAAATGGCTGGCAAAATGGTTTGTTAATTTTTGAATAATTCTTGAACTGATTAAATCCATCTGTACATCATCAAAATGTGTTGTTTTCTTTTTCTGAAAAGCAAATTCTGCTGATACAATATCATTTAGCTTGGATTTTAAGGCATGGATAGTCGGAGCACATTTTCGGCCGTTCACCCAGGTATTCAGTTCTAATTTCAGATCATCAATAATGGCTTCTGCTGCAGGAATATGCTGTTTTCTTCTTTCCAGCGTGTCATCTGTAATTTGAGACAGATCATCCAGATGTATCAAAGTTACGCCGGGTATTTCTTCTACATTGGTATCTACATTGCGCGGAATGGATAAATCCAAGATCAATAAGGGTTTCTGTAAAGCAAGCACTGTTTTGTCAATAGTCGGATTTTGTGCTCCTGTAGCTACAACCAGCACATCGGCCTGCTGCAGTTCCTGTTTTAAATCAGCATAATCTTTTACAATAACATTCAGCTTGCCAGCCAATAATTCGGCTTTGTTTTTTGTTCTGTTTATAAGGGCAATATGGCTGTTTTTAGTATGTTTTACTAAGTTTTCGCACGTATTTCTTCCTATTTTCCCCGTTCCGAATAACAAAATATTTTTGTTTCCAATATCCGCCACATTTCGGATGATATACTGCACTGATGCAAAAGAAACTGACGTTGCACCGGAAGAAATTTTCGTCTCCGTTTTAACTTTTTTGCTCGCCTGAATAACTGTATTTACCAGCCGGTCCAGAAATGTATTGACCAAACCTTCCCGTTTACTATTGTTAAAGGCGGTTTTAATCTGGCTGATGATTTCAAAATCACCCAGAATCTGACTGTCTAAACCTGTTCCTACCCGGAACATATGGCTGACAGCTTCTTCATTCTTATATATATAAGCAGCCTGCTGAAATTCTTCTACAGAGCCATTGCTGTTCTCGCAAAGCAGTTTGATGAGTTCATAAGGATGATGGGCAAAACCATAAATTTCAGTTCTATTGCAGGTAGAAGTAACAACCAGTGATTCTATGCCTTCTGCCTTGGCCTGCTGCAATAAATCAGATTGTGCTTTAGAATTTAGACTAAATTTTCCTCTTATAACTGCATCTGCTTTCTTATAGCTTAGCCCTAATGCGTAAAAAGTAGTGGATCCGGACATAGTAAAATTTTCCATATTTATGGTTTCCTTAAAAAGTTCAAAAATTAGTAACTGCAGATTTATATAACAGCGCCGGAAATGCTTTTTAGATCACTATGGAATAAATGTACTTAAACTGCGGTTTTAGATAATTTCCAGGTATTATAAAGCTAACTAACAGGTTTTGAAAAATATTTATATACTTCAAATAGTATTGAAATATAAAACGCTGCCTTTTTCAGGCAGCGTTTTGAGAAGAAATTTATTTTTGAACTATAGGAGTTCTCAATGATTCCAAAACAGCAACTATATCGGTATAAAGTTCTGTATTTGAAGCAACGCCATTCGCATTGGCAGCAGCTCCAACATATCCTTCAAATTTTGTATAATCTGCATTGCTGGATTTTGTTCCCATACGAGGATTTTTTGCAGGATCATGAGCAGCTGACATACTCAAACCAGAATATGTATTTACAGCATTTGTTCCTCCCGTATTAAACGAAAAGAAATCAGTCAGATTATCTGATAATTTAGCAATATTGGTAGACTGGGTAGTTCCCGTTTCTGCCAGCAAAGGAGCAAAATGTGCCTGCAGATTGCCTGATGCGTTCGATTGGATATCAGCAACAATCAATCCGATAGTTGAATTTACCACTTTGCGGAAACTTAAACGTCCCTGCTCGATCATCTGGCCGGAATTATCAGGATCAGAAACCATTTTAGTTCCGCCTAAACGCTCGTAGATAGAAGCTTTAACCGGTGCTGGGGTTTCGTCGTCATTACTGCTGCAGGAAATCATAGCTGCCGATGCAGCAATTAGTACACTAAGTGTAAGTTTTGAATAAACTTTCATAAATTTAAAGTATTAAAGGGTTAATTAAAAAAACGATTTATCTTTTGAGACAGTCTATAGCTCAAACTATTTTGATTCATTGGGCAGACTTCTTTGTCTGCTAAATTTGCCGGCAGTATATAACGCTTCGCATCGTAACGTCCTTTAGCCATCAGCTCGTTGAAAACTTTCTCAGAGTTTGTAATTTTATTATTGTGAAAGTACACCACAACATTTCTTTTAACGATGATAGAATCTGATGTCAGGCCTTTTATGGTTCTCAGGTCGGCACAGATTTTTCTGGCCTGCAGAGAATCGATGTCTGATTTAAAATCGATTCTGCTTACCTGAAGATTCGGGGTGTCATAAACGGGCGGTTTGGCCGTTATAATGTGAAAAAGCAAAATCGCGGCAAACAGTACAAATATGCCGCTCAGAATTAAAAGTCCTTTTTTGATTATTTTATTAGTTTTCATAATTTTTATGGTTTTAAAATTATCTACGTGTACTTGATCAATGCGGTTTTAGAAATAGCAATAAATCGATCAATTTAGAATCATTTTAAATACAGAAATTACCTAATAATTTAATTATAAAGCAGATACTAGAAAACCCTGGCAAGATTAAATCCAAAAAATATATCTCCTTTTGTCCAGTCGCCAGTGGTTCTTCCCAGATACCCAGCCTCATCAATTGCCTGTGAACTGGTAAAATGCATCTGGAAAACATGACCGCCGGTTTCCAGATCAAAACCAATAGACAGCGGATTTTTATAAAGAGAATTTGGCGCCCTGTTTAAATGCGCCGCATAATCCATATTTAAAGACCAGCGCTTTGCGAATTTATACCTCCCTCCAAATCCTATGGCATATTGGGAATTGCTTTGGTCTACGTCTTCAACAAAATTTTGATGAAAGAATGACGGCACAATTTCTAAAGACAGCTTTTCAGAAAATTTTCTGGAAATCAGCAGCTGCGCTACATAAGTCAGCCTGTCTTTAAATTGAAGTTTCGGATACAGGCTTTCTTTTAATGTGTTATTAATAGACAAACTATTAAAGCCCGCGATAGTAACAGGAAAACCGTCTTTTATTTGAGGAAACAGCATATACTTTGTCGCAAAATCATAAGCAAATTCACTCCTGGCGGCACTTAGGTTGAGTCCATTTGTTAGACCGTAAATAAATTTAATCTGCGTATTGGCATTATCGAGTCCGTAAAACCCTTCAAAGCCGTCTTTAATTGAGCCGAAACGGTGTGCAACAACAAAATACAAATCGCCTTTTGCTGCCAATTTTGTAGATTCGAGATTAACAATTTTTAAGGCTTTGAATGCAGAAGTCACTTTTTCTTTTACAGAAGGAGTTTCTACCCCATTAAGCAAATCGGTTTGAGAGAAGGTTAACAGCGGAAATAAAAAAAGTAGTAGAATAAAGTTTTTCATGTGGTTAGTTTTAAATTGTTATTTGCATTAGTGTACAACTGAAGATTGGTCTATTTTAAATTCCTGGAGCAGTTCGTCATATCCTAAAAAACGCCCTTTAATTTTTAGGTTTTTCCCGGATATAATATTTTGCGGCAAACGGTCTTTGAATGTCACAAATACTTTTTCGCCCATAACAATACCATTGCCGGCTTTATCGATACTAGTTACCCTTGCAGATAGTTCAATTGTTTTGTCCTGATATTTGATGTAAGCCAGAGAGTCGTTTGAAGTAAACTCTCTCTCCAGTCCGCTGACCGTTACAGCATAATCGGCAGTTTCTGATTCTATATTTCTATGCCCTTTGTAGATGTAGAGGTACGCTGAAATTCCGATTATTATAAAAAGGAAAATTGCAATTAGTATTTTTTTTCTCATAACTGGTTTTTAGTATTTCAAATTATCTACGTTAAAAAATACCTATTGGATTTAAAACATTAAATATGCCTCTTGCCAAATCTGTATTATTCTTTTCAACGTATATGATTTTGAAATGCCTGATGATCCTTAAAAAAATCATGCATTTATTTATAACTAAAAACCAATCTTATGAATTTAAAAACCCTTTTCGCCATTTCATCATTAGCATCAATTTTTGTAAGTTGTGCCAATGACGATCCAAGTACTTTAATTGACTCTACACCAATGAATGGTTTGGCAACATACAACCAAAATGTAAAATCTATTATTGATAATAACTGTGTTGTATGCCATGCGGCAGTTCCTAAAAATGGCGCGCCAATGTCTTTAGTTACTTATGAACAGGTAAAAAATGCAGTTTTAAACCGTGGACTGCTGACACGAATTTCTTTAGAAAATGGAGATAGTTCCTTAATGCCGCAAGGTGGACCAAGATTGCCTCAAGCTACTATCGACATTATAAAAAAATGGAATCAGGATGGATTATTAGAAAAATAATCTATAACAGCAACATGAAGAAAATCATAATAATGCCAATGCTATTGGCTTCTTTTATTGTTTTTTCACAGGAAAAAATAGTAACTAAATCTGCAACAATAACTCTGGAAGCTTCAGTACCTTCTTTTCAGCCGGTTGCAGGAACTAACAGCAATGTAACTTTTGTTTTGAATCCCGCAACTGGAGAAGTAGCAAGTCTGGCTTTAATGAAAGGATTCCAGTTTGAAATTGCATTGATGGAAGAACATTTTAATGAAAATTACATGGAAACCGATAAATATCCAAAAGCTATTTTTAGAGGGCAAATAGAAGGATTCGACATTAAAAATCTAACTGAAGATTATAAAGATTATATCATAAAAGGAAAATTAGAAGTGCATGGAAAATCCAAGGATATAAGTGCCGATGCAAAAATTACAAGATCGGGTTCCAGAGTCACCCTTATATCTGATTTTGAAGTAAATGCAAGTGATTTCAACATTCCAATTCCAGCGCTTATTAAATATAAACTGGATAATAAAGTCAAAATTCAAATTATTGCAGTTTTAAAATAAGACTGCGCAAAACAGGATGATTTTATAAAAAAATAAAGGCGAAATAATGAAAAAAACAATACTTATTGCAATGCTGTGTGTTTGCGCCATTGGCGTATCACAAGAAAAAATGGTCAGTAAATCAGCAAAAGTCATTTTTGAAGCTTCCGTTCCTTCTTTTGAAGAAGTTAAAGCAGTAAACAAGAATGTTACTTTTGTTTTGAATCCAGCAACAGGAGAGATTGCAAGTTTGGCCCTGATGAAAGGTTTCCAGTTTAAGGTTGCTTTAATGGAAGAACACTTTAATGAAAATTACATCGAAAGTGACCAATATCCAAAAGCAGTATTTAAAGGAAAAATAGAAGGTTTTGATCTTCAAAGCCTAAGCGCAGATGCTAAGGATTTTATCATTAAAGGCAAATTACAACTCCACGGTAAATCCAGGGATATAAATACTGCTGCAAGGATAAGCAGATCACCATCAGGGGTCAGCATTTCATGTAATTTCAGCGTAAATGCCAGTGATTTTAATATTGAAATCCCAAATTTGGTTAAAAGCAAGCTTTCCAATAAAATAAATATCCAGGTTGCCGCAGTCTTAGGGTCCAATAGGCAATAACCGCCTAAAAACTATCTTGAAAAGTCAATAATTTTTTATATAAAAAAAATGCAGGAAGAAATAAAAATTGAGGACGGTCTTACCCTTATTCGTTTCCAGAACGACAGTTCAGAATCTTTTTTTGCACAGCACGAAATTAGTGCTGGCCTGTTACAGTTTCATTTCGGACTAAAAGGCAATGCATTGTTTTTGTCCAATCATGATCATTGTGCTTTAGAATTGAAAGAGGAAAAATCCCTGATTTTGTGCAATCTGCAGCATCAGTCATTGCTTAAGTTAGAACTTTCTCCAAATTCATGGGTGATTTCTGTTATTGTTTCGATTAATAAATTTCACTCGTTATTTTCCGTTCAGGCAGATTATATTTCTATTTTAAGCCCCGATAAGAAGAAAAAAAAGTATTATGCCGAAGGGACCATTTGTCCTTCTATGGCTGTTGTTTTGAGCCAGCTGTTTCATTACAGCCTTCATCCTTCCCTAAAGAACCTTTATTATAAAGGAAAAGGATATGAATTATTGAGTTTGTATTTCAATAAAATGGAAGATCCAAACGCACTGCAATGTCCATTTTTGATTGATGAAGATAACGTGCTGAAAATCAAAAAAGCCAGAGAAATACTTATCGCTAATATGGCCGAACCGCCAGGATTGCAGCAGCTGGCAGATGAAATTGGACTGAATATGAAAAAATTAAAAATAGGCTTCAAACAAATTTATGGTGATACGGTATACGGTTTTCTGTTTGACTACAAAATGGATTTCGCCTTAAAACTATTGGACAGCGGTTCTTACAATGTAAATGAAGTCGGGCTGAAAATAGGATACAGCACCGGAAGCCACTTTATTGCTGGATTCAAGAAAAAATTTTCCACAACCCCAAAAAGATATCTGATGTCCATTAATACCAATCATAAGAACAGTATCGCTTTTATAGATTAGGGCATAAATAAAATATATTGATTAATTTTAAGAAGCGGCAAGCACTGAGTTTGAGGAAAATTAAAACAAAAACGATAATGAAAGGCGTATTATTAGTAAATCTTGGGTCTCCAGAAAGTCCAACTCCAAAAGATGTAAAACCTTATTTAGATGAATTTTTAATGGATAAATACGTGATCGACGTTCCGTATTTATTGAGAGCATTATTGGTTCGCGGTATTATTTTAAGAAAAAGACCAGAAGAATCAGCGCACGCTTACGCAAAAATTTGGTGGGATGAAGGTTCTCCTTTGGTAGTATTGTCTGAAAGAATGCAGAAAAAGGTTCAGCCTCTTGTAAATGTTCCAGTTTCTTTAGCGATGCGTTACGGAAGCATGACAATAGAAAAAGGACTTCAGGAATTAAGTGATAAAGGAGTTACAGACGTAATGCTTTTTCCTTTGTATCCGCAATATGCAATGGCTTCAACTTTAACTATTTTAGTAAAGGCCGAAGAAATTCGCAAGAAGAAATTCCCTCACATGAAATTTATAGATGTTCCGGCATTTTATAATAAACCGGATTACATCAAAAACTTAGCCGATTCCATTCAGAAACATTTAAATGGTTTTGATTACGATCATTTATTGTTTTCTTACCACGGAATTCCAGAACGTCATATTCGCAAAACCGATGTGACCAAATCGCATTGTAAAATTGACGGATCCTGCTGCAGCACACCATCGCCGGCGCACGAATTCTGCTACCGTCACCAATGTTACGAAACAACAAGACAAGTCGTAAAATTATTAGGTCTTTCAGAAGACAAATACAGTCTGACATTTCAATCCCGCTTAGCCGGCGATAAATGGCTGGAACCTTATACAGATGTTGAAATTGATAACATGCCGGCAAAAGGAATCAAGAAATTGGCGGTTGTAACACCGGCTTTCGTTTCGGATTGTTTAGAAACTTTAGAGGAGATCGCCATGCGCGCCAAAGAAGATTTTGAAGCAAAAGGAGGAGAAGAGTTTTTGGCAATTCCATGTTTGAATGACGACGACCAATGGTGCCGGACAGTGGGTAAATGGATTAGGGACTGGTCAGAATAATCCTGAACGGGCACTTCTCTATCGATCCATTAAATTAATCGGATGAGATTTGAAATATTTCTGATATGCTTTATATAAATTGTTAATTCCTAAACCTATAAAAAATAAAGAGATCATATTAGAAAATGCAGACTTATAAAACGGATTTATGTTCTGAAAAACGGCATGCACAACGACGATGAAGATCAACATTGCCAGAAAAACTCCAATCATAGTTCCGGCTAAATAATAGTGCTTCAATTTTTTTTTAGGATCAATATACCCCTTTTTTAGCAGATACAAATTCCAAGCTGTCCAGAAAGGCAGCTGCAAAAAATTAAAAGCATTTAAAACTAGTCCCATTACAAAAGGGGAATAGCTTCTGGATCGCATAAGAAATTCATAAGATGATGTCTGATGGCCACTCCCCTTATAAAAGACATAGGCTATTGCAAACATTAATACTATTGAAAATATATCTATTATTACTAAAAGTTTCCTGATCCTTACCAGGCCATCAGCAAAATAAAGGGTAAAATAAACAACAAAAGATTCCACAAAAATTATCCCCAATAAAAAAAGCATTAAATGATACAGCCCTGAATCTGAATAAATTTCCAATCCGGCAAAACTTAAATACCCGGGCAGGACCGATCCTAAAAAGCCTACCACAAATCCAGAGGTAAAATTCATGAACTGTTTCATCTTAAAAATTTATAATTTTACTGTTGTGTCTTACATGCAGCTTATATTCTTTGATGCCTGTTTTATAATCCAGATAGGGTACTCCTCTTCTATGGTTTTGCGTACTTATTTCATACATATAGGTTATATGTCTGGCCAGTTCATTCCATGCGAACCATAGGGAATGTTTGGGATCATAAATATGAGTAGGTTCGCTTGCCGCACCGTTTAGTTCGACTATTTGAAAATTTTTTCCCTGTTCTAATTCTTCGAAAGTATGATACATGATATCAAAACGTCCGAAATAGAATTCCGGAATCTGAACAGCAATCCTGTTAATTGTCTCGGTTAATTCCGGCGTTATCCACTCACTGCCGTCAAGAAATTTTGCTCCGCGCGCATGATTGCCGAAAGGAACTAAATTCAATGTTTCATCCTGAGGTAAAATCTGCTGCAGCTGTTTTCCATATTCTTTTTTTAAAGCATCCATTTGGAGTTCAAATCTTGGATTCTGTTTAATCAAATCTTCAATGGTAGATTTACCGTCTCCCTTCACAATCAAAAATTCTTTAGAAACGATTCCAGTGATTTTTCCGTTTTTCTGAAACGGAAGGCGTACATAAAAAATCCCTACTTCTTTTTCAAACGAAATGAGATCCTGCAGTAAAAAATCAAAGTTTGCTTTACCTGCATAATCAGCCAGCTCAGAAACAGATTTGATTTTTTTTACCCCAGAACCCCTCAGTCCAATGTCGGGTTTTGCGATTAACGGAAAATCAATTTCATTTTCCTCCAATAGATTTAGGATCTCTTTAAAATCAGAATTCTCGTGAATCAAAATAGTTTTCGGATAATGTTTTTTGGGCAGCAGATCGTAAATCTGTTTTTTGCTTTCCATCATAAACCCGCCATTTTTAATTTTGGGATTGGAAGCATTAAAGAAAAAAACAGATCTGGCCTTTATAGCGTAATAGGCCCAAAGAAAATAAATGGGAAAATATAAAACCTGAAACGGCCAGTATTCCCAATTGGTAACTTTATGAAAAAATAACTTCATTGTTTTCGATTTTAAATTTGAATAAAAGAGGCCGAAAAATCTTTGTTTTTAACTAAATCATAATATTTCATGGCACCTTTATTTTGCTCTGTTACTACCTGAGTTACACTTAAGGTTTTCATTATATTTTCTCTGTTGATGATTAAACCGTTTTGCACATCATCAGTATGAGTGTTTTTATGAAAATGAAGCATATCCGGAGCCGAGATTTCATTTTTGTCTTTGATGAATTCAAAAAACCAATCAGATCGTTTTTTTCTAACCTCTTCGGGATACAAAGTAACCGAGGACCAAATGTAACTCTGCGTTTCATCCAGCTTTGCTGTTCTTTTGGCGGAACCATCCCAGATCAGTTCGTATAAACTTTTCTGCTGATACAAAACCAGCGTAAAAGGTTCTATGTTTTCGAGATTAATCTGTTTCCAAAAATCTTTTGGAGAATCATTTTCGATAATATCCAGTACAATTAATCCGCGGCTTTTTCGATACGGAAGAATTGGCGTATGTTTTATAATTCCTCCATTTAATAAAACCGCGACCGTTCCGTTTTCATCAACGGCAAACCAGGTTCCTCCCGCTTTTGAATCTTTAGGATACATAATTTTTTTTCCGTTGCGACTGTAATTTCGCGGCACAATTGCGCCCGGCCGAATTACTTTTTCATCCCTGTTTGAGGTAATAATGGCAGCCCCATTATTATTTACAAAACTTACTGTACACATTGTTTTCTATATTCGATTGTGGAACTTGCTACACCAAAATTTTCATTTAATGAGACATTTTCAAATTGCAAAACAGCTACTTTTATTAAAGCCTGATGATGGATGCAGTGTTCTAAATTATAAAGCAGTTCTCTATAATAATTACTCTGAATCCTGAAAGTAAGTCCGTCAATCATTTGTTCTAAAAAAAGAATTTTATTGTCTGACTTTAGACCTTTTTTTATTTTCAGAATACATTCAATTGCAAATTGAGTTTCGGTTTCAATACGTTTGCTGCGTTCTCTGCTGTCATAATTTAAAACTTCAGATTCATAACTGTTTTCAAGACATTGAAACATTTCAATAATATGGCGCATGTGTTCTCCAATACTTGAGCTGCTCAAAGCCGCACAAGGCTTTGAATATAATGGATCAGATAACTGGTTTAATAAATCTGTTAACTCATCTAAACTTTGGTTTATTGATTTTATCAGCATGATTATTTTGTTTTTAGAAGGTTAATTATTTTGTTCTTATTTAAATAAAGCAATCCTAAACAGCATAGAAACGTAATCAGAGCGAGAGTAAACAAAAGCCCGCCATCGTTTTTAACTTCAATTCCTAAAACAAAAAAATGCGAAAAGACAGCGCCCGTCATAACACCAATTCCGCCTAAAGCGCCTAGCCACGTTGTTTTAGGAATCAAAATTAAAATCGCAAAAATCAGTTCGGCAATTCCAGATCCTAATCGCCCGTAGGGCTCAATCCCTAAAGTCGAAAAAATATACACACTTTCTGGTGCTCCTGTAAATTTAAAATACAAAGTCTGCAGTAAAATTACAGATGCCGTCAGCCTCAAAACCCATGTTAATACTTGTGTTTTCATGACCCTAGTTTTTATATATTTTTTTCCAATTCGTATCTGCTTTCCCTTTTAAATTATCCTGATCTTTGTTCCAGCTTTTCAATGTATTATTAAAATAGGCATTGTAGAACAAATACAGTCTGCCATCAACAATTTTAAAAGTTTCCGGATTTATTTCGACTTTTTCTCCGGTGCTCCCCATGGCATAAGCACACCAGCCGCCATATTGAGGTTCGTATTTTGATGGATTTTTTAAGAATGCATTTTTATTTTCAGCAGAAGAAAAATTATAAGTCACGCCCTGATACGAAACCCAAACTTCTTTTTTCCCTTTAACTGCTTTTCCCTGATTAAAATATCCAACAGGATCATAACCCTGGATACCTATCTTGTTTTCTAAATTATACTGGCTGATTCTTTTTGCATCGTTTTGAGCAAATGAACTGCCTGAAATTAAAATCAATAACAATAATGCCAGCTTTTTCATCTTTACTCTATTTTAAGTTTTTTAATACTGATACCAATAATTCTGTTGAGATACGCTGTCTAAAATCAGGTGCGATGTATTCAAAAAGTATATCAGCATCTGTGCTTATTACAAAAACTGATGGAACCGGCAGTAAACTGTTATTGATTCCATTAGAATGTACGTTAATTACCTCTTTGTAGTTTTCGGGAGCCTGATAATCAATTCCTACTGCTTTTATGAATGTTCCTTTTGAATCTGAAAGCAAACTGTATTTTACTTTGTCTTTTTCTGCTGTTGCTTTTAGATTTTCAGGAGAATCCGGACTTACAGCAATAATCTGGTAACCTAAATCGATAATTTGTTCTTCGGCTCCGGCCAATGACTGCAAATGGATATTGCAATACGGACACCAGCCGCCGCGGTAAAAAACAAGAACCGTTTTTTTCTTTTTAAGCAGGTCTAAAATACTAACATCTACATTTTCAGGTGTTTTCAAACTTGCATTTGGAATTTTTTCACCAATCAATAAAGGTGCAATATCCGCTGCCGATTTAGGAGTCGGTTTTTGTGCATAAGCAGCCGAAGTCAGGGCTGTCAGAAAAATTAAAAGTATTTTTTTCATAGTGTATTTGTTTTACATCTTTTTGATGATGTAAAATTATAGCACTGCGAAAAAGCAAAATGTCGTCTAATTTACACTTTGCCTAAAATAATTATAGTTTGGTAATATCAGGAATGATAATTTCCTTTCTGTTGTAACTCAACAGCTGGTTAATTTCCATTTCATTCAGTAATTGTACAGCGGTTTGCCTCGAAGTGCAGATAATCTGGGCAATATCATTTTGGGTTAAATAATTTTCGATTGCTACCGTATTTCCATTTCTAACACCTTCTTTTTCTGCCCAGTCTTTAAGGAACTGATACATTCTGGTTTTGGCGTCTTTAGAAATTAAATTGGCATAGCTGTTCTTGACCCGTTTCATTTTTAAACCAACAAATTTGGTATATGAAATTGCGAGAGTAGGATTTCGCAGCAATAAATCTTCAAAATCAGACATTAAAAAACTGCAGATTACAACATCATCAGAAAGTACTTTTGCATATTCTTCTTCCTTACTATCAGCTTCCAAAGTCAATTCGCCAAACAAATCTCCTTTTTGAATAATGTCTTTTATTGTTTCATTGCCATCATCATCAATAGCCACAATTTTTATGTTTCCTTTTTTGAGTAAAAAAATACGAGGTACATCTGAAGAGGAAAAATAAATAATCTCCCCTTTAGCTGCTTTTTTAAAACCAGTAATAATGCATAATTGCTTAATTTGCGAATAGCTAAGTGTTCTAAATAATTTATGATCCCTTAAATACCAATACTTTAATTCCTCGTACATAGACTGACAGCTGTTATTTCAGTAAATATAATAATTATAATATGTAAATTCTGCAAAACTGCTCTGATAACGCATCACTTAATGTAAAGGAAGGTTCGCCGTAATTAAGATACTAAACTATTATTTAATTCAATTAGCAATAAACAAAGGACTGGAGTTGCCTTCAATTTTGCCACAAAAAGCTAAGGCGGTTTAAATAAAATTTATAATCAAGGAAGCTGTTTTTTCATTGTATAATATCCTTGAGCAATTAACTTTGAAAAAGTGTTTGGTTCAACACATTTCCGATATCGGCAAAAAAAACATTTATTCCCCAAGATTTTTAACGTATATTTGCCGATAACGGAATCATATATAAAAACATGAAGTATCTTTCAGTAGTCGAATTTGCAAAAAAACTGAATCTCTCTGAAAGGACGGTTCGTAATTATTGTTCTACAGGAAAATTAAAAGGGGCTTTCCTAACCGGTAAAACATGGAATATTCCTGAAGATGCCGTAATATCACAAAAAGAAAATAAAAAAGGAAGTGCAAATGTTTTATTGGAAATTCTGAAAGAACAAAAGAATATGAAGCTAAAAGGAGGTATTTACCACCGCACGCAAATAGATTTAACCTACAATTCGAATAAAATTGAAGGCAGCAGACTAACCCATGATCAAACGAGATATATTTTTGAAACCAATACAATTGGGGCATCTAAAGAAAGTGTAAATGTAGATGACATTATTGAAACTTCTAACCACTTTAGATGCATTGATTTTATTATTGAAAAAGCAAATAACAAGCTTAATGAATCCATTATTAAAGAACTCCATTTTTTATTAAAGTCCGGAACTTCTGATAGCGGAAAAGATTGGTTTAATGTAGGGGAATACAAAAGAATGCCAAATGAAGTGGGGGGCAATGAGACCTGTCCGCCGAAAGAAGTTTCCCAAAAGATGAAAGAACTATTGTCGGATTACCATGCGATAAAAAATAAAAGTATCGAAGACATTATCGATTTTCATTATAAATTTGAAATTATACATCCTTTCCAAGACGGAAACGGCCGTGTAGGGAGATTAATCATTTTTAAGGAATGCCTGGCCAACAATATAGTCCCATTTATAATAGATGAAAAACTAAAACTGTTTTATTACAGGGGGCTTCAGGAATGGAATAATATAAAAGAATACCTGATGGACACATGTCTCACTGCTCAGGATAATTACAAATCAATACTAAATTATTTCGAGATACAATACAGGTAAAAAAAAACAGGACGAAACAATCAATTTGACAAGAAAAACAATTAAATTACCTGCAAAAGAATTACAATAACAAAAAACAAAATAACACATTAAAAATCAAAGTATTAACACTTAAAAATCAACCATTTTGTTTAATGGCAACTTAGGTTTTAAAAAACGACAAACGCAGCAAATAAGGGGGTTCCGGGCTTAAGGTTCAAATCCTGCTCTCCTTGAAACGGTTGAAATCGTATCAAATCAATAAATTTGAATAGAAAGCTGTATTTAGTCTAAAATAACTTATCGCTTTGCATTAAATGTTTTTTGATGATGCAATGAAGTGATATAAGTATTCTTGCCAGCTTTTATCTCTCTATTTATTTCGATTATCATTGTATTTCATTGCTTCTGATTCGATTTCCTGCATGGTTTTCCTTTTCCCTTTAGAAATCCATTCTAAAAGCTCTTCTTCAAAAAAATACAGCTTTTTGCCATATTTATAGCAGGGAATTTCTCTCTGCTTTACAAGAGCGTAAATTGTAGGCTTTGCTTTCCCTATCAGCCGGCTTGCTTCTTCAACCCCGATAGGAATGCTTTTTTCTTTAGATTCATATACCTGCACATTCTGAATCAGAAGTTTGATCTCGGCAATTTCTTTCACTAAATGCGCTACTGCTTTGGGCAGGTTCTCAAAAGAGATTTCGTTAATGTCCATAGCTATCGTTTTTAACAGTTATGGTGCAAATGAAAAAAGTGTTTCTTCTGTGTCTTTCTTCACAGCAGAAACACCTAAAAAACACAGTGCTTTAAACCTATTGGTATTTAAAAATCTGCAAGATCTTCCATAATCTTTATAAGCCCTTTCTGTTCATCATCTTTGAGATGTGTTTTAATGCTGTTCTGCTCGACATCTTTTAGAGCTTCAGCAAAAGTCAGTTTTAGAAATTCCGCGGCTCTGTCCTGTCTGGTGGCTTTAAAGCAATTCCAGATATTCCAGCCAAAATGATACAGATCCAGATTGGACAGCTCTTTTACTTTTACCGGTTTAATCTTTTCAAAATTTAGGCCTTCAGCATATATAATTACGTTGCTGCCCAATTGCTCCAGATCATCATCCGACATGTAAGGCGCGAACTCCTGATGCGCATATCGCATGGCGATATCAATTCTGGCCTGTTTTTGATCTCTGGCTGCATTTTGCCGCTCTTTCCTTATCTTCTCAATATCAATGGCTGCATTCTTATTTTCAGGAATTTCTGACTTGATTAAAGCATCCTGCCGTTCCTCTTCTATTTTTACATGGTCCTTACTTGCAATGCAGCTTTCAGGCGATTCATTTTTTTCTGCCTTCAAAAAACGATTAACCAATCTCTCAGCCAGACCATTTAGAAATAAACTTAGAATTGCAAACATTAAAACTCCAAATCCAGTGCTGATCCAAAAGAAAACGCCGGCCGTATATTCATCCGCACCTTTTTCCAAAAGCACCAGTCTTCCGATTGCACCGACAAAAACACAGACTAAAAAAACAGACAGGTAAACTGCAATATATTCAAAGTACTTTATTTTCATTGCGCTCTTTTCTTTAAAGATTCCAATTGTATTGCCTGAGAAGCTCTGTTCTTCTTCTCATCTATTACCTTGGCGTAGATTTGAGTCGTTTTTACGTTGGTATGCCCCAGCATTTTGCTGACCGTATAGATGTCTGTCCCGCTGGACAGCTGCAGTGTTGCAAATGTATGGCGGAAGCAGTGGAAGGTAATGTTTTTTTTAATGCCGGCAGATTCAACCCATTTTTTCAGAGGACGTGAAATCCACGACGGGTCCGGCAGATCCTCAAAAACAAGCTGCCCGGGAAGCCTTGGCTCTCCGCAGAGCTGCAAAGCCTGCTGGGAAATAGGCATATATTCGACACCCCTTGTTTTTTTCTGTGTGAAATGCAGTTTGGCCATGTCGTCTTCAAGGCTTATCTCTTTCCAGCGGAGCTTCTGGATGTCGGAATGCCGCAGGCCGGTAAGCGCTGAGAAAAGCGCGGCTCTTTTAAGGACATCTTTTTCGCAGGGCGTTTCAGCCAGCACGTTCAATTCTTTAATGGTAAGATATTCGCGTCTTGATTCCTGCTCAGGTATGCCTTTTATTTTTGAAGACAAATCAACGGTTAGATATCCGTCGATAAAGGCCTGTTTTAAAACCGCTTTAAATATGGAAAAATACCTTGCTGCAGTGTTGCGGGAAAGTATCCCTTTTTTGCCTCCTCCGAGCGGCGCAGCCAGCAGAAACAGCTTAAAATCTTCCGCCATTCTGCTGTCAATCTGGGAAAACACCAGCCTGCCTTTGGAATAGCTTTTTAAAAACTCTTTGGTCCGCTCCCAATTGATCATAATGGATTTTGAGCTTCGGGCATGCCTTTTTGCTGCCACAGAGGCAATGTATCTGATAAAATCCTCTTTTGCTTTTTCTTTCTGTTCAGCCAATAGGTTCTCGGCATCACTGTACAGATCTGTATTATCGTATTCTTTCTGCCTGATTTTACGCACTCCGTCGGCATAGAGCATAATTTCACGGTCGGTTTCGCTTCTGGTGATTATTATTCCGTTATCGCTGCGTCTGGGCTTATAGGATTTTATGCCCTGCGCATCAGTACGGGCGGTTCTCTGCTTGTCCCACTCCACGGTCTTTACGGTTCTGTTTAAGTATTCACGGATTCTCTGTGGCGTTTTCTTTCCGGAAACCTCAACAGGATAGCTTTCTATGTAGACATACCATTCCTCTCGGTCTTCTGCTTTTCGAAGACGCACAGTCACCTTGGTTTTTGCTAATTGTTTCATATAAAATCATTTCCATTATACAAGTTATCAATTTCGCTTTTTGGAGCATATACATGCTTTCCGATCTGCCTGGTAGGTATTGAATATTTCCTGATATGGCTGTAGACAGAACCTTCAGATATCTGAAATCTCTGAGCAATTTCACCAATCGAATAGCAGTCTTCTTTTTCAAGGCTGTATAATTTTTTCTTCGGTGCGCTCTCAGCCTGCGGCAGGCTTCGGGCAGGGCCGAACATCCCTTCCATGACTCTGCGGTCGATCCTTACAAGGCGGGTTCCCAAATTAACCGAAGGAATTTTTCCCTGCCCCACAAACCTGTAGAGGGTTCTTTTGGCAATCCCAAAAAGCATGCCAGCCTCAGAGACGGAAAGAAATGCCCTATCCTGTGGTATTTTCTCTATCATCGCTTTGATGTCTGCTTCATTTTTAAGCTGCTTCATCTTCTGCTTGTATGCTTTTTTACTGCATTTTGGCGAGCAGTAGACAGAAGTTACGGTCTTGGGCAGAAACACTTCCCCGCATACGATACATTGTTTGTTTATTCTTTTCATCGCCTTTATCTCCAATTTAAGTGCCATAAGTATACATAAGTGCCACATTATCGCCTTTTAAGTGCCGGTACAAATATGGTACAAATATATGATAAAAAACGATTAAAAAACAGCAGAAACAAAAATGCATAAAAAAGAAAAACCGCTGTAAACTTTACGTTTACAGCGGTTTAACACTTATTGTTAACTGATGTTAATCAGTACTTATTTGACCTCTTCGAATTCAACGTCTTCTACGTTATCTCCAGAAGACTGCTCTTGTTGTGGAGCAGCTTGCTGTCCTTCACCACCTTGAGCGTACATTGCTTCTGTAGCTGTTTTCCAAGCTGCATTTACATTGTCTAATCCTTTTTGGATTGCCTCAAGATCTTGAGATTGGTGAGCCATTCTCAATTCAGTTAAAGCGTACTCGATAGCTGTTTTTTGATCGTCTGTCAATTTATCTCCTAACTCTTTCAATTGAGATTCAGTTTGGAAGATAGTACTGTCAGCTTCGTTCAATTTCTCAGCTCTTTCTTTAGCGATTCTATCTGCATCAGCATTAGCTTCAGCATCTTTTTTCATTTTTTCGATTTCTTCAGCTGTTAAACCAGAAGAAGCTTCGATACGGATATCGTGAGATTTTCCAGTTCCTTTATCAGTTGCAGAAACTTTGATGATACCGTTAGCATCAATATCGAAAGTTACTTCGATTTGAGGAACTCCTCTTGGTGCTGGTGGAATACCATCTAAGTGGAAACGACCGATAGTTTTGTTATCAGCAGCCATTGCTCTTTCTCCTTGTAATACGTGGATTTCAACAGATGGTTGAGAATCTGCAGCAGTAGAGAATACTTGAGATTTTTTAGTTGGGATAGTTGTGTTAGACTCGATTAATTTAGTCAATACACCACCCATAGTTTCGATACCTAAAGAAAGAGGAGTTACGTCAAGTAACAATACATCTTTTACATCTCCAGATAAAACTCCACCTTGAATAGCAGCTCCAATAGCCACAACCTCATCAGGGTTAACACCTTTAGAAGCTTTTTTACCGAAGAATTTCTCTACTTCGTCAGCGATTCTTGGCATACGAGTAGAACCTCCTACAAGGATTACTTCGTCGATATCAGATGTAGATAAACCTGCATCTTTTAATGCTTTAGCAACTGGCTCCATAGAACGTTTTACTAAAGAATCTGATAATTGCTCAAATTTAGCTCTAGATAATTTTTTCACTAAGTGTTTTGGTCCAGAAGCAGTAGCCGTTACGTATGGTAAGTTGATTTCAGTTTCTGCAGAAGAAGATAATTCAATCTTAGCTTTCTCAGCAGCTTCTTTCAAACGCTGTAATGACATTGGGTCTAAACGTAAATCAATACCTTCTTCAGTTTTGAATTCGTCAGCTAACCAGTCAATAATAACTTGGTCAAAATCATCACCACCTAAGTGAGTATCACCGTTTGTAGATAATACTTCAAATACACCGTCTCCTAATTCAAGAACAGAGATATCAAAAGTACCTCCACCTAAATCGTAAACAGCAATTTTTTGATCATTTCCTTTTTTATCTAATCCGTAAGCAAGTGCAGCTGCAGTTGGCTCGTTGATGATACGCATAACTTTAAGACCAGCGATTTCTCCAGCTTCTTTTGTAGCTTGACGCTGAGCATCGTTAAAGT
Source organism: Flavobacterium erigeronis (assembly GCF_054075165.1). Taxonomy (NCBI): domain Bacteria; kingdom Pseudomonadati; phylum Bacteroidota; class Flavobacteriia; order Flavobacteriales; family Flavobacteriaceae; genus Flavobacterium; species Flavobacterium erigeronis. Next base: position 81,241 of record NZ_JBSKGP010000002.1, on the reverse strand, counting down.
AAGCAGGAACTGTAATAACTGCCTCAGTTACTGTTTGACCTAAATAGTCTTCAGCAGTTTTTTTCATTTTTTGAAGTGTCATAGCAGACAATTCTTGAGCAGTGTATAAACGACCGTCAATATCCACACGTGGAGTATTGTTGTCACCTTTTACAACACTGTAAGGAACTCTTTTTGCTTCTTCTTGAGTTTCAGCAAAAGTGTGTCCCATAAAACGTTTAATAGAAGCAATCGTTTTTGTAGGGTTAGTTACTGCTTGTCTTTTTGCAGGATCACCTACTTTAATTTCTCCACCTTCAACAAAAGCGATGATAGATGGTGTAGTTCTTTTTCCTTCTGCGTTAGGGATAACAACTGCTTCGTTACCTTCCATTACAGAAACACAAGAGTTCGTCGTACCTAAGTCAATTCCGATTATTTTACCCATTTTTTATATATTTAATTTTGATTTAAATTTAATAACTCAGGTGGCATAAGTCAATCTTTGTGCCAATATAAAAAACCAATAGAATTTGTCAGTTTTACTGTCTGAGCACTCAAAACCATCTGACAACATGACATTTTTAAGACCTGTCAGGTATGGCATATCAGTACTTTAGCTGTCATTTTTAGTTTTTTTTCATGTACAAAATTTAAACTAAGCCGAATGATTTTTAAATTAATTACATTAGCTAATTAAATTTAACCAATGGAAAACTACAGTATCATCATTTTCATTTTAACTGTCGTAATAGGCCTATCTGCATTTGCAGACAAGCTAAAACTCCCCTATCCTATTCTTTTGGTTATTGTTGGTGTCGAAATTGGTTTTATACCAACTATGGCAGAAATCGAAATAAATCCCGAAATTATTTTCTTATTATTTCTACCTCCGTTATTATATGATGCCTCATTTAATATTTCGTCCAAAGATTTTAAAACAAACCTTCATACCATCACAACATTGGCCATTTGGCTTGTTTTCCTAACAACAGTCGGCATAGCTGTGGCGGCCTATTATTTAATTCCTGAAATGACCTGGCCGTTAGCTTTCGTTTTAGGTTCAATACTTTCGGCAACCGATGCTGTTGCCGCCATAAGTATTACCAAAGGACTCAAAATATCTCACAAAACAATAACCATTCTAGAAGGAGAAAGTCTTATTAATGATGCGTCTGCTTTAGTTGCCTATCGATTTGCGGTTGCTGCTGTAATGGGTGCCGCTTTTATAATCTGGAAAGCGGCTTTAGAATTTGTGCTATTACTCGGTGGCGGATTCCTTGTCGGATTTGTAATGTCAAAAATCCTGTCTTTTATTTTAGCACGAGTAAAAAACAAGCCAGAAGTTACTATTAGTTTCATGCTTTTAATGCCTTTTGTAACTTATCTTATCGCCGAACATCTACATGTTTCTGGAGTAATTGCTGTGGTAATATTAGGATTGGCGATTTCAAGATTCAGCAAAAAAATATTCCCGGAAAGCCTTAAAAACCAATCAAAAGGGCTTTGGGATGTTATCGTTTTTCTATTAAACGGATTAATCTTTATCTTAATTGGACTCAACTTTCGATACATTCTAAAAGATATCGACAACGACATGATTCTTCCTTATATTGGTTATGCACTCATAATTACCATTGTTGCGCTTTTAATCAGAATGGTCAGAGTTTATCTGCAAAAAATCAATTTGCAAAAAGCCTTTCAAAGTACTAAAAAAGGAAAAAGAAGAGTAAGCGAACATGCTCTTCTTGATTTTGGAAATAGTTTAATTATTAGCTGGTCTGGAATGCGAGGCATTGTATCTTTAGCTATCGCGATCGGGCTTCCGAGATTTCTAGAAGACGGAACTCCTTTTCCGCTCAGAAATGCCATAATATTTATTTCTGTTGCAGTAGTACTGCTGACTTTAATTGGACAAGGATTAACATTGCCTTTTATCGTCAAAAAAATAAATGATATTGAAGCGAAAAAGCAAATAAAAGATAATTCCAACTAACCGAAAAAGAATGTAATTTTACTTATTCGACTGAATTTCAATCAAAACCAAGAAAAATGACTTCAGCTATTCTTACTATAACGCCAGATTCAGAAATTGTAACTACTCGCGTTTTAAATTTCCCACAAGAACTTGTTTTTAAAGCCTGGAGCACACCCGAACATTTAAAAAATTGGTGGGGACCAAAAGGTTTCACCAATACTTTTCACGAGTTTGACTTTCGCGAAGGCGGAAAATGGACTTTTACGATGCACGGTCCCGAAAAAGGCAATTATGAAAATGATGTTGAATTCATTAAAATAGAAAAACCGAATCTTATTGCTTGGAAACGCCATTCAAAACCGCTTTTTCAAATCTTAACCACTTTTGAAACTGTTGCAGAAAACCAAACCAAAGTGGTTTTTAAAATGCTTTTTGAAACTGAGGAAGAATGCCAAAAACTAAAGCCTTATGTGGTGGATAAAAATGAGGAAAACTTTGATAAACTGGAAGTTGAATTATCTAAAATGAAATTATAAAGAAGTATAAGATTATGTGTAAAGTTTATAATACAATTGGATGTCTAAATACCATACAACTTGAATTATTCAGAAATAATATCGATGAATTTTCTTCAATAAATGAACTTATTGATTTTCAAAAAAACTTTCACATCACCGAACAAAAAATTATTTCAGATCACAACAAATCAATACAAGATGAAAAGATATTTCTTGAGAATGAAATTTCTGAATTAAATAGTCTTATACCTCAAAAAGTAATTGATTTAAAGAATGAATTAAGACAAAAGCTAAATGACCTAAATCAAGAAATTGATGATTTGCCTGAAACCAATTCTAAAATCTTTGCTACAATAAAAGATTATTGGATAAATCTTATAATTCATCTAGAGTTTTGGTTTGTACAATTCGCATTTCCTATTAGAATTATTTTCTTTAAGCATTCAGCTAAAAGATTAATTTCAAAAAAGAATAAGCGTTTTCTATATATTTCTACAAATTTTCAAGATGCTGTAGCGAATAGCAGCTTTGTAGATTTACAAAAATTTGAACTAAAAAAAAGAATCATAACTGCACTTAACAATACAATCTACGGAGCAATTGGTGAACAAAAAGTAAAAAATGAATTAAAGAAACTTTCTGATGATTATATTTTAATAAACAATTTCTGTTATAGTTTCGAAAATCCAATTAAGCAGAGCAATGGTGATTTTATAAAATCTATTCAAATTGATCATCTCTTAATTTCTCAAGCTGGCATTTTTATAATTGAAACGAAAAATTGGAGCAATCGATCCCTTGATAATTTAGACTTGCGCTCTCCGGTTCAACAAATTCTCAGAACTAATTATGCTTTATTTAAACTCTTAGATAATAATGCAAAAAAATACAATTGGAATTTTGCTAGGCAACATTGGGGAAACAGAAAAATTCCCATAAAAAATATAATCGTTTTCATAAACAATACTCCAAAGGAACAATTTCAATATACTAAAATACTCGGAATTAACGAATTAATCCCGTACATCCAATATTTTAATTCTAGCTTAACAATAAATGAAACAGAAAGTATTGGTAATTATTTATTGAACATTTCTCAGCATAACGAAGTAACTTCAAAATTAACTATTCAGTAAATCAGAAAAGAATTAAAACTTTCAAACAAAATATTCATTCGTACATAAACATCTAAAATAAAACTATGAAAACTTAATTACATATCTTTACAATCATCATCAATCATTAAACAATCAAAAATCAATCACATGAAAAAAATCATTTCTCTTGCGATTCTATTCGCAACGCAACTTTTTTATGCCCAAAACGGAGTTGCAAAAAAACCTGAAACCGTTATTATCATCAACAACGAAATTGCCACAATGGATCAAGTAATGAAATATAGCAATGAGGGTTATGTCAAATCAATGAACAAAGGCGTTAGCCAAGAAGAACGCGATAAATTGGCTCAAAAATTTGGCGATAAAATTGGCGATAGAGAATTTATAATGGTCATTGAAGTTTTTACGAAGCAAGAAAAAATTGAAAATGACAAAAAAAATACTGCTGTTGCAACAGAGCAAAAACCTCAACCAAAAGAAGAACAATTTCTTTTAAACATAAATGATCAAGCCAAAGATTTTACTCTAAAACTGATAGACGGAAAAGAGGTAAAACTTTCTGATTTAAAAGGAAAAGTGGTGCTTGTAAATTTCTGGGCAACTTGGTGCGCGCCGTGTTTACAGGAGTTTTATGATATTCCATCAAAAATATTAGAGCCTTTTAAAAGTGACAATTTTGTGTTTTTAGCTATTTCAAGCGGAGAAACTGAAGCTCAAGTTGCCAAAAAAGTAGTGAAATTAAAAAAAGACGGTTTAGATTTTAATTTCGGAATTGACCAAAACGAAATAATTTGGAATCAATATGCTAAAAATGCTATTCCTAAAAACTTTTTAATCGATCAAAACGGAGTTATAAAATATGTGGCCGTAGGAAATGCTGAAGGAAACTTGGACAACATCGCAAACGAGATCAAAAAACTGCTTTCAAAATAAATTAGTCTCCTACATATTGATATTTTGAAAGACAAAAAAAATTATGCACGCATAGTAATTTTATGCTATTCATTTATTTTTTATTTGTAATTTCGGTTTTTCAATAAAATACAATATTAAAAATGGCTTCATTTACAAAAGAAATATCATTTCGCTGGTCAGATCTTGATCCTAATTTTCACGTTCGTCACAGCGCATATTACGATTTTGGCGCACAGCATCGTATCGAAATTCTAGAAGAATTAGGTTTAACTTTAAAAGTAATGCAGACACAAGGTTTTGGCCCTGTTTTGTTTAGAGAAGAATGCGTTTTCAGAAAAGAATTAAAACTTTCTGATAAAATATTCATTCATACCAAAACTTCGAAAATGAAAGCCGATGCTTCTCGCTGGTCTATCGTTCATGAGTTTAGAAGAGAAGATGATACACTTTGCGCAACAATTACGGTTGACGGTGCTTGGATGGACACTAAATTAAGAAAGCTAGCTTCTCCAACGCCAGAGATTGCAATTCAAGCTTTGAGCATTTTCCCAAAAAGCGATGATTTCGTTGGATTATAAAACAACATTCTTTTCAACTTTATAAAAAATCCCAAAAACATATAAATCTTGTTTTTGGGATTTTTTTCTAAACAAAAGTTTAATTGATTTTGTTATTGAAATTTTAATCCAAAGTTTACTTTTTCAAAAGTTGTACTGCAGGAAATGGCAAATCGCCCGACATTTACAGTTCCGAAAATACCACCTACTGAATGTCCAGAATAAAATCCTCCCGCTGAAAATCGGTGAACCTGATATTTTAGTGCAATGTCATTTACTCTCGAACTCAGCTGTCCAAAAGCTATCACATTTGGGATTATCTCATAACTTCCAAAAACTTTGGGAACCAGTTTTTTATAATAATCAAAGCTTTCATCAGTTTCATAATCAATTATAGACGAATGCAGATTTTCTAAATTTCCGCCAAGATAAGTGTTTTCAGAAAAGTGCCATGAGATGCTAAAACCTGTAAAAGTTCCCTCATAACCGCTTCTAGAATCTACATAACCTATTCCAATTGTGGCCCTAAATTTCTCGCAAATTTTTCCGATGTAGCCAACATAAGTTCGGTCAATTTCAGACTTATCGATTCCAGCGCCAAAAATTATGTCGTCTTCACACATTGTAAGAGCATACTGAAAATAAGCCGAATATTGATCTTTATTTGCCGCAACAACACTCCGGCCTTTGTCGAGATCGATATTTGGAGAAATTAAGGTTGAATTAATAACGGCGAAATCAAAAGTATTGAGTTCTTGGGCAAATGTGGGGACAGTGAGCAGGAGCAAAAGTAGTGTTTTCATGATACTATTTTTTAAGGCTTACAACATTTCTAACACTAAATTACAGCCATTTTTCGTGTTAATAAAAGAAGTTCTTTCAAGTGCTACATTACTCGTCAAAATGCATTATTTTCACAATCACTATCATTTAATCGATAAAATTTCAATAAATCATCGATTATTAACACCAAAACAATGAAATCATTTCAATCGCTTTTTTTCTGATAATTTTAAGATTTTAAGCTTTGTTTTAAAAGTGGTTCGGTTTAACTTTATAAATCATAAAAACAAATGCCACTAAAATGAAAATTCTGAAACTATTATTAATACTAATTCCTTGCTTAAGTTTTGGACAGCAGGGAAATATAAAAGAATTGGATATTAATTTAAGTAACTACGAATATCCTTTTCCTGTTCATTTTATCGAATTGAGCGTCCAGCGCCAGTATTTAAAAATGAGTTATATGGATATTATTCCAGAAAACTACAATCAGAAAAATATTGTTTTACTGCACGGAAAAAATTTCAACGGAGCTTATTGGGAAACCACTATTAAAGCGTTAACAAAAGAAGGTTATCGAGTAATTGTTCCGGATCAGATTGGTTTTGGAAAATCTACAAAACCAGATAATTTTCAATACACTTTTCAGCAGCTTGCAGAAAACACCAAAAAGCTTTTAGATCATTTAGGAATTAGCAAAACAACAGTTTTAGGGCATTCTATGGGCGGAATGCTGGCGACGCGCTTTGCCTTAATGTATCCTGAAACTACTGAAAAACTGGTTTTAGAAAATCCGATTGGTTTGGAAGACTGGAAATTAGTCGTTCCTTACAAACCTGTTGATTGGTGGTACGAATCGGAATTGAAACAGAATTATCAAGGAATCAAGCAATACCAAATGGCGAACTATTATGACGGAAAGTGGAATGCCGATTATCAAAAATGGGCCGAACTTGGCGCTGGATGGACAACCGCACCAGATTACGACCGCGTTGCCTGGAATTCTGCTCTTTTGTACGATATGATTTTTACACAGCCTGTTTTGTATGAATTTCAAAACATCAAATGTCCAACGCTATTAATTATCGGAACTAGAGATAAAACGGCTTTAGGAAAACCTTTGGTCTCTGAAGAAGTGAGAAAAACAATGGGAAATTACGCTGAATTAGGCAAAAAAACACAGAAGGCAATTCCAAACTCAAAACTGGTAGAAATTCCAAATACAGGTCATTTGCCACATATCGAATCTTTTGATTCATTTATAAAACCATTAATCGTATTTTTGAAATAATATTTTTATTCGCCACGACTCGAGCGACAGCGACTGGCGAAGCAATTCACGAATTATTTAATATAAAATTCGTGAATTCGTGGCTATAAAAAAATCAACAATCTAAAATCTAAAATAAATATGTTTACAATCGAACAAATCAAAGAAGCGCATTCAAAAGTAAAAAGCGGAGCAGATTTCCCAAATTACATTCAGGATTTAATCATTTTAGGCGTAAAAGGATACGATACTTATGTACATAACGGAAGCGTTGTTTACTACGGATTGAATAATTTTACTGCAGAAGCAGAAGAAAAATATGCTGAAATTAAAGTAGCCGATTTTCCAAACAAAGAACTTTTTATCGAACTTTTGGTAAAACATCAGCACGGAGAAACCGATTATATGACTTTCTGCAATCATTGTGCACAATGCGGAATTGCAAAATGGAGAGTTGATATTGTCGAAATGACTTGCACTTATTTTGATAAATCTGAGCATGAAATTTTAATCGAAAAAATTCCTAGCTAATTCTCGAGCATTCATGACTATTTCTAACCAAAACCACCAAACCTTTTTTAAAAAAAGTCTTTTACTTTTTATTTTAATTTTTTCTCTTTTTGGCTTTTCGCAGAAGAAAAAAGAAAATCCAAAATTTAAAGTTATTGCTTTTTATACCGCAAAAAATGATCAGGCGCATATCAGTTTTGTGCATGAAGCCAATAAATACTTTCCAAAATTAGCCGAAGAAAATCATTTTCAATACGATTCTACCAGCAATTGGGACAATTTAAACGCACAATTTTTGGCAAAATATCAGGTTGTTTTGTTTTTAGACACCCGTCCTGAGAAAAAAGAACAGCGCGAAGCTTTCCAGAAATACATGGAAAATGGTGGCTGTTTTATTGGTTTTCATTTTTCGGCATTTGCTTTAAACGATTCTAGCTATCCGCAAAATTGGGATTGGTACCACAATACTTTCTTAGGTTCTGGCGAATACGGAAGCAATACTTGGCGACCAACTTCCGCAGTTTTAAGAGTCGAAAATCAGCATCCATTAACCAAAAATCTGCCTAAAACTTTTACGTCTGCTCCAAATGAATGGTACAGATGGTCAAATGATTTAACCAAGAATCCAGATATTGAGATTTTACTGGCTATTGACGAATCCAGTTTTCCTTTAGGAACTGGCCCAAAAGCTCACGAAATCTGGCACAGCGGTTATTATCCTGTTGTTTGGACCAATAAAAAATATAAAATGCTGTACGTAAATATGGGGCACAATGATATCGATTATGAAGGCGGAACCAACAAAACCTTGTCGTACACTTTTGAAAACAAAACACAAAGTCAGTTAATTTTGAACGCCTTGCTTTGGCTTGGAAATTCAAAGAAAAAATAAACATTTACGCAAAATAAACACATTACTTTTTTCATGAAAGACAAAATTATTTTCGTTCTCATTACACTAGCTTTATTTTCCTGCAACTCCAAAGAGCAAGTGAAATCTAGCAATCAAAAAGAAATAATACACGAAAGCGCCGAAGTAAATAAAACGGACAAAACTGCAGATGCAACTCATTATCAAATCTCAGTTTATGACGATCCTCAATTTACAGATAGAATTTTAAATACAAGAGAAAGCTTAAAAAAGCTTTCTGCGAATAATCTTTTCTCGAATATTAGCGCTAAAATCACAGCAAAACTAAATGAGAAACAGAATCAATTTTTCAAAACCAACACTAACTATGAGCTAATCTCATTTGCAAAAGGCAATATATTTCAAAAAAATAGCGAAGATTATATTTTTATAGTTTATGATGTAAAAGATAACAGAACTAAAATATTGTTTTTCAATGCAGCCACAAATACATATGCTGAGCTTTATAAAGATCTTAAAGTTAAAAATGATTTAGAAGATGCAAATTGTAACGGCTATTCTTTTGGAACACTTGATTATCGATTTGCGGTTGACCATTTAGTTACAAATGAAGGTGCTATTACCATAAATCCAGAATATTTTCTAGAATTTATACCAGTTATGATTACTGATATCTCAAAAGATGAAAACTTTTTATTGGAGGAAGGATGTTTTTCAAAGAATGCTTCCAAAACAAATTTAGAAAACACAATTTGCATTTCAACAAGTTCTGCATACAACAATTGGGAATGTCTGAAATACGACAAAACAAATAATACTTTTTCGCTTTTTTACAGTCAAACATTTGCCGATTAATTACTCAAAATAAACTATAAAAAATAATATGCTTACTACATTTTCATCTATTATAAACGTTGAGGGATTGTTAAGACTTCAAGATTCATCTGAAATCATTTTAATTGATGCTCGAGCTGGCGTAAATGCTTTTGAAAACTATCAAAAAGAACATTTAAAAGATGCTCGTTTTGTTGACTTAAATCGTGATTTAGCCAAAATTCCAGAAAATCCTGTCAATGGCGGAAGACATCCTTTGCCTTCTCCTGAAGAATTTGCCAAAACACTTTCTGCTTTAGGAATTTCTCCTTCAGATCATGTTGTGGTTTACGATGATAAAAACGGGTCTAATTTCGCTGCACGATTCTGGTGGATGATGCGCGCCATTGGACATGAGAAAATTCAAGTTTTAAACGGCGGTTATCAAGCTGCAATTCAAGCTGGTTTTCCAACAAATTCTGGAATTCAAACTTTTGAAGAAATAGCCTATCCTTCGCAGGAATGGCAACTTCTTTTAGCAGATATTGAAGAAGTCGAAAAAGCGCGTAAAAGCAATCAAAATATCGTAATCGATGTTCGTGATAAAAACCGTTACGATGGCTTGACAGAACCGCTAGATTTGATCGCAGGACATATTCCTGGTGCCATCAATGTTCCTCTTACCGAAAATTTAGACGAAAACGGATTATTTAAATCCGTAGAGGAATTGGCTCAAAAATTCAAAACCGTAATTGGAGATATAAAACCAGAAAATACAATTGTTCATTGCGGATCTGGTGTTACAGCTTGCCATACCTTATTAGCAATGGATTACGCCGGACTTCCAATTCCGAAATTATATGTCGGTTCTTGGAGTGAATGGTCTAGAAATGACCGCGAAATGGCAACAAAAAAACAAAATTAATGATTGCTTTTTGCCACAAATTAAAGGATTAGAAAAGATTAAATCATTTTAAGCTGAGGCAAAAACTTTTTAAAAATATAAAATTATAATAATGCAGCACTGGGATATACTCTTATCAAATCAAGTAAATAAAAAAGCTTTTATAGACACTTTACTTGCAGGCGAAGCAAAAGGAGATTTAGCCATTTTTAACAGCAAAAAGGGAATTCTTTTCTCTGATATTTCCATCGAAAAATTCATCGAAAAAGAATTTCAATACGATAGCGTTGAGGCTTCAAACAGACAATTACGTACCTTTTCTTCTGGAGAACGCAAAAAAGAGTTTTTACGTTACTGTATTGACCAAAAACCTGATTTCATCATTTTCGACAACCCTTTTGATCATTTAGATCAAGCTTCTCGAGTGGTTTTGGCAGAATCATTACAGAAATTAACCGATTCTATCGCCATTATTCAATTACTGAATCGTACTGTTGATATATTAGATTTTGTTCCGAACAAAGCGTTAATAAAAGACAACACGTTTGAACTGCATCCTTTCGTGAAAACCGAAAATCATTTTAAAACTTTAAATACTGCTGCAATTCCAAAACCCGCAGAACCGCATTTTTTTCACGAAAGTGTATTAATAAAACTCGAAGATGTTTCGGTAAGTTACGAAGAGAGAAAAATTCTGAACAAGATTTCTTGGACCGTCAAACAAGGTGAATTCTGGCAATTAATTGGTCCAAATGGTTCTGGAAAAAGCACTATTCTTTCTTTAATTACAGGAGATAATCCGAAAGGTTTTGGACAGAATTTATTTTTGTTCGGGAGAAAAAAAGGAACCGGAGAAAGCGTTTGGGAAATCAAAAAGCAAATCGGAATCTTCACCACTTCTATGACCGATTTATTTCAAAAAGGACATACGCTAGAACAAATGATTCTATCAGGTTTCTTCGATTCTATCGGATTATACACGGAGCCAACTACGCATCAAAAAAACATCGTAAACCAATGGTTGGAAGTGATCGAGATGACGCATTTAAGAAAAAAACGTTTTATTGATCTTTCTATCGGACAACAGCGTGTTGCGTTAATTGTTCGTGCCGTTTTAAAACATCCGCCGTTATTAATTCTGGATGAACCGGTTGAAGGTTTAGATGACGAAAATGTAGATTTGGTAATTCAATTAATCAATACTATCAAGCAGGAAACAAATGTGAGCATTATTTACGTTTCTCATAGAATAGAACAAGGCCTCGCTCCTACTTCTATCTTCGAACTTTTACCTTCAGAAAAGGGATCTATCGGAAAAATAAAGTATCATTCAGAATTGAATTAAAAATAAGTCAATTAGATAATTTATCTATAGAACGCAAAGCATATCTACAGAATACCGGAACGATACCAAATTATGACAAAGCAAATAAGCATTACATTTATTTTTTTACTGATTTTAAGTTCGTGTTCAAGCACGATATCCACTTCTAAAAAAGAATATACTTTAAAGGATTCTAAAGAACTAAAATCAGATTGGACGATTAATTCTAAAGAATGGATTTTAAAAAATGACACCATCATAGGAAAAGGTTCACTTTCGCCTTGGGGAGTTTTAATATCCAAAAAACAGCTTCCAGAGAATTATGAAATCGATTTGAAAGTCAATATGACCAACGAATCTTTATTTGAAATAATGCTCAATTTGGATAAAGGAAAATACATTAGAACCTATTTGTATCAAATTGACCAAAACATTGTAATTGGAGATGGTGTCTATGATAAAAAAGACGATTCGTATGGAAAAAGAGGTGGAAAAACGTTGTTTAAAAAACCAATGGAACTACAAAACAACAAATGGTATTCGGTAAAAATCAAAGTCGAAAACAATCAACTATACTTTTCTGTAGATGATAAAACAACTTTAGAATGTTCTCTTGAAAAAAGCAATCTAAACCAAAAAGGAAAATTAGGTTTCATAACCAACGGAGAGGTCAAAATAACCGATTTGAAAATCAAAACTTTATAGAATCAGTCTTAACGAATGGAAAAACATGAAATAGCACAAAATGGTGATAGCGAAATGACTATCTCATTTTACTTCAATAAAAAATCGCTAATTGTTCCTTCAATAATTTTCATTTCAACATTCTTATTAATTTTCATTTTGTTAAAACCTGAAACATTGGCTAACACATTTACTGCAATAATTATGCTAATGCTAGTAAGTGTATTTATACTATTTAATGATTATTTCGAATGGTACAAAAACAAGTTACATATCCTTAGCATTAGAAATGAAGATTTGTACATCAATAATAATTTTCATTGCAAATTATTTAAGTTGCAATCAGTAAATGTTGCTTATATAAACGCGAAATATAGTCTAGGCTGGATGGTATACTTGGATGTCTTTCCCATTTCTTCTAATGACTACGTTATAAAAAAACACTTAAAAGAAAAAGAGGCACATGAAATAGCAGAAAGAATCTCAATATTTCTTAATCGAAATATAAAAATAGAATCATAAAAAAAGCTCCCAAAGGAGCTTTTTGTTATTTTATTTATAAGGTGAGACAGAATTATCTAATTGCCAAATTCTCTAATTTATTCCTCCTCATCTGTATTATGCGTTTTCACATAATTGCGCCATTTCTCAATACATTCTTTAAAATCATCTGGCAATTCGGTATCAAAACGCATTAATTCACCGGTATTTGGATGAACAAAACCAAGCGTTTTAGCATGCAACGCCTGACGTGGTAATGCTTTGAAACAGTTCTCAATAAACTGTTTGTATTTCGTAAAAGTCGTTCCTTTCAAAATCAAATGACCGCCATAACGTTCATCATTAAATAACGGATGTCCGATATGTTTCATGTGTGCACGAATCTGGTGCGTTCTTCCCGTTTCCAACTTGCAAGAAATAAGAGTTACATAACCAAAACGCTCTAGAACTTTATAATGCGTAATGGCTGGTTTTCCGATCTCTGGATCTGCAAAAACAGCCATTTGCATGCGGTCTTTTAAATGTCTTGCTAGGTTGCCTTCAATGGTACCGCTATCTGCAGTAACATTTCCCCAAACCAAAGCAATATATTCACGTTCAGTCGTTTTAGCTTCAAACTGTTTCGCCAAATGCGTCATTGCAGCCTCAGTTTTAGCCACAACCAAAAGACCAGAAGTATCTTTATCAATTCGGTGCACCAAACCAGGACGTTCGCTGCTATTCATTGGCAGATTATCAAAATGATGTGCCAATGCGTTTACCAAAGTTCCAGTATAATTTCCGTGACCTGGATGCACCACCATTCCTGGCTCTTTATTAATCAATAAAAGAGCATCATCTTCGTAAACAATATTCAACGGAATATCTTCAGGAAGAATATGATTTTCAAATGGAGGATGCGACAACATAACCGTTATCACATCAAAAGGTTTTACTTTGTAATTTGATTTTACTGGAATATCATTTACAAAAATGTTTCCATTAGTTGCTGCGTTCTGAATTTTATTACGCGTGGCATTCGGAATCAAATACATTAAATATTTGTCAATACGCAAAAACGCTTGACCTTTAGGGACTTCAAATCTGTAATGCTCAAATAATTCGTCTTCCAGATCTAAATTTTCTTCAATATTATTGTTCATCACTTGGGGTTTCTGCAGGCACCGCAGTACTATCTGCTGCCTGACTTTCATCTACATAACTTGCTTTTCCGTCTCCTAAAACCAAATCAATTTTTGAAGCTTTAAGCACACGGTCTCCTACTTTTAAGTTTCTGCCTTTCAAACGCATTTCCAAAACCATATCTTTTCCAAGATTCGGAATATACGTAATCGTTCCTGGCTCAAGACCTAATGCCTTTAACGTCGGCACAGCCTCACGATATGTTTTTTCGATCAAATCTGGAATCTTTACGGAAGAAAAACCAGAAGCATTAATCTTAATATAAATTTTTCTGCCCACTTTTACCTTCGTTCCAGGCAGCGGATCTTGTTCTACAACACTATATTTTGGGAATTCACTTCTATAATCAACGCTATCCAAAAGTACATAGTCCAAATCAAGTTCATCTAGCTTTGCTTCTACTTGTTCTTCAGTTAATTTAGACAAATTCGGAACCGCGATTTCGTGTCCGTGATCAGTCGTAAAAGTCAACCAATGCATAAATAAATAACCAATAGCCGCAATAATAGCAGCGGCAGCAAGCAATTGCAAGAAAAAAACTCGGCTTGTTAAATACTGACGTAAACTCATAAATTTATTTTTAATAGCGACAAAGATAAAGTATTTCGTTTCAAAAAAAATGATAATTTTGTTTTAAACATAGAACTCTTGGAATTTGGAATTTCAAAATTTGATTTTTTATTTTTAAGGAGCTATTCCTGCTGTCCACTGTATTCCCGATTAACAAAAACTACGGCTAAAAAGCCTTGTTTTTCTAAATCGGGAGATGCCGTTCCCATCAGGGCTAGGGCACTCGGTTTCATAAGAACGTTCTTTATTTTAAAATAGTACAATTTGCTTTTATTCTGCAATCTTTGTGGTTACTGTGCGTGTCCTTCGACTTCGCTCAGGAAGACATAAAATGAGAATAAATTTTGCAATTTAAATAACGACAAAGTTTGTCCTCCTGAGCGAAGTCGAAGGACCGCAAAGTGAGCAGACAATCTTTGTAGAGTGTTCCTAGAGGAAAATCTTTTTTAATCAGTACAATCTGTGGCAAAAAAAATTAGCGTAATTCGTGAATTGCTTCGCCAGTTCGCTATCGCTCGAGTCGTGGCAACAAAAAAATAAAACAATTAAAAACTAAAAATATAAAATGAAAAATATTGCCATTATCATGGGCGGTTATTCCAGCGAATACAAAATCTCATTAATCAGCGGAAACGTCGTTTACCAATATCTTGACAAAACAAAATACAACGGATTCCGTATCCATATTTTCAAAGAAAAATGGGTTTATGTAGACGAAAACGACGCTGAATTCCCAATCGACAGAAATGATTTTTCTGTTACTGTAAACGGTCAGAAAATCACATTTGATTGTGTTTTTAACGCCATTCACGGAACCCCAGGCGAAGACGGCTTAATGCAAGCTTATTTCGAATTAATCGGTCTTCCACAATCTTCTTGCGATTATTACCAATCGGCTTTAACTTTCAACAAAAGAGATTTATTATCGGTTTTAAAACCATACGGAATCAAAACTGCAATTTCTTATTATTTGAATAAAGGAGATAAAATAAACACAGCAGAAATCATCGAAAAAGTGGGATTGCCTTGTTTCGTAAAACCAAACAAAGCAGGTTCAAGTTTCGGAATTTCAAAAGTAAAAACAGAAGCCGAACTTCCAATTGCAATTGAAGTGGCGTATAAAGAAGACAACGAAATCATCATCGAAAGTTTCCTTGACGGAACAGAAGTTTCTGTCGGAGTTATAAATTACAAAGGCGAAATCATTGTATTGCCAATTACAGAAATCGTTTCAGACAATGATTTCTTCGATTACGAAGCGAAATACGAAGGAAAGTCACAAGAAATTACTCCAGCGAGAATCTCAGATGAAATGACTAAAAAAGTAGGCGAAACTGCGAAACGTGCTTACGAAGTTTTAAAAATGAAAGGTTTCTCAAGAAGCGAATTCATTATCGTAAACGACGAACCACATATGCTCGAAATGAACACAATTCCAGGCTTAACAACCGAAAGTCTGATTCCGCAACAAGCAAAAGCAGCCGGAATTTCATTAGAAGAATTATTCACAAATGCAATTGAGTTAGCTTTGGTTTAAGCTACTGAGATACTAAGGCGCTAAGATTTTAGCGCCTTTTTAATTTTCATTGAATCTGTCCATAAAAGTCTTTCATAATTTACATACGACATTGTTGCATAACATAGAAATTACGATAAATTTCGAATAACAAAACTTAGTACCTTTAGTTACTTGGAACCTTAGCAACTTAAAAAAATGAAACAAATCTTCGAATGGAACCGATTATTATTTAATGAACTTCCTGAAATATTCCTATTGGAAGTGATATTTCGTTCTACCGTAATGTTCATTATTTTGCTGCTAACGCTAAAATTAGCTGGAAAACGAGGTGTAAAACAATTATCGATTTTTGAAACTGTAATTATTATAGCACTTGGCTCTGCAGCTGGCGATCCCATGTTTTATGAAGATGTTGGAATTGTTCCCGCCATTATCGTGTTTACTGTGATAATTGTTTTATATCGCATCGTGACTTGGCTTACAGGAAAAAGCAAGAAATTTGAAGAATTTATAGAAGGAAAAACCGAATGTCTCATTAACGACGGAAAATTTTCATTGACTTCATTCAGAAAAGAAGCATTAGCGCAAGACGAGTTTTTCGCCGAACTCCGCATCAAATCGATTGAGCATCTTGGGCAAGTAAAACATGCTTTTATTGAAACCAGTGGCGAAATAAGTGTATTTTATTATAAAGATGAAGAAGTCGGTTATGGCCTTCCTATTCTTCCTTTATTGTTTGAAGCAAAAAGCAAGATTATTCCAAAAGACGGAATCTATTCCTGCTCTTTCTGCGGCAACACAACTGAACAAAAAAAAGGTACTGCAACCTGCCAAGTCTGCCAAAAAGAAGAATGGGTAGAATCTATAAATACGAAGAGAATTACTTAAATCTAAAATTCCAATATTTTAAATTCCAAATTCCAATCTCAAAAAAAACTAGTAGCTTAATAACTTAGAAGCTCAGAACCTTAAAAAAAACTTTGCGTCTTCGTTCCTTTGTAGCATTAACCGTCAAAAGAAAAAAAACTTAGTATCTTAGCGACTCAGAACCTTAGAACCTTAAACAAATGCGCAAAGCCATATTTCCAGGATCATTTGACCCCATTACACTTGGACACGAAGATATTATCAAAAGAGGAATTCCTTTATTTGACGAAATTATTATTGCAATTGGTGTCAATGCCGAAAAAAAATACATGTTTTCTTTAGAAGAAAGAAAGCGCTTTATAGAAGAAACTTTCAAAGACGAGCCAAAAGTTTCGGTTATCACGTATGAAGGACTAACAATCGATTTGGCAAAAAAGCTAAAAGCTAATTTCATTTTAAGAGGTCTTCGCAATCCAGCCGATTTCGAATTCGAAAAAGCCATTGCTCATACCAATAGAAAATTGTCTAAAATAGAAACTGTTTTCTTGCTTACAGCCGCAAGTACTTCATTTATCAGTTCGAGCATTGTACGCGATGTATTGCGTCATGGCGGCGAATATGAAATGCTAGTTCCGAATGCCGTTAGAGTGAAAAAGTAATATGATAAATAAGAGACAAATTCATTTTTATATTATTGCACAAACATTCTTTCTGACAATTTCATCAAACAATTTATTAGCTCAAAAAGATCAGAATTTTGAAAAAGAAATAGAAAATTCTAGCCAATATAATTTTGATAAAATTGATTTTATCGATCTCGAAAACAATGAAACATTAAGCGGTACTTTAATATCTCCAAAAACAGTATATTCAAAGATTGTTATAATTGTCCCCGGTAGTGGAAAGAATACGAAAAATTCACACTATGTTTTAGCAGAAGAAATATTAAAAAATAATATTGCTGTTTACAGATTTGATGATCGTGGAGTTGGAGAATCAGAAGGAAAAATTAATTTTAGTGTAGATCAGATAATACGTGATTTATATTATGCCTATACTAATATCAAAAAAGTAAGCTCTTTATCTCAAAAAAGTATTGGAATTTTGGGGCATAGTTTAGGAGGAATTGCAACTATTGACAACTATCAAAAAGATCTGGATTTAGATTTTATTGTATTAGTCTCAACCCCATTTGAAAAATATGGAAAATTTACTAAATCACAATTCCCTTTTGATAGTATTAAAAAAGTAAGTGCTAAGACTGTATTTGAAAACATAAATATTCCACTATTATTCATAGCCGGCTCTAACGACAGTTTCTTAGAAAGTAAAAAAACTGCAGAACTTTTGCATTCAGTGAATAATAAAAATATTGATGTTAATATAATCGATGGGCTTAATCACTTCTTAGTAAAAGGAAATGATGACTGGAAAGAAACAAAAAAATACAATGATTTATATCACATTGACCAAAAAGCCCTGAATGGAATTGTTGGTTGGATTAAAAGCCTCAACCCCGATTCAAATCATAAATAGTTCTAAACATTAAATTTGCAAAGCACTCATATTATAAGTAAATTCGCATTTTCAAAATAAACAATAAATAATGAGCATCGAAAGAGAATTAAGCAAACGAAGCGGATCTAAATGTGAGCTTTGTGGTGCTGAAGAAAATTTAAAAGTTTATCAAGTTTTGCCAACTAAAAAAGGCGGAATTGATGAAGCTATATTAGCCTGTAACACGTGTATTGACCAAATAGAAAATCCAGACAACGTTGATTTAAATCACTGGAGATGCCTGAATGACAGTATGTGGAACGAAAATATTCCTGTACAAGTTGTTGCCTGGAGAATGTTAAGCCGTTTACGCGCAAAAGGCTGGCCACAGGAATTGCTAGACATGATGTACCTTGATGAAGATACCTTAGAATGGGCAAAAGCAACTGGAGAAGGCGAAGATGACGAAAATAAACTGGTTCACCGTGACAGTAACGGTGTAGTACTACAACACGGAGATTCAGTTGTTCTAATTAAAGATCTTAAAGTAAAAGGTTCTAGCATGGTCGCTAAACAAGGAACTGCTGTTAGAAACATTCGTTTAGATCACGAAAACGCTGAATACATAGAAGGAAAAGTCGATGGTCAGCAGATTGTGATTATTACACAATATGTGAAGAAAATATAAGCTTCTGAGATTCTAAGTTGCTAAGCTTCTAAGTTTCTTTTAATGCTTAATAACTTAACCGCAAAGGTCGCAAAGATATACGCAAAGGTCGCAAAGTTTTTTGACAAAGCTTTGCGAACTTTGCGCTTTTATAAAGCCTCTAAAAAATAAAAACTTTGAGTACTTTGCGGTAAAAACAAGAAACAAAAAAAGCTGTTCGATTAGAACAGCTTTTTTATATTATAGTTAGAGCTAAAGCTTAAAAACTTTGTCTCTTTGTCACTTTGTGGCTTTGAACCTTAAAGAAAATTATTTCTGGAATAATTTGCTGATTTGGTCTTTTACGAATGGCTCAGAAACGTTGTTTGTTGCTGCGTCTCTTTCTTTACCAGAAACCATAAATTGAACTGTAGCTTTGTCTGGAACAACATTTCCTGTGTAGTGTAACCAAATGTAGTTGTTAGGTAACTCCAATTTGATGTCGTACAACGGAGACGCTGTAAATCCGCCCATGATAATGTTGTACAAAGAGTTATAAGCATTATCAATGTTTTTGAATGAAAATTTTCTCAAAGTAGAATCGTCATCACTTTGAATAATAGTGTAATACACTGTGTATTCGTCACCAATTTTCTGAATGTAGTTGTTGTTTACTTTTCCTAGTTTCTCAACAGGAACCGTTTCTAGAACTTTAACCTGTGCAAACGAAACAAAACTAAAAAACAATGCGGCAAGAGTAATAATCTTTTTCATGTGGTATTTGGGGTTTACAAATTTTACGATCACAAAAAAACACAGAAATATTGAAAAAACACCTATCAATTGATTATTTTTTTAACATAAAATTGTAAAACTTGGTTGCACAATTCCAAAACACTGAATTACAATATTTTAAAAGATAAATTCCAATAAAAAAAATCCAAATCCCAATTCATCTTTTAACCAATCTTTGCAGAGCTACTTGCGGAGATCCTTCGTTCCTCAGGATGACAAACACTGGATAAGCTTCTCAAAAATTATTCAAGCATAAAAATTTATGAGAGTATATAGCAAAAACCTAATTCTCTAATTCTCAAATTGTCTAATTATCTAATTTCTAATATTTCCCCTTCTTCTCCTCTTCCTCTTTTTTAATAACATTTCGGGCAACTTCAATTTTGAATTTCTTGCCTTTCATTTTTTCATCTCTGATATTTTTTAAAAGATCTTTTACTTTATTGTATTTTACCGCTGCAAACGACACAAAATCTTTTACTTCGATTAGGCCTAAATCGTCTTTTTCTAGTTTTCCTTTTTGAGAAAAGAAACCAACAATATCAAATTTATTTAGTTTTGTTTTCTTTCCACCGCTGATATAAATCGTCTGGAATTGAGGTGGTTTTGGCAGCGAAACTTTTCCTTCCACATCCAAAACATCCATTTCATAATCAATGTAATCTAGTTCTTTTTCACTTTCGTGAATGATAATATAAGCCGTTCCCGTGGCCTGCATACGAGCCGTACGACCATTTCTATGTGTAAACTCGTCTTCTTTTAATGGCAAATGATAATGAATAACGTGTTTCATTTCTGGGATATCCAAACCACGGGCCGCCAAATCGGTTGTCACTAAATACGTGACACTTCCATTTCTAAATTGAATCAAAGCTCTTTCACGTTCTTCCTGATCCATTCCGCCGTGATAATACACAGAGTAAATCCCTTTTTCGTTTAAAGTATCGCTGATACGTTCTGCAGCATCACGATGATTACAAAAAATAATAGCAGATTCTGATTTTAAAGAACAAATCAAATTGAATAGACTCTGCAATTTATCTTTAGCTGGCGAAATCACCATTTTCATAGAAAGATTGGCCTTTTCCTCTTCCTCTGGAATAAAATCTAAAGTAACCGGATTTACAACTCTTGTATATTTCGGAATTTCGATATCTGAAGTCGCCGAAACCAAAACGCGTTTGTTTACTTTTGGCAATCTTCCGATAATGAAAGACATCTGTTCATGAAAACCTAATTGCAGCGATTTATCAAACTCGTCTAAAATTAAAGTCTGAATTTTATCGGTTCTAAAAGTTTCTCTGTCAATATGGTCTGCAATTCTTCCAGGCGTTCCAATTAAAACTGCAGGCGGATTGCTTAAGTTCTTAATTTCCGTATCTATTGAATGTCCGCCGTAACAAATATTGACTTTGTATTGCGTTCCCATTTTCTTCCAAACCTGTTCGATCTGAAGTCCAAGTTCTCGTGATGGAACTAAAATAACGCATTGTACTGAAAGGATTTCAGGTTGCAACATTTCTAAAATGGGAAGCAAAAACGCTAATGTTTTCCCAGATCCTGTCGGAGAAAGTAATAAAACGTTGTTTTCGTTTAAAATAGCATCATGTGCCATTTCCTGCATCTCATTCAGGTTCTTAATTCCTAAATTGGAAAGTATATCGTTGGAATGGTGTTTTTTATTCATTTTGCAAAAGTAGAGAAAATAGTTGGCAGTGTACAGTTTGATTTTTGTTTCACGCAGATTTAAAAAGATTTAAGCAGATTACGTGAATATTTAGCTCTCGCAGATTTTGCAGATCAAGCAGATCAAATCTAAATATTAAATAAAAAAATCCGCGAAATCTGCAAAATCTGCGGGAGACAAAAAACAAAGATTGCATTTGACGTAGATTAAAAAAAAATCAAAATTTATCTGCTTAAATCTGTAATCCCGATAGCTATCGGGAGCGTGAAACAAAAACTAAATACAGAGTATTTAACATCCAACTTGAAACCTGAAACTTGAAACAAAAATCCTATATTTGGTTCGCATTAAAAACCAAAACCATGAAACGTTTTACCATTCTCTTTTCACTTTTCACAATCACTCTTTTCGCTCAAAACAATAAAAAATACGATACGTTTTTCGAGAAAGGAAACGGAAACCAAGCCGCAGATTACTACGAAACCATTCGCTATTTTAAAATGCTAGCGAATGATTTTCCAACGATTCAGGTTAAAGAAATGGGATTGACAGATTCTGGTGAACCGTTGCATATGGTCACTTTTAATCCTGACAAAGAATTTGATTTTGTTAAAATACAGAAAACAAAAGCCGTTTTATTCGTCAATAACGGAATTCACGCTGGAGAACCTGACGGAATCGACGCTTCGATGCAATTCTACAGAGATTTGGCAACTGGAAAAATGAAAGCACCAAAAAACACCGTTTTAGTTTGCATTCCAGTTTATAATATTGGCGGAGCTTTGAACCGAAACTCTACAACGCGCGCCAATCAGGACGGACCAGAAATTTATGGTTTTAGAGGAAATGCGAGAAACTACGATTTGAATCGTGATTTAATGAAATCCGACACCAGAAATACCAAAAGTTTTGTCGAAATCTTCCAAAAAATAAACGCCGATGTTTTTATCGATAATCACGTAAGTAATGGTTCTGATTATCAATACAAACTAACTTACATCATGACACAGCACAATAAACTGGGAACGGTTTTGGGCGATTATATGAACGATATTATGATGCCTGCTTTGGTGAAAGATCTTCAAAACAAAAAAATCGAAACCACGCCTTATGTGGATTCATTTAAAGATACGCCAGATAAAGGTTTTGGGCAATTTGTTGACAGTCCGCGATATACTACGGGTTATACTTCTTTGTTTAATACGATTGGCTTTATAGTTGAAACGCACATGTTGAAAAAATATGCCGAACGTGTAAAAGTAACCTACGAATACATGAAATCGACTTTGGATTTTACCGATGCTAATTATCTAAAAATAAAAGAACTTCGTGTAAAAAATCTAGAACAATACCAACCAAAGAAAAAATATACTTTGCTTTGGGAAATGGACAGCACAAAAGCAACGAAATTTACCTTTTTAGGTTACGAAGCGGGTTACAAAAAAAGCGACGCCACAACGGGCGATCGCTTGTATTATGACAGAAGCAAACCGTATAAAAAAGACGTTCCGTATATTAAAGAATTTAAATCGGTAAAAGACGTTGTTATTCCGTCTGCTTATATTATTCCGCGTGGTTATTGGAATATTATTGATCTTTTAAAGAACAATAATATTACTTTCCGCCAATTTAGGAATGATACTATTGCTGAGGTTGAAAGCTACAGAATTGCTGATTTTAAAACCGTTCCGTCTGCTTACGAAGGGCATTATTTACATCGAAACACAACCGTAACTTCTAAAATGGTAAAAATGAATTTCGCTAAAGGAGATTACTACGTTCCGACGAACCAAAAAGGCGTAAAATATCTCTTAGAAGCTTTTGAACCAGAAGGTGTTGATTCATTCTTCAACTGGAATTTATTCGATGCGATTCTACAGCAAAAAGAACATTATTCTGATTATGTTTTTGAAGACTCAGCCGCAAAAATCCTAAAAGAAAATCCAGCTCTAAAAGCCGAATTAGAAGCTAAAAAGCAAAACGACCGCGAATTTGCTAAAAATCCTGAAGCGCAGTTAAATTGGATTTATAAGAATTCTGCTCATTATGAAAAGGCACATATGCAGTATCCGGTTTATCGGGTTTTGTAAATTATATATCATTCTATATCTAAAAACAGTCTTACTTAAATTGTAAATTAATAAACTAATAAAAATGAAAGAATTTAAATTTAGGGGTGAATTTTGCATAAACATGTATCTTAGTAAATATCAAATTTTACAACAACAAGATTTGGAGGAATTTGCACACCAACGATTATCATCAGATGATTTTCCGTGTAACATCTATTTCATTATGAAAAGACCACGAGTAACTATAAACCCTTCATATATCATAAATAGTGAAACATACTTTGAATTAGAATTTAAAATTCAAAATCAAAATGAATATATTTCAGATTTTATACAAATCTCAAAACCCAAAGGCAATAATGCTACTAAAATAATTTCAGATTATCCATATAAATATTTTACAATAGAATTTGAAAATAAAAACAACCAATTAACCTCCGAATCAGGAGTTTTCTTAGACTTCATTCAGTCGCAGAATAATTACCATGAGCCGATGTTGGACTATGAAGTATTATACATTGGCCAAGCTTATGGAGAAGATGGAAATAGGACAGCATTAGACAGATTACCATCCCATTCGACTCTTCAAGCTATTTATAATGAAGCCTTAATTAAGTTTCCTGATTCTGAAATTTGGATAATGCTGGCTATTTTCGATCAAAAAAAAATCACAGCGGTAGATGGGAGAGTAAAAATAAAAAAGGAGAATGAAGATATTGATAAAATGAGAATAAAAAACTTTTTAAATCCATCTGAAATGAAAATTAGTGAAAAGCAAAGAATAAATTACACTGAGGCGGCATTAATACAAACATTTAAACCCCGCTTTAATAAGGAATTTAAAAATACATTTCCTAATCCTGCTCATACTAGCTATAGTGAATGCTACAATTTAGATATAAATGGAATTGTAATTGAGGTTGATTTATCAGAAAAAAACAGATGGTTATATAGTCCTGAAAAACCACGTGGCACAATCAGAGATAATATGTTTAAATATTGGCAACATGGACTTTTTCATTTTGTAAATCAAGATGATCGTTATAAAATTTTCAACAACGATTATATATAGTTTTAAGTAAAGTGCGTTTCTAGATAGATGCTCGTTAGTACAAGAGACAAACTTGAAACTTTAAACCTGAAACAAAATTTAAATACAAGTGTAGCCTTTGCTAGCGCGAGCGTCCCGCTCGTGCACGCAAAGGGGTCACGAGCGGGACGCTCGCGCCAGCAATAGCTTACAAAAACTGAAACTTGAAACCTAAAAACTCATGCAAAGTTTGCACGCGTGAGGGATAGAAGCAAGCTACCGAAGTAGCGCGGATAGCCCGACCCCGATCCGATAAAAGGGCGAATAAGCGTAAAGTTAATTTGCCCTTTTATCGGATCGGGGGCACGCCCAAATATTAATTATTGGAATTTGGAGCCGATCGATAAGCGACAGGCGGTTCGATTTTTTCTGTTGGAGTTTTTTCCTCTTCAAACAATAATTTAATGTTTTCGTAGGAGTTTTTAAGCGCTTCTTTTATTTGTTCAGGATTCAGCCATTCTACTTTTTCGATGCCTTCTTCGGCTTGTCCGTGTGGAATTCCTTCAAAATCGGAGAACATTTCGAACCAATGTGTGATTTTAAGTTTGTATTTTCCGTTGCGTTTAAATATGTGGTAGGTCTTTTCTAGCTTCTTACCAATTCTTAATTGTCCAACTCCTGTCTCCTCTTCTACTTCGCGCATGGCGGTGTCTTCGATTTCTTCGCCTTTCTCGATTCCGCCTTTTGGGAGATCCCATTTTCCGTTTCTGAAGATAAATAAAACCTCGCCTTTCTTATTATATACCAAGCCTCCGCCCGCTTTGTTTACGGGAATTTTGGCTTTAAGGGTTTTCATCATGACACTTTCGTCGGGATGATATAGAATGGCTTTTTGAATTTTATTTTGAAAAATTTTAATTATAAGCTGTTCTACATCAATACTCTCCAACAAGAACAATTGGAAATCTGTTTCCTTAGAGATTTCATTTGTCAAAAAAAGTGGTTTGTCGTTTACAAAAACTTTATACATTTGTACTATGATTTTTAATAAAGATACTGCCGAAAAAACAGCCGAATTGCTTTTGCAAATAAATGCAATTAAATTGAATCCCGAAAATCCTTTTACATGGGCTTCTGGTTGGAAATCTCCTATTTATTGCGATAATAGGTTAATTCTTTCATTTCCGAGCATTAGAAACTATGTTCGTGATGAATTTGCTAAAAACATCGAAAAACAATTTGGAAAACCTGATGTCATTGCCGGTGTTGCTACTGGAGCGATTGGAGTTGGTATTTTGGTTGCCGAAAGTTTGGGTCTTCCGTTCGTATACGTGCGTCCAGAACCAAAAAAACACGGTAGACAAAACCAAGTCGAAGGTTTTTTACAAAAAGGTCAAAATGTTGTGGTTGTTGAAGATTTGATCAGTACTGGAAAAAGCAGTTTGATGGCTGTGGAAGCTTTAAGAAGCGAAGGTGCTAACATTAAAGGTATGGCTGCGATTTTTACATACGGTTTTGGTGTTGCTGAAGAAAATTTCAAAGAAGCAAATATTGATTTATTCACTTTAAGCAATTACGAAAACTTGTTAGACTTAGCAGTTCAAAAACAATACATTACAGAAGACCAACAGTCTACTCTATTAGAATGGAACGAGAGTCCGTCTACTTGGGGGCAGGAGTAAAATTTTAGATTTCTGATTTTAGATTTTAGATTTCTCTTCTATGCGAAGAGATTTTTGGAATTTGGGATTTAAATTGGAATTTTATTAAACTTCCAGCTTTGCGACCTTTGCGTTTTTATAAAATCTCGTATATTTAAAAAAAACTTTGCGCACTTTGCGTTAAGAAAAAAATAAAAAAAACAAAATTATGAACTTAGAAAGTCCAAAAGTTACAGTTCAGAAATCGGCTCAGGATTTGTTTGATCAACTGACTGATGTAAAGAATTTCGAAAAATTAATGCCAGACAATATCGCTAAATTTGAAGTGACTGGCGAAGACGCTTTTATTTTTGGATTGAAAGGGATGCCGGAAATCAAATTAAAAATGAAAGATAAAGTAGCGCCAAACAAAATCGTTCTGGGTGCTGCGAGTGATAAACTTCCGTTTACGCTAACTTCAAACATTGATAGTGTTTCAGATTCTGAAAGTGCTGTTCAATTGTTTTTTGAAGGCGAATTTAACGCTATGATGGCGATGATGGTTAAAGGTCCAATCAGTAAGTTTATTGAAACTTTAGCAAATAATATGAACAAACTTTAATAATTATAAATTATTAATTTTGAATTATAAATGCTTGGCTTTTGTCAGGCATTTTTTTTGGGTTTTGCCACGAAGACACTAAGGCACAAAGTTTTTTTAGCTGATGCTGAAAATTTCTCGCAAAGGCGCAGAATCGCAAAGATTTTTTGTTTCACGCAGATTTAATTGATCTGAGCAGATTAGATTCTATTTATTTTAAACTAAAAAAGAAAACTTAGGGACTTAGTGACTTCGTGGCCAAAAAACTTAGAAGCTTAGCATCTCAGAACCTTAGAAGCTTTAATAAAGCATCTTAACTTCTTTAATTTCAAATTCAGCAACAGAGTCGTCTTCTAGCAAAACTTGCAATTTGCCAACTTTAGAAACCCCTTGAATGATTCCCATAAAATCATTGTTGTCATTATCTCTAAATGCTGTGGGAATACCTTTTTTGAATAACGAATTAAAGTAATCGTTCCAGAAAATTGGCGATTCGGTTTTCCATAACTGAATCTTTTCTTTTAGTTTTTCGACAATTAAAATAGCTAGTTCTTCTTTGTCGAAAGTTTTACCCGCAATTACTGCCAATGAAGAAGCATTTGGCAATTCACCAAAATCGGTCTGATTGACATTGATTCCGATTCCGGCAACTGACACGATTCTGCCATCGCTTTTTATGGTATTTTCGATTAATATGCCAACTAACTTCTTATTGTATGACAGAATGTCGTTTGGCCATTTTATGCAGATATCAGGAATATTTAACGATTTTAAACTTTCTGAAACAGCCAAAGAAACCGCAACACTCAAGTTGAAAACTTCTTCGTTGCTAAAGAGAAAATCTTTCACCAATACACTCATAGTTAAGTTCTTACCAGCTTCAGACTTCCATACGCCTCCTACTTGCCCCTTCCCTTTTGTCTGATTTTCAGCTGTTACGACCGTAAAATTCTCCAGTTCATCTTGACTTGCCAATGATTTTAAGAAGTCATTTGTAGAATCTATGGCATCGAGTTTGATTAGTTTCATTAAATAATTTAAATATCTTAATTTAATATTTTGTTAAGGTTCAAAAATAATCACAAAATTTGGTAACTTTACAAATTCATATAAAATAATTCATGGCGAAAAAGACTGTTAATAATGATGTTCTACTGGCGAACATAATAAAAGGGATTGAGGAAGTAAAAGGAAATGATATCGATATTCTTGACTTAAGAGAAATAGATACAGCAGTATGCGATTATTTCGTGATCTGCAACGGTAGCTCAAACACCCAAGTAAACGCCATCGTAAACTCAATTCAAAAAACTGTATCAAAAGACTTAAAAGACAAACCTTGGCACGTAGAAGGAACCGATAACGCAGAATGGGTTTTAATGGACTATGTACACATTGTAGTGCACGTTTTCCAGAAACATATTCGCGAATATTACAACATCGAAAGCCTTTGGGGCGATGCCAAAATAACTTCAATCGAGAACAAATACTAAAGAAACTTTCATTAAATGGCTAAAGATAATAATCCAAATCCGAATAAATTTAAAATAAGTCCTTGGTTAATATACACCGCAATACTTTTAGTTTTTTTATTCATAAGTTTTGCAACAGGAGGATCAAGCCTAAGCGAACCTGCCCAATTAACATCTTCTAAATTCAACACGCTTTTGGAAAAAGGCCAGATTGAAAAAGTTATTGTTTACAACAAAGCAGAAGCTGAGGTATATTTAAATGCTGCGGCTCTAAAAGACCCAGCAAACAAAAAAGTAGCTGAAGATATTTTCAAACAACCAAACAAAGGCCCACATTACACTTTGGAAATTGGTAATGATCAAATCTTTCAAACTAAACTAGAAAAAGCAGTTACAGAAGGAAAATTAAAAGACTTTAACTTTCTTCAAAAAAATAACTGGAGCGATATTTTAATCAGCTTACTTCCTATCATCATTATTGTTGGTGTATGGATTTTCATTATGCGTAAAATGTCTGGTGGAGGCGCTGGAGGTGGCGGACAGATTTTCAATATCGGAAAATCTAAAGCAAAACTTTTTGACGAAAAAACAGATATTAAAACTACGTTTAAAGATGTTGCTGGTTTAGAAGGTGCAAAAGAAGAAATTCAGGAAATCGTTGAATTCCTTAAAAACCCAGAAAAATACACGAATCTTGGTGGTAAAATTCCGAAAGGAGCTCTACTTGTAGGACCTCCTGGAACTGGTAAAACTTTATTGGCAAAAGCTGTTGCTGGTGAAGCTCAAGTACCATTCTTCTCTTTATCAGGTTCAGATTTCGTTGAAATGTTTGTGGGAGTTGGTGCATCTCGTGTACGTGACTTATTTAAACAAGCAAAAGAAAAATCTCCTGCTATCATTTTCATTGACGAGATCGATGCTGTTGGTAGAGCGAGAGGAAAAAGCAATATGTCTGGCGGAAATGACGAGAGAGAAAACACTTTGAATCAATTACTGACAGAAATGGACGGTTTTGGAACAAACTCTAACGTAATTGTTTTGGCAGCAACCAACAGAGCCGATGTTTTAGATAAAGCTTTAATGCGTGCTGGACGTTTTGACAGACAAATTTTTGTTGACTTACCAGACATTCGCGAAAGAGCTGAAATCTTCAAAGTACACTTGGCTCCTATTAAAAAGGTTGAAGGTCTTGATTTAGATTTCTTAGCAAAACAAACTCCAGGATTCTCTGGTGCTGATATTGCTAACGTTTGTAACGAGGCTGCATTAATTGCTGCTCGTAACAACAAAGCGGCTGTTGACAGACAAGATTTCCTTGATGCAGTTGACAGAATTATTGGTGGTCTTGAAAAGAAAAACAAAATCATTACTCCAGAAGAAAAAAGAGCAATCGCTATTCACGAAGCTGGTCACGCTACTGTAAGCTGGATGTTAGAGCACGCTGCACCACTTATTAAAGTTACTATTGTTCCTCGTGGACAAAGTTTAGGTGCTGCTTGGTATCTTCCAGAAGAAAGACAAATCGTGAGAACAGATCAAATGTTAGACGAAATGTGTGCTACTATGGGAGGAAGAGCTGCTGAAAAAGTAACTTTTGACAGAATTTCTACTGGTGCATTAAGCGACTTAGAAAAAGTAACGCGTCAGGCTCGTGCTATGGTAACTATTTACGGATTAAACGACAAAATCGGTAACGTTACGTATTACGATTCAAGCGGACAAAGCGAATACAATTTCTCTAAACCATATTCTGACGAAACAGCAAAAATTATCGATGCTGAAATTTCAGAATTAATTGAAGGCCAATATCAGAGAGCTATTCAGATTTTAGAGGAAAATAAAGACAAATTAAATCAACTTGCTGATATTCTGATTGAAAAAGAAGTTATCTTTAAAGATGATTTAGAAAACATTTTCGGAAAACGTACTTTTGACAAAAATTTGGAAGAAGTAGTTTCATAAGTAATTACGAAATACGTAATAATTTTTCAAAATCTTAATTCAAAACACCCTTTTGAATTAAGATTTTTTTATCTTTGAACGTTTTCAATTAACATGTAAAGTATTTCATATAAAAAAATGAATTTTTTCAAAAAAATATTTGGTTCCAGTGAATCCGCTTCTGACGAAGAGCACGAAAGCGAATATGCAGGAACATCTTCTGCTCCGAATAGTCATTTGTCTTTAGATGAACAATTCATTTTCAATTTTAAGAAAAATGGAGGGAAATTTCTATACTGTGAAAACGGACAAGAATTGGCAGAGCAATTTGAAAACATTTTAGAAGAAAATGATTGGTTTGAAAATGAGGTTTTGTGTTATGAACCAGCTCTTTTTAGTTTATTAGAAGAAAACAAATTATTCTACATTGCCCCTTCAAATCCTAGATTTCTATTAGCAAGCTGCGAAAATCTTATAGCTGATGAAGGTTCTATTCTATTTTCATCCAAACAAATCAGACAAAATAAACCAAACGAATTACCGGCAAATATTGTTATAATAGCCACTACAAGTCAAATCCTTCCTATGAAAAGTGACGGATTAAGCGCTATTAAACGCAAATACGAAAGAGACATTCCTACTAATATCACTACAATAAAATATTTCGAAAAAGCGAAAGACGAAGATTTTACACAATACGGAAGTGTTGCAAAAAACCTTTATTTATTGCTTTTAGAAGATCTTTAAGATGAACGAAACACTGAAGAGAACCATTTCTGGTGCTGTTTATATCGCTTTATTATTAACTTCGATATTGTTTTCTACAGAAAGCTTCATTACCCTTTTTGGCGTTTTCCTGATTATTACGATATACGAATTTTCTAATATTGTAAATTTAAACAAAGTGTTTTCGATTCTATTTGGAACTTTAGTTTATTCGTCGATTATTCTTGTAAGCCATTACAACAAACAGACAACTAAATTTTTAAACGATACTCTTAACTCAAATATTAGTTTAGAAACCAACATCAAACAGCTGGATTTAGTTCTTCTGGCCGTTACACTTGTAGTTTCTATAAAATGTATTATATTCTTATTTTATGATTCAGTTCAAAAAGTAAGCACTTCTTCAAAATATTTATATCTGCTTGGATATATTACACTTCCTTTTGTATTTATTGTAAAAATTTCTTTTGGAACAAACGACTACAATCCGAAGATTATCTTAGGTCTGTTTATCTTAATATGGACCAATGATACTTTTGCTTATTTGGTTGGAAAATCAATGGGAAAACACAAATTATTTGAGCGTGTTTCTCCTAAAAAGACAATTGAAGGATTTATTGGTGGTGCTGTTTTTGCTGCATTTGCTGGTTTCCTGATTTCTAAACTCTACATTCAGCCTAAGCCTGAATTTAGCAACATGTCTATCATAATTTGGACTACCATTGCTATAATCGTAAGCATTTTTGGAACTATTGGAGATTTAATAGAATCTAAATTTAAGCGAATTGCCGGCATAAAAGACAGCGGTTCGATCATGCCAGGCCACGGAGGTATTCTAGATCGATTAGATAGTGTTATATTTGTAGCACCAATTATATTTTTATTTTATCAAATTTTATATTATGTTTCATAAAGAAGGAGGCCCGTCCATTTTACTAGGTACTGTATTTACAGTAGCTGTACTTTTAATTGCTGATAAATTCATTGATATTGCCTGGCTGAGAATGCTTGTTCAATTCGCAGCGGTTGTAATTTTAATTATTATTTTACAATTCTTCAGAAATCCGAAGAGAATTGCAGTTAGAAACAGCGATCATATCCTTGCTCCTGTTGATGGAAAAGTGGTGGTTATTGAAGAAGTATATGAAGGAGAATATTTTAAAGATAAACGTTTACAGGTTTCTATTTTTATGTCGCCAATCAATGTGCACGTTACGCGTTACGCAATGGATGGTATCATCAAATTTAGCAAATACCATCCTGGTAAATTCTTGGTTGCTTGGCATCCAAAAGCAAGCGAGGAAAACGAAAGAACTACAGTTGTAATCGAAAACGAAACTTTCGGTGCTATTTTATACAGACAAATTGCAGGAGCATTGGCTCGTAGAATTGTAAATTACGCTAAAGAAGGAATGCAGGTTGTTCAAGGAACAGATGCTGGTTTCATTAAATTTGGATCAAGAGTAGATTTATTTTTACCTTTAGGTACGCCAATCAATGTGGAGTTAAACCAGAAAGCGATTGGTGGAAAAACAATTATTGCTACAAAAGCATAAATGGCTGAAAAAGATTTAGATATTCGCTTTGCTAAAGCTGTAGAAATTGCAATGACAATGACTCAGGCTTCTCTGCCTCAAGATGTGCAGTTAAGACTTTACGCTTTTTACAAACAGGCAACTTTTGGAACAGCTGTTTACAATCAATCTGAAAATTTTGATTTAAGAGACGCTTTTAAAACCAATGCTTGGATGCAAATTAGCCATATGTCTGTTGACGAAGCCAAAGAACATTATATCGAAATCATCAATTCATTAACATCAAAATAAAAACATTATGAAGAAAAACGTTGTTCTTTTTAGCACTTTAGCTTCATTTTTACTATTATTTTCCTGTAAAGAAGACAAGCTTGTTGAAGTAGTTGAGGTTCCTCTTCCAACAAAAGAAGAGAAAATCACTATCGGATCGCCAAATGATGTCAAAGCTGATCCTGGCTCTTTTGAAATGACAAAATTGCCATTTAATTATGATGCGCTTGCTCCAGACATCAGAACTTTGACCTTAGAAACACATTATTCGAAACATTATTTGTCGTACACCAACAATTTCAACAAAGAGATTGTATCGACTGAATATGAAAATATGCCGATTGAGGATATTTTAAAAAAGATGGATTTAAGTAATGCAAAGCTTCGTCAGAATGCTGGCGGTTATTACAATCATACGCTTTATTTTAATATTCTGACTCCAAAAGAACAAACTCCAAAAGATACGCTGGCTGGCTCAATTGCTAAAGAATTTGGTTCTTTTAACAACCTAACCAATCAGTTTAAAGCGCAGTCAGAGAAACAGTTTGGTTCTGGATGGGTTTGGCTTGTTGTAGACCGATATGGTAAATTGCAAATTACTACGACAAATGATCAAGACAATCCTTTAATGAAAAATGCTTTGATTCCGGGAACTCCAATTATGGGAATTGATCTTTGGGAACATGCTTATTATTTAGATTATCAAAACCGAAAAGGCAGTTATATTGATGCTTTTTACAATCATATCAATTGGGAAAAAGTAAACGAATATTACGTCGAAGCTCTCAAAAAGGTTAAAAAAGTATAAAACAAAAAAGCTGATATAGAATTCTGTATCAGCTTTTTTTTATACCTTAATTATCTCAGAAACAACAACAAAGAGATATGAAAGATATAGCAACACGTTTTATAGAAAATCCACTTTTATCGCCTTCAGATCTACCGCCAAGCAGAGAAGGACTGGAAATTACCTGTTTATTAAATCCTGGAGTATTTCAGTTTCAAAACAAAATCTGGCTGGCTGTGCGAGTTGCCGAAAGACCGAAACAAATTGAAGACATTATTTCTTTCCCTGTATTAACAGAAACTGGAGCAATTCAGATTATCGAAATTTTAAAAAATCATCCTGAACTTATTGCTACAGATGCACGTGTTATAAATTATCAGGGACTTGATTACTTAACGACTTTATCTCATATTAGATTACTGTGCAGCGAAGACGGAAAACAGTTTTATGAACCCGAAAATTACCCGCATTTGGTTGGTGAAGGAATATTGGAAACTTTTGGAATTGAAGATTGCCGCGTTTCTTTAATTGAGGGTAAGTATTATCTAACTTTTACTTCTGTTTCGGACAATGGTGTTGGCGTTGGTTTACGAACCACAACCGATTGGAAGAATTTTCAAAAACACGGAATGATATTACCACCTCATAATAAAGACTGTGCCATTTTTGAAGAAAAAATAAACGGTTTGTTTTACGCCTTACATCGCCCGAGCAGTGTTGACCTTGGCGGTAATTATATTTGGATTGCTTCGTCTCCAGATGGCATTCATTGGGGAAATCACAAATGCATTATCAAAACCAGAAAAGATAGCTGGGACAGTAAAAGAGTTGGTGCTGGAGCTGCACCAATAAAAACAGAATTAGGCTGGCTTGAAATTTATCATGGAGCAAATGATGCTCATCAGTATTGTCTGGGAGCATTTTTAATGGAACTTGATAATCCTACGAAAGTAATTTCTAGAACAATTGAGCCAATTATGATACCTCAAACAGGATATGAATTAAGCGGCTTTTTTGGAAATGTAGTTTTCACCAATGGACATATCCTTGAGCCTGACGGAGACACTTTAACTGTTTATTATGGTGCTTCAGATGAATTTGTATGTGGCGCTACATTTTCAATTAAAGAAATTATTTCTCTGCTTAAAAAGATTTAAAAAAAGATTAAACACATAGAAACATAGGTTTTTTGTGCAAAAAAAGGATACAAAAGAAACTAGTTTCCACACATAGACAAACTATGTGTTTTTAAAACTAGTGAAACGCCTTTTATAATTTTGCTAAACTATGTTTCTATGTGTTAGAAAATCTAGTTTACTTCGAAAATCAAAGATTCAGAAGGCTTTACTTTTACTTGAGCCACTCCTTCTCCATTCTTTACATTCAAATAAGTTTTATTTTGCAGATACAGTTTATCTACTAAAACATAAGAACCGTCTTTTAGATTCCATTTTGAAATTACTTCAGAAGGAATTTTCAATTCAAATTCACTTTCTTTTTCAGAAGAAAAATTAGCAACAACAATCAATTTCTGATGATCTGACCAGCGAACAAAAGAATATAGCAACGGATCATACGCTTGATTCTCACGGTTAACAGATTGAATCTCTTGGAAATTCCCCATTAAAGCATCGCTTTTAATTGTGAAATTCAATAAACGCTTATAGAAATCACGAAGCTGTTTTTCTGAATCAGAAAGCTGTCCTCCATCAAATTTACCATCATTCATCCAGCGTTGGTGGTTTGGAACTCCGATATAATCAAAAATTGACGTTCTTGAGCGTTTTCCGAAACCTGCATCTTCATTTCCGGCCTCTCCTACTTCCTGTCCGAAATAAATCATTGTTGGCGAAGTGCTTATGGTTGCCGAAACCACCATTAAAGGTTTTCCTCTTTCTGGCGTTCCTGCAAATTCTGGACTTACTAAACGCTGTTCGTCGTGATTGTCCAGAAAATGAAGCATATGATGCTCAATATCGGCCATTCCGTTCTGGATTTTTGTTAATTCGTCAGGCGAAGATTTTCCACGAATGATATCTTTCAACTTATCATAAGTTTCCACTTTATCGTATAAGTAATCCATTTTTCCTAAACGAATGTAATTGCGGTATTCATTCGGATTATACACTTCTGCCAGTAAAAACGCATTCGGATTTTTCATTTTAATTGAAGAGTTCATATAACTCCAGAATTCATACGGAACCATTTCGGCCATATCATAGCGGAATCCATCAACACCTTTTGAAATCCAATACAAGGCAATGCCTTTAAACTTTTTCCAAGAATCTGGCACGTCTTTATCCTGCCAAAAAGCAAAATGCTCTTGATACGATTTCTGGTCAAAACCAGCCGGAAGTTCAGGAAAATCTTTAGTTCCGTCTGGGCGCACTCCATAATTTACTTTTACCGTTTCGTACCAATCGTTTTGGTCTGGCTTGAATTTTCGCGAACCATTTCCAGTCCATTTTGCCGGATTTTCATCAAATTTCCCATCAATCAATGGATTTTTTTCTCCGTTTAAAGGAATGTCTCCATCAGGAATTTCAAAATGTTGATTCGGAATATAATAGAAATTATTATCTCGTTTGTATTCGACAGTAACATCATCATCTGCACCAAAATCTTTTACACCAGCAGGATTTGATTTTCCTTCGTATTTTCTCGCAATATGATTCGGAACAATATCAGTAATCACTTTTAAACCTGCGGCATGAGTACGTTTTATTAAAGCCTCAAATTCTTCTAATCGTTTTGATGGATCTACCGCCAAATCTGGATTTACGTTATAGTAATCTTTTACGGCATACGGAGAACCGGCACGACCTTTTACCACTTCTGGATCATCATTAGAAATTCCGTACGCCGTATAATCGCGTACCAAAGCATGATGTGGTACACCAGTGTACCAAACATAATTGACACCTAAATCTTTTATTTCGTGTAAAGCTTTATCTGTAAAATCATTAAACTTCCCTACGCCATTTTCTTCAATTGTTCCCCACGGTTTGTTAGCTATATTTTTATTTCCAAAAAGGCGCGTAAAAACTTGATAAACTACAACTTTTTTCTCCGTTGCAGCAGATTCTTTTGCTGTACTCATTTTTAAATCTTTTGTTTTACAGGCCGAAAATAGTACCGTTAATGTAATCCCGGCTGCAATTATTTTTTTACTTATCATATATTTTTGGGCTATTCTTCTTTAGATTTTAAATTTTATCTGCAAAAGACATTAAACTAATTTCTAAATGTAATTCATTTTTTAAAATTCAGGTCATTCTCTTTTCAAAATGCTGTGTTTTAAATCCAAAATATCGCAACTACAACGTGTGAGTTCAATGTTTTGTTGAAAAAATAAATAATAGCGAACTGGTTAATCGAAGTGTTGGCGAGTTATTATAAATTAATCCTAATATCAGCCATAGGTTCTAACCTTTTTTATAAATTTGACAAAAATTTAATCAGTTGAAGAAATCACTCTTTTTCATATTTTGCTGTCTGTTTCTTAGCGTCCAATTTATTGCTGCGCAAGCCAAAAAAACGGCTCAAACTCCTAAAACTATCGTCATCGAGAATGCTGACTTTTCTGATGTGGATCAGGTTAATGTTCCAGATGCGCTTTTGCTTACAGGAAATGTAAAAGTAAATCACGATGGTGTAGTCTTAACTTGCAACAAAGCCTATTTTTTTCAAAAAGAAAATTATCTGAAAGCATTCGGAAATGTACAATTAGTACAGGGAGATACTTTATTCTTAAATAGTAAATATGCCGAATATAGCGGTAATGAAAAAAAAGCTTTTGCTAAAGGAGATGCCGTTCTGACTTCTCCAGATGCCACTTTGCGTACCGATACCATTAATTTTGATCGAAATATCCAGGAAGCATTTTACAATACCAAAGGGACAATTGTGAACAAAGACAATACTTTGGTAAGTAAATCTGGAAGGTATTACGTAAAAGAAAAGAAATTCCAGTTTTTGACTGAAGTTACTATTACCAATCCGAAATACGTGATTAAATCCAATCATTTGGATTATTACAGTAATTCTGGGCATACGTATCTTCTTGGCCCTTCAACAATTACCAGTAAAGCAAATTATATCTATACCGAAAAAGGCTTTTACGATACAAAGAAAAATTTAGCGCACTTTCTGCGAAGATCTTATATCAAATACGACGACCGACT
Source organism: Flavobacterium erigeronis (assembly GCF_054075165.1). Lineage (NCBI taxonomy): Bacteria > Pseudomonadati > Bacteroidota > Flavobacteriia > Flavobacteriales > Flavobacteriaceae > Flavobacterium > Flavobacterium erigeronis. The sequence continues at coordinate 43,495 of NZ_JBSKGP010000002.1, read as the reverse complement.
TATAGAAGGCGACAGTTTATATTACAATCGAAATATTGAATTTGCATCGGCTACGCGAAATGTAAAAATCACCGATTCGATCAATAAAGGAATTGTCAAAGGACATTATGCTGAGCTTTATAAATTGAAAGATTCGATGTTTGTAACCAAAAGAGCGGTAGCGATCAATTTGGTTGAAAATGATTCGGTTTACATTCACGGAAAAAAATTAATGGTAACAGGAAAAGAAGGCGAACGAATTCTGCGCGCCTTTAACAATGTTCGTTTTTATAAAACGGATATGAGCGGTAAGTGCGATTCTATACATTCGGATTCTAAATCTGCTTTGACAAAATTGATCGGAAATCCGATTTTGTGGAATGGTGAAAACCAAATTACTGGCGACGTAATGCACTTAATTGGCGACAATAAAACAAGAAAAATTGACTCTTTAAAAGTCCTCAACAATACTTTTGTTCTCTCCAAGGATACGCTCGGTACCGGTTATAATCAGGTCAAGGGACTCAATCTGTTTGGAAAATTTCGGGACGGAAAGCTTCATGATGTTGATGTAATTAAAAATACTGAGGTCATTTATTATATGAGAAATGACACCAATGAATTGATCGGAATCAATAAAAATGTCAGCAGTAAAATCAATATGATCTTGGAAAACAATGCTATAGAAACCATTACTTTCTTCAATAAAGTTGATGGAGATATTTTTCCTGAAGATGAACTTCCAGAAAATGCCCGAAAACTGCGAGGAATGAACTGGAGAGGCGCTGAAAGAATAAAGTCGAAAGATGATATTTTTACCGACGAAGATAACGAACTGAATGAAAAACTGATTAAAGAAGGAAAAGAACAGGAAGAAAAAGGTAAAAACATTCCGCTAAAAGTCAGGAAGGAAACGTTGAATTACGACAAGAAAAACCCCACTGTTAAAAGTAAAAAATAGTGGTCAGTGGTCAGTTTTTTTTTTAGTGTTCAGCTCAAAAGTGCTCAGCATTCAGTCTTAGCAATCCTAACTTAAGCATAACACTAAAACCTTAAAACCTCAGTATCTTTGCACCTTTGAACCTTAAAAAGAAATGAATCCAGATTTTATAAAATACCAAGCACAAACTTCTCCTTACCCACTCGGAATGGAGGTTTCTCATGCTATTGGCTCTTACATATACGACACCAACGATAAAAAATATTTAGATTTTGTTGCTGGAGTTTCGGCTTGCACTTTAGGACATCAACATCCGAGAGTCAATCAGGCGATAAAAGATCAATTGGACAAATATTCGCACGTAATGGTTTACGGAGAATATTCTCAAAGTCCAGCCGTTCAATATTGCAAATTAATGGCCTCTCTCCTTCCAGAATCTTTAAACAAAACTTATTTGGTCAATTCTGGTACAGAAGCTATTGAAGGCTCGCTAAAACTGGCAAAACGAGTTACAGGCCGCAGCCAGCTTATTTCTTGCCACAACGCTTATCACGGAAACACAATGGGATCTATGAGCGTTATGGGATTTGAAGAACGAAAACAAGCTTTCAGGCCTTTGCTTCCTGATGTTGATTTTATCACATTCAATAACGAAGAAGATTTACAAAAAATAACCACTCGAACCGCAGCGATTCTTTTAGAAACCATTCAAGGCGGAGCTGGATTTATTCAGCCAGAAAACAATTTCTTGGAAAAAATTCGCAAACGCTGTGATGAGGTTGGAGCTTTAATGATTGTTGATGAAATCCAGCCTGGTTTTGGAAGAACAGGAAAACTTTTTGGTTTCCAAAATTATGATGTTGTCCCAGACATCGTTGTTATGGGTAAAGGAATGGGTGGCGGAATGCCAGTTGGAGCGTTTACTGCTTCTGCCGAAAAAATGGATCTTTTAACTGAAAATCCGAAATTAGGACATATTACGACTTTTGGAGGTCATCCTGTCATTGCGTCAGCTTGTTTGGCTACTTTGCAAGAATTAACTGAAACAAATTTAATGGCAGAAACGCTTGAAAAGGAAAAACTCTTCAGATCGCTTTTGGTACATCCTTTGATTACAGAAGTTAGAGGAAAAGGATTAATGCTTGCCGCGATGACAGAATCGGCAGATATTACAAACGAAGTCATTTTAACCTGTCAAGACAGAGGACTTATTTTATTTTGGCTTTTATTTGAAGGATGCGCGATACGAATTACACCTCCTCTGACTATTTCTGAAGACGAAATTAGAGAAGGTTGCGCGATTATTTTAGACGTTATGGATGAAATAATGAAAAAGAAGAACAGCTAAAAAAGTTCTTTTTAAAATATTTTCGAAAGCTATTTCAATAAGCAGCGACAGAAATTAACGGTCTATCTGTATTTCGATAAAGTTTTTCGACACCATTAAAAAAATGACAAAACCGAAGTTAATCCCTTAGTAATAAGGAATATTTCTTCCCAAAATAGAATAAAAAACGCCATATATTGTTAATTAAATTGTTCAAAACAATTAATTTCTTATCCTTACAACAATTATATGGTTGCCTAAATTTATAACAGGCTAATTTCAAATATACGAAGTATGCAATTAAGCAACGAAGAAGAAGATTATAACCTATCCCTATCCAAATTTGAGTCGATGTTAAAAACCAACAAAGTACTCTTTTTTGATTCTGAAGAATTCGAAGAAATAATTCTCCATTATTTAGACATAGGTAAGGCTAATTTAGCAAAAAAGGCCTTAAAACTTGCATTAGACCAGCATCCAAAATCTACAGGCTTAAAATTAGTACAAGTAGAAATGCTAGTTTATGATGATAAACTCGACATCGCTGAAAAGCTTTTGAATGAGTTGTATGCAATTGAACCCAACAATGAGGAAATCTACATCCAAAAAGCCAATATCTGTTCTAAAAGAGACCAGCACGAAAAAGCAGTTGAACTGTTAAAAATTGCACTTCAGTATACTGATGATTATGCTGATGTATACAATTTGATTGGTATGGAATATCTTTTTATGGATAATCTTGAATTGGCAAAAGAAAATTTCATTAAATGTCTTGAAGAAGATTTAGAAGACCAATCTGCACTTTATAACGTAGTGTATTGTTTTGAATTTTTAGATCAAAATCAGGAGGCTATTGTTTATTTAAACGAATACATTAACAGAAATCCTTATAGCGAAATTGCGTGGCATCAGCTTGGACGTCTTCATTATGGCGTAAAAGAGTATGAAAATGCAATTCGCGCGTTTGATTATGCAACGCTGATTGATGATGAATTTTTGGGCGCTTTCATGGAAAAGGCGAAAGCTTATGAGCGTTTGAAAAAATACAATGAAGCAATTGAAAGTTATAACAGAACTATCGAATTAGACGATGCGACCTCGTATGCGCTTCTTCGAATTGGTAAATGTTATGAAAAACTTGGAAATTTAGCGAAAGCGATTCAATACTATAACCAAACGGTTCACGAGGATCCGCTTTTAGACAAAGGCTGGATTGCAATTACCGATTTTCACCTTCGACAGAAAAACTATCAAAAAGCATTGTTTTTTGTAAATAAAGCTTTGGCGATTGACAATCAGAATCGTTTGTATTGGAAAAGATATGCGACCATCAACAAACAAATGAATTTCTTTGAAGAAGCCGAATTTGGCTTTAGAAAAGCGGTTGAATTTGGCGATTACGCACTAGACACTTGGTTATTCTGGGTTGATATTCTTCAGTTTTTAGGAGAATTTGAAACGGCTATCCAAACTTTATTGCAAGCGACAGAATATTTCCCAGAAGAAAATGAAATCGAATATCGTTTGGCTGGATTGTATTTTATGATTCAAGACAATACAAAAGCTAAATTTCACTTGAGCAATGGTTTACGTCTAAACTTTGACAATTATATCTTAATTGAGGATTTGTTTCCGGTAGTTTGGGCAAAAAAAACAGTAAAAAATTATATAGAAAAACATCGTAAATAAGAATGGTTGATATTTTATTAAGAAGACGTTTTGGATTATTAGGACGCAACATAAGCTACTCTTTTTCAAAAGGTTATTTTACAGAGAAGTTTAACAATGAAGTTTTTGCTGGAAACAGCTATGAGAATTTTGACATTTCTGAGATTAATTATTTTACAGAATTAATTAAAAACAATCCTGATTTAAAAGGATTAAATGTTACCATTCCGTACAAAGAACAAGTTATTCCTTTTCTAGATAAACTATCAAAAAAAGCCACTCTAATTGGCGCTGTCAACACTATTAAATTTACTAAAAATGGTAAATTGAAGGGATACAATACCGATTATTACGGATTTAAAAAATCTCTAGAACCATTATTAGAACCGCATCATAAAAAGGCTCTTATTTTAGGTACAGGCGGAGCTTCTAAAGGCGTTGCTTTTGCTTTGGATGAATTGGGTATCCCGTACACTTTTGTTTCGAGAGAAGCCAAAGAAAACATAATCGATTACGATTTGATTAATGCCACTACATTTGATAATTTTCAAATTATAATCAATTGCACGCCAGTTGGAACAAGTCCGAATATTGAAGCTTGTCCAAACTTGCCTTATGAGTTTTTTACCGAAAAACATATTGCATACGATTTAATCTATAATCCAGCAGAAACTACTTTCTTACGAAAAGCAAAAGAACAGGGAGCTGTAATTAAAAACGGACACGACATGCTTATTTTTCAGGCTGAAAAAGCTTGGAAAATCTGGAACAAATAAAATAAATAGCAAAAAATAAAATGTTAATGTATTTTTTGTATTTTTAAACTACTTATTAATAGGTAGTTATGACAAAAATACAAATACTTAGCATTTTATTTTTTTTGATTACCTGCCAACTCACGGCGCAGGATACTATCGCTAGAAGTGGTCCATTCTCAGAACCACGCTACCATTATTTTCTCAAAACAATCATTTTTTTTGATGAATATCTAGATACCGACAACGGTTCTTTTAACACCACCCAAGTTCGTGTTTTACTTCCTATAGGCAACAAAGCTTGGAATTTACGTTTTGATCTTCCGCTGATTTCCGCCAGTACCAATTCGATTAATAAAACGGCTATAGGCGATGTGGGTATGGGAGTAAGTTATATTCCGTACATGAAAAACAATAACGGAATTGCGCTACGCACGAGAGTTTATGCTAATACCGCAGCCGATCCGAATTTTGGATCTGGCAAATGGGTCGCTATGCCAGCGGTGATTTACGGAAAGTATTTTTACAAGAAAAAGTTTTTATGGCTATCCACCTTAGAATATCAAGGAAGTTTTGCCGGAGCTGATAGCCGAAGCGATATAAGTGTTACGGTTTTTGAAAATGTCGTTTTATTCTTTTTTGGAAAAAACTGGATTGCAGCAGATGCGGCATTTCGGTATAATGATGTTTTGCAAGGTTTTCAGAATAATGCTTTTCTTGAATTTGGACGAAAAATTACACCAAACAATTTAGTGTACATTCATCCAAGTGCTGCTTTTGGAGGCCAGAAAACGTACAATTTCGGTATTGAAGCGGGGCTTTTAGTTTTATTCTGAATTTCATTAAAACCATTTAAACACTATATCTTTTGCGATATTAAAACACATTATCTAAAAAAACGGCGATTCTAAAATTTAAATTTATAATAATAAATCGTTTAAAAATTGTGCGACCTATTTTCAAAAGGCTCTAAATAATAAGAATTTGATCGTAAAAAGAGCATAAACAAAGGATTTATTTTGTATTTAGAAACACCTTTACTATCTTTCGCACTGTTTAAAATAAAAACCTTATACATTTTAAAGATGTTAGAAGAAAAGAATGATAACCTGCTTGACGCAGACGGAAAATCTGGAATCGAAATAAATGATTCTGTAACAAATGAAGCAATTGAAATCTCAGATTCTGAAACTTTGACAGAAGACCAAGTATCAGAAACTGAAAATGAATTAGAAGAACAAGAAAATGCTCATCAAGAAGCATTGGACGTTATTACCAATTCAAATGCTGCTGAAAGCGAAGACGAAACGCTGAAGGAACGTCATGACATTCCTATGCAGGATTACAACACATTTTCGCTAGATGCTCTTGTTGATGAACTTAAAAAATTGGTTAATACAGATAAAGTAATGTCTGTAAAAGATCATATTGAAGAAATCAAAAAAGCTTTCTTGTTGCAATATCATCACCTGATTGAAGAGAAAAAAGAAGAATTTTTAGCTTCTAATCCAGATCCTAATGAAGAATTTGAATATCATCTTCCTTTAAAATCAAAATTTGACGAATACTATAATGTTTTTAGAGACAAAAGAAATGCTCATTTTAAACATTTACAAACAAATCTAAAAAGCAATTTAGAAAATCGCTTGGCTATTGTTGAAGAATTAAAGGAATTAATTAATCCGCAGGAAAATATTAAAGACACTCTTAAACACTTTAATGAATTAAGAGAAAGATGGAAAAATGCTGGAGCAATCCCGAAAGATAAATACAATCACGTTTGGAATAATTACCATTTTCACGTTGAAAATTTCTATGATTATCTTCACTTAGACCGTGAGGCTAGAGATTTAGATTTTAAACATAATTTAGAATTAAAGCAAAAAATCATTGCTCGCGTTGAAGAATTGGTAAATGATGCCGATGTAAACAAATCTTTCCGTGAGTTACAGGATTTACACAGAATCTGGAAAGAAGAGATCGGACCTGTTTCTAAGGAACACCGTGACACCATCTGGAATCAATTTAGCGAACTGACAAAGAAAATACACGATAAAAGAGAGCTTTTATTTGAAAGCCAAAGAGCAAACGAGCAAAAAAATCTTGAAGTTAAAAAAGAGATTATTGCAAAAATCGAGGTGCTTGGAAGCGAAAAAGTAAATTCTCACTCGCAATGGTTGGTTCAGATTCAGAAAGTGGAAGACTTAAGAAATGAGTTTTTTGCAGCTGGAAAAGTGCCTTCTGAAGTAAATGAAGAAACTTGGGCAGCATTTAAAACTTCGGTTAGAAATTTTAACGCTTTCAAAAATTCTTTCTATAAGGATATCAAAAAAGATCAAAACGATAATCTAAATAAAAAACTGGCTCTTGTTGCAAAAGCAAAAGAATTACAGGAAAGCACTGATTTTGCAGCTACAACTCCTATAATGAAACAGATCCAGGAAGAATGGAAACAGATTGGACACGTTCCTAAAAAATATTCAGACAAAATCTGGAAAGAATTTAAGGATGCCTGCAACCATTATTTCGATAAGCTAAAAGAGCATAAATCGGAGGAAAACGGTGAAGAAGTTGCCGCTTTTGACAACAAAAAAGCATATCTAGATGTATTAAGAGCTTTCCAGCTAACTGGAGATCACAAAACAGATTTAGATGCCATAAAAGCACATATTGAAACTTGGAAAGGATTTGGAAAAGTTCCTTTCTCGAGAAGACATATCGAAGGAAAATTCAATAAAATATTGGATGCTCTTTTTGAAAAATTGAGTCTAAGCAAAAAAGAATCTGAAATGATGCGTTTTGCTAACCGCATTGATTCTTTGTCTGACAGCAATGATACACGTAAACTAGACAATGAAAAGATCTTTATTATGCGTAAGATTGAAGAAGTTCAAAATGAAATTTTCCAATTAGAAAATAACATTCAGTTCTTTACCAATACTAAAAACGCTAAAAAAGAAAATTCGATTGTTACAGAAGTACGCAAAAACATCGCTATTCACAAAGAAAGCCTTGATGTTTGGAAAGACAAACTGAAACAATTAAGAAACTTGGGACAGGAATAAATATATAGAAAACTCCAACTTTTTAAATTCCAAATTCCAATTGCTAGACTCAATTGGAATTTGGAATTTTATTTTTTTTGGATTTTTATTCTTTTGTAATTTTTAATTTCAAAGCTAACAAATTGATAAAGCTGGAATGCAAAATTTTAGGTATATTTGATAGAATACTGTTATCTGATAATCAACCTGATAACAAACCAAATTATTAATTTTAATAACTAAAAAATGAAATTTACAAGAAAAGCACACGCCAACTGGAAAGGAACCGGTATGGAAGGAACAGGAAAAATTAGTACGCAAAGCACAACTTTAGATAATGCTCAATTGTCTTTCAAAACGAGATTTGCCGATGGCGTTGGGACAAATCCAGAAGAATTGGTTGCTGCGGCACATTCAGGCTGTTTTACGATGCAATTAAGCTTTTTACTGAATGAAGGAGGTTTTACCGCAGATGATTTAACTACAGAAGCGACTGTCACTTTTGAGGACGGAACCATCACTTTAATTCATTTAGATTTAAAAGGTAAAGTTCCATCAATCTCTGCAGAAGAATTTGCTGCTACAGCTGCCAAAGCAAAAGAAATCTGTCCGATTTCAAAACTATTGAATACCACAATTACATTATCTGCTGAATTAATCAGTTAGAAACCATAAAAAAAAACCATCAGCCGAGACTGATGGTTTTTTTATTTATTTCGAAACAAGAATTATTACATTTTTGCTTTCAAAGCTTTAGCTTCAGCAGTCATTTCCAGAGCACTGTAAACTCCAATTAATGTTTTAGAAACATCTTCGTTTTTAGGATCTAACTCATTCGCTTTTTTAAGGTAAGGAATAACTCCTTTAAAAACAGCTTCTCTCTGAGCCTTTAAAACATCGTAACGTTTCATATCTTTAGCAGAAGTACCCAATTTGTTCATTTCGTCAATGATTGGTTTTTCAGCCTCTAATTTTAATGCTGCAAGATTTAAGTAAGCATTAGTATAATTAGGATTGATTTCAATTGCTTTTAAGTAATATTTCTCAGCATCTGCATTGTTCTTAGCTCCAGCACTAATTACTCCTAAATTGAATACTAAATCAGCATTGTTTGGATCTTTTTGTAAAGCCTCTCCCACTAATTGTTTGTATTTTTCGAAGTCTTTAGTCTCTAAGTACAAGTTAGCTTCAGTTAAGATTAAAGAAGAATCATCTGGATTTGCTTTTCTAGCATCAGCGATTGCTTTTTTAGCATCTTCTGTACGTCCTTTTTGAACTAAAATCAACGCTAAGTTTTTGTAGATTTCACCTCTTTTTGAAGGAATAGCTTCTGTTTTAGGTTTTTCGTGAGTTCCTAATTTAACAGCTAAATCTCTTTCTTTAGCGTTAGCAAAATTATCTTCGTTTCCGTTAGCTTTGTTTGCAGCTAAGTACAAAGTTCCTTTTCCAGAGTAGTTTAGTTTTTTCAACTCTTCGTACATTGGCAAAGCAAGATCATAATCTTGTGAATTTACAGCTGTAGATGCTGCATAATACAAGTTGATTGTATCTTTTTTATCTAAACCATACGCTTCGTATAATTTTTTTGCACCTTCTGCATGCTTGTTTGCTTGTGTATCAGCAATCGCAGAATTAATCAATAATCCTTTGATGTTTGTAATTGAAGCTGCTGCTTGAGATGAATATTTTTGTTTTCCAGAAGCTGTTTCTACATCAATTAATTTTTTGTAGCTATTTGCAGCTGCCAATAAGTTTTTACTTTCTTCAACCTTTTTGTTTGCAAGGTCAAGAAAAGCATTTCCTTGAACAAAATAAAACTGAGCCTGTTCTGTATCTTTAGCGTTAACAACTAAGTTTTCAGCATCTTTTAGTATTGTAATCGCTCCTTGAGCATCACCACTCTTTAATGCCTTTTCAGCGCTTTTAATTTGATCCTTTTGAGCAAACGTAGCTACAGAGATCAGTAATGCTGATGCAAGTATTACATATTTACTTTTCATAATGATATTTATTTGTATTTAATTTTTGTTTTCTACTTATTCTTCAGATTCTTCGTCTTCTGCTTCCGCATCGTCTTCATCCTCTACTTCCTCGTCATCAGAGTCGTCGTCATCTTCTGCAGCTCCATCGTCTTCAAGAACTTCCAAATCTGGTTTAATTCTCTCAATGCCAGATTCGATTACATTACCGTCTTCATCTAATTCTACTTCTTCTACGTCATCTTTCATTACTGTAGTAACAGCAGCAATAGAATCTTTACCTTTTAAGTTAATCAATCTAACACCTTGAGTAGCACGTCCCATAACACGTAAATCTTCAATTGCCATTCTGATCGTTAATCCAGACTTGTTAATAATCATTAAGTCGTCTGCATCAGTCACAGCGTTGATTGAGATCAATTTACCTGTTTTCTCTGTGATATTAAGTGTTTTAACACCTTTACCTCCACGGTTTGTAATTCTGTACACATCTTCTCCATCTTCATCAACTAATTTAGTACGTTTTCCGTATCCATTTTCAGTTACAACTAAAATCTGAGATTCTGTAATATCATTTTTGTCAACCGTAACCATTCCGATTACTTCATCTGTTTCGTCTTTTAAAGTAATTCCACGAACTCCAGAAGCTGTTCTTCCCATCGGACGTGTTTTTGTTTCTTCAAAACGAACCAATTTACCAGACTTAACGGCTAAGATAATTTGGCTTTCTCCGTTTGTCAACTGAGCACCAAGTAATTCATCACCTTCTTTAATTGTAATCGCAGCCACTCCATTTGCTCTTGGTTTAGAATATTTCTCTAAAGAAGTTTTCTTCACCTGACCTTGTTTGGTTACCATTACAAGATTATGCGTATTGATATAATCTTTGTCTTTTAAGTCTTGCGTACAAATGAAAGCTTTTACTTTATCATCACTTTCAATATTTACCAAGTTCTGAATTGCTCTACCTTTTGCGGTTTTGCTTCCTTCTGGAATTTCATATACACGCATCCAGAAACATTTTCCTTTTTGTGTAAAGAACATCATATATTGGTGGTTGGTCGCTACAAACATGTGCTCTAAGAAATCCTGGTCTCTTGTTCCAGCACTCTTCTGTCCAACTCCACCTCTATTTTGAGTTTTATATTCTGTTAGGTTTGTACGTTTGATATAACCTGCGTGGGAAATTGTAATAACTACATTTTCATCGGCGATTAAGTCTTCAATACTTACATCTCCTCCAGAATACTCAATTTGAGAACGACGGTCATCGCCATATTTATCGCGAATCTCAACAAGTTCTTCTTTAATCAAATCAGTTCTTAAATTAATATCTGCTAATAACGCTTTTAAATGCTCAATTAACTTCATTAATTCGTCATACTCCGCTCTTAATTTATCCTGCTCCAGACCTGTCAACTGACGAAGACGCATCTCAACAATAGCACGAGCTTGAATATCTGACAACTTGAATCTTTCGATTAATTTCTCTCTAGCTTCGTCTGTGTTTTTAGATCCTCTAATTAACGCAATTACTTCGTCGATATTGTCAGAAGCAATGATTAATCCTTCTAAGATATGCGCTCTTTCTTCTGCTTTACGTAATTCAAATTGTGTTCTACGAACTACAACTTCATGACGGTGCTCGATGAAATAGTGAATCATATCTTTTAGATTCAACATTTGTGGACGACCTTTTACTAGTGCAATATTATTTACACTAAAAGAAGATTGTAATTGTGTGTATTTATATAAAGTATTCAATACTACGTTTGGTGTAGCGTCACGTTTTAAGATATAAACGATACGCATACCCGTTCTATCCGACTCATCGCGAATATTGGCAATACCTTCGATTTTTTTCTCGTTAACCAAATCAGCAGTACGCTTGATCATTTCTGCTTTGTTAACCTGATATGGAATTTCTGTAACGATAATACATTCTCTTCCGTCAACTTCTTCAAAACCTACTTTTGCACGCATTACAATACGTCCTCTACCCGTTTTAAAAGCTTCACGAACGCCTTCATATCCATAAATAATACCTCCCGTTGGAAAATCAGGAGCTTTGATATGAGTCATTAATTCGTCTACTTCAATATCATTATTATCAAGATACGCCAAAGTACCATTGATAACTTCAGTTAAATTGTGTGGCGGCATATTAGTCGCCATACCAACTGCAATACCTGTAGCTCCGTTTACTAATAAAGTAGGAACTCTTGTTGGCATTACTTTTGGTTCATATATTGTATCGTCAAAGTTCAATTGAAAATCAACTGTTTCTTTTTCGATATCGGCCATAATCTCTTCAGAAATTTTACGCATTCTGGCCTCAGTATAACGCATTGCTGCAGGACTGTCTCCATCGACAGAACCAAAGTTACCCTGTCCGTCAACTAATAAATAACGCATACTCCATTCCTGCGCCATACGTACCATTGCATCATAAACAGAGGTATCACCGTGCGGGTGGTACTTACCCAGAACCTCCCCTACGATTCTCGCAGACTTTTTGTGGGCAGATCTTGATGTTACACCTAAATCATACATTCCGTAAAGAACTCTTCGATGCACTGGTTTCAAGCCATCTCTAACATCAGGAAGTGCTCTCGATACAATTACTGACATCGAATAATCGATGTAAGCTGACTTCATTTCATCCTCTATGTTAATAGGAATTAACTTTTCTCCTTCAGACATAAGTTGTTATATTAAATAATTATATTAGTTTTCAAAGCGTGCCAAGATACGTTTTTTTGAAGATTTTTCCGCTAATAACTTATACTAATTTCAAGGATTTATTAACAACTTTATTTTGGGTTTTAGTTAATAAATTAAGCGTTTTTTAACTCTTTTATTGTCTTTTTTTTCGTCTATTAGCTGACAGGACATTCTGATGGGTACGGTTTTTGTTTTTAAAACTGTAATTCACTAAATTTACAATACCAATTATATATTATGGATGATAATTTTTCACCAAGAGTAAAAGATGTTATTACGTACAGTAAGGAAGAGGCTCTTCGATTGGGTCACGACTTTATTGGTACCGAACATCTTATGCTAGGTATTTTAAGAGATGGTAACGGAAAAGCTATTCATATACTTAATAACCTAGCTGTCGATTTAGATCATTTACGCAGAAAAGTAGAAATACTGAGCCCAGCCAATCTGAGCGTTGAAGTAAATGCAGAAAAGAAAAACCTTCATCTTACCCGACAGGCCGAAAGAGCCCTGAAGACCACTTTTCTTGAAGCAAAAGTATTTCAAAGTTCATCGATAAGCACGGCACACCTGCTATTGTGTATCTTACGAAACGAAAACGATCCAACAACCAAGCTATTGAATAAACTAAAAATAGATTATGACGTAGCTAAAGAACAGTATTTAAATATGACTCCAAACGAAGAAGAATTCTTAGAAAACTTGCCAAGAAACGAATCGTATAATGACGATTCAGGACAAGATGACAGTCTTAAAGAAAGCAGTTTTAATAATCCCGCCAATAAGTCAAACAAAAAATCTAAGACTCCAGTTTTAGATAATTTTGGGAGAGATTTAACAGAAATGGCAGAAGAAGGGAAATTAGACCCAGTTGTAGGACGAGAAAAAGAAATTGAGCGTGTATCGCAAATTTTAAGCCGTAGAAAAAAGAACAATCCGCTTCTTATTGGAGAACCTGGAGTTGGTAAATCTGCTATTGCAGAAGGACTTGCTTTACGTATTATCCAGAAGAAAGTATCTCGTATTCTTTTCAACAAACGAGTTGTAACTCTAGACTTGGCTAGCTTAGTTGCTGGAACAAAATACAGAGGACAATTTGAAGAAAGAATGAAAGCCGTGATGAACGAGCTAGAGAAAAACGACGATATTATTCTTTTTATTGATGAGATCCATACTATTGTAGGTGCTGGAGGAGCAACAGGTTCACTTGATGCTTCAAACATGTTCAAACCTGCTTTAGCAAGAGGAGAAATTCAATGTATTGGCGCTACTACTCTTGACGAGTACAGACAATATATTGAAAAAGACGGAGCTTTAGAAAGACGTTTCCAAAAAGTAATTGTAGAACCAACTTCTGTTGAAGAAACGATTGCAATTTTGAATAACGTAAAAGACAAATACGAAGATCACCATAACGTAACGTATACGCCAGAAGCTATTGAAGCGTGTGTTAAATTGACAAACAGATATATGTCTGAGCGTTTCTTACCAGACAAGGCTATCGATGCAATGGACGAAGCTGGTTCTCGCGTGCACATTACCAACATTGATGTTCCGAAACAAATTTTGGATTTAGAACGTCAGCTGGAAGAAGTTCGCGAAATGAAAAATATGGTTGTTAAAAAACAAAAATATGAAGAAGCAGCCAAACTTCGCGATGATGAAAAACGTATTGAAAAAGATCTTGCTTTAGCTCAAGAACAATGGGAAGAAGATTCTAAAAACAACCGTATTGAAGTTACAGAAGACAATGTAGCCGATGTGGTTTCTATGATGACTGGAATTCCTGTAAACAGAATTGCGCAAACAGAAAGCAACAAATTGGCTCATTTACCTGAATTAATTCAGAATAAAGTAATTGGGCAAAATGAGGCGGTTCTAAAAATTGCACGTTCTATTCAGCGTAACAGAGCCGGACTTAAAGATCCAAACAAACCAATTGGTTCGTTTATTTTCTTAGGTCAGACTGGTGTTGGTAAAACGCAATTGGCTAAAGTTTTAGCAAAAGAATTATTTGATTCTGAAGATGCTTTAGTTCGTATCGATATGAGTGAATACATGGAGAAATTTGCGATCTCTCGTTTAGTTGGAGCGCCTCCAGGATACGTAGGTTACGAAGAAGGAGGTCAATTGACTGAAAAAGTTCGTAGAAAACCGTATTGTGTGGTTCTTTTAGATGAGATCGAAAAAGCACATCCAGATGTTTTCAATATGATGCTTCAAGTTTTAGATGACGGATATTTGACAGATAGTTTAGGTCGCAAAATTGACTTCAAAAACACTATCATTATCATGACTTCTAACGTTGGTGCTCGTCAGTTGAAAGATTTCGGACAAGGTGTTGGATTCGGAACTGCTGCAAGAACAGCTCAAGCTGATGAAAACTCAAAAAGTATTATCGAAAACGCTTTGAAGAAAACTTTTGCTCCTGAATTCCTAAACAGAATTGATGACGTAATCGTGTTCAACGCGCTAGAAAAGTCTGATATTGATTTGATTATCGAAATCGAATTGAAAAAACTATATTCTCGTATTGCAGAGTTAGGCTACAAATTAAGCTTAACTGACAAAGCAAAAGCGTTTATCGCTGAAAAAGGTTTTGACAAACAATTTGGAGCAAGACCGTTAAAAAGAGCAATTCAGAAATATGTTGAAGATTTGTTAGCAGAAGAAATCATTACTTCGAAAATTCATTCTGGTGACGAAATTATGATGGATTTAAAAGATGATTCACAAGAATTATCAGTTGAAATTCACAAAGCTGAAGAACCGACAAATCAGTAAATTAGTCAAAAATTATAACACTAATAACTTGCCCGTTACGTTTTCATAACATAACGGGCATTTTTTTTTGTAAAAATCACTATCTTTAGTAAAAGCAAATAGCTATTTTTGAATTTTAATACTATAATAAAGAAACAAAATATGCTTCAAAACAAAGTCATTTTAGGCAGCGAAGAATGGTGCTCATTTCCAGAACTAGGAATCCCGACAATCAAGGCTCGTGTGGATTCTGGCGCTAAAACTTCGGCAATGCACGCATTAAACATAGCTCCTTTTATAAAAAATGATGCCAATTGGGTTAAATTCGACATTAATCCGATTCAGAATAATATTAAAACTATTATTCACTGTGAAGCACCGCTGGTCGACAAAAGAATTGTGAAAAGCTCTAGCGGTTTTAGAGAACATCGTTACGTTATTCAAACTAGTTTAAAAATTGGAGATGCTAAATGGCCGATCGAAATGACTTTGACGAACCGTGACTCAATGGGTTTCAGAATGCTTTTAGGACGCGAAGCTATGAGTGGAAGAGTTTTGGTCGATCCAGAACAAAAATACCTTTTAGGACAGCCTACAGCAGAATCTTTAAAAGAATTGTATCAGAACTCTGAAAAAGCAAGTTCTGGTTTACGAATTGGTGTTTTAGCCAGTAACCCTGAACTTTACAGCAACAAAAGAATTATGGAAGCCGGCGAAATGCGCGGGCACGAAATGCATTTTTTGAATATCAAAGAATGCTATATGAAGCTGGATGCCAAAACTCCAGAAATTCACTACAGAGGCGGTAAAATCCTAAATCAGTTTGACGCCATAATTCCGCGTATTAGACCAAGCATTACTTTTTATGGCTGCGCACTTACGCGTCAGTTTGAAGCTTTGAAGGTATTTTGCTTGAATTCAGCAACGGCTATTACGCAATCTAGGGATAAACTATATTCGCTACAATTGCTTTTGAATAGCGGCATCGATATTCCAACAACTGGATTTGCCAATTCTCCGCTTGATACAGACAATTTAATTAAAATGGTGGGCGGTTCACCTCTAATTGTCAAATTATTAGAAGGAACGCAAGGAAAAGGCGTTGTTTTGGCTGAGACTAAAAAAGCTGCAGAAAGTGTTATCAATGCTTTTAAAAGTTTAAATGCCAATATCTTAGTTCAAGAATTTATTAAAGAAGCTAACGGAAAAGACATTCGCTGTTTTGTAATCGACGGAAAAGTAGTTGCCGCAATTCAGCGTGAAGCGATGCCAGGCGAATTTAGGGCTAATATTCACCTTGGAGGAACAGCTTCTGTAATCAAAATAACTCCTGAGGAGAAAAAGATTGCAATAAAAGCCGCAAAAGCAATGGACTTAAAAGTGGCGGGTGTAGATATTATCCGTTCTTCTAAAGGACCTTTATTGCTTGAGGTAAACTCTTCTCCTGGACTTGAAGGAATTGAAGGCGCAACCAATAAAGATGTTGCTGGAGAAATGATTAAAGCAATTGAAAAGAATTTTAAATTATAATTAAGTTCATTTAAACTTAATTCAGCATAAATATTTTAGCAGCTTTGTCAAAGTTTTAGAACTTTGGCAAAGCTTTTTTATTTAACTTTAAAATAAAAAATATGACTTTTCCTTATCTAGATATTGTTTTAAGAAGTATTGCCGTTTATTTCTTTATGACCATCGCTTTGAGAATATTCGGCAAAAAGGAACTTTCTCAATTAAATACCGCCGATGTAATCTTGATTTTACTTATTAGCAATTCCGTTCAAAATGCAATGGTTGGCCCAGATACAAGTTTAATAGGAGGTTTAATTGCCGCTTTGGTTCTATTTATCATCAATTACATTATAAAAAAATTAATCCGCAGATATAAAACTATTAGCGATTTGCTACTAGATAAACCTCAAATTCTTGTTCACGACGGAAAGTTAGATTTTCAAACCTTAAGCAGATTAGATATTTCTGATGAAGAATTAAAAGAAGCTATGAGAGAACACGGTATCGAATATTTCAAAAATATAAAACTGGCAATGCTTGAAATTGACGGGACAATAAGCATCATTTCAGAAGATCAAAAAAATCTAAAACAGACGCATTACAAACGCAAACATAATCGAAAAAACCTTCAGAAGTCTTGATATCACATAAGATTATTCCCAAAAACGAAACCATTTCTTTTTATCTTTTTGAGAACTACTTTCAAAATTCTCAATATCTATATTCAAAATTGAAGTATTAGAAAGATTGTAATCTTTGAGTCTATGATTTAAATTCACTAATATATAATCTTGCTCTACAGGAAATTGTTCAGCTATATTTTTATAATGAACTAAAAGCTTTTTATCTATAATATTTTGTAAAGCTTGCAAAGTTGTATTAATAACAGTATTCGATTTATCATTCAAACCTAATACAAAAGTATCTAGATATTCT
Source organism: Flavobacterium erigeronis (assembly GCF_054075165.1). Taxonomy (NCBI): domain Bacteria; kingdom Pseudomonadati; phylum Bacteroidota; class Flavobacteriia; order Flavobacteriales; family Flavobacteriaceae; genus Flavobacterium; species Flavobacterium erigeronis. The sequence continues at coordinate 25,871 of NZ_JBSKGP010000002.1, read as the reverse complement.
GCCTTATTTTTCAACTGCCCAAGTGTATAAAAAGCGCTAACTCTAATATTCTCATTTTCATGTGAAGCAAAAGGAACAATCAAATATCCAAAATCCATATCGATTTCCTTTAATAAGTAAGTACAAAACCTAAAAGTTTCTTCATTATTTATTTTTCCTATATTTAATTCAATCGTTTCTAACCAATCGGTGCTTTTATCCTTCGCATACCAAAAGACAAATTGAAGCACTACCAGCAAGTTCTCTTTCGTATATGTCACTAAATAATCATACGCCCTTTCATAATCAAATTTGGTCATGATTTGAAGAAAAATCTCTTTGAGTTCGCCAGAGCTTAATTGATACTGCTCTTCTATTTTATTTAAGATTTCAATATCGAGATTTGCTTTTTTCAGAATAGCATTTAAGCAATCTTTTTTAGCATTAAATTCCTGCGCAGAAAAATAAGACTGCAACAGATCTTTTGCCGTACCTCCCATTCCATATCCAAACCAACTTGGGGTATCGATAATTAAATCACCGGAAATTATTTCATCAAGCCATCGTTCGTACCAATCTAAAAAAGTTGCTTCAAAGGTAAATTTAGGTTTTTGCCTGTCAATATCGATATTAACAACCTTCCCTTTAAATTCTCCATTTAAAACAAGTCCATGTATATACGAACAACCTTGCGAGCCAAGAGGTAAAATACCCGAAAAAATCTTTCCTAATTCCAGTTCATAGTTATCGTCAGAAATATCATCTTCATCAATAGCTTTTGTTAAGTTATCCCAATATTCATCTGACATATCAGGAAATAGAATGCATTTCGCCTTAAGATATCCGAGAGTTTCATCAAACAATTCATTTATATTTTTCCCTAATGGATAAATACCATAAAATGGTCCAGCGCAAGATGAATCATAACTTACCCCTCCATTTCCTATATGTTGTAAAAACGCTTTATAACTTTCAGGAAGTTCAATATCAAAATTCTTTTCAAATTGTGAGATTTCGGGAACTGTAAGCGTCTTTCCAACTATATATTTATGACTGTCCGCACCAAATACTTTAAACTCATTATCAACATCTTTCGCTAAAATAAGTTTCTTTTTAATCCTTTCAATTTGATTTAAAATCTCTTGATTCATTGTCATTCTTATTTTTTGCTTAGAGTTCTAACAGCCGCCATACCATCAACAAAATCATCTGCTTTATCATAATTTGGAGCAACTATTTCTTTTCCTTCTTTATCAATAAAACCGTATTTACCATTTAGCTTAATTGCAGCAATTCCATCTTTAAAAGATTCGATCAAATCGTATTTAGCAGGAGTTATTTCTTTCCCTTCTTTAGTAATCAGACCGTATTTATTTTCCATTTTCATTTGAATCAAGTTACCATTTATAACCATGAACTCGTATTTTACTGGCGCGATTTCTTTTCCTTCGTTGTCCAAAACGCCGTATTTATCTCCTAGTTTTGCAATTGAAACACCATTCGCAAAATAAAAATTCATATCGTACTTAACAGGAATTACAATTTTCCCATCTTCATTAACCACTCCGTATTTGCCGTTAGATTCTACTATTGCAACACCTTCTTTAAAGTTCTGAACACGATCATAAGTTGGCAGAACAATCTCTTTTCCTATCTGATCTACAATTCCATATTTAGCATTCAATTTTACAACAGCAAAACGGTCTGAGAAATCATTTATTTCATCGTATTTTGGCGCAATCTCCTCGCCTATAACATCTATAAAACCCCATTTATTTTTCCATTTTACGGCAGTTATTTCTGGAGACAACGTTTTTGCTTCTTCATATTTTTTCGACAATAGCACATCCGAAGACTTTACCAGATATTGCGGCTTGGCATTTTTATTATTGATTATAATCCAATTCTGCTTGTTTATTATTGCATCATTTGTACAGCGAACAACTTCTTTGCCTGTTTTGTCTACCAAACCAAATTTACCATTGATTTGCACCACCGCAAATCCGCTTAAAAACGCTTCAAGTCCGTCATATTTGCAAGGAACTATTTCTTTCCCAGTTTGATCTACAAAACCATATTTAAAAGATGCATTATTTGATTGTGCGAAACTGGTTGTTAGAGCCAGCATCAAAACCAGCAAGATTATTTTCTTCATATTAAAATATTAAACTACTTACAAAAATCGACAAAATCTTTTTTCTTTAAACCTTCAAAAGTTTTTATTCTTTCATTTTAAAACAAATTAAAAATAAAAAAAACCGATTTCAAATTGAAACCGGTTTTATATATGATAAAATAGAATATTATTTTACAAATTCCTTTTTACAGATTAAATGAATACGCTTAAAACAAAGTAAACCAAACCTGCTAATATTGCTGAAATTGGAATAGTTAAGATCCAAGCCCAGATTAAACTTACTGTAACTCCCCAGCGAACTGCAGAAACACGTTTTGTTAATCCAACTCCAATAATAGAACCTGTAATGGTATGTGTTGTACTTACTGGAATTTTTAAGTGCTCTGTAAAGTAAAGTGTCAAAGCTCCTGCAGTTTCTGCCGCAACACCTTCAAACGAACTTACTTTAGTGATTTTAGATCCCATTGTTTTCACAATTTTCCATCCACCGCTTAAAGTTCCAGCTGCAATTGCAGAATAACATGCTAATGGAATCCAGCTTGGCATAACCCCTTTAACCCCTGCATCTTCATTTGGTAAAACAACATTTAACCAATCGTCCATATGCACTCCGTGGTTTGTATTGATGTAAACCGCTACAGCTGCAGCAATAATACCCATTACTTTTTGAGAATCGTTACCTCCGTGACCTAAACTAAATGCCGCAGAAGATAACAATTGCATTTTCTTTAAAGCAGCATCAGCCTGATGAAGATTTAAGCTGCTGAATATTAAACAAAAGGCACTTACTGTCAAGATTATAAAGGCTACCAAGAACCATTTAATATTATGAGAATCAAATACTACGCTCCAAAAATGAGAATCAAATCGAGGCTTACCATGACTTTTTATTTCCTCATAAGAAACCATCTGGTAATACACAAAAATAATCGTAGCGATCATTAAAGCTACAGTAAAGATTTTTGGCCCGATTGTTTTACGAGAAGCATTTAAAAGCCAGATCGAAATTAAATACGAAGCTAATACTCCTAATAATGGAGCCAAAACAATAAAGGCAATAATAATAAGAACTCCCGAAGGCATTCCTCCATCTTTTCCGGCCTTATACCAGCTTACAATTTCGTACCAGTAATGTGTTGCGCCATCTTCTCCAACATATCCAGAAAAACCATGAACTGCGATAGCATGCGCTACAGCCGCTCCAGCAAAACCTCCAATAAGTGTATGCGAAGAACTTGAAGGAATTCCTAACCACCAAGTTAATAAATTCCAACAGATTGCGGCAATAACTCCGGCTAAAATTACAACTAGGTTAATTTCCATGGTATGCGCTGTTTTAGCAACAGTATCTGCAACACCAAATCCGAAAACCCAATAAGCCAGAAAGTTAAAAAATGCTGCCCAGACCACGGCCTGAAAAGGTGTCAAAACCTTTGTAGCAACAACAGTCGCTATAGCATTTGCCGCATCATGAAAACCATTGATGTAATCAAAAATTAAGGCTAATACTATAATTAATATAAGTAGCGTCATAAAATTATAACTTCAGATTGAAAAATTGAATTAAGAATGTTTTACAGAAATAGATTCTAGTATGTTCGCAACACTCTTACATTTGTCTGTTGCTGATTCTAAAACAGATAACACTTCTTTATATTTAATAATATTTTTAGCATCTGTTTCGTTTTCAAAAATTTCAAAAACTGCTTTGTTATATACGTTATCAGACTTGTTTTCTAGTTTGTTGATTCTAGCACAAGCTTCTTTAATAACATTGATATTCTTTAAGTTGCTTAACTCTTTTACAGCGCTGTCAATGTTTTGACAAGCTTCAAGGTTAATTTCTGTCATCTTTCTGATAGATTTTGTAATCTTATCAACTTGATACAGTTTCATACGGCTTGCAGCTCCGTGAAGGTAATCTGCAACGTTATCAATAGAAGTAATTAAAGTGTGAATGTCTTCTCTATCGAATGGAGTAATGAAGTTTCTACTCAATTCTAAATTGGTTTGACGTGTAATGTCTTCTCCTTTTTGCTCTAATTCGTCAATTTTTTGAAAAAGAACTTCTCTCTCTTTTAATGGTAAATTTACAGCTTCGTGTAAGTTAGAAGCTAATTCAATTAAATTGCTTGAAGCTTCTTCAAAAAGTGGAAAGAATTTTTTGTCTTTCGGCACTAAAAATTGGAAAATACTGTTTATTGACATTGTTTTATTTTTGATAGCGCAAAATTACCTTCAATAACACGTTTCAGTGTTAAGCCATTGTTAACAAATCGTTTTCAATTTGAAAACTCGCAAGGAATAAAACCGTGTTTTCTATGTCATTATGTAAGATTCTGTCTTCTTTTACCAAAGGCACAACTTCTCTGTAACTATTCAAAAACATTTCGATAAAATCGCTTGATTTTAGAGGCTCTCTGTAGGCAATCGCCTGCGAAGCATTTAACAATTCGATTGCTAAAATACGCTCTAAATTATCTAAAATTCGTAAGGCTTTTGTAGCACCGTTTGCTCCCATGCTCACATGGTCTTCTTGACCGTTGCTAGAAACAATGCTGTCAATACTCGCCGGAGTCGCCAATTGTTTGTTCTGGCTGGCAATACTTGCTGCGGTATATTGCGGAATCATAAATCCTGAATTCAATCCTGGATTATCAACCAAAAACGCTGGCAGATTTCTTAGTCCTGAGATTAACTGATAGGTTCTCCTCTCAGAAATACTTCCTAATTCTGCCAAAGCAATCGCCATAAAATCAAGAGCCAAAGCTAAAGGCTGACCGTGGAAATTTCCTCCCGAAATAATCTGATCGGCTTCAATAAAAATATTTGGATTATCGGTTACCGAATTGATTTCTGTTTTGAATACTTTTCGAACATAATCAATCGCATCTTTTGAAGCGCCATGAACTTGTGGCATGCAACGGAAAGAATACGGATCTTGAACGTGTTTCTTTTCTTGAGTGATAATTTCGCTTCCGTCTAAAAATTCAGTAATTCTTTGCGCGGTCACGATTTGCCCTTTGTGGGGACGTATATAATGTATCAATTCATTAAAAGGTTCGATTCTTCCGTCAAATCCTTCTAAAGAAATCGTTCCGATTAAATCGGCTAGATATGAATATTTGTAAGCTTTAATCAAAATGTGTGCTCCGTAAGCACTCATAAACTGCGTTCCGTTTAATAAAGCTAAACCTTCTTTTGACTGTAACACAATTGGTTCCCAGTTAAAATGTTGTAAAACTTCGGCAGAAGCCACTTTTTTTCCATCAAAAAGAACAATTCCTTCACCAATTAAAGGTAAAGACAAATGTGCCAAAGGCGCTAAATCTCCAGAAGCTCCAAGTGAACCTTGCGTATAAATAATAGGCAGAATATCATTATTATAAAAATCAACTAAACGCTCCAGTGTTTGCAACTGAATGCCAGAATGTCCATAACTCAAAGATTGGATTTTCAGCAAAAGCATCATTTTTACAATCTCAGCAGGAACTTCTTCTCCAGTTCCGCAAGCGTGCGATTTAACTAGGTTTTCTTGAAGTTTAGATAGATTTTCATTCGAGATTTTCACACTATATAAAGAACCAAAACCGGTATTGATTCCATAAATAGGCGCTGTGTGCGATGCCATTTTCTTATCTAAATAATCACGGCATTTCTGAACATTGACTTTAGCCTCTTCAGACAATTCTAATATTTTATTCTGACTTAGAATCTCCTGTAGTGTTTCTAAAGTAATCGTTTCTGAACTTATATAATGGATCTCTCTCATGATGATTTGAAATTTTAAACGCCAAAATTCAACAAATCAATATTAAAAAGCAAAAATTTATCACAATAATTAAGATTTTAATAAAAGCTGTTTCTGTACTTTAAATATCTTTTTGAAATAAAACTTCCAATTTTCTCCTGTTTTTTAGCTCTTTTTAATTAAACATCAATCTTTTGAGCAATTGAAATCTTAAAAAAACACATTCCGAAATATGTCAAAACATCAATTTAACATACCCAATTTTAACAAATGCTCAATATTGAATTACGAAGATTTGAATTATTAAAATATTCGCAAAAAGGCTTTTTAAGTTTTTAACTCTTATAAAAAGCTGTACTTTTGAAAAATCAAAAATGAAAAGTAACAGCATAAAATATCAATCTACAATTATTACAGCTCAAACAGGAGTTGCAATTGCTGCTACCATTATTTCTACTACAACAACTACTACCCCTTAGGGGTATACATTTTTACATATAATCTTAGGTCATCTATACTTTTTTCTTAAAAGAAGAAAAGTAATGGGTACATAAAAAATAGTTGCAAAAGAAAAAATATCACACAAAATGAAAGTATTAAAATTTGGCGGAACTTCTGTAGCCAATGCTCAAAATATAAAACTCGTTCTCGAAATTGTTAACCAAAAAGCAAAACAAGACCAATTGGTAGTTGTTGTTTCTGCTCTAAGCAAAGTAACCGATTTACTGCAGTCAGCTGCGGCAAAAGCTGCGGCAAACGACGAAAGCTTTAGAGAGGTTGTAGCTGAAATCGAGAAAAAACACCTTGATACTTTAAAAGAACTGATTCCTGTAAGCGAGCAGAGCAGTCTTTTGAGCCATGTAAAAAGAATCATCAACCATTTAGAAACTCTTTTGGACGGCTGTTTCCTTTTAGGCGAATTGTCTCCAAGAACAGCTGATACTATTTTAAGTTTTGGAGAATTGCTTTCTTCATTCATAATCGCGCAGGCATTCCAGCAAACTGAAAAAGATGCCGTTTATAAAGACAGCCGCGAATTGATTAAAACAGACAATAATTTCGGAAAAGCTGCTGTAAACTTCGAAGTTTCAAATCAGTTGATAAAAGAATATTTCGCTCAAAATAAAGCTAAAATCAATATTCTGCCTGGATTTATTGCGCAGACAATTGACGGAATCACTTCGACTTTAGGGCGTGGCGGATCTGATTATACTGCTGCCATTATCGCTGGAGCAATCGACGCTGAACAATTGGAAATCTGGACAGACGTAAACGGAATGTTTACTGCTAATCCGAAAATCGTTAAACAAGCGCAGCCAATTGCGAATATTTCGTATCAGGAAGCAATGGAGTTGTCGCATTTTGGAGCCAAAGTTTTATATCCGCCTACAATTCAGCCCGTTTTAAGAAAAAATATTCCGATTTTAATCAAAAACACTTTTGAGCCAGAAGCTGAAGGAACTTTAATTTCTGATGTGGTTTTATCAAAAGATACTGTTGTAAAAGGAATTAGCCATATTGATCATATTTCGCTTCTAACACTTGAAGGCCCTGGAATGATTGGAGTTGCGGGTTCATCAAGACGTTTATTTGAAGTATTGTCTCAGGAAAAAATCAACGTTATTTTTATCACTCAAGCTTCTTCTGAGCACTCTATTTGTATCGGAATTTTGAATTCTGACGCTGATAACGCCGAAGCAGCAATTAACCGTGCTTTTGAAATCGAAATTTCGCAAAACAAAATCGATCCTTGCTATGTAGAAAAAGATCTTTGCATTATTGCTTTGGTGGGCGAAAACATGAAAAATCACCAAGGTTTAAGCGGAAGAATGTTCAGCACTTTAGGAAAAAACAACGTAAACATTCGCGCCATCGCGCAAGGTGCTTCTGAACGTAATATTTCGACTGTAATTAACGAAAGAGACGTTAAAAAAGCATTGAATACGCTTCACGAAAACTTCTTTGAAGAAAACACAAAACAGCTGAATTTATTTGTAATGGGAGTTGGAAATGTGGGTGAAAAATTCATCGAACAGATTCACAATCAAAGAAAATTCTTAAAAGAGGTTTTAAAGATTAATGTTCGCGTAATTGCTTTATCAAACTCTAGAAAAATGATTTTTGATGAAGACGGAATTTCTCTAAAAAATTGGGATGCCGCTTTAAGCGAAGGCGAACCAGCAAGCATTGAAGAATTCATCAAAAAAGCAAAAGACTTGAATTTACGAAATAGTATTTTTGTTGATATTACAGCAAATGCAACGGTTTCTGAAGCTTATGAGAAATTCTTAAAAGAAAGTATTGCCGTTGTAACTTGTAACAAAATTGCGTGTTCTTCTGCTTACGACAATTATAAAAAACTGAAAAACTTATCTCGTCAATATAACGCTCCGTTTTTATTTGAAACGAATGTTGGTGCGGGACTACCGATTATAGATACCGTAAAAAATCTGATTGCATCTGGAGATAAAGTGCATAAAATCCAAGCGGTTTTATCGGGAAGTTTGAACTTTATTTTCAACAATTTTGATGAGAATAACTCTTTCCACGATGTGGTAAAAGAAGCGGGAGTTCAAGGTTTCACAGAACCAGATCCGAAAATCGACTTGAGCGGAATCGACGTAGCTCGTAAAATCCTGATTTTAATTCGCGAAAGCGGTTACGAAATGGATATTGACGCCATTGCAAACGAATCGTTCCTGCCTGCAGAATGTCTGGCAACAACAAATAATGATGACTTTTTTGCTTCGTTAATCAAACACGCTTCTCATTTTGAGAACATTTATAAAGAAGCTTTAGCAAAAGATTCAAGATTGAAATACGTAGCACAATTCGAAAACGGAAAAGCAAGCGTTGGTCTGCAATTCATCCCGAAAGATCATCCTTTCTATAACTTAGAAGGAAAAGACAATATCGTGCTTTTCTACACCGATCGTTACGTAGATCAGCCTTTATTGATCAAAGGAGCCGGAGCTGGTGCAGCCGTTACCGCTTCAGGAATTTTTGCAGATGTCATTAGAATAGGAAACATATAATTTTTGTTTCAGGATTAAAGTTTAACCGCAAAGCACGCAAAGGACTACGCAAGGTTCGCAAAGTCTTGTTTTTTCATTGCGAACTTTGCGAAAAAACCTTGCGAACTTTGCGGTTAAGCTCACAAAGTTTGGCAACTTGAAACTTTAAAACCTGAAACCTGAAACAACCAAAAATGAAAGAAATAAAATTATTCTGTCCCGCTACAATCGCAAACCTTTCGTGTGGATTTGACGTTTTGGGACTTTGCTTAGACAATGCGGGTGATGAAATGATTGTTCGAAAATCAGATCAGAAAGGCGTTCGAATTACTAAAATCGTCGGTGCCGATTTACCTCTTGAAACAGAGAAAAACGTTTCGGGTGTGGCAGCTTTGGCGATGTTAGCGACTCTTGACGAATTGGATTTTGGTTTCGAAATCGAAATTTATAAAAATATAAAAGCGGGAAGCGGAATCGGAAGCAGTGCGGCAAGTTCTGCCGGAGCGGTTTTCGGAATCAACGAATTATTGGGAAGACCTTATTCCCGTAAAGATTTGGTTCAGTTTGCCATGCAGGGCGAGAAATTAGCCAGCGGAAACGCGCATGCCGACAACGTTGCTCCTGCCCTTTTAGGCGGATTTACTTTGGTAAGAAGTTATGCTCCGCTAGATATTATCAGAATTGACAGCCCAGAAGAATTATTCGCAACGGTGGTTCATCCGCAAATTGAATTAAAAACTTCTGACGCTCGTTCGGTTTTAAAACAAAATGTTTCTCTAAAAAGCGCCATCACGCAATGGGGAAATGTAGGCGGATTAGTCGCTGGTCTTTACACTAAAGATTACGAGTTAATTGGACGTTCACTTCATGATGAAATCGTTGAGCCTTTGAGAAGTGTTTTAATTCCAGGTTTCGACCAAATCAAACAAACCGCTTACGAAAATGGCGCTTTAGGTTCTGGAATTTCTGGTTCTGGCCCATCGATTTTTGCTTTAAGCAAAGGAAAAGATACGGCAGATCAAATCGCCAAAGCCATGAGCGAAGTCTACGAAAAAATGAATTTACCGTATGAAATTCACGTTTCGAAGATTAATCCAGACGGCGTGAGGATTCTCTAAAATAAATAAGATAAAACCATATAAGTAATATAAGTTCATTTAAAAGTAACGTTTGTTAGGCTGAGCGGAGTCGAAGCCCCACAAAGAGCTGACACAACGAAAAAACACAAAGCCTTGTCAGGCTGAGCCCTTCGTTCCTCAGGATAAACTCCGTCGAAGCCCACGCAAAGTAAAGACACACAGTTTGTCATTTCGAGGAACGAGAAATCGCACTAGAGACTCGACAAAGATTGGCGAATTACTGTGAGGAATCACAAGTGCGATTTCTCCCTTCGGTCGAAATGACAAAGATTGCGGAATTACTATGCGGGGCTTCGACTCCGCTCAGCCTGACAAACGGAAAATAACAATCAAAACAACAACCAACTATTGGAATTTGGAATTTCAAAAATTGGAATTTGTTTCCAGAAAATCTAAAATAATGAAATACTACAGTTTAAACCATAATGCCCCAAAAGTTTCTTTTCAGGAAGCTGTTATACAAGGATTAGCGAGTGACAAAGGATTATATTTCCCAGAAAGCATTACGCCACTTGATCCTTCCTTTTTTGATAAAATCGAAAGTTTAAGCCATGAAGAAATTGCTTTTGAAGCGATTAAACAATTTGTAGGCGACGAAATACCAGAAGCAAAACTAAAAGAAATCATTGCCGAAACTTTGGTTTTTGATTTCCCAGTTGTGAAAGTCGAAGACGGAATCTATTCGTTAGAGTTATTCCACGGACCGACAATGGCGTTTAAAGACGTTGGGGCGCGATTTATGTCGCGTTGTTTGGGGTATTTCAATAAAGACAAAAAAGACACAAAAAACACCGTTTTAGTAGCCACTTCTGGCGATACAGGCGGAGCGGTTGCAAGCGGATTTCTGGGCGTTGACGGTGTAGATGTTGTCATTTTATATCCGTCTGGAAAAGTGAGCGATATTCAGGAAAAACAATTGACGACTTTAGGGCAAAATATTAAAGCTTTGGAAGTTGACGGTGTTTTTGACGATTGTCAGGATATGGTGAAAAAAGCATTTTTAGACGAAACTTTGGCACACAAAAACCTGACTTCGGCGAATTCTATTAATATTGCGCGCTGGTTACCGCAGATGTTTTATTTCTTCTTTGCTTACAAAGCGTTGAAAAGCCAAAACAAGCCATTGGTTTTCTCTTGCCCAAGCGGAAACTTCGGGAATATTTGTGCGGGAATTATGGCAAAGAAATTAGGTTTGCCAATTGAACATTTTGTTGCTTCTACAAACGTAAACGATACGGTGCCGAGATTCTTAGAAAACGGAAAATACGACCCGAAACCTTCTAAAGCAACAATTTCTAACGCAATGGATGTTGGAAACCCAAGCAACTTTATTAGAATTCAGGAATTATACAATAATGATTTAAAGGCTTTCGAAAAAGATTTCTCTTCTTACAGCTACACAGACGAACAAACTATTGAAGCCATGAAGAAAATTTACAAAACCGACGGTTACATCGCAGAACCTCACGGTGCTGTGGGTTATTTAGGTCTCAAAAAAGAGCTTGAAAAATATTCTAATGCCCTTGGTATTTTCTTAGAAACTGCTCACCCAATTAAATTCTTAGATGTGGTTGAACCTGCGCTAGGAATTACACTTCCGATTCCGACTCAGATTGAAAGTGTTATTAATGAGGAGAAGGTTAGTGTGAAGATTGGAACTTATGAGGAGTTGAAGGACTTCTTGGGGTAACATTTATAAAACATCATATACAAAACGACTGATATTTATTTCAGTCGTTTTTTTTTAGTCAATCACTGTTCGTACTATTATTTATCAAGTTTAAAAATCTTGTAAGAAAAAAACATATATTTGAAAACAAGAAAATTTATTTAACCTTTACAAATCAAAACCAACTAGGAACTTTTATTTTGTTCTGTAAAAATTCTAGATAAGCTTATAAAATATGGTATACAATCAGAAACAATCCAATGGCTTTTTTGAAGCTGTTGAATCTCTAAAAAAATACAGAAGAGCAGATTTAATAGATGAAAAAGGAAGAAACCTTTTAAAAGAATTATATACTGATTTATTACCAAATGATTATATTTTAAAAAAATCATTAAAAGAGAATACAACTTTTTTAATTGGCAGAAAAGGAACAGGTAAGTCTACTATTTTTTTAAGACTTGAACAAGAACTTCGCGATAAAAAAGGATATTTACCTTGTTATTTAGATGTTAAAACAATCTATGAATCATCACAGACTAAACTCTCAAGAATTAGTGAAGTTGAGAAGCTTTTGCCTGCTGAAATTGTGGAAAAATATTTAATTGAACGTTCTTTTATTCAAACCGTTTTATCAACAATTATTAATGAGGTCACAAAAAAATTTGATTCAAAATTTGACAGATTGTTAGAATTATTTGGAGTAACTGAAGTTGAAGCAAGGAAAAATTAGCTGAATTAAAAAATAACATAGAGGATAATAAATATCTTGAAAAAATAGAAATTCCAATATTGCAAACCATTAACACCGCAAAAAAAGAAGGTGAAGAAAAATCAAAAGAAAGAAGTATTTCTTTAAAAGGAATAGAAGCTGACGGTGGGATCGAAAAAGATGGAATAAAAGCTAAGGTAAAAATAGATTCTGGCTTTGATTGGAAAAAAAATGAGAAAAACACATTTGAAGCAGAAGATAATTTTTCAACTGTATTTCTAAAAGTTTTTCAAATTAAAGAAATAATTACTGGTATAAAAGAAACATTAGCAATATTAAAAATTAGACATTTATATGTTTTATTAGATGATTTTTCTGAAATAGATGACAATTCAATTGTAACATTTGTTGATGTAATTTTAGCACCGTTAAATAATTGGTCTGAGGAATTTATTAAATTTAAAGTTGCTGCTTATCCAAATAGAATATATTATGGTAAAATTGATCCAGGTAAAATTGACACTGTAAATCTCGATTTTTACAATTTATATTCGGAATTTGATCGAGATAAAATGGAATCTAACGCAATAGGTTTTACAAAAAAAATATTAGAAAAAAGAATTACCAAATTTGTTGGAGAAGATGTGGAATTATTTTTTGATACTTCAAAAAATAGCATGGAAGATTATTATGAAATTCTTTTTAATGCTTCAATGAATGTACCTAGAATTTTAGGATATATTTTATCTTATTGTTATCAAAGTCGAATAATTTATAATAACAGAATTACAAAAACTGATATTGAATCTGCTTCTCAAAAATATTACGAAGAAAAAATCTATTCATTTTTTCAAACTACAACTCATTCACTGATTTCTTTAGATGAGAAAGTATCCGTTCTACAACTCAAAAATCTTTTAAATTCTTTTGTTGAAAAATCTAAAGATATAAAAAGGCGAATTACAGTTAAAGACTTAAAAGGTTCAATATATATAACAACTGAACCTTTTAGTAGTCATTTTCACTTTGACCCAAGATTTGAGGAATTCCTGAAGACTTTAGAATTAAATTTTTTCATCAGTAAGTACAATGATTTAAGTGATAAAGATGGTACTCCAGTTTCTATTTATTCTTTGAACTACGGCCTATGTAAAAAAGAAAATATATTTTGGGGAAAACCAAAAGGTGCAAAATATAGAAAATACTTTATTGAAAGACCTTTTAATTACAACAAATTAATAACCGAATTTTTATCAAATGCGAAAAGGATAGTTTGTTCAAATATTGATTGTCAAAAACAATTTGATATCCAAGATTTAAAATTTCTAGAATTTAATAACTTTAAATGTAACTCTTGTCATAATAGCGTAATTATTGAAACATTAGCACAAGATGTAATTAATTTGATTAGTAAAATTGACTCTTCTAAAATGCTTCCACTTCCTGAGGTTAAAATTCTACAAGAACTACAACATTCCGAAGAAGAATTATATGCAAAAGAAATAGCGTTAGAAGTTGATTATTCAGGACAGCTAATCGGTTGGAGAGCAAAAAAACTTGCTGAAAAGCACGAATTAGTTAAAAGGGAAAAAGAAGAAGGCAAACCATACAAGTATAAATTAACTGATAAAGGAAAAAACTTTTTTACTGGTTGGGAATAGACCCCCGCTAGCGCGAGCGTCCCGCTCGTGAACGCAAAGATCGGCAAACGTGAATACTGAAACGGGCACGAGCGAGACGCTCGCGCTAGCGAACATAAAAACAGAAAAGAGACCTCTACAAAGGTCTCTTTTTCAATTTAATATTCTTAAAACGATTATTTCCCGTTCAATAATTTCTCCAAATACTCCACTTTATCTTTTTCAGCTTGCACCAAACGTTCGTAAAGTTCAACCACTTTATCTAAAGGATTAAAAGTACAATTGTAATCACCTCTTGCAATAATAGGAATAGCACCGTGGTCTTGAATAGTATTTCCAATAATATTAAAAACCGCTTCTTCCGAAAAGTTTTTAATGGCTTCAACAGAAACGCCAAGTGCTTTTGCAATCTCGGAAAGTCTTTCTTCATCTACAGTTTCGCTATTTTCAATATTCGAAACAGCCTGCTGGCTTAATCCCAAAGCCTGCGCCAGTGCTTCCTGCTTCATATCTTTAAGCTCTCTGATACGGCTTATATTTCTGCCGATATGTTTTGGTTTTGTTGCTGTACTCATACTTCAAAGATATTTAAAATTCTAAAAAGAAAATAGATTTCGGTAAAAAACAGGATTTTTTTACAAGATACTTTTTACAATTCAAAAAAATATAAGTTTAAATACAGATGGAACAGATTTGTTAGTGAAAAAATCCGTTTAAATCTGCGTTCTATTTAAGCGATTTTCTTCGTCCCAATCAAATACAAAATCTTAGTAGGACCCGATTTTGCTTTTCCTATCTCCCAATTAAAGCTTTCTTTATTCTTTAAATTAGAAACCAAAACATTCATTTCATCAACAGAATAGGTTCTGAGAGAAGAAACAACACCATCCCACAAAATCAAAATCGGCACAATTGGAATCAGGTAGGTAAAAATGATTCTTCCAATATGAAAAGGCCTGATAAAAGGCGTAGTAAGCAAAACACTTATCGGTGAGAAAATCATAGCCAGAATACTCACAGCAGTTCTCTCCTGCCCTTCAAAAATCGCAATCGAACTGTTGCTGTCAATCGCATTTTGCAGAATTTGCTGTGCGTCTTTGGGTTTAAAATGATGTAGCGATAAAAATTGCGTTCGGAGTCCGCTGAGGTTTTCGGGAACGTTTTTGGCGTCTACAGAAGTTCTTATAAAATCGAAATTATCGGCTTGTTTTTGCGTGTGTTCAAAAGCAGGAATGTTTGGATAATAATCCGTGAGCAGAATTTTTAAATCGGGATTGTTTTTTCGCAATTCGTTGTTGAGCCAAATCAGTCCGCCGCCCCCGCCCGAAGCCAAATCGATAATCTGATTGGTCTGGCTTTCTTTTAAAGCTTTTTCAATTACGGGAACAATGCCTCTGTACATCGCAGTTTTATTAGAAAGAAACTGCAAAAAGTCGGTCATGTAATTTCTAATGAATTCTGGAAGCCATTGTTGGTCTTCAAACTCGAATAAATGTATTCTTGCCATAGCATTTAATTTTCTAAATGATTACAAATTTATTTAAATATTTACTTACATTTAGCCCTTTGATTGTAATTTTTAAACACATAGAAACATAGCTTTAGTTACGCGTAAAAAAAGTCGTTTCACTTAAAATAAAACGCATAGTTCTGTGAAAAAATGTTGATTTTATAAGATTTCAGCTTTATCCAAAAAACTGCTCAAATTTGGCTAAAGCCATTTCATAATATTCTAATTTTGTCCGTCCAGCTAAAGCTGGAGGCAATTCAAAAAAAACTCATGAAAGGATTTCTTTTAATAAATGATGAAAAAATAGGCGAATCAAATTTCGCAGTTATTGATGAAACTATGGGAGTAATTGGAGGTAATTTTATTCCATATGAAAGCTATTATAAACATCAAATTGAAATTCAAAAATGTTGCAATAAACACGGAATTGCAAATAGGAATAACTTCAATTTCAAAATTATACTTTCTGACAGTACAGAACTCTATCCTGTCGGCGGAATCGGTGTAACTGATTTACTTGAATTTGACGAAATATATGTTGAATCGGCTGGTAATTCTGAAGAGATTATTCAGAAAATTAAAAAATTAAGCATTTAAAATAAACATGATTACAAAAGCATTACTCGAAGACATTCCGGCATTGGTAACTTTAATAAACTCGGCGTACAGAGGCGAAACGTCTAAAAAAGGCTGGACAACCGAAGCGCATTTATTAGAAGGAAAAAGAACAGACGAACCCGAAATGACCGAAATTTTTCTTGATCCGAAAAATACAATCTTAAAGTTTACGGAAAACGATACCATTATCGGTTCGGTTTTATTGGTGGAGAAAGAGCATCAATTGTATTTAGGAATGCTGACGGTTTCTCCGGAACTTCAAAACAGCGGAATTGGCAAAAAAATGCTAATCGAAGCCGAAAATCACGCTAAATCTTTGGGTTTATCGAGTATTATTATGACGGTGATTTCGGTTCGTACAGAACTTATCGATTGGTACAAACGCCGCGGTTATGTGGATACGGGCGAAAGAGAAGCTTTTCCTGAAAGTGGAATTCATGTTACGGTTTCAGAAGAACCTTTGGAGTTTATTTATTTGGAGAAGAATTTCTTGAATTAGATAATTAGAAAAATTATCAATTAGATAATTTTCTATGCGTATAGTTTGTCATCCCGAGGAACGAGGGATCTCCACAAGCAACTCCGCACAGTATTTCGCCAATCTTTGTAGAGCTACTTGTGGAGATCCCTCGTTCCTCGGGATGACAAAAAAATGAGTATAGATCTGCGTGAAACAAAAACTTAGCATCTCAGCACCTTAGAATCTTAGACCTCAGCACCTTCTTTTAATCTTCGACAAAAACTCATGCGAAACGCCCAGATACGATGACAAATTCTTATTGTTTATCGAACTTACCTTTTGCGGATAACGCTCTTTAAAATCGAGATAGCGCTGTTTTGAGGTTTTTTGCAGAACGTCTAAAAGTCTTTGCTGAATGGCAACATTGGCGCGTTCGATCATTAACACATGAAACTTAATGAGTTTCGGAATTACAGCAAATAAATACGCTTTTTGCATTTTACTGATTACCACTATTTCGCTGTCTTCAATGGCTTTGATGTTGTAAGTGGTTGGTTTTTGATGGTAAAAGCTTTCGAGATCGCAAATCCATTCATTTTCGAAAGAAAAGAAAATTACGGTTTCAGTTCCGTTTTCGTTTAAAATATAGGTCTTGAATGAGCCTTTCAAAATAAATCCTTCGTAACTGCTATTGGAATTTTGGATTTGCAGGAATTGATTCTTTTTGAGTTTAATGAGTTCTGCTTTTGAAACAATGATGTTCCATTCTTCATCTGTGAGCGGAATTTTTCGCTCAATGTTTGTTCTTAGTAGGTTGTACATTCTTGTGGTTTTTGTGGTTTTTTATGAGGTCTAAATTTGTTTTTTCAACACATTATTAATTAGGGGATTAAAAAATGTAATCGATTACGTAAAAGTACACATAAAATGCATTTTTGTAATTTTAGAAGTGTTAAAAAAACACATTTCGTAGATTTTTTTACAAAAGATTGAACTTGTTCAACTTTTTTCCTACAAATAATATTGAGTTTTGCGTTGTTAAACTTTTATAAATAACCAAACTTATTATGAACTTAAAATCAACACTTTCAATGTTCGCTGTAGCATTGATTTTCGGATTTACGGCATGTAACTCTGAAGAAATTGCTTCGACTCCAGAAGCAAGTATCGAAAACTCAAATGAAACCATTGAGGCAACTGCAACTAACCCAACGGCTAAAATCGGAAACTGCGCTGAAGTGCCAGGATGGGCTTCGCAAAACGGAGGCACAACGGGCGGCGGTTCTTCTGCCGAAACTACGGTTACGACTTACGCACAGCTGAAATCGGCTATTGAAAACGCTGCTGTAAAAGTGATTAAAGTTTCTGGAACGATTACGATTACGACAAGATTGTCATTTCAGGATCAAACAGGAAAAACTATTTATGGTACAAGCGGTGCAAAATTGGTTTCAACCAATCAGACAAAAGATGGTTCTGGAATTATCAACATTAAAAGATGTAAAAACATTATTATCCGTAACCTGATTTTTGAAGGACCAGGCGCTTATGATACTGATGGTTGGGATAACGCTATTTTGGACGACTGCCAAAATGTTTGGGTAGATCATTGCGAATTTAGAGATGGTGTTGACGGGAACTTTGACATTAAAAACAAATCAGATTATATCTCGGTTACGTATTCTAAATTCCATTATTTAAAACCTCCAAAAGCTGGCGGGTCTGGCGGATCTGACGATCATAGATATTCTAACTTAATTGGTTCAAGCGACGGCGCAACAGCCGATCGCGGTAAATTGAGAATCACTTTTGCAAGATGCTGGTGGGCTCCAGGGTGTAAAGAAAGAATGCCTAGAGTTCGTTTCGGAAAAGTGCATATCGTAAACAGTTTCTTTAACAGTACGGTAAGCAATAAGTGTATTGCTGCTGGTGTTGAAGCTGATATTCGTGTAGAAAGCAATGCTTTTGAAGGTGTGAAAAATCCAATTGATTTAATGACAGGTTACACTGCAGTAACGGTTACCAGCGACAATGTATTTACAAATGTTACTGGAACGAAAGTTGGAAGCGGAACTGCTTTTACTCCGCCTTATTCTATAGTAAAATTGAGTGCAAGTGCTGTTAAAGCTGATGTTTCTGCTAATGCCGGACCTACTTTAGGTGGTAATGTTTGCGGCTCTTTTTAAAAATATATGAGTTAGTTTAGTTTTGAAACCACGGATTGCGTAATGTGATTCGTGGTTTTGTTTTTTTTTGCCACGAAGACACGAAGGCACTAAGTTTTTTTAATCTCGTAAAGGCGCAGAGTCGCAAAATTCTTTTTTATTACTAAGAGCACCAATTAAAAGATTTGCCACGAAGACGCGAAGACACTAAGTTTTTTTTTAATCTCGCAAAGGCGCAGAGTCGCAAAGTTCTTTTTATTATTAAGACCGTCAATTAAAAGATTTGCCGCGAAGATGCGAAGACACTAAGTTTTTTTAATCTCGCAAAAGCGCAGAGTCGCAAAGTTTTATGTTCTTTGCGTCTTCGCGCCTTTGCGAGATTTTTTTTAAAGCCAATCTTAAATTAGCTTATATACCTTATATGGTTTAAAAAAAAATCACAGAACAAGTTCTTCAAATAAACGCTGAATCGTTTTCTCTAGATCCTGACACAAACCTGGGTGTGGTCTTGAGGTTTGAATGGCCGAACTTCTAATCGCGGTTAACCATCTAAAACGTTCTGGGATTTCAAATTCGGCAATTGGACCACCGTCTTTGGCTCCGTTGGCGATTTTTTGAAGTGACGTTAAATTGCATTCCAACTGTTCGATGTCAAAATCGGCAGAAAGAGCTTGTATTCTTTCTTTATTTAAATGAAAAAGGACTTTTATAAACTTGGCTCTTTTGCAAAACAAAATGATTCCGATATTCAGGAATTCTTCGCGCTCTACCCTTGGCACAACACGAATCACAGCATATTCGTATAAGTGATTATCTTGCATTTTGAGCTTGATTTACAAAAATTTCTGAATTGGCTAATCTGGTTTTTAAAAACTGCAGATATACATTTCGCAGTCCTTCTGGCGTTTCATCAGCATCTTCCCATTGCAACCAGTCTAGCGGAATTGTATTTACAATTTCTTCTAAAATTTCTGGAGTTAAAATCGCTTTAAACTCCGCATCGACTTCTTTTAAAAGTGAAGCTTGAGGTAATAAAACGTGATCTTTTATCAATGCAAACGGGCTTTTAGCATGCTGTTCCCAATTGTTCCAAGAATGGTGAAAATACAAACACGCTCCGTGATCGATCAGCCATAATTCTTTATGCCAGATCAGCATATTGGTGTTTTTGAATGTTCTGTCAACGTTGGTGATGTAAGCGTCTAACCAAACGATTTGTGAAGCTAATTTGGCATCGACAGTGGTTACCGCTGGATCAAAAGTGATTGCTCCAGATAAAAAGTGAAGCGCTAAGTTTAATCCCTGACTTCCTTGCAGTAAATCTTGAATTTCTTCGTCGGCTTCTGTTCTTCCGAAAGCTTCGTCTAGATTGGCGAAAACTAATTCTGGCAGTTGTAGTTTTAAGGCTTTTGCGATTTGTCCACCTACTAACTCGGCTATTAAGGCTTTTACGCCGTGACCGGCTCCTCTGAATTTTAATACGTATTTAAAGTCGTCATCGGCTTCTGCTAAGGCTGGCAAAGATCCGCCTTCACGCAGTGGCGTTATATAACGCATGACGTTTACTGTTCTTAGATCGAAGTTGTTTTTCATTTTTTAAAAGATTCAAAGATGCTAAGGTAATGAGTTGCTAAGTTTCTAATCTTTGACTTTACAAACTTAATGAATTTAACCGCAATGGTCGCTAAGGTTTACGCAAAGCACGCTATTATTAATCTCGCAAAGTCGCAGAGACGCAAAGTTTTTGTTTTATGCTAGGAGTGAAAATTTTAAACCATATAAGTTATTTAAGAAAATTTAAGCCGAACTAAATAAATCTCGCAAAGGCGCGAAGGCGCAAAGTTTTTGTTTCACGCTCCCGATAGCTATCGGGATTAAACTGATTTAAGCAGATATTGCTGATTCTTTATCTTATTTATGCTCTCGCAGATTTTACAGATTTAGCTGATTTATGCTCATTTTTTGTCTTCATGAGCGGAGTCGAAGGACGCGTAAGTAGCTCTGCAAAGATTGGCGATTTTGATTGTGGACTTTCTGGCGTGTCCTTCGACTCCGCTCAGGAGGACAATACGAACTGCAAAATTATCTAATTATCAAATTGGCACATTTCCTAATTGACACATTCTCTAATTCTCTAATTCTAAAAAAGCTTTTCCTAAATACTTAATAATTGTCGAAGCTGTAAAAGACTCATACCCAAATTTTGGCAAAGCTAAATCTGCTGTTAAGCCGTGGAGGAAAACACCCATTTTTGAAGCATATTTGGGTTCGTAGCCTTGAGCTAAAAGACTTGTTAGGATTCCGGTTAAGACGTCTCCGCTTCCTGCTGTGGCGAGGGCTGCGTTTCCACTTGTGTTTTGGTAAACTGATGTTCGGTTTATAATGTAGGTCGGGGCGCCTTTCATGACGACAATGACTTTGTATTTTTCTGAAAATGCGATTGTTTTCTGAAATTTCTCTGATTCTGAATTCCATTTTCCGATTAGGCGTTCTAATTCTTTTGGATGCGGAGTGAGAATGCTGTCTTCTGGAACTAGTTCTAACCAGGAAATATTTTCTGAAATAATGTTTAAAGCATCGGCATCTAAAACTAAAGGGGCTTTGTTTATTCTTAAAAACTCAAATAAAGCTTTTTGTGTTCCGAGTTCTTTTCCTAGACCAGGACCAATTCCGATGGCTTGCGGAATTAACGGCAGATGAATATTGGTGATGAAATTGGTATTTTCATCGGTTACGGTCATGACTTCGGGAATGGAGATTTGAAGAATTTGATAACCGCATTTTGGGATGAAAGTCGTTACGAGTCCGCAACCTGTTTTTAGACAGGATTTTGAGGCTAGGACTGCTGCTCCTATTTTACCGTAACTTCCCGCAATAATCACGGCATGACCTTGTGTTCCTTTGTGTGCTTTGGAATCTATAGGTTTATAGAGTCTTAGAATTTCTTCTTTATCGATTAAATACGGTTCTTTCATTTGTATTTTTTATTTTCTAAACGTACATTTTTAAACACATAGAAACATAGCTCCTCTTTGTGTTGAAAAGGCGTTTCACTTTGTTTGAATGCACATAGCTTTTGAACTTAACTTTGTCTTAATTATACGCTGATTAAACGGATTTACTTCATAAAGACGCAGATAAAAACTGATTTTCTATAGCTGATGTCAGCCACGTGTTAATTTCAAATTAAGCTTCCTAAAGTTACATAAAAAATTGAAATACTAATTCTTCTTTTTGAAACCGTGTACTCTAGCCCAGATTGAAGTGAAAAGCCCGGAGTAAAAAAAGCAAAAGTTTCTTGTTCTAAAAAAGCGACCAAAGGAAGCTCTTTTTTGAACATTAGAAACTTTGCTTTTTTTATGAGGACTTGTAACGAAAAGCTGGAATAGCTCCTAATTATTGCGAAATTTATAATTTAAGGCATTCTAATTCGATATTTTTTGAATAGATTTGCAAAACAATTTTATAAAACAACACAATGAAAAATACTGCGCTTACGCACATACATGAAGGTTTAGGGGCTAAAATGCTTCCTTTTGCGGGTTATAATATGCCTATTACTTATGAAGGGGTTAATGCTGAACACGAAACAGTTCGTAACAGCGTGGGAGTTTTTGACGTTTCGCATATGGGTGAATTTTTGTTGACGGGTCCAAATGCTTTGGCTTTGATTCAGAAAGTGACTTCAAATGATGCTTCTACTTTGACTGTTGGAAGAGCGCAATATTCTTGTCTTCCAAACAACGAAGGCGGAATTGTTGACGATTTGATTATTTATAAAATGAAAGAAGAGCAGTATTTACTGGTTGTAAATGCTTCTAATATTGAAAAAGACTGGAACTGGATTTCATCTCACAATGATTTGGGTGTTGAAATGAAGAATATTTCTGATGATTACTCTCTTTTGGCAATTCAGGGACCAAAAGCTGTTGAGGCTATGCAGTCTTTGACTTCTGTTGATTTGTCTGCTATTACTTATTACCATTTTGAAGTGGGTGATTTCGCCGGAATCGATCATGTAATTATTTCTGCTACTGGTTATACTGGTTCTGGCGGATTTGAAATTTACTGTAAAAACAATGAAGTAGAACAAATCTGGAATAAAGTTTTTGAAGCTGGAGCGTCTTTTGGAATCAAGCCGATTGGTCTTGCAGCACGTGATACTTTACGTCTAGAAATGGGATTCTGCCTGTACGGAAATGATATTAACGATACTACTTCTCCGCTTGAAGCTGGTTTAGGATGGATTACGAAATTTACTAAAGATTTCACAAATTCTGAAGCGCTTAAAAAGCAGAAAGAAGCTGGTGTTGCAAGAAAACTTGTTGCTTTTGAAATGCAGGAGCGCGCGGTGCCAAGACACGATTATGAAATCGTTGACGCTGATGGAAATGTGATCGGAATTGTAACTTCTGGAACTATGTCACCTTCTATGAATAAAGGTATTGGTTTAGGTTATGTTACTGTTGCAAACAGTGCTATAGACAGTGATATTTTTATTAGAATTAGAAAAAATGATGTTGCTGCTAAAGTGGTAAAACTGCCTTTTTATAAGAAATAATTCTTTTTAGATTATAATTGAGATGCGTTGCAGCGAAAGTTGTGACGCATTTTTTTTTTGCCACGAATTCACGAATTTAAATTCTACTTTGTTTCGTCTGTGCATGCTAAGAATTTC
Source organism: Flavobacterium erigeronis (assembly GCF_054075165.1). NCBI lineage: Bacteria > Pseudomonadati > Bacteroidota > Flavobacteriia > Flavobacteriales > Flavobacteriaceae > Flavobacterium > Flavobacterium erigeronis. Next base: position 2,402 of record NZ_JBSKGP010000002.1, on the reverse strand, counting down.
ACTAATTTCTACTACTAATTATGATTATTTAAGCGATTAATCAATTGAAATCATAGCTAAGCAAAAATGCGTGTAATTTGTGGCAAATAGAAAAACAGTAATCCTCCAATCAATAGAAAAAAATAATTCGTGAATTCGTGGCGAAAAAAAACGGATTCTTCTGATGATACACCTGAAAATGCATTTTGTGGAAAAAAACCTTTCCGTCGTCGATATTTGAATGAATTACTGTTTTTTGTAAAAAAATTAGTGTAACTTTAATCATAAACCATGAATTTCCATTTATGAAAAAGATTTCACTACTCCTTTTTTTGCTGACATCAACTCTATCTTTTGGTCAGAACAGCGCAGAAACTTGTGAAATACTAAACAAAATAAATGCGCTTATTCAAGCTGAACATTTAAGGCCGAAACCGGTTGATGACAGCTTATCTGTGTTCGTTTTTGATAATCTCATTAACGAATTGGATCCTTCTCGCAATATCCTTTTTAAGAGCGAATATGACGAACTGGCTCAGAAATACCGTTACAATCTCGATGATCTAATCTTGAAAAAAGACTGCAGTTTTCTTACCGATATTAAAGCGCAATATGTAAATGGTCTTTTACGCACTAAAAAGGTTTTAGAAAAGATTCAGACGCTTCCGATTGATTATGCTAAAAAAGATACCATTCGCTTTTATAAAAAATCTTTTGCTTTTTATTTAAAGAAAGAAGATTTGGAAAAGGTTTGGACAAAGAAACTGCGTTATCAGATTTTGGATGATATTGCTGAAATGAGTGATAATTTAGATTCTCTAAAAACCAATTTCAAATCGATTGAACAAGTTTCTAAAAATCAAATCCTTTCGAATGAAATCTGCCGTTTTACTACGCTAATTGATTCTAACACCAAACTGGAAGAGAAAGTTTATAATTTCTTCTGCACCTATTTTGACCCGCATACGGCTTATTTTAGTGATGATTCTAAAACAAGTTTTGTGGCTTCTTTATCAAAAGAACATTTGTCGCTTGGAATGACGGTTAACTTAAATGAGAAAAACGAAATCATTATTGATGAGGTAGATCCAAACGGGCCTGCTTACCAGACCGGACAAGTAAAAAAAGGCGATCAGATTATTTCGATTTCCAATCAGAAAGAGACGCTTCAGGTTTCTTGTGCTTCGTTAGAATCTATATCGACCATGATTTTATCTGAAAACAATAAGCACATTACGCTTACTTTAAAACGTAATTCGGGCAAAAGTTTTGATGTTTACATTGAAAAACAAATGATGAAAGACGAAGAGAATTCTGTTTTTAGTTTCATTATTGGCAAAGACAGCAAAATTGGATACGTTAAGATTCCGAGTTTCTATGCAGATCTTGACGGCAACAGCAGAAAAGGCTGTGCAGATGATGTTGCACGAGAAGTTATAAAACTACAGAGAGATAGTATAAAAGGGCTTGTTATAGATCTTATTGACAATGGCGGCGGTTCTATGGAAGAAGCTATCAAATTGGCGGGAATGTTTGTAGATTATGGGCCGCTTTCTATTGTAATTGATAGCAAAAAAGAAAAATCGGTTATAAATGATCCTTTTAAAGGTGTTATTTACAGAGGCCCAATTGTCGTTTTGGTCAATAGCAATACGGCTTCGGCAAGTGAGTTTTTCTCTTCTATTATGCAAGATTACAATCGTGCCCTTTTGTTAGGAAGCAATACTCTCGGAAAGGCGACAATGCAGACTATTCTTCCGCTTGACGAAGAAAAAAATACGGATTACTTAAAAATTACCATCAATAAATTTTATAGAATTACGGGCAAAAGCCATCAATATATTGGGGTAAAACCAGATGTTGTGCTTCCAGAATTCTACGAAGATGTTTATCAAAAAGAAAGTGATTTTCCGACGGCGATCAAAAATGATAGTATCGAACCTTTCTTAAAATACAAGACGTATGTTAAGCGAAATTTGATCGACAAGATTGCAGCAAATAGTTCTGCTAGACTGGCTGACAATTATTTTTTTAACAATATTAAAAAAATCAATCTTAAAATAGATCAGATTATAAATAGTCCGAAGGCTGAAATCCCGATGACCTTAGACTCGGTTTTTAAGCAGAAAAAAACACTAAATACGCTTTGGACAGAAATCAATACTTTTAATGACGAAAATAATCCGTTGGATGTTTATAATTCGAGTGTGAATCAGTTTCTTCTAGGCGCTTATCCAAACGAAAAAACGATTAATCAGGATCAAATGAATAATCTGAAAACAAATCCGTACCTGAACGAAGCCGTAAATATCATTAATGAGTTTAATGGCGGAGCTAAATGATTTTAGTCCCGATAGCTATCGGGGTAGATTTTAGATTTTAGATTTTAGATTTTAGATTTTAGATTTTAGATTTTAGATTTT